>NZ_JBHSIU010000069.1:0-7369 GCF_042653625.1 Dactylosporangium cerinum | reverse complement strand
GCTGCACACCGCCGTCGAACTCCAGCACCACCGGGATGACCGGTTGCCACCTGTCTCTTGCCAGCTCCCAGCCGACCCAGCCGGCCCGCAGCCGTTGACCCACCAGCGCGAGCAGGCGAGACCGCTGGCGACGCAACTGCTCCGGCGCGGGCGCATAGTCGGCGTTCCATCCGGACATCGACCCGTACCAGCGAGTCGTCCCAGGCCTGCTCTCCACAGCGCGGATCATACGGATTTCGCAGCTGCCGTACCGGCTCGCCGAAATCGGCATCGACCACTGCCCGGTGCACGCTCATGCCGCGATCCGATCGCTACGGGGCGCAACTGTCCGGGCTGCTGCGGCGCGGTCATGCCGAATACAGTGCACCTGATCTTGCGCAAGGAGGTTCCCGGAGCGCTCGGAACGGTGGTGGACTTCCGCGGGGGATGAGCCACGTTGAGTGCCGGTGGTTTGGTCACTTCAGTTGCCACAGCCGTACGATTCCGTCGGCGCTGCTGGCGGTGGCCAGCAGTGTGCTGTTCGGGGTGAACGCCACCGCTGTCACGCCGCTGTGCCGTAGAGGCTGCCCGATGGGTCGGCCGGTGGCCGGGTTCCACAACTGCACGGTTCCGTCGGCGCTGCTGGCGGCCGCCAGCAATGTCCTGTCTGGGCTGAACGCCACGGCCGTTGCACCGGTGGTGATGGAGAGGGACTGCTCGGTTTTACCGCTGACGGGGTTCCACAGCTTCAAGCCGGCCGGGCCGGCGGTCGCCAGGGCTCTGCCGTCCAGGGTGAGCGCCACAGCTGTCACGCCGGTGAGGTACTGAGACCGCGCGGCGGGTGAGGGGGTGGTCAGGTTCCACACCGTCGTTTCGTCGAGGCCGGCCGTGACCAGCGTCCTGCCGTCCGGGCTGAACGCCGCCGCTGTCACGCCGCTGTGGCGTAGAGGCTGCCCGATGGGTCGGCCGCTGGTCGGGTTCCAGAACTGCACCGTTCCGGTCTTGCTGTTGACGATGGCCAGCACGTCGCCGTGGGGACTGAACACTACTTCCGCTATACGTCCGGATGTGTCGCGCAGGTGGATGACCGCTGGCTTGTCCCTCGTGACGTAGTCCTGTTGACGCTGTTCGAACCCGACAACAAGGCCGACCGCGACCGTGATGGCAGCTGTCGCGACGGTTACGGGCATCGTGGTTCGACGCTGGAGACCGCGGAGGAGTGGGAGGGGTCGCGTTGAGGCCTGCTGTCCGTCGGCTTTGACGACGTGCGGCGGGTCGATGACCACGAGCGGTTCGAGTGGCCGCCAGCGCCTCATGAACGGTTGCCGCAACCGGCGCGTGAGCGGCCGGGCATATCGATCGCGACGAGCGCGGCGCTCCATCAGATCCGCCATACCTACATTCACATTGACCGTCAGATGTTCTTGAACCAGGTCATCTGCCTGGACAAGCACACGCCGAACTTGGTCGTCGGCATGTCCGCGCCGCTGAAAGGTCATGACTCCTCACCCCCCGTCTCGGCCGCAAATTGCCGGTGCCGTCGGTGGCCAGGCGCTTGCGAATGCGCTGCATTTGAGTGCGCACCGCGGAGGCGCTGATGTCGAGAGCATCAGCGATCTCCTCGGCTGTCATGTCGCAGAGAACCCACAGCGTCGCGATCTCCCGCTGCCGCCTCGGAAGCGCTGCCAGGCTCCGGTACGTGTCGACATGAACGATCGTCTGTTCGTCGATGGAACTCGCACCCGCCTGGCGTCTTCCTGCCAGTCGAGTGAGGACTCTCGTATGGACCACGAGCCGCCGCCAATGGCGGCGGGCGAGGTTGGCAGCGATGCCCACCGTCCACGCGGTGTTCGACTCCGCCGGCCGATCACGCCTGCCAGCCCATTGAGCCATCAGCTCCACCATGGCGTCCTGCGCCAGTTCCTCCGCCAGGTGGGCATCCCCCACGATGAGGAAGACCCGGCCGACCACCCTTTGAAATGACGACTCGTAGAACTGCTCGAACCCGGCCAACGGAGTCTCGGCAGGCGATGTCGTGCGCCGATCAGCCATGAATGTCATCGTGGTCGTTGCCCACGAGTTCGACGCCGATCCGCACGAGCTCCGCGGGCAACTGACCGGTTCTCGACAGTCAGCTCCAGCCCGTGCTGCGCCTCCCGCGATGACACCGACACGCGCAGCCCTGGTCGGGCATGGCGGGCCAGCCGCTCAGCACTGCGCAGCCGGCTTATCTCGCGAACCCAGCGCAGCAGCTCCAGCAGCAACAGCAACAAACCGGAACTCGCCAGCAGCTCCCAACCTGCGCCCATCAGGCGTCCTCTCCGTAGCGACGAGGCGCCAACGCCTCGGATCGAAGGTGACTCGCCTGAGACCGCTTCCCGTGTCTACAGGCCGACCAAGATTCTTCCGAGTGGTACTGCCATCGACTCGGGAACGATGAGCTCGGCCAAGAGCTCTGTTACGTTCGTCGATCGAGGCGCGCGGCGTCGTCCAATCTGAGCCCGCAGTTTCTGCCCAGAACCAGCCAAAGTTTCCAAGGTCAACATTGTTTGGGCGTCCGGATCTGCCGCGATCCGCTTGCCAAGTATCATCGACACCGAGCGAACCTGCCGCGAGCGCCTTGGTGAGCAGGCCGGCGGCGAGTTCCCGGTCGTGGTCCGTAGCCCGGAGCTCGCTGGCCCTCGCGGCGCGGGGCCGACTGCCGTCAGGTGGCCGACCTCTCCACACCGACGCGGGTCCTTGCCCAACCTGCGGCGCGCCCTCAGAGTCGGCGTAATACGCCAGCTCCAGCGCCGGACGGCGGTCCCGGACCACGACCGAGGCGCGGATTCGCGACTCAACGCCGACCGAGTACAGGCACATCGCCTGTGAGCGTGCGAGGTCCGGGCGCCAGCCACAGCAGACTCGGTCCTCATGCAACATCACCCTGACGACCTTGACGGCTCGGGGTGGGCCGCTTGTGACAGTCGCGATGGAGTCGATGGACAGCACGACGGAGCGGGCCGAAAGGGCCGGGAGCACCTGGATCGACAGCCCCGCTACGATGCGCGCGTCCACATCTAGCGGGGGTTCGTCTTTGTTCGAGCACAGCGAGACTGCATCGTCCACCGAGAGCGGCCGGGGTGCCGGTCCTGAGGTCTCGGCTCCTTGCGAGCTGTCGGGTCCCGCCGCGCTGCCCGATTCCGTCGAGCCGGCTGCGTCGGTGGCCGGGAGCGGCCCGGTCGGTGATGTAGCGGTCGCCGATGTAGAGGACGCCGCCGCCGCGAGCGATCCGATCGCTCTCGCCGGAGTGGGCACCGAGCAGCCGTCGAGCCTGGCCACTGTGGACGGTTCGCGGCGCCGTCGCCGTACCGCAGCTGTGGTTGCTGTTGTCGTGGTCCTTGCCGCCATCGCCGGTGGCGGTGCCTTCGCGGCGACCCGGACCTGGGAGAAGCCGTCCGGGATGCTGCCGGAGCAGGTGGTGCCCGCCGACGTGGCGTCGTTCGCACGGTTCGACCTGCAGCCGGGCGTGCAGCAGCGGCTGGCGTTCGACGGCCTGCTGGGCAAGGCGCCCGGCGCCCGTAACTCCCTCACCGGCGTCCAGCGGGCCCTGCTCGCCGGGTCCGGTGCGTCGATCACCCTCGAAGAGGCCGCCCCCTGGCTCGGTGACCGCTTCGGGATCGCGCGCTGGACGTCCCCCTCCGGTCCCGCGACGCTCCTCGTCACGCTGCTCAAAGACAAGGACAAGGCCCTCTCCACCGTACGGGCGAAAGGCCCAGACGCGGCGGGCATCGTCATCCGTGAGGACTACGCGCTGATCGCGTTCGCCGGGCAGGGGTCCCAGGCTGTCGCCGATGCGGCAGCGAAGGCCCCGACCCTCGCGGCGGACCCGGTGTTCGCCGGTGCCCGCGCCGGTATGCCCGAGGACCTGCCGATGCTCGGGTGGTTCGACTTCGGGCGCGACGTGCGTTCCTACGGACTCGACGCCGACGACGTCGGCCTGCCCCGGCTCTTCGACGACCCGAAGCATCCGCTGCCCGCCGCCAACGGCCGGCTCCTCGTCGGCGCCCGCGCGGAGGGCGGCGGCATGGAGGTGCGGGGCCGCCTCATCGGCGCGCACGACCTGCCGTACTTCGCCGCCGGGCCGCCCGCCGCGGCCGGCCGCCTCGGTCAGCTGCCCGCCGGCGTGACCGCCGCGGGCGTCGTGCCCGGCAACGTCGGGTACCTCGGCGCCAACCCGACGCAGATCCTGTTTCCAGCTGCGCTCCTCTCGATGCACGGACTGCTCGACGGGACCGGCCTGCCGCCGCTGCCCAGCGATGCGGAGTCCATCGGCACGGCCTCCGTCATCCCCGGTTACGGCACCATCTACACGGGCGACATGCGCGGCCTCGTGAGCATGAGTGACGGCCCTGCCATCGAGGCCCACGAAGCCCAGCGCAACCTCGACGCGGTCACCCAGGCCGCCGCCGGCGCGAAGTCCGTCGCCTACGCCATCGCCGGTCCGCAGCCGAGTCTCTCGAGCGGCCTCATGGACCCGCCGGGTATCCTCGTCGACTTCGAGCTCGCCGACGCCGCCGCGGCGGCACAGACCCAGGCCGCCACCGCCCGTCTTGCCGCGTGGTCCCACATCGCGGTCACCACTCGCGACGCCCACATCGTCATGCGGACCGGGCCGCTCGCCGAGAGCACGACGGGCGTCCTCGCCGACGACCCGCTGTTCCGCACCGCGATGACCGGCGCCGACCCGCAGGCGACGGCCGCGCTCTTCCACGTCGGCGGCGAGGCGTTCGGGATCCCGCTCAAGGCGCTCGGGCTCAGCACGACGCCCGACGGCGCCGACACGGTGATGCTGGCCCGGCTCGTCATCGGCTGACGCGCGACGTTTCACGTACCAGCTTGCGTAGCGCTGCACGGGGGCAGGTGGTCGACGGGTTGGCGCATCGGATTCTCGCGCTGCGACTGGATCACCCGACACGGGTGGGATCGACGGTCACTCCACTGCCGGCACGACGACGCCGGCCACGACCCTGCGTGGGAAGACGGCGCGGCCCGTGGTCCGAGTCATGGCCGACCACGCAAATCGTCGTCTTCACGGATCTGGTGGTCATGGCCAGCCAGGACCGCCGTGAACGGGACCGGAAGCGGGCGAAACATCGGCCACGGCACCCGCTCGGCCGTCCGAGACCACGTCAGGTGCACCAGCACGAACCAGGGCGGACCGGTCTCGACCGAAAAGACCACGGCATCACAACCGTCACAACGAATGGTCGGGATGAACTCGTGGCCGTGCAACGGATGGCCGGGCGGCAACTCCGCCACCAACTCGGCCATCAGGGCAGGCCGTTCCTCAGACGAAAGTTGGCGCCACGGGTCCGGAAGCGGCGTGAGCCGAGCATCTGCGTAGTCGATGCCGCCAGCCTAGACCTCGACTCGGCCCGCCAGCAGTACAGCAGCAAAGCACAGCAACGGACCCCACCGAGCCGGACCACGCCCGAGCGGAAACCGTGGTGTAGCAATGTTTTCGCACATGCCGACGAGCGGATGTCGCGATCATCGATCGGCGCACCGGACAACCGAACTCCATCGCGTCAGCGTTGTAGGCCGACCAGTTTGGTCAGGAAGCGGTCGAGTTGGTCGGCCAGGGGCGGCCAGGGCAGGTCGGGTTCGTTGATGCGCTGAGCCAACATGCCGTTGACGGCGGTGCGCAGGTCGATCGTCACGGTGAGCGCGTCGTCGTGCGGGGCGGCGCCGGCGTCCATGCAACGTTGCACGGCGGTGCGGGTGCGTTCGACCATGACCTCTTTGAACGGCATGCCCAGGCGGCGGTGGACGCCGCTTTCATGCAGCACCTTGTAGAGGCCGGGGTGGGTCTGCGCCCATTCGGCCTGTGCCAGGATGCGGGCCCGCAGTTGTGCGGCGGGGTGGTGGTCGTGGGCGGCTTCGGCGGCGTCGCCGATGGCGACGAGTTCCTCGTGGCAGCGTTGGGTGGCGGCGAGCACGAGCGCGTCGCGGTCGGGAAAGTAGAGGTAGACCGAGGTCGCGGCGACGGAGACGGCGCGGGCGACCGCGCGGAGCGACAGCGCCTGATCGTCGCCGAGTTCGTCGAGCATGCGCACGCCGGCCGTCAAGATCTCCTCGCGGAGCAGGTCGCCCTGTCCGCGGGTGTTCTGCTTGCGCCGACCCTTGGTGTCCATCCCGGCAAGAATAGCTGAACACCCATTGCGCTACAGCTGTACTTCAATCATGCTGTTGAGCATGGCTAGTTCAGGCAAGGACACCTGTCCGCAACCTTCAGGGAGGCCGCTATGCCGTTGACGTTCCAAGAGGCTCAGGCGGTCATCGCCGGCGCACACGAGCACGCCGCGAAGATAACCGCACCGGTGACGGTCGCGGTTGTCGACGAAGGCGGGCATCTGCAGGCCCTCGGCCGCATGACCGGCGCACCGCCGCTCTCAGCTCAGATCGCCGAGACCAAGGCGGCCAGCGTTGCCCTCTTCCGCCGCGACGGCGCCGTACTGCGCAAGATGCAGGAGACCTCGCCAGCGTTCTTCGCCCAGCTGGATCGGGCCGTGCGGGTGCCCATCCTGGTGGGCGCCGGTGCAGTGCTGATCGTGCGGGGGGACACCGTCCTCGGTGCGCTGGCGGTGAGCGGCGGCACGGTGCCCGGGCAAGACGACGAGTGCGCCGAAGCCGCGCTTGCGGTCCTCGCCCCCTAGCCGCGATCTGGACGGCCGGCTTCAAACCATGACCGCGGTGAGAACGCGACAGCCGCAGGGATGAAACACCGGCCCGCTGGCCGGCGCCGGTCATGGCAGTGCACCCGGGCGGGCGCGGTGCCAGCCGACCGGTGCCGCAACGTCGGCCGATTCCTCGGCCACGGATCGGACGGTCTCGGCGACGTCGTGGGTCAGCAGGATCGCGCCGGTGTTCGCCGCTGCCGAAGCGCTACGTGTCCCGGAACCATCCGACCGCCGGAGCGTCCGTGAAGTCGTCCTCAACCTCGGGCGGCCAACGATCGCGCAGCGTATCCAGCTCCTCGGCCGTGGCACCCGCGACCTCGCACGGCGGCGAGTGCAGGCATCCCGGGAGACCCGCACTCGCGAAGCCGCGATGCATACTCCACGCCTGCGCCAGCTGCTCGCTCGACAGGCGGTGAACAACGTAGACGCGAGGTTCGAAGTCCCACGTCCCACCAGGGTCATCGTTGGTGACCATGACGAACCAGAACTCGCGCTCGTCGTGCACGGCAACGCCGGTGACGGGGCCGTCGGACCAGCCGCTGAACCATACTTTCCGGACCTCGGTCAGCTCGGGCAGACCCGAAAGGCGGTCAGTGACATGCACGGTCTCGACCATACTGCCGGGCAGGACTCAACGAACCGGCCGCCGAGCTCGTCACCGACCGTGC
>NZ_JBHSIU010000068.1:0-202849 GCF_042653625.1 Dactylosporangium cerinum | reverse complement strand
GCCGCGCCCGCGCCGCACGCCGCCGCGCCCGCGCCGCACGCCTCCGCGCCGATCTGGGCGCGGCCGGCCGGTGTGCAAGGCTCCGGGGAGAGCACCGGGCAGGTCCCGGCCGGGCCGTTCCCGCCGGCGTTGCAGGGTTCCGGCGCCTCGACCACGCCGCTGCCGGGGCACCCGCAGCACGTCACCGGCGCCCACGCGCCCGGGCTGCCCGCCGCTCAGGTCACGCCGGGAGTGCCGGGGATGGCCGCGCCGGGCACGCAGACCTGGCCGACGACCCCGATGACGCAGCGCACCGGCGCGTTCCCGACCACCGGCGGGCCGGCCAACGGCTCGACCACTGCCGCGTTCCCGGCGGTCGGCGCCCTGGGACAAGCACCAGGACAAGCACCGGGACAAGCCCCGGGACACGCGCCCGGCCCGCACCCCGTGAGCGGTCCCGCGTACCCCGGCCAGTACGGCTACCACGGCCAGCAGCCCGCGTCCGGCGGTCCGCTGGGCTACCCGCCGGTGTCCGGCCAGCCCGGGTACGGGCACCAGCCGCAGCAGCCCATCCGGGGCGGGCGGGTCGCAGGGCTCATCGTGGCCGGGGTCGTGATCGCGGTCGTGTCGGCGTTCGGCGGCGGGCTCGTGGCGACCAACTTCGCCGACGACAATGCCGGGCCGACGACCGTCGTCACCCGCAACGCCGCACCGAACCTCGAGCGTGGCTCGGTCGGCGCCGTCGCCGAGGCGGTCCTGCCGAGCGTCGTGGACATCACGACGCAGGAGGGCGAGGGCTCCGGCGTCATCATGAGCACCGACGGCACCATCATCACCAACAACCACGTGGTGGCCGGCGCGACGAAGCTGACGGTCACGTTCAGCACCGGCAAGACCGCCACCGCCACGGTCGTCGGCACGGACCCGGCCGGGGACATCGCGGTGATCAAGGCGCAGAACGTGTCGGGGCTGACCGCGGCGAAGTTCGGCGACAGCGACGCGCTGCGGGTCGGCGACACCGTCCTGGCCGTCGGCAGCCCGCTCGGCCTGCAGGGGTCCGTGACGGCGGGCATCGTCAGCGCGCTGCACCGCACGATCAGCTCGGGGGAGCAGGGCGCGAAGTCGATCGCCGACGCGATCCAGACCGATGCGGCGATCAACCCCGGCAACTCCGGTGGCGCGCTGGTGAACCTGGCCGGCGAGGTCGTCGGCATCAACACCGCGATCCTCACCGCCGGCCAGGACAGCAACGGCAACATCGGCGTCGGCTTCGCGATCTCCGCGAACCGGGCCCGCTCCGCCGCCGACCAGCTCGCGAAGGGCGGGAAGGTCAGCCACCCGTACCTCGGGGTGCAGCTCGGCGACGGCGACAACGGCGCCCTGATCGGCGGGGTCGTGACCAACGGGCCGGCGGACAAGGCCGGCATCAAGACCGGCGACCTGGTGACGAAGATCGGCACCACGACGATCAACGGCGCGACCGACCTCATCAACGCGGTGCAGGCCGCGAAGGTCGGCGACAAACTCTCGATGACCATCAAGCGCAACAACGCCGAGCAGCAGGTCACCGTTACGCTCGGCGAGTCGCCCTGAGACAGCACTCCCTTTCGCAGCAACGGCCCGCGCTCGCCACAGCGCGGGCCGTTGTGTGTCACGGGCCCAGTTCCCCGATCAGCGACCGGAACCGTGCGAACGCGGGTTTCGGCGTGTAGTCGGAGCGGACCAGCCCGAATTGGAACATAATGTCCGCTTTGTTCGAATCGGCGTCGCGCAGCGAGAAGTGCTCATACGCGGTGATGTGCAGCGGCCCGGACAGCTCGTCGACGGTCCGCACCACCGTTTCCAGGACGTCGGCCTGCCGCTGGTGCGAGCGGTCCGGTCCGGTCGCCCAGCCATGCTCGGTGACGTGGATCGGCACCGACGCAGGGATGCCTGCCGCGGCGAGGCTGGCGGAGCGGAACCCGTGCAGCACCGCGCCGACGGCGCCGGCGAACGCCTCCACCGGTACCGGACGGAACACGTCGGGAAAGAAGTCCAGGCCGACGTAGCCCAGCGCGCCGGTGAACTCGGCGCCGCCGAGGCGGCCCAGCCCGGTCCAGAAGTCCTGCCCGGGGTCGAAGACCGGGGTGGAGTTGCAGCCGACCAGCACGTCCAGCCCGAGCCGGTCCACCTCGTCCCGGGCGGCCAGGACGCCTTCCACGATCGCCCGCCGGACCTGTGGGAACCCGCCGTCGCCACCGGGACCGGCGTGGTTGGCCTCCTCGCCGACCTGCAGCGTCGCCAGGACGTCGCCGTGCTCGCGGATGAGCCCGCGCAGGTACGCCAGCCAGCCGGAGAGGTCGTCGCCCGGCTCGTGGAAGCAGGCGACGAGGTCGAGCCGCCGGTCGTTGACGGCGTGGCGGGCCGGCCGGGGCGGCGCCTCCTGGTGCCCGCCGAGGGCGTCGCTGTAGTGCACGTAGCCGCGCACGAGCTGTGGTCGCAGCTCATCGAGCCGCTCGTCGATGCGGGCCGCGTCCTCCGGCGGCCCGGGGGTGATGACGCCGTCCAGGTCGGCGCCGAGGCCGCCCGGATAGATCCCGAAGTGCAACATGCGGTCACGGTACGACGAATCTTGGTGTGACACCAAATTTGTGGTGACGCTATGATTGTCGGCGTGGCACTGCGAGCGGAGAAGAAGGCGGCGACCAGGACGGCGATCGCGGACGCGGCGCTCGGCCTGTTCCTGGTCAAGGGGTTCGACCGGGTCACGGTCGCGGAGGTGGCCGACGCGGCCCGGGTCTCGGTGAACACGGCGTTCAACTACTTCCCCACGAAGGAGGACCTGTTCTTCGACCGGCAGGACGAGGTCGTGCAGCGCCTCGCCGATGCGGTGCGCGGACGCCGGCCGGGGGAGTCGCCCGTCGCCGCGGTGCGGCGGCTGTTCCTGGAGGAGCTCGACCGCGGCGAGCCGACCCTCGGCCTGTCCCCGGACGTGGCCGCGTTCTGGCAGATCGTCGACGACTCGCCGGCGCTGCAGGCGCGGGCCAGGCTGCTCTCCCAGCGTGCGGAGGAGGCCCTGGCCGAGGTGCTCGGCGGTGCGACGTGGCGGGCCGCGGTGTTGGCCGCCGTCGACCGGGCGTTGCACGCTTTCATCCGCGACCGGATGCGCGCCGGTGACGACCCGGCGGCCGTGCGGGCCGCCGTGCGGGCCGAGGCGGAGACCGCCTACGCCGTGCTCGATCAGGCCGTGCTCGATCAGGCCGTGCTCGATCAGGCCGTGCTCGATCAGGCCGTGCTCGATCAGGCCGTGCTCGATCAGGCCGTGTGAACCAGGCTCGCCGGGAGGTCGAACAGCGGGAACAGGTCGGCCCGGCCCAGGTAGGCGACCGACGACGTGATCAGCGGCCCGCCGGTGAGCAGCAGCAGCGCGAACGGCCGGCCGTCGCGGTACTGCCCGAACGCCGGTCCGCCGTTGGCCCGCACCTGCAGCAGGACGTCGCCCCGGCAGGCGTCGGAGGCGCGCATCGTGGCGCCGATCGCGTCCCGGCCGGACAGCCACCACGAGAACGGCGGCATCGACATCGTCGCGTCCTCGTGCAGCAGCGTCACGAGCGTGTCGACATCGTGGTTGGTGAACGCGTCGACGTACCGGTCCAGCAGTGCCTGATCGATCTCCCCCTCAGTGGTCCGTCGCGGTGAGGGGGCGAAGGGCAGTGCGGCCCTGGCCCGTTGCAGGGCGCTGTTGACCGACGGCACGGACGTCTCCAGCAGCGTGGCGACCTCCGCCGCCGACCACGACAGGACCTCGCGCAGGATCAGCACCGCCCGCTGCTTCGGCGGCAGCACCTGCAGCGCCGCGACGAACGCGAGCCGGATCGTGTCCCGCTGCACGGCCAGGTCCGCGGGGTCACCGCCGGCGGGCAGCACCCTGGCGTCCGGGACCGGGCCGACGAACGCGGACTCCGGCAGCGGCGCCCCGAAGTCCCCGCCGGGAACCCCGGCCGGCGCCAGGTCGACCGCGAGGGCGCGGCGGCCGGTGGCGCGCAGCACGTCCGTGCACACGTTGGTGGCGATCGCGAACAGCCAGGTCCGCAGGCTGGCCCGGCGCTCGTCATACCGGCCGGCGGCGCGCCAGGCCCGCAGCATCGTCTCCTGCACCGCGTCCTCGGCGTCGAACGCGGAGCCCAGCATGCGGTAGCAGTACCCGGTGAGCGCCACCCGGTGCGTGTCGAGGTCCGGCCCGGAGATCATGTCCGGACACCGACCGCGGCCAGGGCGGCGTAGGCGTCCGGGTCCTCGACCGGCGGGTCGCCCGGGTCGGGGTGCCACAGCGGCAGGTGGACCAGTCCCGGGTCGAGCAGCTGCCAGCCGTCGAGCAGGCCGAGGATCGCGGCCCGGTCGCGCAGCACCAGCGGCGTGCCGGTCCGCACGTACAGGGTCGCGAGGTCCTCCAGCCGGTCGGGGCGCGAGCCGGCGGTGCCGTGCGACACCGCGAGGACGCTGCCCGGGGCGACCGCGTCCCGGTAGCGGCGCAGGGCCGCGTGCAGCTCCGGCGAGTCCGGGATGAAGTGCAGCATCGCGACCAACAATAGGCAGACCGGCTGGTCGAAGTCGACCAGCGCGCGCACCGCCGGGTCGTCGAGGATCTGGTCCACGTGGTGCAGGTCCGCCTGCAGGACCACGGTGCGCGGGTCGTCGCCGAGGATCTGCCGCGAGTGGATCACCGCGGTCGGGTCGACGTCGACGTAGACCACCCTGGCGCCGGGGTCGGCGGCGCGGGCGGCCTCGTGGACGTTGCCCTCGGTCGGGATGCCGGAGCCGATGTCGATGAACTGGCCGATGCCGCGGGACGCGGCGAGCCGCACCGCGCGGCGCAGGAACGCCCGGTTGTCCCGGGCCATCTGCGGCATCTCCGGGACCAGGGCGAACGCCCGTTCGGCGACCTCCCGGTCGACCGCGAAGTTGTGCGTGCCGCCGAGGAAGTAGTCGTAGATGCGGGCGGCGCTCGGGCGGTTCGGATCAACGCTCATGCTGCCGCCTTCCGCTGCGCTCCAGGCGTCCGCATGAGCCCAACCTGCGACATGCTTCGCTCGCAGAGCTCGCTCAGGGCACCTCTTTCCGAAAGTCGACTACTGTCCGTTTTTGTCACATTACGCTGAGTGTTTGGCGCACACGTGCGGGGGCGGTCAGGTGCGGTGGACGGAGTCGCTCGCGAGCGGCCTGCTTGAGGTTGCGCCGGACGCGATCGTGGTGAGCGACGGAGACGGCGAGATCGCGTTCGTCAACGCCGCGGCACGCGACATGTTCGGCGCCGACGACCTCGTCGGTCAGTCCGTCAACGTGCTCGTGCCCCCGGCGAACCCGCCGATGGCCGAGCGGGTCCGCGCGTACCTGGGGGTCACCCAGCCCGACAGGCGCGTGGGGCAGCCGCTACGGGCGGTCCGCCGTGACGGGACGCTGTTCTCCGCGGAGATCACGCTGTCGGTCGTGGAGGGGCACATCTTCGCGGTCCTGCACGACCTCAGTGGCCAGAGCGGCACCGACCGGGCCCGGTCGCTGCTCGCCTCGATCGTGCAGTCCTCGCACGACGCGATCGTCTCCACCGACCTCGACGGGCTCGTCCTGTCGTGGAACCCGGGCGCCGAGCGGCTCTACGGCTACACCGCGGGTGAGATGCTCGGCCGGTCCAAGGACCTCATCATCCCGCCGTCGCGCCGGGCCGACGAGGCCGAGATCCGCACGATCGTCGCGGCGGGAGGTCGCGTCGACCCGTACCGGACGCTGCGCCAACGCTCGGACGGCACCGTCTTCACCGTCTCGATGCTGGTCTCGCCCCTCGCCGCGCCCGACGGCCGCACGATCGGCGTCACGACCACCACCCGTGACATCAGCGAGCGGGAGCGCGCCGAGGCGCAGATGCAGGCCGTCATCGACGCCGGACCGGACGCGCTCATCGGCGTCGACGAGACCAACCGGGTCGCGCTGGTCAACAGCCAGGCGGAGCGGCTCTTCGGCTACCCCCGCTACGACCTGCTGGACATGCCGGTGCGGCGGCTGCTGCCCGACGGCGCCGTGGCCGCCGGCTGGTCCGGCCCGGCCGCCCGGCACCGCGACGGCACGCTCGTCCCGGTCGACATCACCCGCAGCGTCCTGCGCACCGACGAGGGCATGATCGAGCTGGCCGGCATCCGCGACGTCACCGAGCGCATCGCCGCCCGCGCCGAGCAGGAGCGGCTGCGCGCCGAGGCGGAGCGGCAGATGGACGAGGTCCGCCAGCAGCGCACCCAGCGCCTGGAGAGCCTCGGTCAGCTCGCCGGTGGCGTCGCGCACGACTTCAACAACCTCCTCGCCGTCATCCTCAACTACGCCGAGTTCATCGTCGAGGACGGCGCCGGCACCCCGTTCGCCGAGGACGCCAAGCAGATCCTGCGGGCCGGGCAGCGCGGCAGCGACCTCACCCACCAGCTGCTCGCGTTCGCCCGGCGGGAGGTGATCCGGCCCGTGCCGCTGGACGTCAACCGGGTCATCGCCGAGGTCGAGCAGATGCTGACCCGCTCCATCGGCGAGCACATCGAGCTCAGCACCACGCTGGCCGACGGGCTCCCGTCCGTCGTCGCCGACCCCGGCCAGCTCGAACAGGTCCTCGTCAACCTCGCCGTCAACGCCCGCGACGCGATGCCCGAAGGCGGCCGGCTCACCGTCGACACCGGCACCGTCACCGTCGACGACGAGCACTCCATGACCCGCGACGGCTTCAAGCCCGGCCTGTACGTGCGGCTCCGCGTCTCCGACACCGGCACCGGCATGCCCCGCGACGTGCAGGACAAGGCGTTCGAGCCGTTCTTCACCACCAAGCCCAGCGGCGCCGGCACCGGCCTCGGCCTGGCCACCGTCTACGGCATCGTCGTGCAGGCCGGCGGCACCGTGCGCCTCTACTCGGAGCCGGGGCTCGGCACCACGATCACGATCCTGCTGCCGGCCACCGACGCCGAACCGCTCACCGCCGGCGGCAGCCCCTGCGCCGACCTGCCCGGCGGCGCCGGGCAGACGGTCCTCGTCGCCGAGGACGAGGAGGCGCTGCGCGAGGTCACCACCCGCATCCTCGGCCGCGGCGGCTACACCGTGCTCGCCGCCTCCGACGGCGCCGACGCCCTGGCGGTCGCGGCCGCCCACGAAGGCCCGATCGACCTGCTGCTCAGCGACGTCGTCATGCCCGGGATGCTGGGCCGGGTCCTCGCCGAACGGCTCCGCCTGGCCCGGCCCGGCACCAGGGTGCTGTTCATGTCCGGCTACGCCCAGCCGGTCCTCACCAGCAACGGCATCCTCGACCCCGGCGTCCACCTGGTGGAGAAACCCTTCACCGGCGCCGACCTCCTCGCCGCCGTGGCCGAGCAGCTCACGGCGTAGCGTGCCCGGGTACGGTGCTGTCCATGGACTTCGATGCGATCGTGGTCGGGGCGCGCGTCGCCGGCGCACCCACCGCCATGCTCCTGGCCCGCCGCGGCCACCGCGTGCTGCTGCTGGACCGGGCCGCGTTCCCCAGCGACGTGCTGTCCACGCACCTGCTGCACGTGCCGGCGATGGCGCTGCTGCGGCAGTGGGGCCTGCACTCGCTGGTTGCCGAGTCAGGGGCACCTCCCCTCGCGGGGTTCCGCATGGACTTCGGCCCGTTCGCGATCAGCGGCCCGCCGCCGGCCGTCGACGGTGCGGCCCACCCGTACTGCGTCCGCCGCACCGTCCTGGACAAGATCCTGCTCGACGCGGCGGCCGCGGCAGGGGCCACCGTCCGCGAGTCCACCACGGTGCAGGGCCTGCTGCGCGATGACACCGGCCGGGTCGTCGGCGTGCACGGTGCGGATTTCGAGGCCCGGGCGCGGGTCGTCGTCGGCGCCGACGGGCTGCACTCGCTGGTGGCCCGGGAGGTCGGCGCAGCCCTGTACGACGCGACGCCCTCCGCGACCGCCTGCTACTACACGTACTACCGCGGCGTCGCCGGCCCGCTCGCGGAGATCTACCAGCTCGGCGACCGCGCCGTCGTGGTGTTCCCGACCAACGACGACCTCGCCTGCGTCTTCGTCGCCTGCCCCGCCGCCCAGTTCCACGACTTCCGCGCCGACATCGAGGGCAACTTCCTCGCCGCCGTCGGGCGCGTGCCGGGTCTCGCGGACCGGCTCGCGGCAGGGGAGCGGGCCGAACGCTTCCGTGGCACCGCCGACGTGCCGAACTTCTTCCGCACCTCACACGGCCCCGGCTGGGCGCTCGTCGGCGACGCCGGCTACCACAAGGACCCGTGCACCGCGTCCGGCATCACCGACGCCTTCGTCGGCGCCACCCTGCTCGCCGACGCGATCGACGCCGGCCTGCCGTCGGACCTCGACGCCGCGCTCGCCGAGTACCAGCGCCGCCGCGACGAACGCTTCCTGCCGGCGCTGCACCTGACCCGAGACCTCGCCTCGATGGAGCCGCCGGCCCCGGAGATGGCCGCGCTGTTCGCCACGATCGCCGCGTCGCCGGCGGAGAGCATCCGCTTCCTCGGCGCGATGCAGGGCAGCACCCCGATCCCGGAGTACTTCGCCCCGGACAACATCGCCCGCATCATGTCCACGGCGTGACCGCCCTCACGGCGCCTTGACCTTCCAATCAATGTGAAGGTTTAGCGTCGCCGCATGACCACCAGGAACGCCACCATGCGAGCCCTGCGGCAGGCCACGCTTGCCGGCCCCGACGATCTGCACCTGGTCACCGACGTGCCGGTGCCGGCACCGGGCGCCGGCGAGATCCTCGTCCGGGTCACCGCCGCGGGCGTCAACTTCGCCGACGTGATGCAGGGCCACGGGACCTACGGCGGGGGACCGCGGGCGCCCTACCTCGCCGGGTTCGAAGCCGCCGGGGAGGTCGTCGCGCTGGGCGACGGCGTGGCCGGACCGCCGGTCGGCGCGCGCGTGGTGGGTGCCGGGCCGGGCGCGTTCGCCGAATACGTGGCGATGCCGGCGGTTTCGGCGGTACGCGTGCCGCCGGACTGGGCCGACGAACAGGCGCTCGGCCTGGTCCTCAACTGGGCGACCGCGCTGGCCGCGCTCAAGCCGCTCGGCCGTGTCGGTGCCGGCGAGACCGTCGTGATCCACGCCGCCGCCGGCGGGGTCGGTCAGGCCGCGGTGCGCCTGGCCAAGCACTACGGCGCGACCGTCGTCGGCGTCGCCGCCCGGGACAAGCACGACGTGGTGCGCGCCCTCGGCGCCGACCACGTGCTGGACCGCACCGCCGATGTCACGGCCGAGGTGCTGCGGCTGACCGCCGGCGCCGGTGCCGACCTGGTCCTGGAGTCGGCCGGCGGCAGCGGGTTCGCCGCCGGCCTGGCGGCCACCCGGCGCGTCACCGGCCGGGTCGTTGTCTACGGGCTGGCCGGCGGCGAGGCCCCGGTCACCAACGCCGATCTGGTGTTCCGGCACCAGATCCAGCTGATCGGCCTGCACATCGGCGTGCTGGCCGGGGCGGCACCGGACGTCTTCGCGTGGCTGATCGGGGAGCTGCACGCGCTCATCGCCGCGGGGGTGTACCCGCCCGGGGCGCCGGCCGTCCACGACCTGGCGGACGGTCCGAAGGTGCTGGCGCAGCTCGCCGCCGGGTCGACCACCGGCAAGCTGGCCCTGCGCCCCTGATCCTCAGTGCCGGGCGAACGGGGCGGCCCACGCGTGCCGGTCGGCGGCGTCGAGGCGCTCCACCTGGTCGGGGGTGAGCTTGAGCTCGACCCCGTCGAGGGCGGCGTCGAGCTGGTCGAGCTTGCTGCCGCCGAGCATCGGACGGATGCCCCGGCTCAGCAGCCAGGCCAGCACCACCTGACCGCGGGCCGCCCCGGTCTCGGCGGTCACCGCGTCCAGGGCGGCCAGCCGGGCCGTGTTGCCCGGGTGGTCGTACACGTCGGGGATGTCCTTGGCCGGGTTGTCGTAGGCGCCGGACAGCAGCGGCGTGTAGGCCCACACCTCCAGCCCGTGCTCCGCGGCGTAGTCGGCCTGCTCGTCGCTGAGCACGCCGAACCGGTGCACGACCCCGGGCGGGAGGGTGCCCGGCCGCGGCCGCAGGTAGGTCGCGTTGAGCTGCAGCGCGTCGAACGGCGGCGCGCCGATCGTGCGGGCGTGCGCCCGGCCGCGCTCGACCAGCCAGGCCGGGTGGTTGGAGACGCCGACCCGGTCGGCGGGCAGCCCGGCGAGGGCCTCGACGGTCTCCTCGATCGGCGTCGAGCGGTCCTCCTGGTGCAGCCACAGCAGGTCGACCCGGTCGATCCCGAGCCGGTCGAGGCTGCCGGCGAACGCCGCCCGCACCGCGGCGGGGGAGAGCCCTTCCCGCCGCTCCGGCCAGGAACCGGCCTCGAGGGGCTCGGCGCCGAGTTTGGTGGCGATCCGCACCCGGTCGCGGACACCGGGCCGGGCGGCGAGCCAGCGGCCGATGATCCGTTCACTGTCGCCGCCGAGGCCGGTGTCGCTCGCCCAGAACGCGTAGCAGTCGGCGGTGTCGATCCATTCGCCGCCGCGCTCGACGAACCGGTCGAGCAGGGCGAAGGACGTGTCCTCGTCGATGGTGGTGCCGAACATCATCGCCCCGAGCACCAGCGGGGACCGCGTCGCATCCGTCATGGCACCGACCCTGGCACCTGGAGCGCGCTCCAGGTCAACCGCGGTGCCGCTCGCCGAGTTCGGGGAAGGCGCGCCGGAGCTCGGCGAGGAACACCGGGTGCCGCTCGGCATACGTGGTGACCGCCGCCCAGACCGCTTCGAGGGCCGCCTGCAACGGATCCGGCGCCGCCGCGGCGAGCAGGGCGGGCAGCGCCATCGCCCGCGGCTCCACCGGCCCCTTCAGCGCGCTGTGGACCAGGTCCTCGCCTCTTCGGCGGCCGGCCGGGCGCAGTGAACTGATGGAATACGTGAAGGTCCGCGGACCCAGGATCCGGTTCAGCAGCGCCGTCATGTCGGTGAACTCGGCCGGGAGCGGGTCGCCGCGGTCCAGCGCCGCCCACGCCGGGGCCATCCAGTCGAGATCGGCGATGCGGGCGACGGTGAACGCCCGCCGCGCCGCCCAGATCGCGACCCGCCGCTGCGTGGCCGGGCCGGCGTCCGCGATCCGGTCGACCAGGTCCCGGTCCACCAGGGCGATGCCGTGGACGTTGCCCCGGACCTGCCGGAGCCGCTCGCTGGGCGCCCGCCCGCCCCACTGCCGCACTTCGTCGCGCCGCCGGTACTCCTCGTCGCGCCGCTGCCGTTCCGACCGCTGCCGCAGCTCGTCCTCCACCCGCTCCCACAACGCCGGCGGGGGTGGCAGCGCGGCCGCCCAGCGGTGCCAGTGCGCGGCGGCGTCGCTGCCCTGCCGCAGGACCGCGTCGGCGCCTTCCGCGTCCGAAGCCGGCTCCGTCGGCCCTGTCGGCTCGGTCGGCCCTGTCGGCCCTGTCGGCCCTGTCGGCTCGGTCGGCGCTGTCGGCGCTGTCGGCCAGAAGCACAGCAGGTAGCGGTCCGGCCGTTGATCCGGGTAGCCGAGCTCGTCGATCTCGTCCGGGTCGCGCCCGCCGAACGGGTCCCGCCCCTCGTCCATGCCGTCGGCGCAGTACCGCACCCGGAAGACCGGCAGCGGGCCGGTGCCGCTCCCCTCGGGGATCAGCGGCAGGTGCGCCAGCGGCCCGTCACCCCACGGGACCAGTCCGACCGTCGCGGCCCTCGGCACGAACGACACCTCCACCACGTCCTCCCACGCCCCGTCTGCCGGCGGCGCGGCGTCGTGCAGCTCGACCCGGAACCTGACCTGCCCGGTGTGCGTCCCGGTCATGAGAAACAACGCGCCCGCATCGGCGGCCCCGCACAACCCGTTCACCTGTCCGGCGAACGCCCCGCTCATGTCCGGCAGCTCGCGGCTGGTGACGTAGATCTGGCCGTACGCAACCGGCGCCGTGCCGTCGAAGAGAACCCGCATCGATCGATCCTGCCATCGATCGATCCTGCCATCGATCGATCCTGCCATCGACGGACGCGATCACGGCGCGGGAACCGGACGGGCGACGGAGACGCGGCTCGCCGCGGCGAAGCTGCTCCAGAGCATCCAGCGGTGGAACCCGTTGACCATCGGCGTCGTGCCCGTGAGCCGCACCCGCTCGTCGCGGATCGCCGCCGCGAGCGGGACCCGACCGATGTAGACGCAGTAGAGGTCGTGCACGGCGCCGGTGACGACGAGGTCGACCGGGAGTTCGGGTCGGTGAAGGAGATGGAGACGTCGGCCAACTCCAGTGTCATCCAGGCCCGGCCGGGACTGCTGCTACGGCGGCGCGTTCGCGCAGGGCGTGCGGGCGTGCGGGTGCGCTCGGGCGGGAGCGCGAACGTGTTCGACGCGTTTCAATCCGAAGCAGACGCCCGGGTGGCAGTTCGACCTCCAGGGCGAGCTGTATGTGGCGCGCAGCAGGCCGATCGCCCACGGCCCCCGGTGATGCGCTCCGGACGTTGACGGCGCTCAGGACCGATCTGCACAGCGACCTCGACACCGCGACCCGCGCCGTCGACGCGCTGTCCAAACACGCGATCGGCGACGATGTCCAGCTGGTCGCCGGCGCGAACCAGGCACTGCGGGACGCCGCGATCCACCCGGCGGAAACGGCGGTTGACTTCGGGCTGGTCGCGTACGGATCCCCGCGTCCGGCACGGACGATCCGCCTGCTCGGACCGCCGGTCGCGCGGTCCTGCCGCGCCCGCACGTCCCAGCCCTGGGTGCACGCCGACCTGGTCTCCGACGGCCTGGTCGTCTCGGTCGACACCGTCCAGCCGGGCCGGCGCACCGCACGGATCCGGCTCACCGGCCTCGTCGGCGTGTCCGGCGGGTGGGGCGGTCTCCCGCAGCGGCCCGTCGTTTCGGCCTCCGCCGGGCCGGGCAGCTCGGGCGCGTTACCGCCGTCGACCGGCGGGCAGCGTCAGGGCACCGCGGCGGCCGCCAAGGTTCAGGTCCCGGATGTCCGCGGCGCCACCGAGGCCACCGCCAAGCAGACGCTCAGCGGGAAAGGGTTCAAGGCGACCGTCTCGTACCGCTCGGGCACCTCGCAGACGCCCGGGACGGTCATCGGTACCACCCTGGTCCCGGGGCGCAGGTCGCAGCCGGCCAGACGATCGAGCTGATCGTCGCCGCCGCGCCCGGTGGCCCGCGGGAGGCCGCTGTGGGCGACTGTCTTGCCGACTCCGGCTCACCGGCGACTCCTGCACTCCGCGTGGTGCAGTGCGGGCCGGGTGTGTTCAAGGTGTTGAGACGCTTCGAGGGAACCTCGGACCGGGCCAAGTGCAAGGGCGTCTCCGGGCACACCCACGACTACTTCGCGACCGAGCCGCCCGCCTTCGTGCTGTGCATGGCGTTGCTCTGACCCGGCCCTCATCAGGTCCGGCGGGGGAAGCCCATGGTCAGGCGTGGGGGGCCGCCCAGGGCCGTGGAGAGGAGGTCGACCAGGTCCCATGTGGACCCGTCTCCGCTCGAGGTCAGGCCGGCCAGATCGTTCGCGATCAGCTTCCAGCGTGACCCGGTCATGGTGACCGGGGTCCGGGCCGCGCCGGGTGCGGCCCGCCGCACGGCGTCCTCGATCGGGGCGTGCACCGACCTGTCGCCGTTGGCGGAGACCGACACCGGTCCGAGGACCCGCAGGATCGCCTGCCATGTCGCGGTGGGCAGCGCGGCCGTGTACGTGCGGCCGTCGTCCAGGTCCAGCGCGTCGGGTGCGGTCGCGGCGACGGTGAACTCGCACCACGACGACCAGCCGGCGTCGTCGCCGGGGTTCAGGTCCGGGATTCCACGGACCCGCCAGCAGTACGTCACCCCGTGCGCGAGGGTCAGGTGCCGGCGCAGGTCCAGGGTCGCGGTCCGCCCGGCGGCGACGGGTTCGCCAGGCAGCGTTCCGTTCGGGTCGCCGGCGTCGGTGGCGCGGCGGAGCTGGAACGTGGGCTGGACGTACTGCTCGGCCGGCACCCCGGTGAACGACGCGGACAGGGTCGGGTGCACGGTGTCCAGGACCGGGCGGTCCGGGCCGGTCACGCAGCCCCCGCCCGCCGTGGACAGGCCGACCGGCTGCGCGGCGGTGGCGGCCTGTGGCAGTGCGGAGCTCGGTTGTGGTGCTGCCGCCGGCTGCCGCGGGGCGGGCGGGTGCTGTGGGGTCGCCGTCCGGCCGGGATCCGAGGGGCGAGCGGCGACGGCGACGGCGAGCGCCAGGGCGACGGCCACCGCGCCTCCGACCGCCATCGGCACCAGCGACCGCAGCGCCTGTCCGTCCACAGTGGACTGATTGGCGGTGGACGATCCGGTCGTGAGTGGCTCATCGGCGGAAGGCGTCACGGCCGGAGGCGGGTCGGCGGACGGCGACCCGGCGTGCTCCGGCGGGTCGGTCGGCGCCGCTGCGGGCGGGACGGACTGCCTGGTCCGGACCTTGCGAGCGGCGGCATACGCGCCGCCGGCGACGGCACCGGTCACCGCGAGCAGGGCTATCCAGCGGGAGCGGCGGGGCGTGGTTACGGCATGTGTCATCGGCGGCGCGCAGCCGGATCTGAGCGGTTTTCGGCGGGACACATGGGGCGCGTGTGGTGTGCGAGACTGTCGCCGCTTTCGAGATCCAGCGCTGCGCCCGGAGACATGATGACGCTGCATTACCGCCGCCCCAACTTCTTCCTGCTGGCGCTCTACTTCGCGGCCGGCCTCGGGATCATCTACGCGTCGCAGACCGGCTGGGAGCTGCGGATCCTGTTCATCCCGCTGGGCTCGACCGCGCTGCTGGTGCTCGGCGCCGTCGTGGTCCTGTTCGCATTGTGGAGCCTGCGGCAGGCGTTCCGGCCCAACCCGGTGACGATCGAGCAGGCCGGCCTCCGGCTGCGCGTGGCCGGTATCAACCGGGGGGTGCCGTGGGGCGCGATCGACGCCGTCTTTCTCGAGCCGTACGTCAACCCCGGCGACGACTCCGGCACCCACCGCCTGATCATCGTGCCGGCGGCCGGTGTCGACCTCGGCACGGCGGCGGACTACCGCAACCAGGCGGACGGGCGGCCGTCGATCGTCCTGCTCGCCCTCGACGAGACCCTCCAGAGCGCGGCCGAGGTGCACCAGGCCCTCGCCGCGTACGCCGGGCCGCGGTACGCGCCGCCGGCCGCGGCCGGACCCTTCATCGCGGAGGGCTGAGCACAGCCTGCCCGTTCACTGCGGAGGGCTGAGCGCGGCCCGCAGCAGGTGTTCGGCGGCGGCGGCTAGTCGCTCGTGGTCCAGGGTGTCGTCGAGGACGGTCTGCAGCAGCAGGCCCTGATACACGGCGATGAAGATCCTGACCACCGCGTCCGCGTCGACCCCAGGCGGCAGGGGATTGCCGGCGAGCAGCTCCGCGGCGTGCGAGGCGGGACGGTCGACGCCCGAACGGACCAGGGCGCGGATCGGCTCCGAGCGGACCGTCTCCGCCCACACCTGCAGTGACAGCCGCAGGGCGTCGCGCCCGGCCGGGTCGGCGAGGCCGCGCAGCAGGTCGGCGTACGCGGCGAACGGGTCCTCCCGCAGGCGGCGTTCGCGCTGCTCGTGGCGCTCGGCGACGATGGCGGCGATCATGTCGTCCTTGCCGGTGAAGTACCGGTAGACGAGGCCGGCGCTGACCCCCGACTCGCGGACGATGTCCTGCACCGACGTGCGGTGGAACCCTTCCCGGGCGAAGCACGCGGCGGCGGCGTCGAGGATCTGCCGGCGCCGCGCGGCGAAGTGGGCATCGTCGACCTTCGGCATCAACGACCACCGACCCCGGAAAAGCCGACGTGAGCCAGGGCGACCCGGTAGAACTCGGCCGTCGGCTCAGCCTGGCGGGACGCGGGCAGGAGCCGCCGCGCCGCCGCCCGCGTCGACAGGTCCTCGACCAGGTCCAGCCCACGCTGCCGCAGGTAGTCGGGGACCTCGGCCGGGTCGAGGCCGAACGTCCACGGCTCGCCCTCGCGCCGCACCGCGTCGTGCCACTCGGCGGCGCCGGGGAACGTCGCGGTGCCGTCCAGGACGCCACGGTCGACGTAGGTGAAGATGACGGTGCTGCCCGGCGGGCACAGCGCGGTGAGGCCCCGCAGCGTCGCGTCGACGGCCGCCGCGGTCAGATAGTTGGTGACGCCTTCCCAGATGGCCACGGTGCGCACCGAGGGTTCGAACCCGGCGTCCCGCAGCACCCTGCCGAGGTTGTCGGCGCCCAGGTCGGCCGGCGCGAACACCACCCCGGGGCGGGCGTCGCGCCCGAGCCGCCGCCGCTTGGTCGCCTGGGTCGCGGGGTGGTCGACCTCGAAGAACGCCGGGCCGTCGAAGCGGGCCGCGCGGCTGTCGAACCCGGCGCCGAGCAGCACCACCTGCCGGGCGCCGCCGGCCAGGGCGGCCGCCAGCCACTCGTCGATCAGCCGGGTCCGCACGACGGCGGAGGCGCGCGGGCCGCCGGACCAGCGCCGGTCGATGTAGCGCACCAGGGCGCCGTGCACCCCCGGCACCCGGCACAGGTCGATCACCGTGCGGTGCCGCCGGGGCAGCAGCCGCCGCGCGGGCGGGTCGCGGAACAGGCCGCCGCCGGGGCGGACCGTCTCCAGGGCGCGGAACAGGGCGACGTGCTCGGCGGTGCGGCTGCTGCGGTCGATCACACCGTCGAGAATAATGAACGAACACCCATTTTTGAAGGGATGCCGTACGCCGCGTCGAGCACCTGCATCGCCGCGCCCGCCGCGATCACGTCGGCGCCCAGCTCGGCCACGGTCACCGAGACGTCCAACCAGTGCGAGCGGGGGATGGCGTCGCGCGTCGTCGTCTCGTACACCTCGGAAAAACGCAGCAGATCCGCGCCGGCGAGGACCACGTGGTTGACGTCCGTGGTCTGCAACAGGTTGACGATGCCGGTCGCCAGCACCCGGGCGGCCGTGCCCAGCTGCCCGTCCGCCACCGCGGTGTCGTGCAGGATCTCCAGGCAGCCGGTCCGGCCACAGACGCATCGGGGGCCGTCGAGCTGCAGGACCGTGTGGCCGAACTCGCCCGCGTTGGTGTGCGCGCCCCGGTAGGCCGCGCCGCCGAGCCACAGGCCCGCGCCGATGCCCGACTCCACCATGATGAGCGCGCCGTCGCGGAAGGCGGGCCCACGCCGCCATGCCTCGGCGGTGACGCCGGCCGTGACGTCCTTGTCCAGGTGCACGGGCAGCGCCAGGCGCTCCTGCGCCAGCTCGCGCAGCGGCACGTCGTGCCAGTGCCGCAGCCGGTGGGCGTCGCGGACGATGCCGGCGGCATGGTCGAGCGGGCCGACCATGCCGATGCCGACGCCGACCGGGTTGATGTCGGCGTTTCGCACCTCTTCGCGCATGGCGTCCAGCAGCTGGCCGGGCGTGAAGTCGGGCGGCAGCGGCGTGACCGTCGAGGTGAGCACGGTGCCGGCGAGGTCGGTCAGGACCGTGCGCAGCGTGCGGCGGGCCACGTGGAAGCCGATCGCGTGCCGGCTGCCCGGCACGAGCCGGTAGATGCTGGCCGGCTTGCCGACGCCCTGCCGGCGGACCCCGCAGACCTCGACCAGGCCGTGCTCGACCAGCCGGCCGAGGACCTTCGACACGGCCTGCGGCGTGAGCCCGGTCGCCTCGGCGACGCCGGCCCGGTCGAACTCGGCCCGGCTCCGGGCGAGCGCGACGACGAGCGACTCGTTGTAGTCGCGCAGGTGCTCCAGGTGGGCGCCGGGCGTGTCCATCACCACATCGTATAACGCAACAGCGTTGCTAAAATCCCTGTCATGGACCACCTCACCGCGTCCCGGCGCTGGACGGCGCTGCTCGCCCTCGCCCTGGGCGGCTTCGCCATCGGGTTGACCGAGTTCGTCGCGATGGGGCTGCTCCCCGACATCGCCCGCAATCTCCTGCCCTCGCTGTATGAACGCTCCAGCGCCAGGGCCGTCGCCCACGGCGGCTGGATGATCACCGTCTACGCCCTCGGCGTCGTGGTCGGCGCCCCGACGATTGCCGCGCTGACCGCCCGCGTGCCGCGCAAGCGGCTGGTCGTCGGGCTCCTCGCCCTGTTCACGCTGGGGACCGTCGCGTCCGCACTCGCCCCGACGTTCGAGCTGGTCCTCGTCGCCCGCTTCGTCGCCGCGCTGCCCCACGGCGCCTACTTCGGCGCCGCCGGCCTCCTCGCCGCCGCGATCATGGGCCCCGGCAACCAGGCCAAGGGCTTCGCGATCGTCCTCGGCGGCCTCACCGCCGCCAATCTCGTCGGCGTCCCCGCCATCACCAGGCTCGGCCAGACCGCCAGCTGGCGCACCGCGTACATGGTGATCGCCCTCATGTTCCTCCTGACGCTCTTCGCCGTGGCCGCCACCGTCCCCGCCGTCGCCGCGGCCGTCGACGGCTCACCCCGCGCCGAGCTCGCCGCCTTCCGCGCCCCGCAGGTGTGGCTCGTCGCCGCTGTCGCCGCCCTGGGCTTCGCCGGCTTCTTCGCCATCGACAGCTACATCGCCCCCGTCACCACCCACGTCGCCGGCCTCTCCACCGGTGCCGTCCCCTGGGTCCTCGTCGCGGTCGGCCTCGGCATGACCGTCGGCAACGCCGCCGGCGGCTACTTCTCCGACCGCGACCTGCGCCGCAGCATCCTCGGCGGCTTCGTCGTGTTCATCGCCGCGATGGTCGTCTTCGCCCTCGTCGCCGGCTCCACCACCGGCCTGTTCGCCGGCGCCTTCCTGATCGGCGCCAGCGGCCTCTTCCTCGGCCCCGCCATGCAGTCCCGCCTGATCAGCGTCGCCCCGACCGCCCAGCTGATGGGCGCGGCGGTGAACCAGTCCGCGATGAACATCGCCAACAGCCTCGGCGCCGCGCTCGGCGGTCTGGTGATCGCCCGCGGCTGGGGTTACGTCGCCCCGGCCTGGGTCGGCATCGCCCTCGGCGTGGTGGGCCTGGCCCTGGCCGCGGTGAGCTTCGCCGTCGAGGACCGCACCACCCGCCGCGCGGCCACCGTTCGCGAGCCCGCCCTCGCCCGCGACTGACCAAACGCCGGCGCCCACGACCTCGACCACGGCGGCCCCGGTGGCCGCTGTCATCGGTGAACGGGTGCTGATCGGGGCTGTCAGCGTGCTGTTGGTGCGCTGTCAGCGGGGGCGGCCAATCTCTGTGCACAGCGGACGACCGGTCCGCACAGCCAGAGGAGCAAGCGATGCAGCAGTTCGAAACCCCCAACCCGATCTCGGCCGTTCTGGACATCCCCGCGGGGCGGGTGCGGTTCGTCGCCGGGGACCGGGCGTACACGACCGTTGAGGTTCTGCCCGTGGACGCGTCCAAGAGCCGCGACGTGAAGGTGGCGGAGGAGACCACGGTCGAGTACGGCGACGGCGTCCTGCGGGTGGTGGCGCCGGCGAAACATCAGATTCTCGGCAGTTCGGGATACGTCGAGGTGACGGTCGAGCTGCCCGCCGGTTCGCAGCTCGAGGTGAAGGCGGCCAGCGCGGAGTTCCGGGCGGTCGGGCGCTACGGCGACGTCGTGTTCGACGCCGCGCACGGGGCGGTCAAGGTCGACGAGGCGGCGAGTGTCCGCCTCACCACCCTCGCCGGTGACGTGTCCGTCGGGCGGGTCAACGGGTCCGCGGAGATCAGCACCGCGAAGGGCGACATCCGCGTCGCCGAGGCCGTGCGCGGCACCGTCACGCTGCGGACCCAGGCCGGCGACGTGTCGATCAGCGCCGCCAACGGCGTGTCCGCCTCGCTGGACGCCGGCACCGGTCACGGCCGGATCCACAACGCGCTGAAGAACACCGACGGTGTCCCGGACCTGACCATCCACGCGACCACCGACTACGGCGACATTCTCGCCCGCAGCCTCTGACACCGCCATCATCGAGGGAGCACCGACCATGACCAGCTTGGCCATCGCAGCGAACAACCTCCGCAAGTCCTACGGCGACAAGGTCGTGCTCGACGGTGTCGACCTGACCGTCCCGGAAGGCACCATCTTCTCCCTGCTCGGCCCGAACGGCGCCGGCAAGACCACGGCCGTGAAGATCCTGTCCACGCTCATCTCCTCCGGCACGGGCTCCGGCACCGTCCGGATCGGCGGCTACGACCTCGCCACGGACCCGCAGAAGGTGCGCGCCTCGATCGGGGTCACCGGCCAGTTCTCCGCCGTCGACAACCTGATCACCGGCGAGGAGAACATGCTCCTCATGGCCGACCTGCACCACCTGACCAAACGGGAGGGTCGCCGCACCGCCGCGAACCTCCTGGCCCGCTTCGACCTCACCGACGCCGCCAAGAAGCCCGCGTCGACCTACTCCGGTGGCATGAAACGCCGCCTCGACCTCGCCATGACGCTGGTCGGCAACCCGAGCATCATCTTCCTCGACGAACCCACCACCGGGCTCGACCCGCGCAGCCGCCACAACATGTGGCAGATCATCCGCGAGCTGGTCACCGACGGCGCCACCGTCTTCCTCACCACCCAGTACCTCGAGGAGGCCGACCAGCTCGCCGACCGCATCGCGGTGCTCAACCACGGCAAGATCGCCGCCGAGGGCACCGCCGCCGAGCTCAAGCGGCTCATTCCCGGTGGGCACATCCGGCTCCGCTTCACCGATCCCATCGCCTACCGGTCCGCGGGTCTCGCGCTGCACGACGCCACCGGCGACGACGACGCCCTCGCCCTGCAGATCCCCAGCGGTGGCAGCCAGCGTGAGCTGCGCTCCGTCCTGGACCGGCTGGACTCCGCCGGCATCGAGGCGGACGAGCTGACCGTGCACACCCCCGACCTCGACGACGTGTTCTTCGCCCTCACCGGCGACGCCCACGCCACCGACGCCCACGCCACCGTCCCCGCCCAGGCCAAGGAGGCCGTCCGATGAGCACTCTCGCCCTGACCGTCCGCGACTCGTCCACGATGCTGCGCCGCAATCTCCTGCACGCCCGGCGCTACCCGTCGCTCACGCTGAACCTGCTCCTCACCCCGATCATGTTGCTGCTGCTCTTCGTGTACATCTTCGGCGACACGATGGGGTCCGGGATCGGCGGCGGGCGGAAGGAGTACATCGCGTACATCGTCCCCGGGCTGCTCCTCATGACCATCGGCAGCACGGTCGTCGGCACCGCGGTGTCCGTCTCCAACGACATGACCGAGGGCATCATCGCCCGCTTCCGCACCATGGCCATCCACCGCGGATCGGTCCTCGTCGGGCACGTCATCGGCAGCGTCCTGCAGTCCGTCATGGCCGTGACCCTGGTCGGCGCGGTCGGCGTCGCCATCGGGTTCCGGTCCACCGGCGCCGGCGTGCTGGAGTGGCTGGCCGCGTTCGGCCTGCTCGTCCTCTTCGCCACCGCGCTCACCTGGATCGCCGTGGGGATGGGCCTGGTCAGCCCGAACGCCGAGGCGGCCAGCAACAACGCCACGCCGCTCATCCTGCTGCCGCTGCTGTCCAGCGCCTTCGTCCCGGTCCACGCGATGCCGGGCTGGTTCCAGCCGATCGCCGAGTACCAGCCGTTCACGCCCGCCATCGAGACCCTCCGCGGGCTGCTGCTCGGCAGCGAGATCGGCCACAACGGATGGCTCGCGGTGGCCTGGTGCGTCGGGCTCTCGGTCCTCGGCTACTACTGGTCCACCTCGAAGTTCAACAGCGAATCGAAGTGACCGCTGGAAGACGGCGCACATCGGCACCACGCCGGTGTGCGCCGCTTCAGCGTGCGAGGCCCCCGTCGATGCGTGCGAAGTCCGCGCCGATGCGTGCGAAGTCCGTGCCGATCGTCGAGGTCAGCCGGCCCAGCGCGTCCTGCCGGGACAGCCGGGCCCCCTGCTCGAGCGCGTCGCGGTAGCCGTCCTCGCCGAGGCGTTCGACGAGCCCGGCGACCAGGACGCGCAACGCCGGCTCGCCGTGGTCGAAGGCGCCACGGATCGCCTGGCTCCAGCCCAGCACGGTGGCCGCGTCGACCGGCCGGTCCTCCAGGGCGAGCAGCTCGCCGACCTGCTCGGCGGCCCAGGCGAGCCCGTTGCTCTGGTTGCGGGTGATGTTGGGCCGCACCGCTCTGGCGAGCAGCTCCCGGGCTCCGGCGGCATCGCGCGCCGCGAGCCGGTTCATCAGCCGCGTGCCGTCGATGAGGTCCCGGGCCATCTGCTCCGGGTACGGCAGCCGATCCACCAGGGTCGCCATGGTGTCGAGCGTGCGCTCCGACGCGTCGAGCTCGCCCGCGCGCCGCTGCCAGCCGGCGACGCTGAACAGGATGGCCGCCTCCCGCCGCCGCTGGCCCAGCTGCTCGGCCCGGTCCTGCATGGCCCGCAGGTCGCGCCAGGCGCCGTCCAGGTCACCGGCGCGCATCCGTTCCCGGGCCAGCCGGTTCCTGGTCCAGTACAGGTAGTCCTCGGTGCCGAGCTCGGCGCTGATCGCGACCGCGCGTTCGAACGCGGCGATCGAGGTCGCGAACTCGCCGCGCAGCGACGGGACCCGCCCGATGGCGAGCAGACTCATGACCAGCCCCCAGCGGTCACCGACCTCCTCGAAGCCGCGCACCGCCTCCTCGCGCGCCGCGGCGCCGCCCTCCAGGTCGCCCTGTTCGACCAGCGTGAAGTTGTGCGCCCAGTGCGCGGTGGCCCGCACCCACGGATCCGGCGACGTCAGCGACTGCTGGAGCTGCTCGTCATCGGAGGCGGCGTCGGGGGTGAACGCCCGTTGCGAGATCCACAGCAGCCGGGCGGGGTGGATCTCCTGCGCGCCGGACGTCGAGCGCACCAGCTCGACGGCGCGCCGGGCCTCGTCGGGCACGGCGGCCCCGAGGTCGGACAGTGCGCCCATGAACGTCTCGAGCTGGTTGTTCAGGCCGCGGTTCCCCCAGTACCAGAACAACGCCTTGATGAATCGGTACGTCCTGGCGGCGTCACCGGCGTCCAGGGCGGTCCGCAGCGCCGCCGTCATGTTCTCGTGCTCGGCGTCGAAGACCGCGAAGGCCCGCAGCTGCTCCCGCCCGCGCAGCAGCGGCTCGTGCTGCTCGGCGAGGGTCAGGTAGTAGCCGGCGAAGCGGGTCGACACGTCGTCACCCGAGGCGGCCAGCTGCTCCGCCCCGTACGCACGAACCGTTTCCAGCATCCGGTACCGGCCGCCGGTCTGCTGCACGATGGACTTCTCCACCAGCGAGTCCACCACGTAGAGCACGTCCCGCGACGGCAGGGACGCGTCGGCGCAGACCGCTTCCAGGGCGGTCAGCCCGGCCCCGCCGGGGAACGCCGACAGCCGGCGCGCCAGGATCCGCTCCGCCTCGTCGAGCAGGTCCCAGCTCCACTCGACCATCGCCAGCAGGGTCCGCTGCCGCGGCAACGCGGCCCGGCTGCCCGACGTCAGCAGCCGGAACCGGTCGTCGAGCCGGCGGGCGACCTGGTCGACCGTCATCGAGCGCAGCTTCACCGCCGCCAGCTCCAGCGCGAGCGGCATCCCGTCCAGCCGCCAGCAGATCTCCACCACCGCGTCCACTGTGGACTCGTCCAGCGCGAAGCCTGGTCGTACACCTCCGGCCCGATCGACGAACAACCGCACCGCTGCTGCCTCGGCCGCCGTTGCGAGGTCCGGCTCCCCAGCGGGCAGCGCGAGGGGTCCGAGGTGGCACAACGCCTCCCCGGTGATGGCCAGGGGCTCCCGGCTGGTGGCGAGGATCCGCAGCTGCGCCAGCCCGCCGAGCAGCTCGTCGGCGAGCTGCGCCGCCGCCCCGACGAGATGCTCGCAGTTGTCCAGCATCAGCACGGCGTCACCGACGTCGAGCATCTCGGTGAGCCGGTCGATGGCCGCCGTCATCGGCTTCGCGCCGTCGTAGAGGCGCCCGTGCGCCGAGCCGACCACGCTGAGGACGGTGTCGGCCAGCTGCTCCGGATCGTCTTCACTGAGCCCGGCCAGCGGCACGAACCACACCCGGCCCCGCTCGTAGGCCGGGTCGCGCCGCGCCGCCTCCAGCGACAGCCTGGTCTTGCCGGCGCCGCCGGGCCCGACGATGGTGACCAGCCGCGCGGCGCCCATCAGCTGGGCGACCCGGCCGAGCTCGTCCTCCCGGCCGATGAAGCTGGTGACGGCGGCCGGCAGCCGGCTCGGCGGGACCTCCACCGCCTGCGCGGCGGGCCGGTCCAGCTCCCCGCGGAGCAGCGCCAGGTGGACCTCCCGCAGCTCGGCCGTCGGATCGACGCCGAGCTCGTCGCCGAGCCTGGCCCGCACCTCCTCGTACACGGCGAGCGCGTCCGACTGCCGCCCAGCCGCGGACAGCGCCCGCATGCGGAGCGTGGCGAGCCGCTCGCTCAACGGCCGGTCCGCGGCGGCCGCCGCGAGGCCGGTCAGCGCCTCGGCGTGCCGGCCCAGTTGCAGCTCCGCCTCGAAGAGGTCCTCGACGGCGTCGGCCCGCATCTCGTCGAGCCGGGTCGCCGCGGTGCGGGCGAACGGCGCCTCCAGCACGTCGGCGAGGGCCGCCCCGCGCCACAGGCGCCTGGCGGCGGCGAGCGCGGACGCGGCCTCCTTGGCCCGACCGGCCGCCAGCTCGCGGCGGCCCTGCGCGGCCAGCTGCTCGAACCCGTGCACGTCGACGTCCTCGCCGCGCACCGGCAGCCGGTACCCACCGGCCGCGAACTGGACCGAGCTGGTCCCGCCCAGCACCCTGCGCAGCCGGGACACGAGGCCCTGCAGCGCCGCGGCGGCCCCGGCGGGCGGCTGCTCCCCCCACAGGTCGTCGACCAGGGTGTCGGGGTGCACCGGCCGGCCCTCCTCCAGCGCCAGCCTCGCCAGCAGCATCCGGACCCGGGCACCGGGCACGGTCACCGGCGTTCCATCGTCCTCGGTAACCGCGACCGGACCCAGCAACTCGACACGCACGCGAGCATGATGGCAAAGCCCGGCGCCGGCCGCCGCCCGCGGTCCGTGCAGCGTGCCGTTCGTTACGCCGGCCGCATAGGGTCCGGGGCATGCACAGCACCCTCACCGAGCACGCTCGGTGCCGCTACGGTGACGAATACCGGCCTGCCGTCGCGTGCTGCGCCGCTCCGGAGTCGTCCTTCGTCGAGCACCTGGCCTTCGCCGACGCGGACTCGATCCTGGCCATGCTGCACGAGCTGTGCCCTCAGCTCGCCGACGGCCTGCTGCCGGTGTGGGTGCGCAACCTGGCGTATCGCCTGGTGCTGCTGCAACGCCCCGACGACCCGGCGCTGCTGCGCGAGGCGGCGCAGAGCCTCGTGCTGCACGGCCCCGACTGGGACGACATCGCCGCGGACCTGCGCCGCCGCGCCGAAGCCCTCGACCCCACCTGAGCCGCCCGCAGTCGCGGTCACCGGCCGCTCAGCGCCGGAGCCGCGCGGTCCGGGGCCGCAGCCGGAGCCGGCGCCGCGCGGTCCGAGGCAGGGGTCGGAGCCGGGGTGCGGGTGCCCAGGACGACGGCGGCGAGGACCGCGGTCGCGCCCAGCAGCTGGCCGGGGGACAGGGACTGGTCCAGCACCAGCCACCCGAGCAGCGCCGCCACCACGGGACTGAGCAGGCCGAGCAGCGTGACCCGGGCCGGCGCGAGCGCGGTCACCCCGCGGAACCACAGGAAGTAGGCGCCCGCGGTGCCGATCAGCGACAGGTATCCGAAGCCGCCGAGGTTCGTCCACGTCAGCGTCGATGGCAGGCCCTCCACCAGCAGCATCACCGGGGCGAGCAGCAGCCCGCCGACGGTCAGCTGCCAGCCGGTCAGGGCCAGCAGCGCCGTGCGGCGGTCTGGCAGGCCGGGCGGGGTGCCCCAGCGGCGGCCGAGCACGGTGCCGAACGACATGGACACCATCCCGGCGGTGGCCGCGGCGAGGCCGAGCGGGTCGAGGGCGGCGTCGGAGCGCAGCACCAGCAGGGCGACGCCGGCCAGCCCGGCCGCGCCGGCGAGCAGCACGCGGACGGCGGGACGCTGGTCGAGCAGGGCGAAGGCGATGGCGGCGACCACGAACGGGCCGAGGGCGCCGAGGACCGCCGCGATCCCGCCCGGCAGCCGGTACGCCGCGACGAACAGCAGCGCGAAGAACAGGCCGATGTTCAGGAAGCCGAGCACGGCGGCACGCCACCACCAGGCGCCGGTGGGCAGGGAACGGCGGCCGGCGAGGGCCGCGACGACGGCGATCAGCAGCAGGCCGGCGGGCAGGGCCCGCAGCGTCCCGGCGAGCAGCGGGCGGCCGTCCGGCAGCAGCTCGGTGGTGACGAGGTAGGTGGTGCCCCACAGCGCGGGGGCCACGGCGGTGGTCACTGCAAGGTTCCTCATGACTAAGTAGCTTAGCACTAAGCTACTTAGAAACAAGATGTGCGAGGATGGTGTACGTGACAGACGACGTCGACCGGATCGTCGAGCAGTGGGGGCGCGAGCGACCGGACCTCGAGACCGACGCGATGGCGGTGTTCGGCCGCATCTACCGGCTGGCCCGCATCGTCGGCGACCGGCAGGAGCGCGTCTACGGCGCGCTCGGCATCAACCGCGGCGAATTCGACGTGCTGGCCACCCTGCGCCGCGCGGGCGAGCCGTTCCAGCTGTCGCCGAAGGCGCTGACCGCGTCGCTGATGCTCACCTCCGGCGGCATGACCGGGCGGCTCGACCGGCTCGAGCGGGCCGGTCTGGTCGCCCGCTCACCGGACCCCGCCGACCGCCGCGGACTCGTCATCACGCTGACCTCCACCGGCCGGACCCTCATCGACGAGGCGGTCACGGTCGGGCTGGCCGCGCAGCGGGAGGTCCTCGAGCGGCTGCCCGAGCCGCGCCGCCGCCAACTCGGCGCCCTCCTCCGGGACCTGCTCACCGCCACGGAGAGCTGAACCCGCGGAAAAGCTGAAACGGCGATGTTTGGACATTGATCGGTGCGGCAACGACAGGAGGAGAGCCCTCCGCCCCCGTACTGCCCTATCGACTGCGGAGGCGAGCGGCGACACCGACGGCGGGTCCCGGCACACGAAGCCCGGCCCGCCGTCGTCGCGCATCCCGGCTCCTCCCGGCGGCGTAGATTGCCTACACCCGTGACCGAGGAGGTGCCGGGGTGCTGGGCCTGGCCACGGCGCTGATCGCGTGGCGGTTGACGGGCTGGGCGCTGCCGGTGTTCGGCGAGGACCTGCCGGCCCTGCCGCTGCCGCACTGGCCCGGGCCACTGCTCGTGCCCGCAACCTGGCTCCTGGCGGTCTTGTCGCTGATGGCGGTCGCGTTCGCCGCGGGCCGCCCCCGCGCCGCCACCCCATCCACCCCGGCGACCGCGGCCCCGCGCGCCTGACCCGTCGCCGGTGTGCGGCGGCCCGCCCCCTGCCGCGCTGCCGATGGCCCGCGCCCACCGGACTCCGATCGTCTGGGATGTTCCGGCAGCATCCAGCGGCGGGACGACCGGGGCCAGGACCTACCCGGATGTCGCGCGGTGATCGGCGAGGACGCCGGCGATGACCGCGACCGTCTGCCGGGACCTCGCACTGTCGCTCGGGCCGAGCCGGGTCGTGAACCACGCGTCGTCCGCCGCCACCGCCCGGATCGCGTCGAGCGCCAGCTGGATCAGGTCATCGCCCGGTGCCGTGACCGCCGCGGCGGCGACCTCCTCGTCGAAGCCCATCTGCGGGATCTCATCGATGCGTGCCCCGCCCGGCAGCGCCCGGGCGACCAGCGCGGCCCCGGCGACGACCTCCGTGTTGTCGACCGGCTCGAACGGGCCGTCGGGATGCCGGGGCCCGCCCAGGAACACCGCGCGAAGGTTGTCGAGGCGCTCGTCCTGCGTCAACTCCGCGTAGAGCTCGAGCAGGTCCTGCGCGGTGTCACTGTCGAACGGCCCGGTGTTGTACCTCGCCACGGCGGCCTCCCGCGCCGAGGTTACCGCGGGTCGGGGAGGCGGGACAGGAGGCTCTCGCCCCAGGGGAAGTCGGTGTCGCCGATCAGGTTGTCCGCCGCGGCGCGTTCCGTGACGGCGTCGTCGACCCGGCCCTGGGTGTTGAGGACGGCGGCGACGCGGAACCTGGCCTCGGCCTCGCGGATGCGGTCGCCGAGGCGGGCGTAGCGGGTGGCGGCGTCGCGGTAGTGGGTGAGCGCGGCGTCGAGGTCGCCGCGGCGTTCGGCGATCTGGCCGAGGCCCAGCAGCGCACTACCGACCCCGGCGCCGCTGCCGACACGCTCGGCGAGGATGCGCATCTGGGTGAAGTTGCGTTCGGCGTCGTCCCAGCGGCCGTCGGCCTCGGCGGTCCAGGCGACCTCCTGGTGGTAGTACGCGAGGAGGTAGTCGTTGCCGGCGCGGCCGGCGATGGCGGGGATCTCGGCGGTGACCGCGTCGGACTCCGGGCGGCGGCCGGCGAAACGATATGCCAGGCCCAGGGCCAGCCGCACCCAGCCGGCCTGCACGGTCGCGGCGGCGGGCAGCAGCTCGCGGGCGCGTTCCATCATCGGCACGCTCAGTTCGTGCCGGCGGAAGTTGTTGTACAGGGTGCCGAGCGCTGTGCGTACCGCAACCTCCTCTTCGGCCCGGCCGAGCTCGACGAGCAGATCCAGGGCCCGCAGCAGCGCCGCCTCCGACTCGGCGAACCGGTGCAGGTCCCGCAGTACCTCGCCGCGCCGGCGCAGCGCCTGCGCGGTCTCCCACTGGTCGACGGCGGCCTCGGCGAGGGCCAGGGCCTCGTCCGCGGGCGGCATCGCGCGCTGGACCTCGCCCGCGATCGACAATGCGTGCGACACCGAGCGCAATGCCCTGGCCCGCGCCACCCGGTCGTCGCCCGCGGCCTCGGCGGCGGCGGACCAGATGGCGACGCGGTCGAAGGGGTCGGTGACGTCCGGGTGCACGACGTCGACCAACGCCAGCACCGCGGCGTGACGGCCCGCCGACACGCCCTCGGCGAGCACGGCGGGCAACCCCGCGACGTCCTCGGTCCGATGCGAGAGCAGCCAGGTGAGCAGGCGCTCCGAGGCATCCGCGTGCTCCTGGGCGGTCAGGGTCTCGGTCGCGAACAGGCGCAGCAGGTCGTGCAGGTGGAACCGGTCCGGGCCGGGCGACTCGATCAGGAACGCGTCGACGAGCCGGTCCATGGCCGCCTCCGCGAGCCCGGCGTCGACGCCCGCGCGGGCGGCCGCGGCGGCGAGGGTGAACACCTGGCCGGGGTGCGAGCCGGCCCGGCGGAACACCAGACGGTCCACTTCGGACAGTTCGGCGTACGCGGCCTGGAACGTCGAGCGGACCGCCAGATCGCCCTGCCGTAGCTCGTCCAGGCGCCGGTGCTCACCGGCGAGCCGCTCCGCGAGAGCCGACGGCGTCCACTGCGGCCGGGCCCGGAGCCGGCCGGCGACGATGAGGACCGCCAGCGGCAGTCCCGCGCAGGCGGCGACGAGCGCCCGCGCACCGGACGGGTCGCGCCGGACGGCTTCCGCGCCGGCGACGCGTTCGAGAAGCTCGATGGCGGCGTCTTCCGGGAGCGCTGCCAGGGGTACCCCATGCGCATTGGCGACACCGGTCAGCTGCCGCCGGCTGGTGATGATCGTGGCGCACCGGGACCCGCCCGGCAGGAGCGCGGCCACGTGCGCGGCGTCGCGGGCGTCGTCGAGCAGGACCAGCACCGCACGGTCGGCGACGGCGGACCGGAACCGGGCGGCGAGCTCCTCGGTGCCGCCCCGCCGCTCGTCCTCGGGCACGCCGAGCGCGGTCAGGAACCGGCCCAGGACCGCCTCGGGCGCGACCGGCTCCGCGGACGCGCCGCGCAGGGTCGCGAACAGCTGCCCGTCGGGGAACCGTGCCCGCACCGCGTGCGCGGCGCCGAGCGCGAGGGACGTCTTGCCGGTGCCGGGCGCGGCGGCGAGGGTGACGACCGGGGAGCCGCCGCTCAGCACCCGGACGATCTCGGCGACCTCGGCGTCCCGGCCGAAGAGCGGGGTCGCCGCGGGCAGCTCCGCCGGCACGGGATGCGCCGGCGGGTCCTGCCCCGGCGGCGGTCCGGGCGGCGGTGGCAGCGCCGGTGGCGTCGACTGCTGCCAGAACGCCAGCGCGGCGCCGGCCACGCCGAGGACCCCGACGGCCGGCCAGGCCAGCCACGACACCTCGTCCAGCGGGGCCGGCAGCGTCCCGCCGGTGGCAACGTTGACGGCGACGGCCAGCAGCACCGAGAAGAGGCCGGACACCACCGCCAGCAGCACGCCCAACCTCGTCCGCATGCAGCGATCTTCGCCGATCCGGTGCCGGGTCACCAACCCCGGGCGACGGAGACGGGTGCCGGGTCACCAACCCCGGGCGACGGAGACGGGTGCCGGGTCACCAACCCCGGGCGACGGAGACGGGTGCCGGGTCACCAACCCCGGGCGACGGAGACGGGTGCCGGGTCGCCAACCCCGGGCGACGGAGACTCGCGCTCCGCGCGACCCAGGATGTCGGGTCACCAACCCCTGGCGAGGGAGACGGACTCGGCGAGGCGGATGAGGTCGTCGTCGGTGAGCGCGGCGATCGCCGGGTCGACCGCCGGGGTCGGGGTGCGCACCTCGACGTAGCCGGGCACGACCAGGATCACCTCGGTCTCGGTCCGGCTCAGCCAGCCGATCTGCCCGCGGACCGTGACCCGGCGGCCGTCCGCGGTCGGGGTGTTCGCCGCGTCCCGCGCCTGCACGCACCGCGGCGTGTGCTGGTTGTCCCCGGCCCGCGGGCACCACGCCTCGATGTTCGTGCCGGCCTGCACCAGGACGTAGTCGCGGGGCATCAGCCCGAACCGGATCGGCCGGTCCAGCTTCATCGGCCGGTCGACGAGCCCCAGCGCCACCTGCCGGGCGGTGCCGCAGGCGACGCCGGGCGTGACGCCCTTCGCCCGGGCGAGAACGCTGAGCCGCAGCGGGCCGTCCTGCCACAGCAGTTGGCAGGACTGCTCGCCCTGCTGCGCGTTGACGCGCTCGTACTCGGCGGCGCCGTGCCCGTGCACGTCGACCGGCGGCCCGGTCGGCGGCACCACCGCCGACGACGGGTCAATGACCGGCGGCTTCGTGCTGGTGCGCAGCTCCACGGCGAGGACGCCGCCGGCGCCGCCACCGAAGTCGTAGTCGACCACCCACACCCCCTCGGCGAGGTTGGCGTCCACGTACGTCCTGGTGACCACCGCCTCCGGCAGCCACGTCGGGGTGACCTGCAGCGTCACGTCGGTGTCGCCGGCCGCGACGAGCGCGTCCCGGCGCGGCTCGTCGTCCCCGCCGGCCAGCACCGGCACGGCCACGGCGGCGGCGATCACGGCGAGTGCCGCCGCGGCCCACCGCTGCCGGGTCCGCCGCCGGTGCACCGGGATGCCGCGGAGGATCCGGCCGGTGGTCCGGTCCGGGTCCGGTGCGAACGGCTCCCGCTCCGTGAACATCTGCCGCAGCTCGTCGTCGATCATCGTGCATCACCTGTCCGGTGGGTCAGCGGTACGCCCCGCTCCGCCCCGTCGCGCAGGGTGGCGAGCGCGCGGGAGATCTGGGACCGCACGGTGCTGACCGAGCAGCCCAGCACGTCGGCGATCGCGGCGTCGTCGAGGTCCTCGTAGAACCGCAGCACCACCGCGGCCCGTTGCCTTGGCGGCAGCGCGGTCAGGCGTTGCCACAGCTCCTGGCGCACCGCCGACGACTCCGCCGGGTCGGGCACGCTGCCGTGCTCCGGCACGTCCGCGACCGGCACCGCCCGCCGGAACCAGCCGCCGCGCCGCCAGCCGAGGTAGGTGTTGGTGACCATGCGCTTGACGTACCGGTCCGGCAGGTCGGCGCGCTGCACCCGCCGCCAGTGCACATGGGCGCGGATCATCGTCTCCTGCACCACGTCCTCCGCCAGGTGCGGGTCGCCGGTGAGCATGAGCGCATAGCGCAGCAGGGCCGGCAGCCGCAGCGCGAGGTAGGCCTCGAACGTCACCTCCTCCAGATGCACCCACCCCCACCGGACATTGCATCCCTGCGGGAAATTCTGCCGATGCTCACGAAGGGCGGAGCAGCTCGGCGACGTCGCGGGCGCGGGACGGGGTGCCGCCGGAGTCGGCGGTCCACACCTCGGACAGGACGGCCTTGACGAAACCCCAGGCGGCGAGGCGGTCCACCGGCTCGCCCAGCGCCTCCGACAGCTGCCGCAGCCGGGCCGGGACGAGGGCGGTGAGCGCCGGGTCGCGGTCGCCGGGGTCGGGGTTGAACAGGATCGAGCCGATCTCGTAGCCGGGGTCGCCGACCAGGCCGTGCGGGTCGATCGCCAGCCACGGGTCGCGGGTGCCGCGCAGCACGTTGTCGTGGTGCAGGTCGCCGTGCAGGACCGCCTCGCGGGTCGCCGTCGCGCACAGGAACCGCATGACGGCCGCCGCCTGGCCGACCAGGTCGGCGGGGACGGCACCGCGGTGCCGGTCCAGGGCCGCGACCTGCGACAGCACCGTGGGCAGGGCCGTGACCTGCGACAGTGCCGTGGGCGGGCCCTCGACCGGCGGCACGTGCAGGCGGCGCATCAGGCCGGCCAGGATCGCGGTCGCCTCGGGGTCGTGGTCCGGGACGAGGTCGCGGAGCCGGTCGCCGGGGGACACCTGCTCCAGGAGCAGGGCGCCGCGGTCGCGGTCGGCACGCAGCAGGCGGGCGGCGCCGCGGCCGTCGAACGCGGCGAGGGCGGCTGCCTCGACCGACAGCTCGAAGCCGACCTTCAGCACCGCCGGGGTGCCGTCGGCGCACCGCACGGCCGCGACGTAGTGGAACGTCAGGTCATACGGCTCGCCGAGGACGAGGTCCCAGTCCGCGGCGAGGCCGGCGAGCAGGTCGGGCAGGTCGGCGAGCCCGCGTTCACCCTCCCGGCCCCACACACCGGTGACGTTGCGCTGCAACGCCGTCAGGATGCGAACCACGCCCGCAGCTGCGCGGCCGCCTGGGCCAGGGCGACGCGGCTCTCGTCGACGGTCCCGGCCATCGCGAAGAAGCCGTGGGACATGCCGTCGTAGCGGGCGAGGGTGACCGGGACGGCGTCGTCGGCGAGCCGCTTGGCGTAGCGTTCGCCCTGGTCGCGCAGCGGGTCGTATTCGGCGGTGATGATCAGCGCCGGGGGCAGCCCCTTGAGGGTCTCCGCGCGCAGCGGCGAGGCGAGCGGGTTCTCGGCGTCGTCGGGGTCGATCAGGTAGTGCCTGCGATACCAGGCGACGGAGTGGTGGTTGAACTGGAACGGGTCGTCGTTGGCGCGCATGGACTCGTCATCGGCGAGCTGGTCGGTGTTGGGGTAGACGAGCAGCTGGCCGGCGAGGGCGAGGTCGCCGGCCTCCTGCGCGATCAGGGTCACCCCGGCGGCGAGGTTGCCGCCGGCGCTGTCACCGCCGACCGCGATGCGGGCCGGGTCGGCGCCGAGCTCGGCGGCGCTGTCGGCGACCCAGCGGACCGCGGCGTAGCAGTCCTCGATCGACGCGGGGAACGGGTGCTCGGGCGCGAGCCGGTAGCCGGGGACGACGACCAGGCAGCCGGCGCTGTTGGCGAGCGTGCGGGCGATACCGTCGGCGGTGTCGATGGTGCCCAGGACCCAGCCGCCGCCGAAGAAGTAGACCAGGACCGGCAACGGACGGTCACCGCTCGGGCGGTACACCCGGACCTGCAGCTGACCGTCGGGTCCGGCGATCCAGTGGTCGGTGACGTCCTCGACCGGCTCGGGCGTGCCGCCGGCGGCCTTGATGGAGGCGAGGTCGGCGGCCCGGGCGGCCTCGAGGGTCATCGAGTACAGCGGGGCGACGCCGTCGCGTTCGCGCTGGTCGCGCATCGCCTGCAGCTGCGGGTCGAGTGGCATCTCTAGGCTCCCTGGATCTCACGGGACAGGCGGCGGATCAGCTCCGCCGCGGCGATGGCGTGGCTGCGACCGTTGCCGTGCAGGCCGTCGGCGCCGGTGAGGGCGTCACCGGTGCCGATCGCCGGGTGCGTGGCGAGGTCGACGTGGATCGTGCCGAGGGCCTCGGCGAGTGCGGTGGTGCGCCGGCCGAGCATGCTCATTCTGCGGGAGAATGCGGGGCCGAGCCAGGCCGGCATCGCCGGGTAGTCCGGCATGACGAACAGCGACACGGTGACGACCCGGGCGCCGGCCTCCTGCAACGGGCGGATCAGCGCGGTCAGGGTCGCGTCGACGGCGTCGGCGCGGGCCTCGTAGCCGGGGCGCATCGCGTCGTTGGCGCCGCAGATCACCAGGGCCAGGTCGGGGCGGAACGCCAGCGCCGGACCCAGCTGGGTCGCCAGGACCTCGGCCGCACGCAGGTTGCGCACGCCGAGGTTGCGGTGCGCGAGGCCGGGCCGGTGCCGGGCCAGCTCCACCCGCACCCGATCCGGGAACGCGAGCGGGTGGTAGCCCTCGACCGGGTCGGTGAGGCCTTCGGCGACGCTGTCGCCGAGGATCGCGAACCGGTGCCAGGGGTGACCGTCGAGGAGGGTGTCGGCCTCCCCGGCGGTGAGGCAGAACGGGTCGGACAGCTCGGCGATCAGCATGCTATCGATGGCCATGTAAGACTTTCGGCTCATGTCGATCCTTGCGTGGCACCGATAGGCTACCGCCTATGGAGCGCCGGTGACACGACCTCGGACGGGGCCGGTGTTGACCGCCTCCGACTATCAGCACCTCGCCCGCGACGTCGTCGATCCCGACGTGTGGGACTTCATCGAGGGCGGTGCGGAGTCCGAGCGCACCCTGGCCGCCAACGTCGCCGCGTTCGACCGGGTGCGGCTGCGGCCCCGGGTGCTGACCGACGTGTCCACAGTCGACACCGCCGTGTCGTTGTTCGGCGCGGACTTCGCGACCCCGATCGGCGTGGCACCCACCGCGTATCACCGCCTCGTCGACGCCGAGGGTGAGGTCGCCACCGCGCAGGGCGCGGGCGCCGCGGGTGCCCTGTTCGTGGTCAGCGTCTTCGCCAGCCGCACCCTCGAGGACATCGCGAAGGCGTCCCCCGGTGGGCTCTGGCTGCACCTGTACTGGCTCAGCCGCCGCGACGTGCTGGCCGACCTGATCCGGCGGGCCGCCGACGCCGGGTATCAGGCACTGCTGCTCACCGTCGACGCGCCCCGGATCGGACGGCGCTGGCGCGACATGCGCAACGGCTTCGCGATCGGCGCCGACGTCACCGCCGTCAACATCGACGAGGCGGTCATGGCCTCGACCCACCGCGGCGGCACGGGCCGCTCCGCGATCGCCGAGCACGCCGCCCAGTCCTTCGACCAGACCGTGACCTGGGCGGACCTGGCCTGGCTGCGGGCGCAGACGAGCCTGCCGATCGTGCTCAAGGGCATCCTGACCGCCGAGGACGCGATCCTGGCGGTGGAGCACGGCGTCGACGGCATCGTGGTGTCCAACCACGGCGGCCGCCAGCTCGACGGCGCCGTCGCCGCCCTCGACGCGCTGCCCGAGGTCGTCGACGCGGTCGGCGGGGCGATGCCGGTGCTGTTCGACGGTGGGGTCCGGCGCGGCACGGACGCGCTCGTCGCCCTCGCGCTCGGCGCCCGCATGGTGCTGCTCGGCCGGCCGCCGCTGTGGGCGCTCGCCGCCGGCGGCGCCGACGGGGTGGCCGGGCTTCTGGAGACGACGACCGGGGAGCTGGCGCACGCCATGGCGCTGACCGGCCGGCCCCGGCTGGCCGACCTGGACCGGACGGTGCTGTCTTTTCGAGTGGGAGGCGAGCGGTGATGGTGGAGCTGCGCAGGGAAGCGTTGCACGTGTCGGTGTCCGACCCGGTGTCCGCCTCGATGAACTTCCTCAACGAGGTCGCCGGCCGGTTCCCCGACGCGATCTCGCTCGCCGCGGGGCGCCCGTTCGACGAGTTCCACTCCGTCACCGACATCGACAAACACATCCAGGCCTACCTGACGCACCTGCGCGAGCGGGGCCTCAGCGCCGCGCAGAGCCGGGCGCTGCTGACGATGTACGGGCGGACGAACGGTCACGTCGGCGGGCTCATCGCCAGGATGCTGGACGTCGACGAGGACATCCGCGTGCCCGACGAGGCGGTCATGGTGACCACGGGCTGCCAGGAGGCGATGGTCATCGCGCTGCGCGGCCTGTGCGCCGGCCCCGGCGACGTCGTGCTCGCCGCCGAGCCGTGCTACGTCGGGTTCACCGGCGCCGCGCGGATCCTCGGCATCGACGTGGTGCCGGTGCCGGAGTCGCCGGAGGGGCTGCGCCCGTCGACGGTCGCCTCGGTGGCTGCCGCGGTCCGGGCCGGCGGCCGCACCCCGAAGGCGCTCTACCTGGTGCCCAACTTCGCCAACCCGTCCGGGGTCTCGCTGCCGGTGGAGACCCGTCGCGAGCTGCTCGACGTCGCGGCCGAGGCGGACCTGCTGATCCTGGAGGACGACCCGTACGGCCTGTTCGGCCTCGACGACGAGCCACGGCCGACGCTGAAGTCCCTCGACACGGACCAGCGTGTCATCTACCTCGGTTCGTTCGCCAAGTCCTACTTCCCGGGCGTGCGGGTCGGGTTCCTCGTCGCCGACCAGCCCGTCGTCGACGCGGCCGGCCGCCGCACGGTGCTGGCCGAGGAGCTGTCGACGGTGAAGAGCATGATCACCGTCAACACCTCCGCGCTGTCGCAGGCGGTGGTCGGCGGAATGCTGCTGGACAGCGGGTTCAGCCTGCGCGGCGCCAACCAGGCGAAGATCCGCTTCTACCGGCAGAACCTGCAGACCCTCCTGGCCGCGCTGGAGCAGCAGTTCAGCGGCACGCCGGTGCGCTGGAACAGTCCCAGCGGCGGGTTCTTCGTCGTCGTCGACGTGCCGGTCGACGCGTCGGAGGAGCTCCTCGAGGTCTCCGCCCAGGAGTTCGGGGTGCTGTGGACCCCGATGCGGTTCTTCTACCTCGGTGGCGGCGGCAGCCACCAGATCCGGCTGTCGTGCAGCGCCCTGGAGCCGGCCCAGATCGAGGAGGGCGTCCGCCGCTTCGCGCGTCTCATCGCGGCCGCATGAGCACCGACGTCGTGCAGGTCTGGCTCGCCGACGCGCGGGTGCCGGAGACCGCGCTGCCGGCCATGTTCACGCTGCTGGACGACGAGGAGCGGCGCCGGCACGCGTCGATCGTCCACCCGATCGACCGGCGGCGGTTCGTGGTGGCGCACGCGGTCACCCGCCGCATCACCGGCGCCGCCCTCGACGCGCCGCCGCAGTCGCTGAGCTGGGCGTACAACCCGAACGGCAAACCATCTCTCGCCGGGGCGCACACCGGCGTCGAGGTGAACCTGTCGCACTCCGGCGACCTCATCATGGTGGCCGTCTCGCCCCGCCGCCCCGTCGGCGTGGACCTGCAACGGGTCGTGCCGACCCTCGACTGCGCGGCGATGGCCCGCCGCTTCTACCCACCCGCCGAGGCCGCCGAGATCGCCGCCGGCGGCGGGCACGAGCGTTTCGCGGAGCTGTGGGCGCGCAAGGAGTCCCTGGTGAAGGCGGCCGGTGCCCGGCTGACCCGCGGCCTGGCCACCCCGGTCGCGGGTCCCGCGCCGGTGGTGGTCGACCACGACGGCCCGTTCCGGATCGTGGACCTCGACGCGCCGGAGGGGTTCCGCGCCGCGGTGGCCCTGGCGGGCGACGCCCCGTTCACCGTCATCCAGCACGCGTGTAGCGCGGGCAAGGTCCGCGCCTCAGCCGAGGACGGCCACGCCCGTTCACCGTCACCCGGCACGTGCCAGCTGCGGTAAACTACGGAGCGACGGCGACCGGCTACGCCGTCGGAGATCAATTAGGCGGGCCTTGGTACGGTTGGCAAAGCAGTCCGGCAACTTCGGAGTGAGGCGTCAGCCGAGGTGGCCACGCACAGGTAGCGCAGCTCCGGGTCGTAGCGGAGTGAGGCATCGGCCGAAGACGGCCACGCAGAGGTAGCGCAGCGCCGGGTCGTAGCGGAGTGAGACGTCAGCCGAAGACGGCCACGCAGAGGTAGCGCAGCGCCGGGTCGTGGTCGGCGACCGCGATCCGCCCGGCCGTGGCCAGGTCGAGGCCCGCGAGCGCCTCCCACACGCCGGTCATCGGCTGCGCCGGATCCGCCAGGACCACCCGGTCGGCCTTCACGTCGTCGGCGAGCCCGGCCAGCCCGCCACCGAGCACGACCGTCGCGGCGTCGAGGCCGTCGAGGCTGTCGAGGACGGCGTCGGAGTCCGGGGTGACGGTGACCGACGACGGCGGCGCGTCCGCGGCCAGGTGCAGGGCGATGCCGGCGTGGGCGGCCGGCAGCGTCACCGGCACGCCCGGGTCGTAGGGCAGGTCGGCCTGCTCGACGGCGATGAGGACCGCCCGCGGGTGTGTCGCCGCGTAGGTCTGCATCAGGGACAGCGCCATGAACGCCGCCGCCCGGCCCTGGTCCGACACCGCGAACGACATCGGCGACCCCGGGCAGACGTGCGTCAGATAGGTGCTGACCGCCCGCCCCGGCGAGATGTCCGGCACGTCGTAGGCGAGCACCAGCAGGTCGACCGGATCCACGGGCAGCAACGGAACCGCCATCTCACCGTAGGACTGGCCCCGGACCGGGGTGAGCGCGTCCGGGGCGAGCGCCAACCCGTGCGGCGCGACGAGATCCGTGAGATACGTCGACAGCCGGGCGGCGTGCCCGGCGTCGGCGGCAAGCAGCGCCGGGGAGGGGTACCGGCGCGACACCGCGCGCCGGAGACCAAGGGCGAACACCGTCACTCCTCCGGGAGCAGGTTTCCGGCGACGTAGTCGGCGAGGCTGCCGACCGTCTCGAAGTTGTCGCGGCCCATGTCCTCGACGCTGATCTCCCGCTCCAGCTTGTCCTCCAGTTCGAGGACCAGTTCCAGGCCGGTGGTGGAGCTCATCCCCAGGTCGTCCATGAGCGTGGTGGTCTCCGAGGCGCCGGACACCTCCCGCTTCAGCACGCGCGGCAGCAGCTCGCAGATCGTGTCGACGACCTGCTGGCGCAGGTCCGGGTCGATCGTCGTGGTGTCGCTCATCGTCAGAAACCCTTTCAAGAGAACCTAATGCGAGAAGACCATGGCGGAGAACGTCGCGCCGCGGCCGGCGCCCGCGGCGGCGATGACATAGTGGTCCCCGGGTTGCAGCAGCCCGCGCGCGACGGCGGTGCGGTGGTTGAGGAACGCGTCGGCGCAGAAGACGTGGCCGTAGTCGGCGACGTGGTCGAGCAGGACCCGGTCGAGGGGATAGCCGATCCGCTTGCACACCCGCTGCCACGCCACCACGTTGACGTTGTGCGGCAGGATCAGGGCGATGTCCGACAGCGAAAGCCCAGCCGAGGAGACGGCGGACGTGACGGCCGCGCCGAGCGCGTCGTGGTAGATGCGCTGGAACTCCCCGGCGACCTCCTCCAGCTCCCCGTCGAACTCGCCGCGCAGCGAAGCCACATAGGACAGCTGGCGGTCCCGCGGGCCCGAAGCGGCGACGAGGCACGCGGCGGCCCCCTCGCCGAACATCGACGTCTCTGGCACGAAGCGGGCCTCGCCGGTGAACGCCTTCTCCCCGGTGAGCACCAGGGCGAGGGCGTCGGGCGGCGCGGAGGCAAGGAGCCGGCCGGCGAGATCGACGGCGAGCAGCCCGGACGCGCACGCGTGGTGCCCGACCGCGAACGCGGAAGCGTGCTGCAACCCGAACGATCGGCACACCTCGTGCAGCGGGTTCAGCGGATACGGCACGACGCCGGGAAATGTCCGCGCGTAGAGCACATACCGGATCCGCGCTGTCTGCGAGACGCTGAGCCGCAGGTCGGCGACCGCCAGGCCGAGCAGTTCGGTGAGTGACAGCGACGGGGCGTGCGCGGCGGAGCCGAGCTTGTGATAGCGCCGGAACACGCGCAGCTGCATCGGGGTCAGCTCGAACTCGTCGGCGAGCGACTCGATCGGGACGCGGTCCGGGGGCACGTAGGTGCCGATGGCGACGAGCGCGGTCACGGCGCCTGCCTTTCAAGAGCCTCAAGCGCATGGTGTACGGCCAGCGCCTCGATCTCCCGTGCCAGGGCCTCCACCCGGGCAGGAGGGGTCCGCCACGTGTCCGTGAACCAGGTCAGCCGGAACCGGCCCGGTTCGTCGTCGACGTCGACGTTCAGCGGGTCGTACGGGTCGTCCTGCGCGACGGTCCAGCGGAACTCGCCGGGCCCGGCGGCGCGGACCTGATCCGCGTCCGGGCGGGGCCCGGGGAACATCTGCCGGCTGACGGTCCGCCGGTCGTTGAGCCAGATCCCGGCCTCGAGGTCGACGTCGAGCGTGGCCGACAACGACGACACGGTCGCGGGGTCGTGATACGCCCACTTGTAGGCCAGCATCGCCGCGATCCCGGTCTTGCGCATCGCGTCCTCGAACGACAGGCCGGCCACGTCCGCCACGCAGATCCCGTGCTGGGCCACCATCGCCACGACGTCGCCGAGCCCGCGCCGGAACCGGTTGTCCACCATGGGCCGGATGATCGCGGGCCGTCCTTCGCCGGCGAGGGCGAGCGCCAGGCAGGTCATCAGCACCTGCGAGGTGTCGATGTCGAAGACGACCGACGTGGCGTGGGTGGCGGTGTAGAGCGCAGCCGACGTGAACTCGCCCCGGTGGTACCGCGGACCGGTCCCGGGCACGAGAGGTGCGACGGGAGGCAGCTGCCGCAGCATCCTGTCCCAGTGCCGCAGCGCCTTCTCGCGCTGCTTCTGCCCCTCCGGGGACTGCTGCCAGCGGACCTGGTCCAGGGGCTGCATCCCCGTGGTCGGCCCGGGTTCGGCGGCGCGGCGGGCGGCGACCTCGCGGAGCATCAGCAGCCCGCCGAAGCCGTCGGTGACGAGGTGGCAGGTGACCGTCGACAGGTAGGCGGGCACCCCGCCGACCCGGACGATCCCCATCCGCACCGGCCACTCCGACGCGAAGTCGTAGGGCTCGGACCGGTAGTGGGCGTCGACCGCGGCCGTGAACGACGCGGGGTCGGCGCCGGCCGGCACGTCGAACACGTCGAGCCAGATCGTGCCCGAGCCGGCGACGGACTGCAGCGGCACGCCGTCGGTGTCGAAGCACAGCCGGGTGCGGAACGTGGGGTACCGCCGCATCGCCCACCGCAGATCGGCCACGACGTCCCGGACGGTGGTCCCGTCCGGGACCGCCGCCCAACCGCCGATGGGCAGCCAGGAACGCTGGCGGACCATGTCCTGCCAGATGGATCGCTGTCCCCACGACAGCGGGCCGATCCCGGCCCCCTCGCCGTCGAACCGCACCGGAATCCGGGCAGTGGCGACGAGCTCAAGGGCCGGCAGGATCGTGTCAGGCATTCGCCATCTCGGCGAGGTGCCGTTGCCGCATCAGGAACTTGCGGACCTTGCCGGTGGGGCCGGTGACGATGTTCTCGTCGGGGAAGACGACGACCTTGCGCAGCGTCGCCGCGGCCGCCGGGGTCAACGCCGCGGTGACGGCGGCCGTGTGGTCGACGGTCGGGTCGGCGCTCTCGTGCAGCGACAGCAGCACGTCGGAGACGACGCCGGCGTCGGTCTGGACCGACACGATGGTGCAGTCCCGCACGTCGGGCACGGCCCGCAGGATCTGCTCCTCCGACATGGCGGTGTAGAGCCAGTTGCCGCCGCCGAGGTCGACGGAGTCCACGGCCCGGTCGACGTGGTAGTAGTAGCCCTCCTCGTCGCGGAACATCAGGTCGCCGGTGAGGTAGTAGCCGTTGAGGCGGTTCTTGTACGTGTTGACGTGGTCGTTCCAGTACCCCGGCGCGAGCGTCGGCGACTTGAGCCCGAAGTGGCCGACCGCGCCGACGGGGACCTCCTCGCCGGTCTCGGTGTCCAGCAGCGCCACGTCGGCGAAGACGTGCGGGACGCCGACGCAGCGGCCGTAGCGTTCGGTGTCGGGCCGGTGGGTGATGTGGAACGCGGAGTGCCCCATCTCGGTCGAGCCGAGCCCGTCCACGAACATCGAGCCCTTCACCCGGGAGACCCCCGCCCGGGTGACCGTGTTGCGGCTGCCCACGTTGACCAGGTTGCGGATGTGCGGCTCGTGCGCGCAGTCGCCGGTGTTGAACCACAGCGCGACCGAGTCCATCTCGTGCTGCGACAGGTCGAAGCGGGCCAGCTCGGACCAGGTGACGGCGAAGCCGAACACGCCGGTCGGCTTCCACTTCTCGATCGCGTCGAGCACCGCGCCGCCGTCGCTCTGCTGCGACAGGAACAGCAGCTCGGAGCGGTTGCTCAGGGCGTGGTTGATGGTCATGATGCCGGCCGCGTGCGGGGCTGGCAGGGCACTGAGGATCCGCTCGGTGCCCTGGGCCCTCGGGCCGCTCAGCCGGATCTTGCGGGTGGCGTGGAACAGGCTGGCGTGCGAGTGCACGACGGCGGTCGGCATGCGGGTGGTGCCGGAGGAATGGGTGATCGCGATCGGGTCGTCGGCGTGGTGCCGGAACGGCGCCGGTGCCTGTGCCGGGTCGCCGGTGCCGGTGTCGGCCGCGTCCAGCACGGGAATGCCGACGTCGTGCCCGTCCAGGCGGGCGATGTGCGCAGCGTCGGTGATGAGCGCCGTCGCCCGGAGTTTGCCGATGTACGCCGCGGCGATGTCGCCGGGGATGTTCGGGTTCATCAGCGCCGGGATCGCGCCGAGCCAGACCAGGCCCATCCAGTTGAGGAAGCAGTCCGCGGAGCTGGTCACGTAGATCGCGACCGGGTCGCGGCGGGTGATGCCGTAGGCGCTCAGCCACGCCGCCCGGGCCGCGGCCCGCTCCCGCAGGTCGCCGAGGGTGAGGCCCTGCCAGGCGGGGAAGCCGTCGACGTCGACGTCGAAGGCGATGCCCGGCCCGTCCAGTGCCGCGCCGTGCTCGATGAGCTTGTGCAGCACGTTGCCGGCACCGACGTCGGGGTCGGCGGCGAGCGCCGCCCGGATGCTCGTGGACGCCATGGGTCTACTCCTCGGTAGAAGCTGAAAATGAGGTCTTCGCGACCTGTTCGATCGCGGTGCGGATCTGCGCGCGGGTCGGCTGCAGCGCCAGGTCCAGCTCGCGGGCGAAGGGCAGCACCGCCCCGTCGGGCCGGGTGATCCGTTTCGGCGGCGCGACGAGGCGCATCTGTTCCGCGGCGGTCGCCAGGATCTCCCCGCCGATGCCGCAGGAGCGGTTGGAGTCGTCGACGACGACGAGCCGGCCGGTGCGTTCCAGGGACTCGGCCAGCCCGGACCAGTCGAAGGGGTGCAGCGTCCGCGGGTCGAACACCTCCACCGACACCGTGCCGGCGAGCTCCTCGGCGACGGCGAGGGCGTCGTGGACCAGGTGGCCGATCGCGACGACCGTCACGTCGTCGCCGGGCCGGTGGATGCGCCCCGACCCGAGCGGCACCGGGGCCAGGGCGGCGAAGTCGACGTTGTCGCGGACCCCGATCGCGCCGGCCGGGGCGAACACGATGACCGGGTCGTCGTCGCGGATCGCGGTCAGCAGCAGCCCGTAGGCGTCGGCGGGGGTCGCGGGCACGACCGTCTTCACGCCGACGTGGGCGAAGAGGCTGTACGGGTGGTCGGAGTGCTGCCCGGCCCAGCCGCCGCGGGAGCCGGAGCTCGGCAGCAGGTAGGTGACCGGGACGTTGACCTGCCCGCCGGTCATCAGGGAGAACTTGTGGGCCTGGTTGGCGATCTGCTCGAACGCCAGGAACAGCAGCGCCGGGATCTGGAACTCGATCACGGGGCGCTGCCCGGCCATCGCGGCGCCGGTCGCGAAGCTGGTGAACGCCTGCTCCGAGATCGGCATGTCGACGACCCGTTCGGGGCCGAACTTCTTGAGCAGGCCGGTGGTGACGTTGCTGACCGCGACGCCGACGTCCTCGCCGAACACCACGACGCTCGGGTCGGCGTCCATCTCCGTGCTCAGCGCCCGGTTCAGCGCCTTGAGATACGACAGGATCGGCATCAGGAGACCCCCGCCCTGGCCCGCAGGCCGTCCGCGTACAGATGATCCAGCGCGCCGGCCGGGTCGGGCAGCGGGCTGTCGACGGCGAAGCGGACCGCCTCGTCGAGCAGCGCCTCGATCTCCGCGTCGATGCGCTCCCGGTCCTCCGCGGGGATCCGGGACCCCTGCAGGGCGACCGGGTCGCGTTGCATGCCGAGCGCGACCTCGTCGTCGGTGCGGTACCGGGGCCGGGCGCTGTGCTCCCACGTGTGGTGGGCGTCGAAGCGGTAGGCGAGGCACTCGATGAACGACGGGCCGCCGCCGGAGCGGGCCCGGGCAACGGCCTCCTGCGTCGCGGCGAGCACCACCTCCGGGTCGCTGCCGTCCACTGTGGACGCCGGGATGCCGAACGCCTCGGCGCGGCCGGTGATCGAGCCGGCCACCGCCTGCTCGACCCGGGTGGTGGTGGCGAAGCCGTTGTTCTCGCAGACGAGCACCACCGGCACGTTCCACAGCGACGCCAGGTTCATCGCCTCCAGGACCACGCCCTGGCTGACCGCGCCGTCGCCGAAGTAGGTGACGGCGACGGAGTCCTTGCCGACCCGCCGGGACGCCCACGCGGCGCCGGCGGCGATCGGCACCGAGGCGCCGACGATCGCGTTGGCGCCGTAGATGCCGAGGCCGAAGTCCGCGGCGTGCATCGAGCCCCCACGGCCGGCGTTCAGGCCGGTCGCCCGGCCCGCGAGCTCGGCGAGCATGCGGGCCGGGTCGGCGCCCTTGGCCAGGACGTGCCCGTGGCCGCGGTGGGTGCTGGTGATGACGTCGCCGGGGCGCAGCGCGGCGCAGGTCCCGGCCGCGATCGCCTCCTGCCCGAGGTACGGGTGGATCCCGCCGACGATCGTGCCGTCCTTGACCAGTTCGATCGCGCGTTCCTCGAACCGGCGGATCAGGCGGACCATGCGGTACAGCCCGGCGGCGTCAGTCACATCGTGCCCCTTCGATAGTGCTTGAGTGCGTAGCGCAGCGGAGCATGGGGGGTGTGGGGTGGGAACCCCCCACGGAACCGCTGGCGAAGCCGACGGAGCTAGGAAACTGCGAGGACCTTCTCGTCGATCTTGGCGAGGATGCCGCTCCACAGCTTGGCGCGGGCGACGAGCGCGAGGTTGATGGTTTCCACGCACTCGTTCCACTTGTTCTCGTCGTCGCCGCACAGGTCGGTGACCATCTGCATGGCCATCGGCGTGTGGAACTCGCCGTCGACCTCGATGTGCCGCTCCAGGTAGTCGACGAACGTGTCGAGCTGCCCGCCCTGCTCGTTGACCTTCACGACCTGGGTGAACATGTCCGGGATCAGGTCCTCCCGGCCGAACGCGAACGCCGCCGCCTGGCAGTGGATCGGCGCGGTGTCGATGAGGTGCCAGGTGAGCCCGACGAACTCGGCGGACGCCTCGGGCACGCCCGCGGCGGCCATCGCGGCCGGCACCGGGGTCTTGTCGCGCAGCAGCCCGATGAACGTGTCGATGACGGTCGTGTCGGCGCCGGCCTCCCGCATGCCGAGCAGGTACAGCTCGAAGTGGCTGATGAAGCCGCCGCGCAGTTCGTCGCTCTCCTCGACCAGCACGATGTCGTTGATGAGCCGCCGGCTGCCGGTCGGCCCGGTCGGGATCCACGGCACCTCGACGCAGGTCAGGTTGCGCTGCAACGACTTCAGCAGCGACATGAAGTCCCACACCGCGAAGACGTGGTGCTCCAGGAAGGTCTGGATCGCCGGCAGGCTGTCCAGGCGGGCGTAGATCGGGTGGGACACGACGTCGTTGCGGGCATCGGCGATCAGCGCCTCCAGCCGGTCGATGCCCGGGTGTCGCTGACCCCAGTCGTAACGGGACATGTGAGCCTCCTGAAGAGTTAGGGCGTACGCCACAACACGGGGCAGTACTCGGGATCGGAGTAGTCGGGACGGCCGTCTTCGGTGCGCCGCACCAGCACGTCGTGGTTGTAGGTCACGACGTCGCCCGTGCTGAGCTCGAACCGGCGGTACTCGTTCGCACCGTCCTGCAGGTGGAAGGAGACCGCGCGGCGGGGGTTGGCACTGCGGTTCGCGCCGCTGCCGTGATACGTGCGGCAGTGGTGGAAGCTCATGTGTCCCTTGGGGATGATCATCGGGACCTTCACGACGTCGACGTTGTTGTACGCGGCGTTCTCGGCGAGCATGACCTCCAGGTCCGCCCGGTCCCGCTCGGCGAAGTGCTTCGTCGTGGTGTCGTCGGCGAGGATCTCCTCCCACCGGTGCGACCCGTCGACCATCGTGATGGTGCCCATCTCCTCACCGCAGTCGTGGAAGGGGATGAACGCGGTCAGCATGTTCTCCGACGTGCACGACGACCAGTAGTGCCGGTCGAAGTGCCACGGGACCACGTTGCTGGGCTCGCCGACGATCGGCGGCTTGTAGATCAGCGTCGACTGGAAGACCCGGATCTCGTCGGCCTTCGCCAGCCGCGCCGCGACCGCGCCGATGATCGGTTTGCGCAGGATCCTTGCGATCGGGTCGCTCTCGTAGTGCACGTAGTCGTGGTGGCGCTGCACGTCGCCGTGCGACGGCTCCCAGTACGCCAGCCGGGGCGGGCGTAACGGCAGCGTGCGGGAGCGCTCACCGGCGTAGAAGCGCTCGCTGGCCTCGACGAGCTGGTCGACCTCGTCGTCGGTGAACAGCTTCTGCGACAGGTACCAGCCGTGCCGGGCGTAGTGCTCCACGTCGTCGTCCGACGGCAGCAGCGCCAGCTCGTCGTCGGACAGCGAGAACGCCTGGGTCACTGAAATGGTCAACGTCCATGTCCCTTCGAAGTCGTCGTGCGGGGTTCAGCTGCGCAGGCCGTCTGTGGTGTCGCGCACCGCGGCGAGCTCGCGCTCCTTCGCGGCGTACAGCGCCGGGATGTTGCTCGTGCCGAAGGTCCGGGCGCCGTGCCGGTCGATGAGCTCCAGGAAGTACGTCCGGCGGATGTGCGTCGACTTCGCGAAGATCTGGTACATCTGGCCCCAGTGGTCCCGGTCGACGAGGATGCCCAGCGGCCGCAGCTGTTCGACGGGGACGTCGACCGCGCCGAGCCGCGGCTCGAGCATGTCGTAGTAGCTCGCCGGGGTCTGCGCGAACTCGACGCCCCGGCCGCTGTAGGTGCGCACCGCGGTCACGATGTCGTGGGTGCTGTAGGCGATGTGCTGCACGCCGGCGCCCTCGTGCCAGGACAGGAAGTCGTCGATCTGGCCGGCACGGCGGCTCAGGTCCGGCTGGATCAGCGTGAACGTCACGCCACCCGACGGGCTCTGCACCACCTTGGACTGCATGCCCTGCTCGCCGACCTCGATGTACTCCTGGAAGATCATGCTGAAGCCGAAGACCCGCTCGTAGTACTGCACCGTCGGGTCGAGCTCGCCGGCCTGCAGGCAGATCGCGGCGTGGTCGATGGTGTGCAGCAGGTCCGCGTCCGTCGGTGCGGCCGGCGCGCCCGACATGTCGATCGCCCCGGGCAGGAACTCGCCGTCGCCGGCGGTGCGCTGCACCAGGCGGTGGGTCACGTCACCGAACCCGGACACCTCCGCGGTCACGACCGTCGACCCGCCGTGCGACAGGCGCTGCGGCGGCTGGATCGCGGTGGCGCCGGCCGCGACGGCCTCCGCGAACGCCGCCTCCACATCGGTGCAGCCGAACGCGATGACGGACACGCCGTCGCCGTGCTGCGCGACGTAACGGCTCGCGCGGTGGTCGCCGTTGAGCCCCGAGGTGAGCAGGATCCGGATGTCGCGCTGCCCGAGCAGCACGCTGCGCTGACCCGTGAGGCCGGTCTCCGGGCCGCCGTGCCCGTAGACGTGGAAGCCGTACGTGGCGCACAGCTGGTGCGCCGCCTGGCGCGCGTCGCCGACGAACATTTCGATGTGGTCGGTGTCGAGGATCTGCATGGCCTGCTTCCCTTTCGGGTTCTGATCGGTCGTTCCCAGGTGGCTGCGACGAGCGGGCGTCACGCCGTGCGTGTCTCTGGGCCTGTGTCTGAGCGCGTCCAGGCGGACTCCGGCCGGCCGAAGATCAGGCTCACGTTGTGGCCGCCGAAGCCGAAGGAGTTGGACAGCACGTGGGTCACCTCGGCGGGGCGGGGCTTGATGAGGTGGTCCACGTCGCAGGCGGGATCTGGCTCGTCCAGGTTGTGTGTCGGCGGGAGCAGCCCGCGGAGCATGGCGTGCACCGACACCGCGGCTTCCACCACCCCGGAGGCGCCGAGCATGTGGCCGGTCACGCCCTTGGTCGAGCTGACCGGTGGGGTACCGGCACCGAACACCGCACGGATCGCGGTGGACTCGGCCACGTCGCCGAGTTTGGTGCTGGTGCCGTGCGCGTTGACGTAGCCGACGTCTGCGGGCGTGATGCCGGCGTCGGCGATGGCCCGGCTCATGCAGGCGGCGGCGGCCGACCCGTCGGGGCGCGGGGTGGTCGGGTGGTGGGCGTCGTTGGTGGCGCCCCAGCCGACGAGGTCGGCGTAGCGGCGGGCCCGGCGGGCCTCGGCGTGCTCGGCGCGTTCGACGACGAACACCCCGGCGCCCTCACCGAGGACGAGCCCGTTGCGCCGGCGGTCGAAGGGGCGGCTCGCCGCGGTCGGGTCGTCCCAGCCCCGGGCCAGCGCCCGGGCGTTGCCGAACGTGTCGGCGAGGGTCGGGAACAGCGGGGCCTCGCTGCACCCGGCGACGACGACGTCCGCCTCGCCGGCCCGCAGCAGCCGCATGGCCTCGCCGATCGACTGGGCGCCGGCCGCGCAGGCGGTGCCGATGGAGGAGCTGTACCCCTGGATCCCGTGGCGCATCGCGACCCGGGCCGCGCCCATGTTCGGCAGCATGCCGGGCAGCAGGTAGGGGCTGACGCCGAGGCGGCCCTTCTGCGAGCGCAGCACCGCCTGCGCGTCGAGGGTCGCGAGACCGCCGGTGCCGGACAGGATGATGGCGATGCGGTAGGGGTCGACGTCGCGGCCGACCTCGATGCCGGCGTCGGCGAGGGCCCGTTCGGCGGCGGCCATCGCCATGATGATGTACCGGTCGACGACCCGCGTCTCCGGCGCCGGCAGCACCGACGTCGGGTCGATCGGCGGGGAGAACGCGGCCACGTCGGTCGATCCGAAGAGGGGATGGTCGGCGGCGGGCCGGGTCAGGCCGGAGCGCCCGTCGCACATCGCGTCGAACACCTCGGCGCCCGTGGTGCCGACGGGGGTGACGAGCCCGATCCCCGTGACAGCGATGGATCTGCTCATGACGCACCTCTTTCGACGGTTCTTTCAGCGAGGAGCACCACTGCGGCGGTGTCGTGGCTGGTTCCGGTGATGGCCTCGGGCGCGGCGGCCTGTTCGAGGAGGACGACGAGGACCTCGCCGGCGTCGCCGTCGGCGAGCAGGAGCCGGGCCACGGTGAGCCCGGCGTCGGTGCTGTCGACGCACACGACCGGGCCGGTCAGCCGCCAGCGGGAGGCGACGTGACCGGCGACGGCGTTGGGCACCGACTGGAAGAAGAACAGCGGCCCGACCCGGCCGCCGGTGTCGACGGCCTCGGCGACGTGCGCCGCGCTGGCCACGTCGCCGAGGGACGTGACGAGCACGATCGCGGTGACCGGCGGTGGAGCGCTCTCCGGGCGGCGCTGGAGGCAGCGTCCGGCGGCGGCGGCGACGAGCGGGTTGAACGTCGAGTGCACGAAACCGGCCAGCTTCGGCAGCTCCTCGTCACCCGGCTCCGGCCAGTCGGCGGCGGCGACGACGTCGAGACCGGCCCGCGCGGCGAGCGCGGTCAGCGGCGGGATGTCCTCGACGAACAGTTCCGCCGTGCCGAGACCCTGCTCCTGCTCTTCAGGACCGACCAGTAATCCGCTCATGCTGATCCCACCAGCAGGGCGGTGTTGGCGCCGCCGAAGGCCGCGTTCAACGACAGGGCGTAGGTGGGCGTCGCCGCGGTGCGACCGTCGAGGACCAGGTTCAGCGCGCAGTGCTCGTCCGCGGCCAGGAACCCGGCGTTGACCGGCAGCCGCCCGGTGCGCAGCGCGTGCAGGGTGACGATCAGTTCCAGTACACCGGACGCTTCGAGTGCCTGGCCGTGCAACGACTTCGTCGAGGAGACCGGCACGGTGCCGGCGTGCTCGCCGAGGGCGGTGTGCAGCGCCGCGGACTCCGCGACGTCGCTCTGCGCGGTGCCGGAGCCGTGCGCGTTGACGTAGCCGAGGTCCGCCGGGCCGATGCCCGCGCGCTGCAGGGCGGCGGTGATGGCGCGGGCGAGCCCGTGCCCCTCCGGGTGCGGCTGGCACGGGTGGTGCGCGTCGCCGGCGCGACCCCAGCCGGCGAGCCGGGCCAGCGCCGGGACGCCACGCTCGCGGGCCGCCGCGGCGGACTCCACGACGACCGCGCCGACGCCGTCGCCGAGCAGCAGCCCGCGCCGTCCCTCGCTGAACGGCCGGACCTGTCCGTCAGTGGACAGTGCACGGCCCGCGTCGAACAAGGAGAACTGATCAGCGTCCACCAGGTACCCACCGGCCACGACGACCCGGTCGAGTTCGCCGCGGGCGATCGCCGCCGCCGCGTCGGCGACTGCGGTGCTCGCCGCGACGCACGCCGTGGTGTACGCCCGGATGCCCGTGCCGATCGGGAGATCGGCGAGTCCGGTCGCGGTGGCGATCGCCACGGTGAACGCGGTGCTGCTGTGCCGGCGGCGGTCGGCCTCGGCCACGCGGGCCAGGGCGGGGTCGCCGTGCAGGGCGAGGAAGAGTGGCGCGCCGGCCCGTTCGGCGGTGCTGAGCTTGGCCTCGTCACAGGCCTCGTCCACCACGCGCACGAGCTCGTCGGTGAGGGCGGGGGAGCCGGGCACGGCCGCGGCCACCCCGACCCGCCGTCCCGTCACGTCGAACCGGTCGACCGGCTGGAACGCCGGCGTCCCCGCGTCGAGGCCGTCGGCCAGGGCGGTCATGCCCCGGCCGAACGCGCTCAGCACGGCCGCTCCGGTCAGCACCACCTCACCCGGACCGCGCCGAGCGGTCATGGTGGTGGTCATCGCGAACCCGTCTCGACCTTCAGTTCCTGGAGGACTTCGAGCGTGCCGCTCACCGTCGACATCCGGGCGAGAGCGTCGTCGTCGAGGTCGAGCGGCCCGCCGTAGTGCTGTTCGAGCTGGTGGACGAGCCAGGCAAGCTCCAGGGAGTCGATCCCCTCGGCGATGTCAGCCGGCGAGCGGTCGCCGTAGGTGGCGAGCATGGCCAGGACGTCGTCGCGGGTTGGTGCAGTGGCCACGCTCAGCTGCCCGCCGTGGCAGCGGCGGACCGGCGCTCGGCGACGGCGGCGATGAACTCGCCGACGGTCATCCCGGCCAGCTTCTCCGCCTCGTCGTCGTCGAAGCGGACGCCGAAGCGGTCCTCGACGCGCACGGCGAGCTCGGCGAGCGACAGCGACTCGAGGTCGGCGCCGGCCGGGCCGAGCGCGGTGTCGTCGTCGATGTCCTCGACGCTGTAGTTCATCTCGGTCAACGAGTCGATCAGGAACTGGCGAATTTCCTGATTCGTGGTGTCGTTCATCAACGGTTCCCTTCCTTCACGGGTGCCGGCGCGACCAGGTCGGTCGCGCCATCGGTCACGTCTTGTCCCGCACGCTGCCCGGGGATCGCGGCTGAGATCGCCGCTGGGATCGCGGGCGCGGCATCGGTGGCGGCAGCGGCGAGCAGCGCGGCGCGGTCCCGGACGAGCTTGCCGGTGGCGGTGCGCGGCAGCTGTTCCACGACCTTCAGCACGCGTGGCCGCTTGAAGCCGGCGAGGCGCTCGGCCAGCCGCTCCTGGACCTGCGCCGAGGTGGCGCCGTCGCGCAGCATCACGTACGCCTCGATGGCCTTGTCGAACGTCACGACGGCGCTGGCGACACCGGGCAGCGCGGCAAGCGTGTGCTCGACCTCGGTCAGGTCGACCTTGAGGCCGCCGACGGAGACCTGCGAGTCGCGCCGGCCGTGGATGCGCATGCGGCCGGTGGACTCCTCGACGCTGCCGGCGTCCTTGGTGTGCAGCCAGCCGTCGGCCCAGCGGGCCGGGTCGACGAGGCCGAGGTACGGCGACGCGGGCAGCGACACGAGCAGTTCGCCGGCTTCCTCGCGGACGGTGAGACCGGGTGCGGGGGTGAGGGAAGGGCGGTGTTCGCCGAACAGGTCGGTGGCGATGACGCCGACCTCGGTCATCCCGTACATGTTGCCGAGCCGGATGCCGTAGCGGTCGACGAAGCCTCCGTAGACCTCGGCGCGGACCAGTTCCCCGCCGGTGGTCATGCCGGTCAGCTGTGGAAGTTTCATCGGGGTCTGCACCGACGAGAGCAGCTCGATGTGGAAGGGGACGCCGAGCAGGGTGGTGGGCTCCGGCCCGGCGGCGACCGTGGAGAGGATGCCGTCGGCGGTCATCCGCGCCGGCACCACGAACTGAGCGCCGGCGTGCAGGCCGTAGAGCAGGCCGCCGACCAGACCGAGCACGTGCACCATCGACGCGAGCGAGACGATCCGCTCGCCGCCCTGCGGCACCCCGGCGCCGATCTTCACGTAGCGCTCGACCTCCTCGACGAGGTTCGCCGCGGTGCGGGCGATGACCTTCGACGGGCCGGTCGAGCCGGAGCTGAGCTGGATGAGCGCGTGCGCGGTGTCGGCGGGCCGCCCCGGGTAGGTGGCGATGCGCTCCTCGATCTCGACGAAACCGCGCAGCGGCCCGCCCGTGACGTGCTTGGCGGTGACCACGACCTGCGGCGCCAGCCGTTGCAGGGCGTTGTCGACCTCGTAGGCGGTGAGGCGGTGGTCGAGCAGCGCCGCGCGGGCGCCGAGCCGCCAGGCGGCGAGCAGGTTGGTGACGAACGCGAGCGACGGGGCAAGGCAGAGCGCGACGGACCCGCCGCGGCCGAGCCCGGCGGCGGCGAGGACGGACTGTTTGGCGGATATCAATCTGCGCAGCTCAGCACGAGTGACGGGGGCCTCGAAGACCAGGGCGACCTGGTCCGCGGGGCCGGCCAGCAGCACCTCGTCGACCCACGAGGGGTCGATGCCCGGGGTCGGTTGGGCGTCGTCGGTCACCCGGAACCCCTTTCTGCGCACACGGCTGCCCCGCTGACCGGACGGCCCACGTTGGCCGGCGATCAGCGTGTGCAACCCCCGAATGACACACTGCGAACGTCGAGCGAGCCTGCTGCCGCCGGTGTGAATCACGCCCGGACACAATGCGCAGGAATTAGTCGGCTCGACTAGCCATAGACCTTACGCAATCAAAGCGGTTTTACAAGAGTGCACAACCCGACCGTGCAGCCGTATGTCCGTTCTGCCACGCCTACGCCCGCTAAAAATCGTTTGCATCGATACGTTCTACGCCGTCTTCGGTCGTGGGATCGTTTTACAAAACCCCGAGGTCAGGACGGTTCCGGAACTTGTTGTGACAGCCAAATGGGGCAATATGTGACGCTAACCGGCGCACCGGATAGAACCGGTATCTAACCTGAGAACACTCTCCTCACGCCCAAGCTCATACGGTACGGTGCGCAACCGTCACGATTGACACCCGTGAACGTCCGCCCGGGTTGATATACCGTTTCCCCATGTATGGCGGCGTGATGAGCGTCCGCCTGCGCGATCAGCGACAGTGCAGGCCGGGGGCGGTTGCCGGCCATGTAACGTGCATTGACAAGCGTCGGCGCGTCGCCCATACAATGGCCGGGCTCCGTGCGTCCCTAATCCGGGAACGCGCCCAAAGCTGGTGATCCCATTCGGAGATTTGCGACTGTGAAAGCAAATGCCGGTTCCGCATACCCGTCCGCACCGGCCGGGCCGGGGCTGAACGCCGCCGTCGAACGGTATTACGACACGACCCTGGACCTGTACGAGGACCTGTGGGGCCAGCACGTGCACCACGGCTTCTGGGACATCGGCGAGCGCCCCGGCAACGACGACGACCGGCACGCCGCGACCGACCGCCTTGTGCGCGAGCTGGTCGACTTCGCCGGTATCCCGGCCGGTGCCCGGGTCCTCGACGTCGGCTGCGGCATCGGCGGACCGGCGATGCACCTCGCCGGCCCCCTCGGCTGCACCGTCGAGGGCGTCACCCTCAGCGCCGCGCAGGCCGCCCGGGCCAACGAGAAGGCCGCGGAGCTCGGCCTCGGCGAGCGCACCAACTTCCGCCAGTGCGACTTCATGGCCAACGACTACCCGGACGGGTCGTTCGACGTGGTCTGGGCCGTCGAGAGCCTCATGCACATCGCGGACCGGGAGGCGTTCTTCGCCGAGGTCCTGCGGGTGCTCAGACCCGGCGGCCTGGTCGCGATCGCCACCTGGTCCGTCCGCGACGGCGAGCTCACTGCCGAGGAGACCCGCACCGTCGACCAGATCCTGCGCCACCAGGTCATGCCCAGCTTCTCCTCCCTGGAGGAGCACGAGCGGCTCGCCGCCGCGGCCGGGTTCACCGGGATCGCCTTCGTCGACTGGAGCGCCAACGTCGCCAACTCCTGGGAGCCCGGGTTCGCCCAGGTCAAGGAGCTCGACAACGGCCGGTCGATGATGCGTGACCTGGCCCGCGACCGGGGCGTCGACGTGCTCGGCTTCTTCTACGCCGGCCCGCTGATGCTCAAGGGTTTCCAGACCGGTGCGGTGACCTACGGCGCCGTGCGCGCCACGAAGCCGGCGGCAGGGGACTGATCGTCATGGCCGCGCCGCCCCACCAGGAGATCGTGGAGCTGCTGCGCCAGGTCACCGGCGAGGACGAGGCCTGGGCGGCGGCGGTCACGCCCGCCACCCGGGTCGACACCGACCTGTTCGTGGACAGCCTCGAGCTGGTCGCGCTCAGCGAGGCGATGCGGCAGCGGTACGGGCCGGGCGTCGACCTCGCCACGTACGTGGCCGGACTGGAGCTGCCCGAGCTCATCGAGCTCACGGTCGCAGACCTGGCCGAGCTTGCCGGAGCCCGTGCATGAGCGGGCCGCAGCGGAGCGGAGGAGCCGCGAATCAGCAGCTCAGGGCCAGCTCAGGCAGGCGCCGGAGCGCAGCGGAGGCGACGGCATGAGCCGGTTCCTGTTCTTGTCCCTGCCGTTGACGGGCCACGTCAACCCGATGGTGTCCGTGGCCAAGGTGCTCCTGGCGCGCGGCCACGAGGTCCTGTGGGCCGGGTCGGAGTCGTTTCTGCGCCCCCTCGCGGGCCCGGACGCGGCGATCCACCCGATCCCGCTGCGCGCCCACCGTGGCCAGGCCGAACGCGGCCTCGACGCGACCCGCTCGCGGTGGGAGGGCTACATCCTGCCGCACACGAAGTACACCCGCAAAGGGGTCGAGGCGGCGGTCGAGGCGTTCCGGCCGGACCTGCTCGTCGTCGACCAGCACGCGATCGCGGGCCCGATCGTGGCGCACCGCTTCGGGCTGCCGTGGGCCACCGTCGCGTCCAGCGCGATGGAGCTGACCAGGCCGTTCGCCCGTGGCCTGCCCCGCGTGGAGGAGTGGATCCAGCAGCAGATGCGCACCGCGTGGACCACCGCGGGGCATCCCGGGGAACCACCGTGGGACCTGCGGTTCTCACCGGACCTGGTGATCAGCTTCCTCGGCGAGGACCTCCTGGACGACCCGGCGCAGCTGCCGCCGAACACGTTCACCGTCGGCCCGTCGATCGCCCCGCGCGCCCCGGATCCGGACTTCCCGTTCGACTGGCTCGACCCGGCCCGCAAGCACGTCCTGGTCACCATGGGCACGCTGAACATGGACCAGGCCGCGCATTTCTACCCGCGGGTCCTGGCCGCCCTCGAACCGCTCGGCGACCAGCTGCAGGCGGTCGTGGTCGCGCCGCAGGGCACCATCACCGGCGAGCCGGGCCACGTGCTCGTGCGCCGGCCCGTGCCCGTGCTCGACCTGCTGCCGCACCTGCACGCGGTGGTCAGCCACGGCGGCGCCAACACCGTCAACGAGTCCCTGGTGCACGGCGTGCCGCTGCTCGTCGCCCCGATCAAGGGCGATCAGGCGCTCATGGCCTCGGCGGTGGCGCGGGCCGGCGCCGGGCTGCGGGTCTCGATCGACCACAGCCGGCCCGAGGCGCTGCGCGCCGCGCTGCTCGTCCTCCTCGACGACCCCCGCTACGCCGAGGCGGCGCGGGGGACCGGCAAGCGACTGCTCGCGGGCGGCGGCGCGGAGGCCGCCGCGACGGCATTGATCCAGCTGTCACGCCGGTCCGGCAGCTCCTCGATTCTCCCCCAACGCACGACGTCTGAAAGCGAGCAAGCGCGTGAAACTCCTGCGTGACACCTGGTTGATCTTCCAGCGGCACATGCTGCTGATGCTCCGCTCGCCGCTGTGGGTGGTCCTCGGCGTGGCCCAGCCGGCGGTCTACCTGATCCTCTTCGCGCCGCTGCTCAAGCCGGCGCTCGCCTCGGTCGGCGCGAATACGATGAGCGACGCGTACAAGATCTACGTGCCCGGCATGCTCATCGCACTGGCGCTCGCCGGCGGTCTCTACGTCGGCTTCGGCCTGCTCGGCGACCTCGCCAACGGCGTCATCGAACGGTCCCGGGTGACCACGGTCAGCCGGGTCGCGCTGCTGCTGGGCCGGTCGCTGCGCGACGTCGTCACCGTCGTCGTGCAGTGCATCATCATCACCGTCCTGTCGCTGCCGTTCGGCGTGTTCGTCAACATCGGCAGCCTGCTGCTCGGCTACGCGATCCTGGCCCTGTGCGCGCTGTCGTCGGCGTCGATCTCCTACGGCATCGCGATCCGCGTCGCCAACCCCAGCGTGCTCGGGCAGGTCGTCAACAACATCGCCCAGCCGCTGATGCTGCTGTCCGGCACCCTGCTGCCGCTCGCCCTCGCGCCGCTGTGGCTGCGCACGGTCGCCGACTTCAACCCGTTCAACTGGGCCGCCAAGGGCCTGCGTGCGCTGTTCATCGGGGACACCGGCAACCCGGCGATCTGGCAGAGCATCGTCATCGCCGCGGCCCTCATGGTGGTCGCCGTGATCTGGTCGGCCCGCACATTCTCGCGTTCGGTCCGGTAGTCCGGTCGGTATAGGAGCACTGTCATGATCAAGATCAAGGGCCTGAAGAAGGTCTACAAGTCCGGCCGTGGCAAGAAGGCGACCAGCGTCGAGGCGGTCAAGGGCATCGACCTGGACGTCGCGCAGGGCGAGATCTTCGGCTTCCTCGGCCCGAACGGCGCCGGCAAGACCACCACGCTGCGGATGCTCGCGACCCTGCTGTCCGCCGACGACGGCGAGGCGACGATCGCCGGGGCGAACCTTCGCACCGAGCCCGAGGCGGTGCGGCGGGTCATCGGCTTCGTGGCGCAGGGCGGCGGCACCACCGACGACGTGACCGGCCGCGAGGAGATCGTGCTGCAGGCGCGCATGTACGGCATCGGCAAGGCCGAGGCGGAGCAGCGCGCCGAGGCGGCCCTGGCGGCGTTCGACCTCACCGAGTACGCCGACCGCAAGTGCAAGACGTACTCCGGTGGCCAGCGCCGCCGCGTCGACATCGCGATGGGCGTCATCCACCAGCCGCAGGTGCTGTTCCTGGACGAGCCGACCTCCGGCCTGGACCCGCAGAGCCGCGCCCACATGTGGGACGAGATCCGCCGGCTGCGCGCCGAGGGTATGACGGTCTTCATCACCACGCACTACCTCGACGAGGCCGACGCGCTCTGCGACCGGATCGCGATCATCGACCACGGCGAGATCGTCGCCGAGGGTACCCCCGCCGACCTGAAGCGGGAGATCTCCGGCGACGTCGTCACCGTCGTGGTCGCCGAGGAGGCCGAGCGGGCCGGTGAGCTGCTGGGCAAGGAGTCGTTCGCCAACGGCGTCGAGGTCCGCGAGGACAACGAGCTGCGACTCAACGTCGACGCCGGGGACTCGGCGATCCCGCAGATCATGCGCACCCTCGAGGGGGCCGGGATCAAGCTGGCGACGATCGAGCTGCACCGCCCGACGCTGGACGACGTCTTCCTCACCAAGACCGGACGCTCGCTGCGCGACTGACCGGCCGCCGCACGAACTGCAGGGCGCGACCCGGACGGGTCGCGCCCTGCAGTGCCTACAGGGGCTGCCCGCCGAGGGTCTCCGCCAGGCAGGCCTGCATCGTGGTCATGACGGTGCTCAGCGCCTCGCGGTCGAAGCCGGCCCGGTTGACCCGGAACATCAGGTTGAGCGAGGTCAGACCGCGCACGATCAGGTAGAAGCCGGGGCCGGTGGTGCGCCCGTGCTCGAACCAGTCGACCTTGGGTGCCTCGAGGCGGTCCTCGGACGGGAACCCGGGCGGCGCGAGCATCGGGTTGTAGTAGAACCCGCGGTCGACGGGCGGGTCGAGGCGGCTGTGCTCGTCGCGGATCTGCCAGATCGCGTCGGGTGAGCAGACGCCGTTCTTCAACGCGTTGAACGCCTTCCAGTGCACCTTCGGCAGGATCGCCGGGAACGGTTCGTCCGCCTCCAGGTCCAGCAGCAGCGGCGCCCACTGGTTCAGGCTGGTCACGACCCGGGCGTGCTGCTCGTCGAACCGGTTGGCCGACATCGGGAACAGCAGCACCTCGCGCTCGCCGGTGGCCGCCTGGATGCCGCGGTAGTAGGCGGCGAGGATCAGGCTGGCCAGGGTGACGTCGTACTTGCCCATCGCCTCGTGCGCCAGGGGCATCGGGATGCCGCTGCTCAGCACCGCGCCGAGCGTGCTGACGTCCTCGGGTTCGTGCCGGCGGGGCGCCGCGGCGAGGGTGCGCCGCCAGTACCGCTCGGCGTTGCGCAGCCGGCCGCTGCCCTCGCCCTGCTGGTTGAGGGCGAGCTCGAGGGGGCCCGGCGCGGGCGGCAGGTCGGTGCCGCCGAGGATGGTCTCGAAGTCCTCGCGGAGCACGACCGAGGCGACGCCGTCGGCGGCCATGTGGTTGACCACGACGAGCACCTGCCGGGGGACGCCGGCGTCGAGCAGGATCCACGCCCGCCAGGGCAGTTCGGTGAGGGCGTCGATGCCGCGGCGGATCTCGGCGGCGTCCTTCGCCTCGCGGTCGGCGACCTCGGCGGTGCCCTGCCTGACCTGGGCGAGGACCTCCTCGGCGGTGGCCGCGGCGATGCGCTGGCGGGGGAAGCCCTCGTCGTCGATGACGTACGTGGTGCGCATCGAGGCGTGCCGCAGGGCGACCTTGCCGAGCGCGGACCAGATCTGCTCCTCGCTCCAGGTGCCCTCCGGCAGGTCCCAGGTGAAGGAGAGGTTGGCCTCCCACAGCCGGTCGGGCGGGAACCGCTCGATGTCGCGCCAGACGGACAACTGCCCGACGGTGGCCGGATACGTCTCGTCGCCGGACAAGGTGCGCCTCCAGGATGCTGCTCGATGATGTCCTTCGGTGCCCCCGTATGGCGTTCGGTGCCGGCTTGCGGCGCTCGGCTGCCGTGCTGGTTTCCGGTGGTGGGGAGCCCGGCCGGGTGCGGATGACACCCATGCCCGTCGGGTGCCGCCCCGCGCCGTGCCGGCACGGGCTCCCTACTCATTCGATGGTGTGTTCACGGGGCTGGAATCAGCCGCCCGACACGACCCGGCTGGACACAACCCGGCTGGAGACAACGCGCATGATGCTCACCTCCTCATATCGTTTGGCACATCACAGTGCGATATGGAATGGCAGGGCACACCTCATCCGTCGACTTCACGACGAATCTGCAGAAGCCCCCTGCGGTCATTTTGAACGACCGAAGTCTATGACCGACAGAAGCATCGCCCGGGGTTTGCAGTGTGTCAACCGCTGGTGTTCCCACTTCGTAAACTTTCAATGCCTTTCGCATTTCACCGACGCTTCCGTGGAAATCGGACATAACGATCGTTAAAATTCGGACCTTCAGGCATTGATTGGATGAGATCAATATTCACCCCTTTCGTCAGGTAGAAGACAGCCGATAGGCTCCGGTGCAGTGCTTGCAGGGTGGGCCCGCGCGATCGTCCGGGTCCGAACAGGTCTGGAACCGGACAACACGCGAGTGGTCCCTTTCGAGCACTTTCCAGTGACCAGGCAAGGGAGGTGCGAAATGAAGGCTGCTCAGCTGCGTGGTAGCAACGCTCAGCTCCGTAACGCCCGGCTCTAACCTGTCGTGGCGGCCGGCCGGCACGGCGCAGGCGGCGCCGGCCGGCCGCCCCGCAGTCCCTTCGGCTTGCGTATGCACCGACGATTACGAGGCGAGAGGTCATGGCGGAGACTGCAACGGCGCAGCGCATCCCGGTCCACTTCAAGGGTGATGGATCGGGTGTCGAGGAATTGACCTGGGGTCAATGGGCTGCTTGGCGATCCATGGAACTCGGCGGTGGCCGGGTCGACTGGGCCGGCGGCACGATGCCACTGCTCGACGGTCAGACGATCGACCAGATCGTCATGGAGCTCGCGTTTCTCATCGGCCGGCACCAATCACTGCGGACCCGCTACCGGCTCGGCGAGGACGGCCTGCCCCGGCAGGTTCTGTCCGGCGAGGGCGAGCTCCTCATCGAGATCGTCGAGGCGGGCGAGGACGACCCGGCCGAGGTCGCCGCGGCCCTCGACGCCGCGCTGCAGGACGCGCCGTTCGACAACGCCGAGGACTGGCCGGTGCGCGCCGCGGTCGTGTGCCGCGACGGGACCCCGGCATGGTTCGTCGTGCTGTACTCCCACATGGCGATCGACGCCTACGGCATCGAGGCGCTCATCGCCGACATGGCCAACCTGGACCGGGCCACCGGCGAGCACCTCGCCCCGGTCGCCGGCATCCAGCCCGCCGAGCTGGCCCGCCGGCAGCGCGGGGGTGCGGGGCGGCGGCAGCACAACACGTCGCTGCGGCACTGGGAGAAGCAGCTGCGCGAGATCTCGCCGGAGCGCTTCCCGCCGGTGCCGGACCCGCCGTCGCCGCGGTACTGGGAGGCGAGCTACTCCTCACCCGCCGCCTACCTCGCCCTCGGCCGGATCGCCGAGCGGACCAAGGCGCACAGCAGCACGATCCTGCTCGCCGCGTACGTGCTCATGCTGGCGCGGATCTCCGGCGACCCCACCACCGTGGTGCGGATGCTGGTGAGCAACCGCTTCCGGCCCGGCTTCAAGGAATCGGTCGCCGGTCTGGCGCAGAGCGCCCTGTGCGTGGTGGACACCGCGGATGTAAGTTTCGACGAGGTCGTCGCCCGCGTCTGGAAGACCCAGCTGACCGCCGGCATGCACGCCTACTACGACCCTCGCGACCTGTGGGACATGATCGCCCGGGTGGGCGAGGAGCGCGGTGCCGCCCTCGACCTGCAGTCCTACTTCAACGACCGGCGCCGGACCATGGCGACGGCGGAGGTCCTGCCGCATGCGAGCGCGAACGACATCACCGACGCGTTGCCGGAAAGCCGGCTGCGGTGGGGCACGAACTCCGACGACCCGTACGCCACGGTGTTCTTCCTGATCAATCCGGTGCCGGACACGGTCGACATCAGCCTGCGCGTTGACACCCAGCGGGTGGCACCGGACGATCTGGTGGCGATTCTGCGTGGAATCGAGGAACTGGTGGTCGCCGCCGCGCTGCAGGAGTAGCCGATGCACGTTGCCACGTCCCGCCTGGCCGTGCCGTTCCACGGCGACGGCGTCGGCACCGCGCCGCTCACCTGGGGCCAGTGGGAGATCTGGCAGACGATGCGGCGCACCGGCCGGACCTTGAACATCGGCGGCACCGTGGCCCTCGGCCCGGACGCGTCCGTCGCCGAGCTCGCCGCCACGCTCGGCCGGCTGGTGAGCCGGCACCAGGCGCTGCGCACCCGCTTCAGCCTCGCCGGGGAACCACCGCGACAGATCCTGTCCGCGTCGGGCGCCGTCGAGCTCGACGTCGTCGCGTCCACATCGGACGGTGCCGCGGCGGCAGCCGAGGCGATGCGCAGCCGCTACGAGTTCACCCCGTTCGACCTGGAGACCGAGTTTCCGGTCCGGTGGGGCGTGGTCACCGTCGACGACACGCCGAGCCACCTCGTCGTGCAGTACTCCCACCTCGCCGTCGACGGCTTCGGCATCGAGGCCCTCGTGCGGGATCTCCCGCACCTGGCCGACGACGCACCGGCCGGCGGCGTCCATCCCCTGGAGCTCGCCCACCGCCAGGCGCTGCCCGCCGAACGCCGGCACAGCGCGAAGTCGCTGCGGCACTGGGAGGCGGCGCTGCGGGACCTGCCGGCGGCCCGGTTCGGCACCTCCGACGACCCGCGCACCCCGCGCTTCTGGGAACTCGTCTGCCACTCGCCGGCGCTGCACCTCGCCCTGCAGGTCGTCGCCGCGCGGGCCGGCGTGGAGACCGGGCACGTGCTGCTCGCCGCCTACGGCGTCGCCCTGTCCCGGGTCACCGGCCGCACCCCGAGCGTCGCGCAGGTCCTGGTGAGCAACCGGTTCCGCCCCGGCTTCGCCGATGCGGTATGCCACCTGACCCAGCCCGGCATCTGCGTCATCGACGTCTCCGGCGGCGACGACGATGGCGGCGGTGGCGACTTGGACGCCGTCGCGAAACGGGTGTGGCGGGCCGCGACGAGCGCCTACCTGCACGGCTACTTCGACCCCGCCGACCACCGGGCGATGCTGGACCGCCTCGCCGCCGACCGCGGCGAGCCGATCGACATCTCGTGCTTCGTCAACGACCGGCGGGGTCCGGCGGCGGCGCTGCCCGCGGTGCCGCCCACCGCCGAGCAGATCCGCGCCGCGCTGCCCCGCACCACGCTGCGCTGGGACCGGACCCTGCCGACCTACGACGGCACCTTCTACCTGCAGGTCGACGCCGTGGACGACGCGGTCGGGCTGGCCGTCTGGGCGGACACCCACCGGCTCACCCCGGCGCAGGTCGAGGCGTGCGCCCGTGGCATCGAGTCCGCCGCCGTCACCGCCGCGCTCAACCCGCCCGCGTGAAGTCCATGACCCAGTTCGTCTCCCACGTCCGCCCGCCGTCGGCGGAGAACTCCTGCTCCCACCGGGCCGACTCCGGTGTGATCCGCGACCAGATGTAGTTGCAGGTGATGGGTGCGCCGTCGTGCACGTCGTCGCCGCTGAACACGCCGCGCCCGTCAGCGCCGAACCGGCCGACCATCGGCGGCAGCGTCAGCCCGCTGCGGCTGCTCGCCCAGTACAGCGACCACAACTGCGTCCCCGGGTCGTACAGGCGCAGCGTCACACCGCTGAAGCCCTGGCTCGGGAAGTCGATCTCGTCGACGTTGCCGGCCCCGCCCATCAGGTTCCAGCAGCGGGAGGTGCCGGTGAACTCGTACCAGTCGTCGGACCCGGCCAGGACCTTGCGCAGCCGTCGTTGCGTCGAGGTCCACGTGCCGACGAGGAAGTCGAAGGAGTTGTTCATGACCAGGACGCTAATCAGGGTTCCCTGACACCTGCTGTCAGTGGAAAATGATCAGGTGCGCGCCGGTCGGCTGGTCTCCCTGATCCTGCTGCTGCAGGCACGCGGCCGGATGACCGCCGAGGCCCTCGCCGCGGAGCTCGAGGTGTCGGTGCGCACGGTGTACCGCGACATCGAGGCCCTGCACGGTGCAGGCGTCCCGCTGCACGGGGAGCCCGGCCACGACGGCGGCTACCGGCTGCTGCCCGGCTACCGCACCCAGCTGACCGGCCTCACCGGCGACGAGGCCGCGGCGCTCGCGCTGAGCATGCTCCCGGCCGCCGCCGCGGACCTCGGCCTCGGCCCGGCCGCCGCCGGCGCGGCGACGAAACTGCGCGCCGCCCTCACCGACGACCTGCGGGCCCGCGCCGACCACGTCCAGCACCGGCTGCACATCGACCTGCCCAACTGGTACGACGAGCAGCACGATCACCCGCTGCTCGCTCCGGTCGCCGACGCCCTGTGGCGGCAGCGGCGGCTGCGGGTCGGGTACCGCCGCTGGGAGGCACCCCAGGAGGTCACCCGCGTCCTGGAACCGTTCGGCCTGGTGCTCAAGGGCGGCCGCTGGTATGTGGTGGCCCGCGCCGACGGGCAGGTGCGCACCTACAAGGTCGCGAACCTGCTCAGCGTCGTCGCCACCGGGGAGCGGTTCGACCGGCCGGACGGGTTCGACCTCGCCGCGCACTGGCGGCGGTACCTCGACGACTTCGCCGAACGGCGGCACACCGGCACCGCCACGGTCCGGCTGTCCGCGGAGGGCCTGCGACGGCTGCCGGACCTGTGCGCACCGGCGGTCACGCGGGCGGCGCTCAGCTCCGTGGGGCCGCCGGACGCCGACGGCTGGGTCGAGCTGACGCTGCCGACCGAGTCGGTCGACCACGCGCACGGCGAGCTGCTCCGCTTCGGCGCCGACCTGGAGGTCCTCGCCCCGCCGGAGCTGCGGGCCCGGCTGGCGGCGACCGCCGCCCGGCTCGCCGCCCGCTACGGCAGCCGGATCGACTGCGGGGTCGAGAACACGTCGTCAGGGTCGTAGCGCAGCTTCACCTGCTGCAGGCGGGGGTAGTTCGCGCCGTAGTACGCCCCGGCCCAGTCCGTCAGGTCGCGGCTGGCGTAGTTCTGGTACACCTCGCCGGTCAGGTGCGGGGCGAGCTGCTCGACGAAGTCGTCGATCCACGTCACGTTGGCGTCGGTCTCCTCGTCGCCCTGCCACTGCGCGATGACGGAGATGTAGTGCAGCGGCGCCCGGTGCACGAACGCCGTCGCGTCGGGCGCGACCCGGCCGATCGCACCGCCGCCGAGCAGGTCGAACCGGACCATGGAGTAGCCCGACGGCAGCCGCCGGAAGTTGTCCAGGATCGTGGCGAACGCGGGCTCGTCGAACCCGGCCGGGCTGAACCAGCCGCCGAGCCACTTCGACTGCAGCCCGTACATGATCTCCTCGCCCATGCCCTGCATGAGGTCGAAGTACGACGTCTCCCCGATCGAGCTGAACAGCGGCTCCCCGAGCGCCTCGATCGGTTTGAGCGCCTCCGCCGCCTCGCCGGGCGGACCGACGTACAGGCCGTACATGACGACGACCGGCTCGCCGTCCGGATACGGCTCGGTGGTCAGCAGCAGGCAGAACGCGAGCCGTTCGTCGGTGCGCCCCTCGTACAGGTCGCGGTAGGCGGCGAAGACCTCCCCGGCCTTCGCCAGCGGCCACGCCACGACCCCGCCGACGACGGTTTTCGGCAGCGGGTTCAGCCGGTACGTCAGCGACGTCACCACCCCGAACCCGGCGCCACCGGCGCCGCGCAGCGCCCAGAACAGCTCCGGGTGCTCGTCCGGCGTGACCCGCAGCACGGTCCCGGTCGCGTCGACGACCTCCGCGGCGACGATGTGGTCGCAGCCCAGCCCGAATGTGCGGCCGAGCGGGCCGTAGCCACCGCCGAGGCTGTAGCCGGCGTTGCTCACCGTCGGGCACTCACCGCCGGGGCCGGCCAGACCGTACTCCAGGCCGTCGTCGCCGGTGAACGAGTGCTCCACGTAGGTGACCTTGTCGATGTCGCGCCACCCGACGCCGGGCCCGACCGTGACCGTGCGCGCCTCGGCGTCCAGGCTGACCGACCGCAGGCCGCCGACGTCGACGACGACGCCACCCTCGACCAGCGACAGCCCGGCCGCGTGATGCCCGCCACCGCGGACGGCCAGGGGCAGCCCCGCCTCCCGGGCGAACCCGATCGCGGCGGCGACGTCGGCGGCGTCCGCGCACTGCGCGATCAGCGCCGGCCGGGTCCGCACCCGGGTGTTGAACAGCACCCGCGCCGCCTCGTAACCGGGGTCGTAAGGGGTCACCAGGGTGCCGTGGAACGCGCTGCGAAGTTCTGCAAGATCGAGCCGCACCCGCAGATACTGTCATCGACCCGATGCGTCGGCAAGCAGCTCCAGGACCGCCGCCCCGGACCGCTCCCGGGTGCGTGCGGACGGTTCCGGGATCATGACGCCGTCCAGGTGCAGGTCCACCACCCGCGGGTCCACATAGGACGCCGCAGCCGCAGGCCGTCTCCGTTCCCCGCGGCGGCGGTGGCAATCGGCGACCTGGCGGCTCAGCCCGGTTCGGAGCACAGGCAGAACGGCTTGCCCACCGGGTCCAGGAAGACGCGGAAGGTCGTGCCGGTGCTCGGGACCCTGGTGGCGCCCAGCGCCACGGCCGCCGCCTCGGCCGCGTCGAGGTCGTCGACCAGGACGTCGAGGTGGAGCTGCTGCGGGTGGGCCGGGTCGGGCCAGCGGGGCGGGTTGTAGTCGGCGACCTGCTGGAACAGCATCGGTTGCGCGCCCACCTCCCCGATCATGGTGAACCCGTCGTCGTCGTTGTGGGTCAGCGGCTTGCCCAGCAGACCGGTGTAGAAGAAGCTCAGCGTCAGCGGGTCCGGGCAGTCCAGGACCGGGGCGAGCAGCTCGAACCCGGCGCCGCCCGGCTGCCAGTTCAGGTCGAAGGGGTGCCCGGCCGGGTCGGCGACGGTGAGCCAGCGCTCGTTGCGGCGCAGCAGGGTGCCGCCCAGGGCCAGGACCCGCTCCAGGGCCGGCTCCAGCTCGGGGACGCGGAGGTCCAGGTGCGCCTGCTGCGGGTGGTCCTGGCCGGGCCAGTGCGGCGGGCGGTGGTCGGGGGCCAGCTGGAAGCCGACCTTCCAGCCGTCGTTGGCGCGCACCGAGACCCAGTCGTCGTCGGCGTAGGTCTGCTCCCAGCCGGTCAGCTCGCAGTAGAACGCGGCCAGGCCCCGGTAGTCGGCGGCGTCGAGGACGACCACGTCCAGCTTCCCGATCATGTACCCGAGCATATGGCCCCTGAGGTGAGCCGGCGGCGGACCTTTGCGCGGGGCCGGCGCGGCGCTGTGTCTGTCGCGCCTCAGGACAGCCAGCGGCGGACCTTCGCGCGGCCGGCGCGGCGCCGGGCCCGCGGCAGCGCTGCCAGGGCGGCCCGCCCGTGCTCGGCCTGGCGGGCGTGCAGCAGCCCGTAGGTGAACGCGTTCTCCCCCTCGGCGAACGCCCGCAGTCCGTAGGTCCGCAGCAGTTCGGCGGTGACGATCGCGTCCTGGTGTGCCCCCAGCACGTCCTGCAGGTCGGTGATCCGGTCGGCGAGCTTCGCCGCGGGCGGCCCGGCGATCGGGGTGGCCAGCTCGGCGGCGTACCGCGCGCGCTTGTAGGCCTTGCGCGCCTCGTGCAACCGTTCGTCGGTCTGCGCGCCCGCGCCCGCTGCGGCGGTGAGGCGGCGGTCGGCGCGGCGGACCGCGCGGCGGGCGAGGTGGCGCACCTCGCGCTTGCCGACCCGGCCGGCCCCGCCGACCGTCGCGACCAGCGCGTCGAGGTCGTTGAGCAGGGTGATGTACCGCTGGCCGTCCAGCTCCGCGATGAGCCGCCGCCGGGCGTCCTCGGTGCTCGCGGCGAGCCGCTGCGCGATGCGGGCCGGCACCGGGCCGATCACGAGCTCCACCGGCTCGGCGGCGAGCAGGTCCGCGAGGCGCTGGGCCATGACGTCGCCGTCGCGCACCTCGCCGAGCAGTCCGGTGAGCCACTTGACCTCGTCGTGCAGCCGGTCCAGGTCGCCCTCGGACGCGTCCAGCAGTGGCGCGAACGTGCGCAGCGTGGAGCGCAGCCGCCGGGTCGCGACCCGCATCCTGTGCACCGCCTCGGCGTCGCCGCCGCGCACCTCGGGGTCGTGGCCGACGACGGCGTCGCGAGCTGCTGCCACGTAGTCGGCGAGGGCGCGCCGGCCCGCGGAGCGTGGTGTGGCGGCGGTGGCCGGGCGCGGATGGTCGGGGCCGAGCGCGAGGGACAGCTTCGACGGCGACGCCGACGGCCGGGCGCCCGCGGCACGCAACGCCTTGTCGATGCGGGCGAGATCGGCGGGGGAGCCGTCGACCAGCTCGACCTCCAGCTCCCGCCAGTGCTGCACGACGCCGGCGCCGATCAGCGACTCGGTGTCGACGGTGTCGTCGGCGACGAGCGCGATCGTCGCGCCGGCGGCGTTCTGCAGGCCCCGCTCGATGCGGTGGGTGCGCACGCGCGCGATCGGGTGCAGCGGCTCGCCGCGGGTGAGGGCCCGGACCTGGGTGGTGATCTCGGGCGGCGCGGTGCGCTGCTTGGCCTTCGCGGGCACCTGCAGCTCGCTGCGCTCCCCGCCGGACGGCCGTTTGAGGTGCCAGCCCGCGTCGTTGCCGCCGCTGCGACGGCGCAATGTCACCCTGCCGGAGGTGAGGCGCAGTCCCACCGTGTCGTAGTAGGTCGCATCCAGACGTTGGTCATCGGGAGCTGTAACCCTGACCACATCAGCGATTCCGATCATCGAGGGCATCGCGAAGTCCTCGGGCAGCTCGTACTTCCGTTCTACCTCAAGCTTTTCGGCCATATCGACAGCCTACCGAGCGAACGCCTCGTCGCGAAAAGGTAAACAGGAGGCCAAGAAAAGGTGACCGAAGACCCTGTCGATTTCCGCCAACTGCCGCTACGGTGTTGACAGCGCAAGGATTTGAGGTCGATCAAGACCCCGGACGGCGCGTGTTCACTGGGGAGAGGAGAGCGTCATGGCGAAGAAGTCGAAGAAGGACAAGAAGGGCAAGAAGGGCAAGAAGAAGTAGTTCTGCCCGCCCTGTGTCGCCCCCGCTCCGTCATCGGTGCGGGGGCGGCAGTGCGTTCGGGCCCTGGTTGGTCCGGTCCGGACCTCAGTCACCCTCTCGGATGAGCGTACCGTTTCCAGGGTGTTTCGTTCGGAAATGCGCGTGATCGGCGAGACGTAACCTTGGTCGGGTGAGCTGGCTGATGCGTGTCCTGACGTCCTCCGTGATCGGGCAGCGGGTCCGCTTCGCCGTGCGCATGCTGCGGGACTGGCGGCTCACCATCGCCTGGGGCAAGTCGCTGCTGCGCAGCGGCATCACCTCCGTCGTGGTCCTCGCGGCCACGTTCTGGCTGCTGCCCGGCGTCACCGCGACCGGGGGACCGGCCGCACTGGTGGAGCTGGCCGTCCTGCTCGCCCTCATCGGCACCCTCATGCGGCTCGTCCTGTTCGGCGTCGCCGTCGTCGTCGGCGGGCTCGGAGTGCTGCTCGTCGGGGTCCTGCTGCAGACCGGCGTCATGTTCACCGCCCTGCGGGTCGCCGAGGGTGTCTCGGTCGGCAGCGTGCTGGACGCCTGGGTGGCCAGCTGGACCGCGGCCGTCCTCACCGCGCTGGTCAACTGGCTCGCCGACGCCGGCAGCGACGACGTGTTCCTCGGCCAGACCCTGCGGCAGATGGTGCGGCGCAACCACGACCGGCCCGCCACCGATCCCGGCGTGCTCTTCGTGCAGCTCGACGGGCTGTCCGCGCCGCTGCTGTCGTGGGCGGTCAAGGCCGGCAACCTGCCCAACCTCGGCAAGTGGCTGCGCACCGGCACCCACTCGCTGATCCCGTGGCACACCGGCATGCCGGCGACGACCCCGGCGAGCCAGGCCGGGATCCTGCACGGCAGCGAGTCCGAGGTGCCGGCGTTCCGCTGGTACGAGAAGACCACCGGCAGGCTCGTCGTCACCAACCGCCCCAGGGACGCCGCCGAGGTCGAGGCCCGGATCTCCACCGGGCGCGGGCTGCTCGCCGACGGCGGCGCCAGCATCAGCAACGTCTTCTCCGGCGACGCCCCGACCAGCCTGCTCACCTTCAGCAACGCCGGCCTGCCGGGCCGCACCGCCCGCGGCTACCTGGCGTTCGTCGCCAGCCCCTACGGCTTCGCGCGGGCCATCGTGCTGTCGGTCGGCGAGATGCTCAAGGAGATCCAGCAGGCGCGCCGGCAGCGGTTTCGCAACGTGTACCCGCGGGTGCCCCGCACCGGTGCGTACGTGGCCCTGCGAGCCGTCACCAACGTGCTGCTGCGCGACCTCAACGTATCGCTCATCGCGGAGCAGATGACCCGCGGCGCCCCGGCCATCTTCTGCGACTTCGTCGACTACGACGAGGTCGCCCACCACGCCGGTCCGCTGCGCCCGGAGGCCATGCAGACCCTCGAAGGCCTCGACCGGGTCCTCGGCGCCCTGCACCGCCTCGCGCAGGTCGCCCACCGCCGCTACGAGATCGTCGTGCTGTCCGACCACGGCCAGAGCCAGGGCGCCACGTTCTCCCAGCGCTACGGCCAGACCCTCGAGGAGGTCGTCGCCTCGATGGCCGGGCAGGTCGCCGCCGCGATCCCAGACCCGAACGACGACGAGCGCGCCCGCGCCCACAACCTGCTGCTGGCCGTGGCGGGCCGCCCGGACCGCTCGACCCCGCCCGCCCCGCCCGCACCCGTGGTCACCGTCGCCTCGGGCAACCTCGCAATGCTGTACCTCACCGAACACCCCGGCCGCGCCACCGTCGAGGAGATCGGCGCCGCCCGGCCCTCCCTCATCCAGGGCCTCGCCGAACACCCGGGGATCGGCCTCGTCGTCGGCCTGTCCGGCGTCGACGGCCCGGTCGTGTTCGGCCCGGCCGGCCGGCACCGCCTCCGCGACGGCCACGTCGACGGCGAGGACCCGCTGCTGCCCTACGGCCCGCACGCCGTCCGGGACCTGCTCGCCCACCAGGCGATGGCAAACGTCGGCGACCTGGTCCTGGTCAGCCGCGTCGACCAGGGCACCGAGGAGGTCGCCGCGTTCGAGGAACTGGTCGGCTCGCACGGTGGCATCGGCGGCTGGCAGACCGAGGCGGTCCTGGTGTACCCGGCGGCCTGGTCGTGCCTGAACCGCGCACCGGTCGGCCCTGCCGCGGTGCACCGGCAGCTGGTCCAGTGGCTGGACGACCTCGGCCTACGCGCCGCCGACCAGGATTCCGCCGACCCGGACGCCACACGGACGCTGCCCGAGCCCCGCGGGGAGCTGCAGTCTGCTGAGGTCGCTTCCTCCCCCAAGAGCCTGTGACAACTGCCCCCCGAGAGCCTGTGACAGCTGCCCCCAAGAGCCTGTGACAGCTGCCGGTCGAGGATCCTGGTCAGGGCAATCGGCGTTGAGCCTCGCTGGTGTCGGTCCTCGGGGCTCGGTGGTTCCGCGCAGCCGCTTCGCTGGCCCGGCCCGGCCCGGCCCGGCTCGGGACGTCACGCGAACGCTCTCCGAGCTCCACGCGAACGCTCTCCGAGCTCCACGGGCCCCGACCGCCCGCTGCAACCTGCCGACCGCCAGCACCCGCCGCGGCCCCGCTCAGAAACAGCTCAGAAACAGCTCAGAACAGCTCAGGGACAGCTCACGTCACGGCTCGGACGGATCGCGCCGGGCGGTGCTGAGCGGCCGTCTTCATCACGCTACTCCCACCGTCCTAATCGATCTCCGGTGTCGTCGCTGTCCGTAGTCTACCCTGCTGGACGTGAATGGCTGTCGGGCTCTGCCGGTGTTGGAGCCGGCGCGCGGCGGTCGCGGCGGTGGCGGAGCCAGCTTGCCAGTTGCGTGGCGCCCAGGGCGATGACGAGCGCCGCCACCACGCCCTGCCACGGCTGCGGGAAGACCGACCGGCCGAGCAGTCCGATCGCCGCGTACGTCGAGGACCACAGCAGGCACGCGGCCACGTTCGCCGCCGCGAATCGGCGCCACGACAGGCCGACGATCGCGGCGGTCAGCAGCACCGGGATGCGGCCGCCGGGGACCAGGCGGGACACGAGCAGCGCGCTCACCGGGCTCGCCGTCAGCCGTCGCTTCACCGACTCGGCGAATTCGAGCCGCACCGGCTGGCGCAGGATCCGCAGGCGGCGGGTGAGTGCCTCACCGCCGGCCCGGCAGATGGCGTAGGTGACGGCGTCGCCGCAGTATGCCCCGACGGCGCCGGCCAGCACGACGGCGAGCAGGGCGAACGGGCTACGGTGTGCGGCCACGACCGCGGTCGCGCTGACCGCGGCGCCGGTCGGCAGGATCGGCACGCTGGAGCCGATGGCGACGACCGCGAAGAGGCCGCCGAGCGCCGCGAGCAGGCTGGCGAAGGTCGTCACGCAGCCACCGTGAGCGACTCGCCGGGTGCGAGGACCCGCACGTCGGTCTTCGGGGCGGCGGCGGCGCTCAGCTCCGCGAACTCGTCGCCGGGGCGGTGGAAGCGGTCCGGACGGACCCGTTTGCAGCCCACGGGCCACAGGGTGCCCCAGTGGATCGGCACGGCCTGGGCGGGGTTGATGATGCGCATCGCCTCGGCGGCGCCGGCCGGGTCGAGGTGCCCGGCGCCGAGGGTCCAGCCCCAGCCCCACACCGGCACCAGCGCCAGGTCCAGCGGGCCGAGGGCGCTCATCTCGTCGAAGAGCCCGGTGTCGCCGCCGAACCACGCGGAGCGGGTGCCTTCGATCACGTAGCCGAGTGCCACGGCGCGGATGCGGGACTTCGGGGTGCGTTCGCCGGAGTGGTTGGCGGGCACCGCGCGGACGTGGAGTTCGCCGACGTCGACGGACTCGCCGGCGGTGACCTCGACGATGTCGCGGCCGGGGCCGAGCCGGGAGCGCAGGAACGCGCCGGCGCCGCGCGGCACCACCAGCCGGGTCGAGGGTGGCAGGGACCGCAGCGACGGCAGGTCACAGTGGTCGCCGTGCAGGTGGGAGATGACGACCGCGTCCGGCGCCGCGGCCAGGGCCGGGCGGGGGCCGCGGCGGCGGTGCAGGTGTGCCAGGCGGTTTCGCAGCACCGGGTCGGTCAGGATCGTGGTGCCGCGGTCGGCGACCGCCACCGTGGCGTGTCCCCACCAGGTGATGTTCATGCACCAATACTGCCCGACCGGCTGTCACGCTCCGCTGCTTGTGGGCCACTGCACGACATGTTTAGATCAATCAACTTTTGCGTGGAAGGAATCCCCAACGATGTCCACCGATGCAGCGGGCTTAGCCTGGGACTGGGAAGACCCGCAGGGGATCGAGGCGGTGGTCGATTCGTTCACCGCTGACCTCGGCAAATGCGAGAAGCTCGAACTCCTGGTCAGCACGGATCTCATCACCCGTGAGCAGCTCGACCAGCTGGGCATCACCGGCATCGAGTTCGCGGCGTTCAAGACCGACCACCCGCAGGCGCTCGGCACCGACCTGGTGTCCGTCAGCAGCCCGGAGCTCACCTCCGAACGGGGCAACATCTACCGGGTCGACGGGTCGGCGTACTTCGCCGAGATGGACATCTCGCAGCCGCTGCCGGTCGTCGACGACGCCGTGGACTGGGTCTACGCGGAGCATCTCATCGAGCACGTGTCGATGAAGATCGGCATCGGGTGGCTGAAGGAGGTCAAGCGGGTGCTCAAGCCGGGCGGGTTCGTCCGGATCACCACGCCCGACCTGAAGATCTACGCGCAGAGCTATGTGAACGGCGACGGCTTCTTCGGCAAGCACCGCCGCCGGGTCGACCGTGCGTTGACGGGGGTGGCACCGAAGATGCCGCCGCGCGGCGCGTTCATGTTCAATCAGCTGTTCTACGTGTACGGGCACCGCTGGATCTACGACCTCGAAGAGTTGCAGCATGTCCTGACCGCGGCCGGATTCGACCCGGAGGGGATCGCGGTGCGCGCGTACCGCGACGGCGCCCGGCAGGACGTGGCCGACCTCGACCAGGTCCTGCGCAACGACGAGAGCATCTACATCGAGGCGACCGCCTGATCCAGCGACGCGGCCGCGTCGACCGTGAAGGTCTCCATCGCCGTGAGCAGCCGGCGCAGGTCTGCCAGCGGCATGTGGTGCGCGTCGAAGTCGACGGTGATCTGCGCGGTGCCGACGGCGTCGTCGATGTTCACCATCAGCTTCTCGTTGAAGAAGACCACCGGCGTCTCGGAGACCATCCCGGTCAGCGGCATCGCTGAGCGGATCTCGTCCATGCTCGGCACCGTCTCCAGGGTGTCCTGGGTCTGGATCACGCCGACCCGCCGGTCGTTGTAGAACACGGAGAGGTCGAACGGCTCGCTGTGCTCGCGGCCGATCCGGTCGATCAGGGCGAGCCGGACTTCCGGCTCGTAGTAGGCGTGCTTCGATGCGTTCATCGACGCCCGGCGGGCCCGGCCGATGGCCTCCTGAGCGGTGACACCGTCACCGCTCACGTCGAAGACGACGATGCCGTTCTGCGCCATGGGACTGACGATGTCGGCGAGGCCGGGCCGGAACCGGTTGCCGACGATGACCTGCGTGGCGAACGGTGCCGTCTGCCCGGTCACGGTGTTGAACGCGGAACCGTACGCCGCGAGCAGCACCGGCGCGGTGTCGATGCCGAGCGCGGTCGCGACCCGCTCCGCGGCCAGCATGAGCGCCGTGGAGCGCCACGTGACCCGCCACCACCGCGAACCAGAACCAGAACCAGAACCAAAACCCGGCGGGAAGCGGCGCGGCCGGATCGAGCGCAGTTGCGCCTCCCAGTAGCGCATCGCGGTGTCGGTCTGCCGCTGGGTGGTGCGCTGCGCGGCGACGAGTTCGAGCGGCTGCATCGCCGTGTAGGGCTGGAGCGGCGCCTTCGTCACGGGGTCCCGTTCGCCCATCTCGCGGAGCATCGTGCCGAGGCCACTGCCGTCGGTGGCGACGTGGCAGATGATCACGACGACATGGGTGATCGTGCCGTCCTGCCGGACGACGGCCTCGCGGATCGGCCACTCGGTGGTGTAGTCGAACTTGCGGGCCTTCCACTCCGCGTGGACGGCGTCGGCGACGGCGGCCGGGTCCTCTCCGGGGCCGGCGTCGTGGACCTCCAGGACCGTCTCGCCGCGGGCGACGATCTCCTGCCGCACCAGGTGGCACACGTCGAGCGAGGTGGCGTGCCACGGCTCGTCGAACACCAGGCGGGAGCGCAGCGCCGCGTACCGGCTCATCAGGAACCGCAGCTCGCCGACGAAGTCCGGCAGGGTGCGGCCGTCGGTGACGGGCACGACCCCGCCCATGCTCATGGAGGTGTCGACCTCGACCATCGCCCGCCAGACCTGCTGCTGGCCCCAGGTGAGGCCGCCGACTCCGGCGCCGTCACCCTCGAAAGACACGACGATCCGCTCCACCATGACCGACCTCCACACGCCGCGCGCCAGGACGCGTGGATCGTCGCACAGAAATCGACGGTGATCATATCGACGAACGGCGGCCTATGAGTACCGGTGCGGACAGTGCCGCGACGTCGTGTGGCGCCAACGGTCGTGCGTACAGGTAGCCCTGCCCGAAGCGGTACCCGAGGCCGCGCAGCATCCGCGCCTGCGCCTCGGTCTCGATGCCCTCGGCGACCGCGGACAGCTCCAGCGCCTGCGCCATGCGGATGACGGCGGTCGCGACGGCCTCCTGCCGGGCGACGGTGGTGATTCCGTCGACGAACGTGCGGTCCAGTTTCAGCGATGTCACCGGGCACGTCAGCAGCAGCCCCAGCGACGACGCAGCGGTGCCGAAGTCGTCCAGGGCGAGCTTGACCCGCAGCCCGCGCAGCGCGTGGAGGGCCGCGATCGCCTCGGCCCGGTCCAGGACGGCGGTCTCGGTCACCTCCAGGGTGAGCCGCCGCGCGTCGAGGCCGGCGTCGTCGAGGGCGGCGACGACGTCGGCGACGAACTGCGGGTCGGTCAGCTGCCGGCCGGCGACGTTGACGCTGACCGACTGCGGTGCGTCGTCGCCGAGGTCGCGCAGCCACCGTGCCTGCTGCCGGCACGCCTCCCGCAGCACCCAGCGGCCGAGCGCCACGATCAGGCCGGTCTGCTCCGCGGCCGGGATGAAGTCGCACGGCGGCACCACCCCGCGCTCCGGGTGTCGCCACCGCACGAGGGCCTCGGTGGCGGTGGTCCGCCCGTCGTCGAGGCGCACGATCGGCTGGTACAGCAGGAACAGCTGGCCCAGTTCGATCGCGTCGCGCAGCTGGGCGCCGAGTTCGGCGTGCGCGACGATCCGGGTCGTCATGCCGGGCACGTAGACGAAGTGGCCGCCCTTGCCGCGTTCCTTCGCCGCGTACATGGCGAGGTCGGCGTTGCGCAGCAGCGTGTCGAGCCGGTCGCCGGAGGCGGAGGTGGCGACGCCGACCGAGGCGTGCACGAGCAGGTCGTGGCCGGCGGTGTGGATGGGGGTGCCGAGGGTGTCGCGGATGCGCCCGGCCACGTCGACGGCGTGCGCGTCGTCGACGTCGTGCAGCAGCATCGCGAACTCGTCGCCACCGAGCCGGGCGACCACGTCGTCGTGGCGCACCGCCCGCCGCAGCCGCTCGGCGACGGTGATGAGGACCTCGTCGCCGACGGCGTGGCCGAGCGTGTCGTTGATGAGTTTGAAGTCGTCGAGGTCGATGAGCAGCACCGCGACCGGCCGGGTGGCGGTGGTGAGGGCCGCGTCGAGCAGCTCGGTGAAGTGCGCCCGGTTCACCAGCGTGGTGAGCGCGTCATGGCTGGCCTGGTAGCGCAGCCGCTGCTCGTGCCGGCGGACCGAGGTGAGCAGCTGCGCGTTGTCGCGCAGCGCGACCAGCTGGCGCAGCCCGACGACGGCGCTGACCGCGATCGCGCCGGTGGCGACGGGTCCGACGCCGGCGTGGTCACCGTAGGCGACGGCGGCGAGCAGCAGCGACGTGGCGGCGACGGCGAAGTACGGCAGCTTGCTGTAGGCGCGGGTGCGCGCAGCGGCGGCCGGCTCCGGAACCGGCCGGGTCTGCGCGTGCGCGGCGCACGCCACCAGCAGCGCCTCGAACAGCGTGATCATCGGCTGGAGGCCCACCAGCCGCGGCGAGGCGATCAGCGGCGACACGGCCGAGCCGAGCCCGCCGGCGAGGATCGCCGAGGCGAGCAGCCGCATCGAGCGGGGGCTGATCGGGCCGCTGCCGAGCAGGACCACCTTCATCACCGCGACCAGGGCGACCAGGCAGGTCGTGGCCAGCATCAGCAGGCCCAGCGCGAGCCGCACGTCGGTGTGCCGCTCGACCATCGGCCGCAGCGCCAGGTGCCAGAGGAACAGGGCGGTGGTGATGAGCACCGTCAGCCCGTCCAGCCCGAGCCGGACCCATTCGCCCCGGGACTGGGCCCGCACGGGCAGCCGCAGCAGTGCGTACATCGCCAGCCCGATGCCCAGCACGAGCGCCGGCGCCGACACCTGGATGATCCGCAGGGCGTTCGGCGTGTCCGGGTTGAGCCTCGCCTGGCCCATGATCGTCGCGCCGATCCCGGTCAGCAGGATGCACACGGTCAGCTGCCGCCAGAACCGGGCCCCGCCCGGGCCCAGTCCCGGCGTGCGGGCCGCGGCCAGCGCCGTCAGCGCGGCCAGCCCCATTGCCGCCGGCACCAGCAGCAACGCCAGCACCTTCGGCACCGGCACCCCCACCGCGTACGCGCTCGCCCAGGCGGCCTCGGTGAGCAGGCACCCGGCGACCGCACCGACGAGCCGCCGCGACGACGGCAGGCGCAACGCAGCCGGCACCCGTACCTCCTCCTGTGATCTTCCGGTAGCTCATCGGCAACGCCCGCCCGGAAGTGAGCGGAGGTGCCGGGTAGCATTGCCGGACATGTACCGCCCCGTGCCCGCCCAGGTGGACCTGGCCGCTCTCGACCATGACGTGCTGCGCTTCTGGGAGAGCGGCGACGTCTTCACCCGCAGCCTCGAGCAGTCCCGTGGCCGGCCGGAGTGGGTCTTCTACGAGGGGCCGCCGACCGCGAACGGCATGCCCGGCGCGCACCACATCGAGGCGCGGGTGTTCAAGGACGTGTTCCCGCGGTACCGGACGATGAAGGGCTTCCACGTCGAGCGCAAGGCCGGCTGGGACTGCCACGGCCTGCCGGTGGAGCTGGCGGTGGAGAAGGAGCTCGGCTTCACCGGCAAGCAGGACATCGAGGACTACGGCATCGCCGCGTTCAACGCGAAGTGCCGCGAGTCGGTGACCCGGCACACCGACGCGTTCGCCGAGCTCACCCACCGCATGGGCTACTGGGTCGACATGGACGACGCGTACCGCACGATGGACGCGCCCTACATCGAGTCCGTCTGGTGGTCGCTCAAGCAGATCTTCGACAAGGGCCTGCTGGTCGAGGACTTCCGGGTCGCGCCGTGGTGCCCGCGGGACCAGACCGCGCTGTCCGACCACGAGCTCGCCCAGGGCTACGAGACCGACGTGGACCCGTCGGTGTTCGTCCGGTTCCCGCTCACCTCCGGCCCCCTCGCCGGCCGGGTCGCGCTGCTGGTGTGGACGACCACGCCGTGGACCCTGGTGTCCAACACGGCCGTCGCCGTGAACCCCGACGTCACCTATGTGGTCGCCACCGACGGCACCGAGCAGCTGCTGCTCGCCGAGCCCCTGGTCGCGCCGGTGCTGGGGGAGGGGTGGACGCTCACGGGTGAGTCGTTCACCGGCAAGGAGCTGGAACGCTGGACCTACCGGCCGCCGTTCGACCTGGTCGAGGTCCCCGACGCGCACATCGTCATCCTCGCCTCCTACGTCACCACCGACAGCGGCACGGGCCTGGTCCACCAGTCGCCGGCGTTCGGCGCCGACGACCTCGCCAGCTGCCGGGCGTACGGCCTGCCGATGATCAACCCGGTGCGCCGCGACGGCACGTTCGAGGCCGGGATCCCGCTGGTCGGCGGGTTGTTCTTCCGCACCGCGAACACCCCGCTCGTCGATGACCTCCGGCAGCGTGGCCTGCTGTTCCGGCACGTGCCCTACGAGCACAGCTACCCGCACTGCTGGCGCTGCCACACCGCGCTGATCTACTACGCGCAGCCGTCGTGGTACGTGCGGACCACCGCGATCCGGGACGACCTGCTCCGCGAGAACGAGCGCACCAACTGGCAGCCGGAGAGCGTCAAGCACGGCCGGTACGGTGACTGGCTGGTCAACAACGTCGACTGGGCGCTGTCCCGGCAACGCTACTGGGGCACCCCGCTGCCGATCTGGCGCTGCCCCGAGGATCACCTCACCTGCATCGGCTCGCTGGCCGAGCTCGGCGAGCGGGCCGGCCGGGACCTGACGGACCTCGACCCGCACCGGCCGTTCATCGACGAGATCACCTTCGCCTGCCACTGCGGCGCGACCGCGACCCGGGTCCCCGACGTCATCGACGCCTGGTACGACTCAGGCGCGATGCCGTTCGCGCAGTTCGGGTACCCGTACCGCAACGCCGATCTGTTCGCGAAGCGCTTCCCGGCGCAGTTCATCTCCGAGGCGATCGACCAGACCCGCGGCTGGTTCTACACGCTGATGGCCGTCAGCACCCTCGTCTTCGGCCGCAACTCGTATGAGAACGTGGTCTGCCTCGGCCACATCCTCGCCGAGGACGGCCGCAAGATGTCCAAGCACCTCGGCAACATCCTCGAACCGATCCCGCTGCTCGACCTGCACGGCGCCGACGCCGTCCGCTGGTTCATGGCCGCCGTCGGCTCACCCTGGTCGGCGCGCCGGGTCGGGCACACCACGCTGCAGGAGGTCGTCCGCAAGACCCTCCTGACCTACTGGAACACGGTCGCGTTCCAGGCCCTGTACGGCCGCACCGCCGGCTGGACCCCGTCCCCGTCGGACCCTTTGCCGGCCGACCGGCCCGTCATGGACCGTTGGGTGCTGTCCGAGCTGCACACGCTGGTCGGCAAGGTCGACGCCGCGATGGACGCGTTCGACACCCACGAGACCGGCAAGCTCCTCGCCGCGTTCGTCGACGACCTGTCCAACTGGTACGTGCGCCGCAGCCGCCGCCGCTTCTGGCGCGGCGACCCGGCCGCCCTCGCCACCCTGCACGAGGTCGTGTCGACGGTGACGCTGCTGCTCGCCCCGATCGTCCCGTTCATCACCGAACGGGTCTGGCAGGACATCATCGTGCCCGTTTCGCCGGACGCGCCGGCGTCGGTGCACCTGGCGACCTATCCGGCCGTCGACGCCGCGCTGGTCGACCCGGCGCTGTCGGCGCAGATGGCCGTCGCCCGCCGCCTCGTGGAGCTCGGCCGGGCCGCCCGCGCCGACTCCGGCATCCGCGTCCGGCAGCCGCTGTCGCGGGCCCTCGCCTCGGCGGCCGGGTTCGACAAGCTGCCCGCCGACCTGCTGGCGGAGATCGCGTCGGAGCTCAACGTCGGCTCGGTCGTCCCCGTCGACGCCGCCGGGTCGTCACTGGTCGACGCGACCGCGAAGGCCAACTTCCGGGCCCTCGGCAAGCGGTTCGGCAAGGGCGTCCAGGACGTCGCCAAGGTCATCGCCGCCGCCGACGCCCTGGCCCTGCGCGACGCGCTGCGCGACACCGGCACCGCGACGGTCGTCGTGGCCGGCGAACCGGTCGAACTGACCCCGGACGAGGTCTTCATCACCGAGACCCCGCGGGAGGGCTGGACGGTCGCCGCCGACTCGGGCGCGACCCTCGCCCTGGACCTGCGGCTCACCCCGGAGCTGGAGCGGGCCGGCCTGGCCCGCGACGCCGTCCGGCAGATCCAGGAGGCCCGCAAGTCCAGCGGCCTCGACGTCGTCGACCGGATCGAGCTGCGGTTCACCACGACCCGTGACGACACCGCGCTCGCCCTGACCGAGCACCGCGACCTGGTCACCGACGACGTCCTCGCCACCGCCTACGCAGAGGGCGAGCCGACCTGGCCGGACGCCACCGCCTTCACCGACGAGTCACTCGGCCTGACGTTCTGGCTCCGCAAGGCCTGACCCGTCCCGCCGCTGTCCTGCGCGTTCAGGACGGCGGCGTTCAGCACGGCCGCGTTCAGCACGGCCGCGGTCAGGACAGCGGCGCCCGGTAGAGCACCTCGACGTACACGATCCTGCCGTCGACGACGTCGAGGACGAGGTACCCGGCCCACGGCGGCCCGAGCCACACGTTGCGGTGCCCGGGGCCGTACGGTTTTCCCGTCCGCGGCGCGGTGTGGAAGCTCTGGCAGAAGTCGTCCCCGCACGGGCACATCTGCACGACGCGCAGCCGCTTGGACGACCGCCGCAGCCGCTTCTCACCGGCCCGTCGCAGCGCCGCGTAGAGCTCGGCCGAGAACGTCGGCCATCGCTCCCGCACCAGCTGCGCCCGCTCAACACCCACGCGCGGATCGTATCCGGCTGCTCGCATGTTACGTAACTCATATTGTCAGAGTCTCGAACTCATTTAATATGGAACTCGTATCGTACGGAACGTGGACAGGCAGGAGCAGGGCATGAGACTCGTCATCTTCGCCGCGACCGGGGGCATCGGCCGGCATCTGCTCGAACAGGCCCTCGCCGCGGGTCACGACGTCACCGCCGTGGCCCGGAACCCGAGGAGCCTGCCGGCCGGGGTGCGGACCGTCACCGCCGACCTCGCCGATCCGGACCCGGCGGCGCTCGCGGCCGCGGTCGAGGGCGCTGACGCGGTCCTGTCCGGCCTCGGCCCGCGCAACCCGAGGTCCGACGCGGGCATCACCTCGCGCGGCACCCGTGCCATCGTGGCGGCGATGCAGGCGGGCCACGTCCGGCGCATCGTCGTGGTCAGCGCCGCACCGGTCGGCACCGTGGCGTCACCCGGCCGCCCGAACCCGCCGAAACACGATCCCGGCGACGGGTTCTTCATGCGGCACCTGGGCGCCCGGATCGCCAACACCCTGTTCCGCGCGCACTACGCCGACCTTGCGCTGATGGAGGACGCCCTCGCCGGCAGCGGCCTGGACTGGACCGTCTCACGACCGCCGAAGCTGACCGACAAGCCCATGACCGGCGTGTACCGGACGGCGTTCGGGCAGAACATCCGCGGCGGCTTCTCCGTCTCGCGCGCCGACGTCGCCCACCACATGCTCCGCATGCTCGATCAACCCGGGACGATCAAGCAGATCGTCGGCATCGCCCACTAGCGGACGGGAACCAGCATGACGAACAGTCCGACCGGCACCATCGCGCGCTTTGCGGGCCTGCTCTTCGGTGGGCTCTTCACCGGCTTCCTCGTCACGGTCCTCGTCCTCGAGTCGACGCTGCGAAGCGCCGACGGCCCGGTGTACACCCAGGTCCGCCAGGTCGAGCTGGACCGGCTGGACAACCTCGCCTCCGCCACCCTCATCCCGGCCCTGATCGCCGCGGCGGTCCTCGTCGCGTCCGCGGTCCGCAACCGGCGGCGCGTGCTCTGGCCGGCGCTGGCCCTCGTCCTGCTGATGAGCGTCGTGGCGACGACGCTCGTGTTCAACGTCCCGATCAACACCGATCAGCTGGCCTGGAACGTGCAGGCACCCCCGGCGGACTGGGCGGGCGTCCGCGACCGCTGGCAGCTCGCCCATGCCGTGCGGACCGGCGCGGCCGTGCTCGCGTTCGGATGCCTGATCGCGGCGACCACCCGTCAGACGCCGCCGTCCTGACCGCTCGCTTCGCTCTGCAATCATCGAGGCATGTCGAGCCTTGCGGTGGCGGGCGTGGTGGCGGTGGCTGCCGTGGTGCTGTGGACGGTGCTCGCCGTCCGGCTGCGCCGCACCATCGACGCCGACCGCAGGGCCGCGGCCGCGTACCTGCCCGGGGTCGAGTTCGACCCGTATCACGCGCACGCCGTGCAATCCGGCTGGCCCGGCACGACCGGGTACGCCGCGACCGGCACGAAGGCGCTGGCGCTCTCCGCCCTGGACCAGGCCGCGCTCAGTGCGCTCCTGGTCGACGGCCTGATCACCATCGACAGCGACGGCATGATGACGGTGACGGCGCTCGCCGCCGACCCGCCGCACCTCCACCCGGCCGTCGTCGCGTGGCTGGAGTGCCTCCAGCGTGCCGAACGCCCGGCCGCCTGGTCGGAGCTGCACCAGGACCCCGAGCTGCGCCAGGCGCTGGCGACGTTCCTCGAGGAGCAGGGCGCCCCGCTGGAGCACTGGAACCGGACCCGGTCCAACAGCATCGGTTGCTCCGCCTATCTGACCGCGGTGCTGCTCGGCTACTTCTATGCCGCCCTGTTCGCGTTCTCCGTGCGGGACGGGATCCTCGGCAACCTGTTCCTGACCGTCACCCTCGGGACCCTGCTCGCCTTCGGGTTCGTGGTGGCCATCGTCAACTACTTCCCGGACCGCCCCAACCTGCTTCACGAACACTGCGCCGGCCTGCCGCGACACCCCGCCACCGTGGCACTCGACCACACCCGGCTCAGGCACCTGCGCGCCGGCGGCCAGTACCAGCCGGTGCCCGAATCGTGAAACAGGCCTTACGATGCGTGCCGTGGTGCACGTGCTGGTGGTCGACGACGATCCGCCCCTCGCGGACTCGCTGCGCCGTGCGCTCGTCTACGGCGGCTACCGGGTCACCGTCGCCGCGACCGGTCCCGCGGCGCTGGACGCCGTCGCGGCGGAGCGGCCCGACCTGGTCGTGCTCGACCGGATGCTGCCGGGGCTCGACGGGGTCGGGGTGTGCCGGCGGCTGCGGGCGGCCGACCGGGACCTGCCGGTGCTCATGCTCACCGCCCGCGACGCCACCGCCGACCGGGTCGAGGGCCTCGACGCCGGCGCCGACGACTACCTCGTCAAGCCGTTCGACTACGACGAGCTCCTGGCCCGGGTGCGGGCGCTGCTGCGGCGGACCCGCCCGGCGCGGCTCGAGTTCCAGGACGTGTGGCTGGACCCGGCCGCGCACGAGTGCCGCCGCGGCGACGTCACGCTCGACCTGACCGCCCTGGAGTTCCGGCTCCTCGAACACTTCCTCACCCACCCGCGGCAGGTGCTGAGCCGGGCGCAGCTGCTCGACGCGGTGTGGGGCATCGACTTCGCCACCGCCAGCAACGTCGTCGACGTGTACGTCGGCTATCTGCGGGCGAAGCTCGGCGAGCCGCGGCTGCTGCACACGATCCGCGGCGTCGGCTACGTCCTCAAGGGGCCGTGATGTCGATCAGGCTGCGGATCACGCTGTTCGGGCTCGGCGTCGCCGGGGCCGTCCTCGGGCTGTTCTGCGCCGCCGTGTATCTGCTGCTGGCCGCCGGTGCCGCCGCCGGCCAGGACACCGCCCTCGCGGCCCGCGCCGACGCGGTCGCGGCGTCCCTGACCGTCCTGCCGGCCGCCGCGCAGAGCCCGGCCCCGGCGGCGGTCGACGTGCGGACCAGTGCCGACATCTTCGTGCTGCTCGTCGACCCGCAGGGGCGCGTCCTGTTCAGCACCGGCACTCTCGATGGCGGTTTCCCGTCGGTACCGGCGGCGGCGCTGACCGATCCCAAGTCCACTGTGGACATCGGGGTGCCGGTGCGGGTCGCGGTGCGGCAGGCCGCCGGCGGGCACGTGATCGCGGCGCAGCCGACCCGGAAGGTCACCGACGACCGGCGTGGGTTGTTCGTGCTGGTCTGCGTCTACGCGGTGCTCGCGCTCGCCGCGGCCGCCGGCGCGACCTGGCTCGTCACCGGCCGGGCGCTGCGACCGCTGCGGCAGCTGACCGGGCACGTGGAGCAGATCGGGCGGGAGCAGGACTTCAGCCGGCGGCTGCCGCCGGTGCCGGTCCGCGACGACGTGGGCAGGCTCACCGCCGCATTCAACGCGATGATGGAACGCCTGCAGGGCAGCTACGCCGCGCAGCGGCGGTTCGTCGCCGACGCGTCGCACGAGCTGCGCACGCCGCTGACCACGATCCGCAACAACGCCGGGTTCCTGCAACGGCATCCGGACGCGGCGCCCGAGGACGTGGCCGCCGCAGTGCGGGACATCGCCGGGGAGAGCGCCCGGATGAGCCGGCTCGTCGAGCACCTGCTGACCCTCGCCCGGTCCGACGCGTCGCGGCTCGAGCTGGCCCCGGTCGACCTGGGTGCGCTCGTCGCCGACGTGTGCCGGCAGGCGGAGGCGCAGCACCCCGACCGGACGTTCCACCGGGCGATCACGCCCGCGCCGCCGGTGCACGGGTCGGTCGACGCGCTCACCCAGCTGGTGTGGATCCTGCTCGACAACGCCGTGAAGTACTCCGCGGCCGGCGGCAACGTGTGGGTGACCGTGACGCAGCGCGGCGACCGCGCCCAGCTCAACGTCACCGACGACGGCACCGGCATCCCTCCCGGCGCCGAACGGCGGATCTTCGAGCGGTTCCACCGCGGCGACGAGGCCCGCACCGGCCCCGGCGCCGGGCTCGGCCTGGCCATTGCACTGTCCATCGTGGACGAACATGGCGGCACGATCGTCGCGGCCAACAACGCCACCGGCGGCGCGTCGTTCGTCGCGGACCTGCCGCTCTCATCGTCTTCTTAACCTGCGCTCATCGACCGCTCATCGGGCGGGGCGACGCTGGTCGGCATGGCCGTGGTGCGGGGACTGCTCGTGCTGCAGGGTGCGTTCGGGCTCACCGGCACCCTCGGCGTGCTCACGCTGATGGGGTTCAACCCCCTCTACGCGGTCGTGCCGGTCGTGCACGCCGCGCTGCTCATGACGCTCGGCGCGCTGCTGCGGCGGCACCGGTGGGCGCTCGTCACCGTCATCGTCGTCGAGGTCCTCGCCGTCGCCGGCTGGGAGCTGCAGCTGCTGCTCGGGCTGCTGCCGCAGCTGGACTTCACCGTCAACCTCACCGGCCTGCTCACCACCCTGGCGTTGCCGGTGACGGTGCTGGTCCTGTGCGCGAGCCGGGTGACCGCGCGTGCGTGACTTCTGGCTCGGCATCGCCCCCGAGCACCGCGTCGGCCTGCTGTGCCTCCTCGCGGCGCCGCTGCTGCTCGTGCAGCTCCGCGCCTGGCGGGCCGCGGCCGCCGAGGTCCGGTGGTGCTCGGGCCTGCTCGGCACCCTCGCCGTGGTCCACCTGGGACTGCCGGTGTGGTTCGGGTCGGTGCTGTCGGCGGGTCTGTTCGGATGGCTGGCCGTGCGGTGCGTCGCCGGCCGGTCGTGGCGGGTCCAGGCCGGGTTCCTCGTGACGGCGCAGCTGCTGCTGTTCGTCGCCGCGGCCGGTGTACGGGCGGTGACTCCCGACCAGGTCGGCCTGACCGTCGCGGCCCTGGAACTGGCGCTGCTGTCCGTGTCGTGCCGGCGGGCCCTCGCCCGGGTCGGGACGGTGGCGCTCGTGGTCGTGTTCGGCACCGCGATGTGGGTCGTGTCGATCGCCGGGCACGATCACGACGGTGTCGACCGCATCCAGGCCGGCACCGTGCAGCGCCCGGCCGGGCCGGACTCGACCGCGGTCCAGCGGGCCGCGGCCCGGGACCTCGCCGCGCAGGTCCGCGCGTCCACCGCCCGCTACGCGACCCTGGCGGCGGCGGAGGCCGACGGGTACCGTGCCACCGGCCCGCGGACCGGCCTGCAGGTGCACTTCGAGCACAAGGGGCACCAGAACGACGACCGGATCCTCGACCCGGAGGCGCCGGAGCAGCTCGTCTACGCCGTCCGCGGCGACCGCACCCGCCTGCTCGGTGTGGTGTTCCAGGTGCCGGTCGCCGGCGACCGGGGGCCCGCGATCGGCGGCGCCGACACCCGGTGGCACGCCCACGACGTGTGCGTCAGCCTGCTGCCGCTCGGGTTCGGCGTGGTGTCGCCGTTCGGCTCGTGCCCGGGGCTCACGTTCGCCACGACGCTGCCGGAGATGATCCACGTGTGGGTGGTGGACCCGCCGGGCGGCCCGTACGCCGCCCACGTCGACGACGCCTGGATTACCGCCTTGCCGTGATACTACGGATCCGTATAATCCGAAATCGTGATACTTGAGCTGCAGCGTGCCACGCACGCCACCCTGCAGGTCCTCTCGGCCCGGCTGGTCGACCTGGACCTGACCCCGTCGGAGCTCAACGCCCTCGGCAACCTCGCCGACGGCACCGGGCGCACCGTCTCCGAGCTCGGCGCCGCCGTCGGCAGCCGGCCCACCACCCTCACCGGCGTCCTCGACCGGCTCGAACGCCGCGGCCTCATCACCCGCGGCGCCCGCCCCGGCGACCGGCGGGCCGTCCTCATCACGCTCACCGATGACGGTGTGGCCACCGCCGCCGTCATCACCCGCGCCATCGCCGACCTCGAGGCGGAGACCCTCGCCGGGCTGCCCGCCTCCGCCGTCGAGGGCGCCCTCGCGGTCCTGCGGGCGCTGACGCGATGACCTTCGAGACGCTCTTCGCCGAGGTGGTCGGCGACACCGGCCGGTTCGGGCACCGCGAGCACGTCCACGTCACCTGGCTGGCCGTGCGGCGCTACGGCACCGCCGAGGCCGTCGAGGTGATCAGCGACGGCATCCGCCGCACCGCCCGGTATGCCGGCGCACCGCAGAAGTACCACGCCACGATCAGCCGGGCCTGGGTCGAGCTCGTCGCCTGCCACGCGGGCGAGGAGGACGACTTCGACGCCCTCCTCGCCCGCTACCCGGACCTGCTCGACAAGCGGCTGCTGACCCACTTCTACCGCAGCGGCACGCTCGCCTCAGTGGCCGCCAGAAACGGCTGGGTCGAGCCCGACCTGCGCCCGATCCCCGGCTGAGGCCGGATTCTGTCCGGCCGGACGGCGGACGAACAGCAGCACCAGTACACCTGCCGCCAATGCGACAACTCCGGCCACGAGCAACGTCTGGTCCAGCGCGTCGGCGACCCCGGCGCGCGGGTCCCGGTGCGCGGCGAGACGGTGGCTGAACACCGCCCCGAACACGGCGACGCCGAGCGCGAACCCGAGCTGGCGGAACGTGTTGACCGCGCCGCTGGCCATGCCGCTGCGCTCCGGCGGCGCCGAGGCGAGGGCCGCCGAGGCGAGGACCGGCAGCACCATGGCCACCCCGACACCGGCCACGATCAGGCCCGGGATGAGCGCCGTGCCGGGGCTGGTCGCGGTGAGCCGGGCCTGCAGCAGGTCGCCGGCGCCGACGAGCAGCAGCCCCAGCCCGATCGTCCACCGTGGGGCGACCCGCTGCAGCAGCCGCCCGCCGAACGCGGCGACGACGAACGCCGCGACGCTCATCGGCAGCGCGCCGAGCAGGCCCGCGTCGACCGGGCCCTTGCCGAGGAACTGCTGCAGCCAGACGGTGACGAACGGCAGGTACGCGAACGCCGCCGCCTGCGCGAGCACCGCCGCCACCATCAGGGTGCTGAACGACGTGCTCCGGAACAGTCGCAGGTCCAGCATCGGGTGGTCGGTGGCCCGTTCGACGAGCACGAACACCAGCAGCGCCGCCGCGGAGATCCCGAACGCGGCCAGGGTCGACGCCGCGGTCCAGCCGGCCTCACCGCCGCGGATGAGAGCGTAGGTGACCGCGGCCGCGCTGATCGTGAACGCGACGGTGCCGGGGAGGTCGAAGCGGGTCTTCGTGTCGTGCCCCTTCGACTCGGTGACCCCACGGACCGTGAACCACACCGCGAGGAGACTGACCGGCAGGTTCACCAGGAAGATCCAGCGCCAGCCGAGGTGCTCGGTGAGCAGCCCGCCGACGATCGGCCCGGCCGCCGCGGCGGCGCCGTTGACCGCACCCCACACGCCGAACGCGACGCCGCGGTCCTTGCCGCTGTACGTGACGTTCAGCAGTGCCACCGTCGTGGCGAACATCGCGGCCCCGCCGAAACCCTGCAGGAAGCGTGCCGCGACCAGCACCCCGGCGTCGTTCGCGACCGCGCACAGCAACGACGCCGCGGCGAACACCACGGTCCCGGCCAGGTACATCCGGCGCCGGCCGTGCCGGTCGGCGAGGGCACCCGCGCCGAGCAGCAGCGCCGCGAGCGCCAGGGCGTAGCCGTCGAGGACCCACTGCAGCCCGTCGAGCGAGGCGTGCAGGTCGCCGGCGATCGCCGGCAGCGCCACCGTCACGATCGTGACGTCGACGAGGAGCATGAACGTGCCGATCGACACGGCGATCAGCGGGGACCATTTGCGCATGCCGACGAGCATGGGGCACCGCTGACCGCCTGGCGAAGCCATCCACGGCGAGCCGGTGGATTCCGACATTGGGCTAGGCTTCGCTGGTGGAAATCGACATGCTGGACCGGCAGATCGTGGACGCGCTGCGGGTCGACGGCCGGGCCGGGTTCAGCCGGATCGCCGAGCTCCTCGGCGTCTCCGACCAGACGGTCGCCCGCCGGTTCCGCCGGCTGCGCACCGAGGCGGGCGTCCGGGTCGTGGGCCTGCCCAACGGCGTCCGCCTCGGCTACGACAAGTGGATGATCCGGGTGCAGAGCACCCCCGGCGGCGCGTCAGCCATCGCCGAGGCGTTCGCCCGTCGCCCCGACACGACATGGGTGACCATCGCGTCCGGCGGCGCCGAGGTCACCTGCATCGTGCAGAACCCCGGCACCGCCGACCGCGACGCGCTGCTGCTGCAGAAGCTGCCGAACACCCCACGGCTCGTGTCGGTGCGGGCGCACTGCCTGATCCACTACTTCGCCGGTGGCGCCGTGGACGCCGCCGGCCCGAACGCGCTCACCCCGGAGCAGGCCGCCGCGGTGCGGCCGCCGGCCGCCGAGGGGCTGGCCGTGCTGCTCGACTCCGACCAGCCGCTCATCGCCGCTCTCGCCCGCGACGGCCGCACCGGGCTGCCCGAGCTCGCCACCGCTACCGGCTGGTCCGAGTCGACCGTCCGCCGCCGCCTCGAGCACCTGCTGCGCACCGGCGCGATCTTCTTCGACGTCGAGGTGAACCCGGTCCTGTTCGGCTTCAACGCCCGCATCATCCTGTGGATGTCCGTCGCCCCAGCACATCTGGAGACCGTCGGCCGGGCCCTGTGCACCCACCCGGAGGTCGTGTTCGCGGCGGCGACGACCGGCGCGACCAACCTCGTCGCCACCATCATCTGCCCCGACATGGCCGGCCTCTACGACTACCTCACCCACCGCATCGGCCCGCTCCCGGGCGTCGAACGCGTTGAGACCGCCCCGGCCCTGCGCCACGTCAAGCAGGTCGGCGCCGTATTCTAAGCCGCCAATATCACAAGGTTGACGCTCCGTCGGCGATGGGACATAAAGTCTCATGTGCTGGTCGCGCTGATAGCCTTCTTCCACACGGGGAGGAATCAATGCGAAGAGCATCGCTCACAGTTCTTCTGTGCACAGTTCTGGCGGCTGTCGCGGGTTGTGCCAAGGTGGACAGAACCACCGCGCAACATGCTGGCGCCGAGGCCCGCCCGTCACCGAGTGCGGGCATGTGCACCTCTGTCGACGTCGGGAAGCGGCGGCAGGAATTGCAGACGGGAAAGGCGAAAGGGCTCACCGAGCTCAAGGACGGCACTGCGGAGAACGGCGGTGGCTGGATCTACGAGTCCAGACCGCTCAACCTGAGCGGCCCCGGCGAGTATGACGTCGTGTTCGGCCCCCTCGACGCCGAGTTCGACTACCCGAAGAGTCCCACCGGAGTCTCCCTTGGCTGGCCACCGGACTTCCAGGGCAAGGTCACGCCGGTCCCGGGCCACGGCCCGGCCGTCTTCGCCGAGAACGGCACGCGTTGGCTGAGAGTCCCGCTCACGTTCTCGGATGTCGGCATCAATGGTTGCCGCAATCTCGTCGTCTTCATTCTCTAGATTCGGGTGGTCCGATGAAATGGCTTCGCGCTCGCCGGAGGCCGGCGAGGATCTCGATACTGTCGATGGCGGTGCTGTTGGGAGTACTGCTGCAACCGGCGAAGGCAACCGCAGCTGTTTGCGGCGGTTACTGGATGATTCCTTCGTACTCTTTCGTGCAGAACACCAATCAACTCGTCGCGTTCACCGCGATACCCGGTTCGATCATCGGTAGCACGTTCAACCAGGCGACGTCCGCCTACCCGCTGAACCTGTACGAGCAGATTCAGCAGGACAATTCCGCGGGGACCATCTACATGTATCTGCGCAATCCCGGGCCTGGCCCGGTGACGGCCTGGCCGACAAACTTCATCGGCCTGACCTGGAAATGCTAGGCGCGAAGGTCTCCCGCTAACCTGACCGGATGCGGAAGGTGGCGTTGGTGACCGGGTCGGCGTCGGGGATCGGGGCGGCGACGGCGCGGCGGCTGGCGGCGGACGGGATGACCGTCGTGGTCCACTCGCGGGCGAGCCGCGCGGCCGGGACCGCGCTCGCGGCCGAGCTCGGCGGCAGCTACCTGCAGGCCGACCTCGCCGACGACGAGGCCGCGTCCGCGCTGGTGCCCAGGGCGCTCGCCGAGCACGGGCGGCTCGACGTGCTGGTGAACAACGCCGGGATCAGCTGGCCCGTGCCGCACGCGGACCTGGCGGCGCTGACCGCCGCGGACTGGCGGCGGCTGCTGGACGTCAATCTGATCGCGCCCTGGCTGCTGTGCACCGCGGCCCTCCCGGCGCTGCGGGAGGCAGGCGGCTGCGTTGTCAACGTGACCAGCCACGCCGGGGTCCGTCCGAAGGGCAGTTCGGTCGCGTACGCCGCCAGCAAGGCAGCCCTGAACCACGTCACCAAGCTCCTGGCCGCGGCCCTCGGGCCGGACGTGCGCGTCAACGCCGTCGCCCCCGGGCTGGTCGACACCCCGATGACCGCGGACTGGGCCGACGCGCACGCGTTGTGGAACACGGCCAGCCCGATGCGCCGCCCGGCCCGGCCGTCCGACGTGGCCGACCTCATCGCCGCCGTCATCGGCAACGACTACCTGACCGGCGAGGTCATCCTCCTGGACGGCGGCCTGAACCTGCGCTGAGTCCGCGAGGGGCGGCGACCACACCCGCCGCCGTGAGACTCGACATGCTTCGGCGATCGCGGGCCGGGGAAGCTCAGAAGCCGCCGCTGTCGCTGTCGTACGCGTCCCGGATCCGCCGCTGCGACGCGGCGTAGGGCGACTCGTAGTCCCAGCTGGTCTCCAGCTGGGCAGCCTGGTCCCGGCTCAGCGCCTGCTCGGCCGGGTGCCGGAGCTTGGCGCAGTGCTCCTTGAACAGGTCCCGGCGGTCCGGCCACCAGCTGCCGACGGCCCAGACGAGCGGCACGACGATCAGCCCGCCGATGATCACCACTGCTCCCGGCGGAACGCGTCGCACCGGTCCCGCAGCTCGTGCTGCCAGTGCAGCTCCGACAGGGCGACGGGCTGGTCCAGGCCGCGCAGGCAGTCCAGGAGGGCGGCCGGGACGGGATGCTCCGGTGTCTCGGCCGGGTCGCCGCCGCGCGCCGTCACCAGCATCCTGCCCTCGGGGTGGATCGTGATCAGGTCGTCGAGCAGGAGCGCGGCGGCCGCGGACCGGTAGACGAAGGTGTTTGAATTGAACGCCACGGCGACCGCGTGATACGGATCGATCTCCACGCCGGGCAGTTCCGCCGCCAGCCTGCGGTCCCGGCGGGCCCGCCACGGATACAGCACGCCGAGCACGACGTACAGCACGGCCGCGGCCGCCGTCACCACACCCGCCACCGCAAGATTCGACACGCCTCGATGATTGCAAAGCCGCGCGAGCCCGCCGCCGTGGCGCGGGTCCACTACGGTTGACGCTTCCGGTCGAACACTGGCGGCAGGCCGCCCGCCGCGGGCATCCCGGCGCCCGGGCCAACCTGCGGGAGTTCTATCCCAGCGCCGGCGCCTAACTTTCGTGGGCGGTGAAGCGTTGCGTGGTGGTGCTGCCATCCGACTTGCGTTCCGTGTTGTAGCCGCCGACCGTGTACACGGTGGTGCCGTTCGTCGCGACGGCGATGCCGGCGCGGGGATCGGCGAGCTTCGGCAGCCGCCTGGCGACCCCGTCCTTCTCGCACCACCACTGGAACATCTTCGCGCCGTTGTTGCCGCCGAGCACGCACAGCCCATGACCCTCGAGGCGGACGGCGGAGGCGCCCTCGCGAGGCTGGGGCAGCGTCCGCGTGGTGCGCTCCAGGTTGGGTTCGACGAGCACGTCGACGTCGGCGTAGGTCTTTCCGCCGCCGCTGCCGCCGATGAACCAGCTGGTGCCGGCGCCGTCGGTCGCCGCGGTCAGTTTCGTCCTTGCGCGCTGCAGGGTGGTGGGCGCCACCTTCCAGGACTGGCCGTCGTCCGCCAGTCTCCAGATCGTGTCGTGCGCCTCGTGGTCGGTGCCGACGCCACCGGCGAAGATGATGGTGGTGCCGTCGTGGACCGCAGCGCCGCCCTGACGGGCGTCCGGCAGTTGCGTGGTCTCCTGCCACGTCCCGTCCTGGAGGACGTAGGTGTTCGCGGTTGCGCCCCGTTCGGTGGCGCCGCCGAAGATGTGCAGGCGACCCGCTGCCACCACCACGGCCATCTGGGACGTCCCGAACTGCAGCGGCGGCCCCGGTGACCACGTGTTGGTCGCGGTGTCGAGGATCGAGACGGTGTTGAGGTACTGGCGCTGGCTGCCGGCCGTGTAGCCGCCGATGATGTACAGCTTGCCGTCGAGCAAGGCGGCGCCCGCGCCCTCGATGCCGACGGTGGTCGGGACGTCCGGCAGGGTCTCCCACGAGCCGAGCGGGTCCGGCCGGGTGAAGTACCAGACGCCACCCGCGACGAGCAGCAGCGCCACGACCGCGGCGGCGATCAGCGGCAGGAGGCGCCGCCCGGTAGGTGGCGCCGGCACCGGAAGGGGGGTCGCCGGAGCGCCAGTGGTCGGCATGGGCGGTGCCGACACGGGCAGGCCGGAGACCGGTGCACCGGACACCGGCATCCCGGAGACCGGCACGGCCGGCACGGCCGACACGGGCGCCTCAGCCGGAGAGACCGGAGAGACCGGAGAGACCGGGGATACGGGGTAGGCCGGGGAGACGGGCTGCGTGCCGTAGACGACGCCGCTCTGGCCGGTGAGCTGTTGCGCCGGGTACCCCTGGGTCTGATACGCCCCGCCCGGCGCCGTCTGCCGGGGCAGCTGGCCGGCGACGGACGCGGTGCCGGTCGCGCTGGTGCCGGTGAGCTCCGCCGGGTGGACGACGGCGCCCTCGGCGACCGGCAGCTCCGGCTGCTCCAGGACGGTGGGCACGACGCCGAGGGCGCGGTGCAGCATGCGGGCGACCAGCGGCACCCGCGACGACCCGCCCACGAGCATGATCCCGGCGAGCTGGTTCGGGGCGAGCCGGCAGCTCGCCACGACCCGCGAAGTCTCCGCGATCGTCTGGCGCAGCATCGGCTCGACGAGCGCCTCGAGCTCGTCGCGGGTGAGGTGCAGCGCCGCCTCGATGCCGGGGACGGAGATCGGGGCGGCGGCGGTGCGCGACAGCATCTCCTTCGCGCCGCGGACGTCCTCCCAGAACAGCCGCCGGTCGCGGCGGTCCTGCGCGGTGACCGGTGCCTGCAGGCGCTGCCACACGGCGGGGTCGGAGCGGCGCAGGTGGGCGCCGACGTGCTCGACGAGGGTGGCGTCGATGTCGAGGCCGCCGATGTCCTCGAGGCCGCCGGCGCCGATGACGGTGAAGCCGGTCTCGTCGTGGCGGACGACGGCGATGTCGATCGTGCCGCCGCCGAAGTCGTAGACGACCATGGCCGCGCCGCGTGGCAGGGGATGGTTGAGGGCGCTGATGAAGTAGCGGGCGGCGGCGACCGGCTCAGGGACCAGGCTCACCTGGCGCCAGCCCGCGAGGGCCGCGGCCTCCTGGAGCAGGGAACGGCGGGTGTGCGCCCACGACGCCGGATAGGTGAGCACGACCGGCGGTGGGGTACGGGTGATCTCCGCGACGCCGGCGGCGGCGGCCCGCAGCACCGAGGCGAGCATCTCCCGGGTCGGGACCTCGGTGTTGCCGAGCAGGACGGTGGTCTCGTCGATGCGCCGCTTCGGGTTGGGTTCGTAGCGGCCCGGGTCGAGCTGGGCCAGCCGCTGCGCGTCGCGGCCGACCGCGAGCTGACCGTTGTCCTGGAGGAACACCGCGGACGGCATGAGCGGGGCGCCGTCGAAGAGGACCGGGCGGCGCCGGCCGTCGGGGGAGCGGATCACCGCGACGGTGTTGGAGGTGCCGAGGTCGATGCCGACGACGTATCCCGTCATGGTGTGCTCCCAGAGCGACGAACGACCAGCGGCACCATGTCAGGAGCGTAGGACGCGGAGAAGTAGGGCTGCGAGATCCCGGTCGCGAACGCCTTGGACGCCGCGGGGGTCGCCGCGATCCGCCAGTCGGTCTCCTTGACCGACTCGTACCAGAGGAACCCGATGATCTCCGGGTGCTTCGGCAGCGTCTTGAGCAGGTCGGTGATCCACTCTGCCTTGCGTCCGGCGGCATCGGTGGCCGCGACCTCGGTGACGACGATCGGTCGCTTCGAGATCGCGGTGACCGACGTCAGGGTCTTGCGGTAGATCTGGTCGAAGGTCTGGTACTGCTCGAGCCCGCCGGTGCCGTAGTAGCCGGACAGGCCGACCCAGTCGACGTAGTCGTCGCCGGGGTACAGCTGCTGCAGCGGGGTCGAGCCGTCGTAGGCGACGTTGGGGCTCCACACCCAGGTGACGTTGGTGGCGCCGGCGGCCTCGAAGAGGTCGTGCACGTGCCGCCACGCGGCGACGTAGTCGCCCTTGCGGTTGCCGTTGGCGGACTCGCACCACGGGTACCAGTAGCCGTTCATCTCGTGCGCGAAGCGGATCGCGACCGGGTAGCCGAGGCTCTTCACGCCGGCCGCCCACGCCTTGATGTAGCCGTCGTAGGCGCCGCCGCTGATCTTCGACAGCCGGTACTCGGGCTGGTTGCCGCGGGAACTGTCCTGTTTGGACTCGGAGCGGAAGTTCCACGGCTCCCAGCCGAGCATCGGCAGCATGCCCCGGTTCATGATGCGGTCGAACGGCTGCCGGTCGAACGTCTTGGCGACCGCCCAGCCCTGGGAGAACATCATCACCTGCGGTCGCTTGCCGGCGGCGGCGACGAACCCGTCGTATTCGGTCAGGTCCGCCGGGCCGCGCGAGGTGAACACGCCGAAGAACGCCTTCCCGGCCGGCGGGAAGGTGACCTGCCGCCCCGGTGACGGGGTGAACGTCGGCCGCGGCTCGGTCCGTTTCGTCTCCCAGCGGACCGCGGGGCCGGTCTCGGCGGCGACCCGCGGCGCGACGACGAACGTGTAGCCGCCGACGAGCAGCAGCGCGGCGAGCATGAGCCGGGGCAGCGTGATCACACCGGCTCCTTCTCCGGGGTGGCGGCGGGGCGCGGGCCCGGGACGATCAGGTCGAGCCCGGGCACGTGCGGCAGGTCCGACAGCCGGATCGTCGACGTGGTGGTGATCGACTCGCGGACCACGGCGGCCTTGCCGCGCACGGTCATGATGAGCGGGCCGGTGGCCGTGGTCAGGTCGGCCTCCTGCTCGGTGATCCGCCGGTTGCGCAGCCACGTGATCCACGCGATGAGCGGCGGCGAGACCCCGGCGACGATGCTGAGCGCCGACCAGAACCGCAGCGCGTCGGAGTGGTGGCCGAGCCAGACGCTCACCCCGAGCAGCGCCGCGGACACCCCGGCCCACGCCGCGTGCAGGCGGAACGACTTCGGCCCGTCGGCGCTGGCGAGGCGGCCCTTGGCGGTGACCGCGTACGCGAGCGGGCGGCGCAGCAGGGCGGCGACCCCGGCTACGACGTACACCGGCACCGCGAACAATGCCAGCAGCATGCCGTGCACGCCGAGCTCGCGACGCTCGTGCTCGGCGAGGTTGAACCGGCGCAACCACAGCCACAGCAGGGCCCAGCTGCCCATGCTCGCCGACCACAGGAGCAGCCACAGCTGCCACTCGACCCGCACCGCGCCGATGCCGAAACCCAGATACGCGGCGGTGGCGAGGGTGCCCGACACCGCGGACAGCGCGACGCTCGGGTAGTAGGACTGCACCAGGCCGTAGCAGAGCCGCTGCCCGGCATTGAGGTTCTTCAGGAAGCGCCGGCTGCGCAGCAGGATCTCCCACACCCCGTAGGCCCAGCGCTTCTGCTGGTTGAAGTAGTCGGTCCAGGTCGTCGGGCCCTCGCCGACGGCGACCACGTCGGGGGTGTAGACGCCCTTCCAGCGGCGGTCGGTGAGCGGGTTCTTCGCGCCCATGACGACCATCGAGGTGAGGTGGTCCTCGATGATGCTGTCCTGGTATCCGTCGATCAGCGCCCACGCCAGCGGCCGGTAGAGGTGGTTCGTGCCGATGAGCAGCGGCGCGCCGAGCCCGTTGCCGCCGCGTTCGATCAGGCCGCTGAAGAGGTACTGCTGCACCGACGCGCCGTGCACGACCCAGCCGCCGTACATGTTGCCGTACACCTGCGGGGCGACGACGAACGCGACGTCGGGGTCGCGGAAGTAGCCGACGGTGCGCTCCAGGAAGCTCGGCAGCGGCACGTGGTCGGGGTCCATCTGCGCCACCACGTCGTAGACGTGCTCGTGGGTGAAGCGCCACGCGTTGTGGTTGCCGGCCTTGGTCTTGGCCCGGAACGGCCCGTCGGGCTGGTTGAACTCCGGCTTGCCGCGGCGGCTGAAGTGCTTCACGCCGAGCTTCTTCGCCATCGCCTTGACCCGGGGGTCGTTGCCCTCGTCCAGGATCCAGATGTCGACGTGCCCGGGGTAGCGGACCTTCTGCATCGCCTTCAGGGACCGTTCGACGACGTCGATCGGCTCCTTGGCCGGCACGATCGTGGTGAGCATCGCGATGCGCAGGCCCGGCTCGGGGACCATCGGCACCGGGTCGGCGGCCTTCCACGCGAACACCCACACGGCGAGGTTCTGCAGCAGCCGCACCAGCTCCACGAGGATCACGAAGCAGAACGCGACCCGGGCCACGATCACCTGCCAGTCGGCGGCGTCCGCCTGGGACATGGCGCCGGGGACGTGCCGCGGCAGGGCGAGCCAGCCGATGAAGACGATCGCGGTCAGGAAGTTCAGCGAAATGAGGGCGCTGAGCATGAACCGCTGCGCCGGGCGGGCCGTGCTTCTGTACACGACCGGCAAATGGGGACCGGCAGGGGTGGTGAGGGGACCGGTGAGGGTGTTGCAGGCCGCATAGGCGCGGTGGGTGTCGGCGTCGCGCAGGCGTCGCGCCAGCGCTCGTTTCTCGGCGGGCGTGGTGCGGACGGTCGCGAGCTGCTCGTCCGTCACGTTGCCTGCCCCCTACCGGTCCCCTTGCGCGATGCCGAAACGGCTTGAACTAGCCCGATCGTAGGTGAGTCCGCCCATCGCGCCGAGTACACTTTCGGCTGCTTCAACATTGGTACAGGTGGATTTCAGCTTCGGTGTTTTTCCAGGTGGAAGCGGTTCGGGCGGGACGTACTCCCAGCGGTTCCGGCCTGATACACGGGAGAATGTAGAAGATCCGACAGCCGTCACACGTTCGGATTACCGGACTTTTCCGGACATGCGACGGCCTTCACCGGTTCGTGCTGTGGCGCCTCCCCGGCCGCGGGCGCCGCCGCCGGCAGCAGTGGGTCGACCAGCAGCGCGCTGAGCGCCGCGGCGATGAGCAGCGCGCCGGCGAGCGCGACCGCCCGCACGCTGACGTCCTCGATGATCACGCCGCCGATGAACGAGCCGGCCGAGATGCCGATGTTGAACGAGGAGCTGCTGCCGGCCGACGCCATGTCGGTGCTGCCGGGTGCGACCTGCAGCACCCGGTTCTGCACCGCCGCCGCGAACGCCGCATACGCCGCGCCGGTCGCCGCGAGGGACGCGATGGTGAAGGCCCGCACGGTGCCGCCGGCGTACAGGACCACGGCCGCGGCGCACAGCAGCGCCACCGGCACGGCCAGGGCGGGCCACGGGTGCCGGTCGAGGAAGCGGCCGACGACGAGCGTGCCGACGACGCCACCGACACCGGAGACCAGCAGCAGTGGCCCGAGCGACGAGGCGTCGAAGTGCGTCACGTCGAGCAGGTACGGCGTCACGTAGGTCTGTGCCGTCATCGACCCCGCCACCCCCAGCGAGGTGACGAGCAGCAGCAACAGGTAGCGCCGCCGGTCCGGGGTCATCGCGCGGGCGGAGGCGGCGCCCGACGGCAGCGACGCCGGCAGCAGCGCCACGACCGCGACGCACGTCGCCGCCCCGATGACGGCCATCACCCCGAACGCCGCCCGCCACCCGAGCTGCTGGCCCAGCCACGTGCCGAGCGGCACCCCGAGCACCGGCGCGAGCGACGCCCCGATCGACATCCTGGCCACCGTGCGTCCCCGCTGCGACGGCGGGAACATCGCGGTCGCGGTCGACGCCACGATCGACCAGAACAGCGCCTGCGTCAACGCGACGACCAGCCGCGCCCCGAGCAGCATCGCGTATCCCTGCGCGACCGCCGACATCGCCGTCGCCGCCGCCGACACCCCGAGGGTCGCGCCGAGCAGCAGCCGCCGCGGCAGCCTGCGGGTCAGCGCCGCCATCGGCACCGACAGCAGCACCACGACCGCCGCATAGCCCGTGAGCAGCAGCCCGACCTCGGCCCGGCTGCGGTGCAGGTCGTCGGCGATCAAGGTCAACAGGCCGATCGGCATCACCTCGACGGTGACGAACGTGAATGTCGCCACCGACAACGCGGCGAGGGCGGCGTTGGCGCGGCGTTCCACACCGCCCACCTTAAGGCGTGTTTAGGTTGGTGCATGGCCCTCGTTCGCTGTGATTTCTTCTCCGACGTCCTCGGCTTCAGCACTTCGATGACCGTCGTGCTGCCCCAGCGCACCACCGGGCAGATCGGCATGTCCGGCAGTGGCCGCGACGGCGACCTGCCGACCCTGTTCCTGCTGCACGGCCTCAGCGACGACGACACCATCTGGACCCGGCGCACATCGATCGAGCGCTACGTCGCCGACCTCGGCATCGCCGTGGTCATGCCGCAGGTCCACCGCAGCTTCTACACCGACGAGGTGTGGGGCCGCCCGTACTGGACCTTCGTCGCCGAGGAACTGCCGGCGATCGCCCGCAGCTTCTTCCGGCTGTCCAGCGACCCGGCGGAGAACTACGTGGCCGGCCTGTCGATGGGCGGCTACGGCGCGTTCAAGCTCGCCCTGCGCCACCCGTCGCGGTTCGGCGCGGCCGCGAGCCTGTCCGGCGTCCTCGACCTCGGCGACCGGATCCGCACCATGACCTCCGAGATCGACCCCTTGATGTGGCGGCGCGTCTTCGGCGACGGCCCCTTCGACGGCGGCGACAACGACCTCCTCGCCCTCCTGGACCAGGTCACCGACCCGCCGCCGCTGTTCCAGTGGTGCGGCACCGAGGACCCGCTGTATGAGGGCAACGTCCGCTTCCGCGACGCCTGCGCCAAGCGCGACATCCCGCTGACGTCGCAGTTCAGCGCCGGCACCCACGACTGGTCGCACTGGGACGACAAGATCCGTGACGTCCTCGCCTGGCTGCCCCTGCCGTCCCTCAGGTCGTGAGGATGATCTTCCCGCGGGTCCGGCCCGCCTCCGCCTCGCGGTGCACCGAGGCCAGGTCGGTGAAGGGATGGGACCCGGCGACGTCGACCCGGACCGTGCCGGCGTCGACGAGATCGACCAGGGCGGCGAGGTGCCGGGTGTCGTTGCGGGCCACGAAATGCACCCCGATCGGGACGGTGGCCGACACGAAGATTCCGCCCTTGGCGAGCAGTGGCAGCAGCGACCCGGCCGTCGCGGCGCTGGTCGGGACGAGGTGCAGGATCGCGTCGACCGGTTCGTCGATCGCGTCCTGGAGGGTGGTCGCCGTGTAGTCGACGACCTCGTCGGCACCCTGACGGCGGACCAGGTCGGCGCTGCGGGCGCTGGCGGTGGCGATCACGTGCGCCCCGGCGTGCCGGGCGAGCTGGACGGCGAACCCGCCGACGCCGCCACCGGCACCGTTGATCAGCACCCGCTGCCCGGGCCGGACGTCCGCGTGCTCGAACACCGCCTGCCAGGCGGTGAGGCCCGCGACCGGGATGGCGGCGGCGTGCGCGAGCGGGATGGTGCGCGGCGCGGCGACGAGCGTGGCCGCGTCGGCGGTGACGTAGTCGGCCGTGGCCCCGTGGACCCGGCCGATGACCCGGTCGCCGGCGGCGAGGCCGGTCCCGCCGGGCTCGACGACCGTGCCGGCGACGTCGCCGCCGAGCGTGAGCGGCAGCTCCATCGGGAGGATCTCGCGCAGCAGCCCGCGGCGCAGCCCGACGTCGGACGGGTTGAACGAGGTCGCGGCGACCCGGATCAGCACCTCACCCGGACCTGGCACCGGCAGCGGGATGTCGTCGGCCCGGATCTCGGCCGCGTCGCCGTACCGATGGATTCGCATGGCTCTCATGCTTTCGAACCTACGGCGGCGCCGGGAGACGAACCATGCGTCACAGTCCCTCGTTCATACCTGATCGTCTCGCCGGCGATACTGTGGCGGGCATGGACGTGCTCAGCGACGTGATCACGGTGATGCGGACCGGCCGGCCCCGCTCGGCGCGGGTGGCCTGGCACGCGCCATGGGCGCAGCAGTTCGCGGCCGTGCCCGGCGCCGCCGGCTTCCACGTGATCCTGCAGGGGCCGTGCTGGCTCGTCCTGCCCGGCGCCGACCCGGTGCCCCTCGGGGCCGGGGACGTGGTGTTCCGGCCCCACGGAGACGGGCACGCCCTCGCCGGCAGCCCGTCGACCCGGCCGAGCACACCCCCGTGCGACCCGAACGACCCGCAGCTGCTCCAGCGCTACGCCACCGACACCGTCGGCGTCCCTACCGGCGCGCCGGTCACCGTGACGCTCTGCGGGGCCTACGAGGTCGATCCGGCCCGGGTCCATCCGCTGATGCGCGACCTGCCCGACCTCATCCACCTCCCCGCGCACCTCGGCCGGCACCCTTCGCTGCGGGCCACGGTGGACCTGCTCGCCGCCGAGCTGGAGCGGCCCGGGCTCGGCACGGACGCCATCGTGCCCGCGCTGCTCGACACGCTGCTGCTGCACATCCTGCGGGCGTGGCTGACGCGGCAGCCCGCCCCCGCGACCACGACCGGCTGGGCCGCGGCGCTCAACGACCCGGCCACCACCGCGGCGTTGCAGGCCATGCACCGGGATCCGGCGCGGCCGTGGACCGTCGCGGCCCTCGCCGGGGAGGCCGGGCTGTCCCGGGCGCCGTTCGCGCGCCGGTTCACCACCCTGCTCGGCCAGCCGCCGCTGACCTACCTGACCTGGTGGCGGATGACCACCGCGGCCCGGCTCCTGCAGGAGTCCGACGCGCCGCTCGGCGTCATCGCGGCGAAGGTCGGCTACACGTCCGAGTTCGCCTTCGCCGCCGCGTTCAAACGCCAGCACGGCACGCCGCCGGGCAGATACCGCCGCGGGCCGGCGGACGGGTGATCCGCCGGTCCACAGTGGACGGTTCAGTGGGCGATGTCGACGACGACCCTGGTCGGGTTCGACAGCAGCATCACCCGGTAGCCGGTGCGGTGGCCGGTGGTGATGAACGCCGACACCGTCCCGTTGTCGTAGACGTTGAACGACACCGACTTCGCCTGGCCGAGCCCGACCGGGGCCGGGTTCGGGCCGCCGACCACCCCGCGCTGGGTGGTGGCGGCGGTGAACCCGACGAAGACCGTCGACGGGTTCGGCACGGTGTAGGCGACCATGACCAGCGGGGTGGTCGCGGTGGCCAGGTCGAACACGACCCGGTCGTAACCGGGGTGGGTGGCCGACCGGACGCCGGTGATCTGGACCTGCGCGGCGGTCCCGGCGCCGCCGCTGAACCGTTCGGTGGTGAACGGCTGGGTGGGCTGGTGCGCCACGTCGACGGCGAGCCGCGGCGGGTTGGTCAGGCGCAGCACCCGGAACCCGACCCGGTCCGCCACGCCGAGCCCGAAGGTGATGTGCCCCTCGAACGCACCGCCGGACTTGATCTGCAGCAGGGTCGGCAGCCGGGGGTCGTAGACCCGGCCGAGATCGACGGCGGGGTACGCGCCGTCGAACACGACCCGCAGGGTGGCCGCGCCGGCGAGCGGGATCGGCTGGCCGGTGCCCTCGGCGACGAGCGGGGCGTATTCGACGCGGTAGCCGGGGGTGCCGCCGGTGAAGTCGAAGACCGTCCGGTCGTAGGCGTCGTGGCGGCCGGTCCGCAGCCCCACGAGGGTCGGCGGGTTCGGGTCCCAGGGATTGGCCGTCGCGGTGCCGGTGACGGGGGTGACGCTCGTCGGGGCGGGCAGATCCCCCGCCGCCGACGCGGTGCCGGTCACGAGGAGCGCCGGCAGAAGGATGGCGGCGACGGACAGGATTCGGAGCGGGTGCATCCGCATGGTGATGGCCTTCCAGGGGGTGGCGATCGATGACACGTCGCAGACGCCCCAGTCACCGTCCCGGTTTACCGCACTCGCGCCGGCGTCCTTGATCGGACAGCGCGCCGCCGCGTCACCCGCCCGGCCGGCGTCGGCCGATGATCGGTATCAGTCGATGAACGGACACGCTGTGTTCACCTTTCGCTAGTCGTAGGCAATCCGGCGCTGCCAGTGTGGGCGCGGAAGCGCCCAACGAACGAAGACCGGGCGTTCAGCACGATGCACCGGAAGGCTGCGCCCAACGTGAGTTCTGCCGACGCGGCCCGCGACCTCGGTGACCAGCGCGCCGTCCTGCACCGCTACGTGACCAGGCTCGTCGCCCCCGACCTGCACCAGGCCGAGGACATCGTCCAGGAGACCCTGCTGCGCGCGTGGCAGCACGCCGACCAGCTCGACTGGGCCCAACGCCCGATCCGGCAATGGCTGTTCCGGATCGCGCGGAATCTCGTCGTCGACGCCTGGCGCAAGGACCGCAGTGTGCCGATCGGCATCGCCGCCGACCTGTTCCCCGAACGCGCCGACCGCAGCGACCTGGCCGAGACCGTCGCCGACCGGCACCTCCTGCTCCACGGTCTGCGGCAGCTGCCGGCGCAGCACCGGGAGATCCTGGTGCACGTCCACCTGCTCGGGCGCGGCGGCGACGACACCGCCCACGCCCTCGGCATCCCCCGCGGCACCGTGAAGTCCCGCACCCACCATGCCCTGCGGGCCATGCGGGTCGCACTTGGAGAGGCCGCATGACGTCCTTCCTCTCCGAGCAGCGCGGCCCGATCAGTGCCCTGCTCGGCGGGCTCGGCCTGCTCATTCTCGCCCTGGTCCTGCTGCAACGCTCCGTGCGCCGCGCCGGCGGATGGCGGGTCGTGCGGCGCCGCCTCGCGCGCGAGGTCCGGCAGACCGCGGCGGCGTTCGTCCGTCCGGTGCGCCGGTGGTGGCGGTACCGGCGGCGGCTCCAGCTGCTGCGCCGCCTGCTCGCCGACCCGCAGACCTGGTCAGCGGTCGAGACCGCGTTGTGCGAGGTCCCGGCACCCGGCCGGCAGCCCTACGCGGCGATCGTCTCGGGCGGTTCGGTCGGCGTGTACCTGACCGGCGCGCCCTGCGCCGCGCCGGACGACCCGGCCTGGACGGTCGACGAGGACGACCCGTTGCTCTGGTGGACGCCGATCGACCCGGCCGCGCCCGGTGGCGCCGGCCCGGTGCTGGTCGCGGCCGGCGTGGAGGACCTGCGCGGCGGTGCCGTCTTCCTCGACCTGGCCGCCGGCCCCGCCACCCACGCCACGACCGGTGACGAACGCACCGCCCTCGCCCTCGTCCAGTCCGTCGCGGCCCAGCTGGAGGTGCGCCAGCCGGACGGCACCGTCACCATCGGCCCGGGCGTCCATCCCCGCTTCGAGGGCGCGACCACGACCACCGCGACCGAGTTCCTGATCTCCGCCGGCGTACCGGACGTCACCCGCCCGGACCTGCGCACCGTCCAGCTCGGCGGGGCACGCGGCCGGGCCAGGCTGCTCGTCGCGGATCGCGCAGGTCTCGTACGCCCGCTCGGCACCCCCCTCGTCCTGGACGTCACGCCGCTGCCGAGGTCGGTCGCCCGCACCTTGGGCACCATCCCGCCGGCACCTCGCCGGCCGGCCACTGGCCCGGCCCTCGACGAGGACGCCTTCGTCGCGCTGCTCGACAACCTCCCACCTCAGCGGACCGCTCCCACCGCGCCGGCGCCCCGGACCTCGACCGCCCCGCCCGCGACCGCCCCGCCCGTGTCGGCACCGGCTGCGGCGACGGCGGCCGGCCCGGCCCGGCCTCCGGTGTCGCCGCGGGCCGCCCACGCCGGCGAACCGCCGGCGGGCGGGCCCGGCGAGGACGAGTTCGACGAGCCCGGGCCCACCGCGCTCGGGGTTTCCGCCGGCCTCGGGGAAGGCGCCCGGGCGGCCACGAGAGGCGAGTTGCCGTGAACCTCACCCTCAGCACCGTCGACGGGATCGACGGGACGCGCCGGGACCACCTCGTCGACCTGCCCGGTGGGTGCACCGTCGCCGAGCTCAGCGCCGCGCTCGACCGGCCCGCCGACGACGGGCCCGGCAGGTTCCTCGCCGGTGCCGGTCCGGCGAGGAAGATCTTCCTCGCCGGTGCCGAGGTGCCGCTCACCGCCGCCGTGCACGGCTCCGGCATCAGATCCGGGACCGTCCTCGGCCTCGGCCGGCCCGTCCGGCAACGGGATCAGGTCCGGGTCCCGTCACCCGACGCCGGGCCCGTCCTCGCCGAGGTCCACGTCGTGTCCGGCCCGGCCGCCGGACGGAGCTGGCTGTTGACCGCGGGCAGCTGGGAGGTCGGCACCGCAGGGCACTGCGCGATCCGCGTCGACGGCCCCGACGCGCCGGCCCGCGGGCTCTGGGTGACCGTGTCGACCCGGGGCACCGTGACCTGGCACCGGGAGTCCGGCGGCGAGGACGGCGAGGTCCGGCCCGCTGTCGTGGAGCCGCCGTACGCGTTCGACCCGGACACCGGGATGACGCTCGAGGGAGGGGAGCGGCCGGCCGTACCGGACGCGCAGCAGGACGACCAGCACGGCAGTCGCTGGGAGGCCGGCACGGACCTGGCCGTCGGGCCGGTGCTGCTGCGGCTCGTGGCGCCCGTGGTCGCGGACGCGGCGATCACCGAGGCTGCCGACGGGATCGCGCTGGACTACAACCGGCCGCCGCGGATCGCGCCGCACCTGGACGCCGAGCGGGTGCGGCTGCCGAACCCGCCGACCCGCCCGCCGCGGCAACCGTTCCCGCTGCTGATGCTCATCGCTCCCATCGTGCTCGGGCTCGTCCTCGTCGGGGTGTTCCGGTCGTACTTCTACCTGGTCTTCATTCTGTTCACCCCGGTCATGGCGATCACCAACTGGATGGTGGGGCGGCGCGGCAACCGCAAACAGCACGAGGACCAGTGGCGGCGGTACCGGCTGCGGATGGACTCCCTGCAGCGGGAGATCCACGAAGCGGTCCGGCAGGAACGGCACGTGCGGTGCGTGACCGGGCCCGACCCGGCGACCCTCGGCCTCGTCGCGACCGGGCCCGGCGTGCGGCTGTGGGAGCGGCGCCGGCGGGACCCCGACCATCTGCTGGTGCGGCTCGGCACCGCGGACCTGCCGTCGGTGAAGGAGATCGACGACCCCGGCCGCGACGAGAACCACCGCACGGTGCGCTGGAACATCCGCGACGTGCCGGTCGGCCTCGAGCTCGCCGAGTACGGCGTCGTCGGTGTCGCCGGGCCGGTCGCGCCGGTGCAGGCCCTGGCGCGGTGGTTCGTCGCGCAGAGCGCCGTGCTGCACAGCCCCCGGGACCTGCGCGTCGTGGTGCTCACCGAGCCGCAGCGCAGCGACGGCTGGAGCTGGGTCCGCTGGCTGCCGCACCTGCGGCCGGCCGGCGGTGGGGGCGGGCCGATGGTCAGTGTCGGCAACGACCCGGAGAGCGTCGCCAACCGCGTCGCCGAGCTCGTCGCCCAGCTGCAGGCCCGGCAGCGGGCGCTCGGCTCGTCGCTGGGCAAGGCCATGTTCACCGACCCTGACGTGCTCGTCATCCTCGACGGCGCCCGGCAGTTGCGGGACGTGCCCGGGGTGGTGCAGCTGCTCACCGCCGGGCCCCGGGTGCGGCTGTTCAGCATCTGCCTCGACGAGCAGGAACGCCTCCTGCCGGAGGAGTGCACCGCCGTCGTGGTGGCCGCCGCGACGACGGTGACCCTGCGCCGCACCGGCAACGCCGACCTCACCGGCGTCCGCGCCGACCTCGTCGACGTCGACTGGTGCGAGCGGCTCGCCCGCGCCCTCGCCCCGCTGCGCGACGTCAGCCCCGAACACGACGCCGGGCTGCCCCGCGAGGTGCGGCTGCTGGACCTGCTCGACCTCGAGCCGCCCGATCCGGCCGAGCTGCTGCGCCGGTGGGAGCGGCGGCCGGCGAGCACCACCTTCATGCTCGGCCGCGGCTACGACGGCCCGCTGGCCCTGGACCTGGTCCGCGACGGCCCGCACGGGCTCGTCGCCGGCACCACCGGATCCGGCAAGTCGGAGCTGCTGCAGGCGTTCGTGGCGTCGCTCGCCGCCGCGAACCGGCCCGACGAACTGACCTTCGTCCTCGTCGACTACAAGGGCGGCAGCGCGTTCCGGGAGTGCGCCGAACTGCCGCACACCCTCGGCATGGTCACCGACCTCGACGCGCACCTCGTCCAGCGGGCGATGGAGTCCCTCGGCGCCGAACTGCGCCGCCGGGAACGGATCCTGGCCGACGCGGAGTGCAAGGACCTGCCCGCCTACCGCGCGAAACGGGCCGTGGACCCGTCGCTGCCCCGCCTGCCGCGGCTGCTGCTGGTCATCGACGAGTTCGCCACCCTCGTGCGCGAGGTGCCCGACTTCGTGCCCGGCCTGATCGGCATCGCCCAGCGCGGCCGGTCCCTCGGTATCCACCTGATCCTCGCCACCCAGCGGCCCGCCGGGGCGGTCACCCCCGACATCAAGGCCAACACCAACCTGCGGATCGCGTTGCGGGTCACCGACACCGTCGAGAGCCAGGACATCATCGACACCGGCGAGGCCGTCAACATCTCACCCGGCAACCCCGGCCGCGCCCTGGTCCGCGCCGGGCACCGCACCGCGGTGCCGTTCCAGGCCGCCTGGGTCGGCGCCGGCCGGCACCCCGACGGCGCCGCACCCGTCGCGGCGGCGCCGCTGCGCACCGCCGAGCTGTCCTGGCAGCGCCTCGGCCGCCCGGTCGACCTTCCCGCCCCCGACCTCGACCCGCACGCCCCCGCCGCCATCGTCCCGACGGACCTGCAGGCATTCGTCGCCACGGTCGTCGCGGCCGCCGGCGGTCTCGCCGACCTCGTCGCGCAGCCGAGCCCGTGGCTGCCGGCGCTGCAGGACCGGGCGCTGCTCTCCGAGCTGGCGGTGCGGCGGGAGGGTGCGGTGCATGAGAGCGTGCCCCCGCTGATCCCGTACGCCCTCGAGGACGTCCCACAGCTCCAGCAGCGCCGGGTCGCGACCGTCGACCTCGGCACGTTCGGCCACCTCTACGTGATCGGTGCGCCGCGCTCCGGCCGCACCCAGGTGCTGCGGACCATCGCGGGCGCCGCCGCGCAGCGGGCCAGGGTCCGGGACGTGCACCTGTACGGCATCGACGCCGCCGGCGGTGGCCTCACGGCCCTGGAGGCGTTACCGCACTGCGGCGGGGTCGTGTCCCGGCACGACATGGAACGCCTCGAACGGCTCCTGCGCCGGCTCGGCCGCGAGCTGACCGAACGGCAGGAACGCTGCGCCGCGCTCAGTTGCGCCGGGCTCGTCGAGCTGCGCCGCCGGGTGCCCGCCACCGAGCGGCCACCACACATCCTGCTGTTCATCGACGGCTGGGACGCCCTCGCCCCCGTCCTCGACGAGCACGACCAGGGCCGGCTCCTCGGCGACGTGACCCGCATCGTGCGGGAGGGCGCCGCCGCCGGCATCCACGTGATCGCCACCTCCGAGCGGGCCCTGCTGGGCGGGCGGCTCGCCGCGCACAACGACCACAAGCTGCTGCTGCGCCAGGCCGACCGCAACGACTACCAGCTCGTCGGCATCCTGCCGAGCAAGGTCCCGGCGACGATCCCGGCCGGTCGGGGCTGGCACGTGCTGTCCCGCACCGAGACGCAGGTCGCGCTCCTGGACCCCGACGACAGCGGCCAGGCCCAGGCCGCCGCCCTGCGCAGGATCGGCGCCGCGGCAACCTCGTCCGCGGCCGAGGACAGGCCGTTCACGGTCGCCGGGCTGCCGGCGAGCGTCGCGTTCACCGACGCCTACGAGCAGGTCCCCGCGGCGCTGCGGCGCCCGATGTGGGGGCTGCTCGGCGTCGGCGGTGACGACGGCACCGCGGTCGGCGTCGACCTCGCCACCACGTCGGCGTTCTACGTCGGCGGCCCACCCGGCACCGGCCGCAGCAACGTCCTGGCCACCCTGGCCGTGTCGCTGCTCGCCGGCGGCACCGGACTGATCGTCTTCACCCCGCGGGAGTCGCCGCTGCGGGCCCTCGCCCGGCACGCCCAGGTCCGGCTGTTCACCGACCCGGACCCGGGCAACGACGCCGTGCAGGCCGCGCTGGCCGAGCTGCGGGCCCCGGCGGTGGTCCTGGTGGACGACGCCGACCTGCTCACCACCCCCGCGGCGGACAAGGTGCTCCGGGCGGTCGCGACGTCGGGCCGCGACCACGGGCAATGCGTCGTGTACGCCGGCGCGGCCGACGCGCTGTCGATCGGCCTCGGCGCCTGGCTCACCGCGGCCCGCCGGGCCCGGCGCGGGCTGCTGCTGGCCCCCCGGTCCGTCACGGAGGGCGACGCGATCGGCGCCCGGCTCACCTCCAGCCAGGTCCGCGGCGCCGCCCCGGTCGGCCGGGCGTACACGTCCGGGCCGGCCGGCACCGCGCTCGCCGTGCAGGTCCCCCTCACGGTCCTCCGCGACTGAGCGGCGGGGTGGTTCTGGCGTTGGACGCACGAAGGTCGTGCCGGGAACGTGTGCCGGTGGCGATAATTGCGCCAGCGTCTCAGAGGAGCTGATCCGGCATGGCGGCCCGACTCGTCAGTGTGTGGCAACCGTTCTTCCTCCGCAGCGAGGACCTGACCGCGGCCCTCGACGCCGCGACCGAACTGGAGGGGCTCGGCTACTCCCGGATCTGGTTCTCGGCCGGGTTCGGGGCCGGCGTCCCCCCGCGCTTCCGGGACATCCTGGACGGGACCAAACGTATCGGGGTGGCCCCGGGCATCCTCTCCATCTGGCACGCGCCGCCGGCCGAGGTGGCGGCGTTCACGAGCGACGCGGAGCGGACCCATCCCGGCAGGTTCCTGGCCGGTCTCGGCGCCAGTCACGCATCCATGGTCGAGGCGAAGGGCGACGCGTACCGCAAGCCGTACTCGAAGATGGTGGAGTATCTCGACGCCCTCGACGCGGCCGGCGTCGCGGCCGACCGGCGGGTCCTGGCCGCGCTCGGGCCGCGGATGCTGGAACTCGCCCGTGACCGTTCGGCCGGCGCGCACCCGTACTTCGTCACCGCCGAGCACACCGCGGAGGCGCGGGCGGTCCTCGGCCCCGACCGGCTGCTCGCTCCGGAGGTCGCCGTCGTCGTCGACCCGGACGCGGCAACCGCGCGCGCAACCGCCCGCCAGTACATGGCCGGATACCTCGAACTGCCCAACTACACCAGGAACCTGCGCCGGCTCGGGTGGACCGAGGACGACCTGACCGGCGGCGGCAGTGATCGCCTCGTCGACGCGGTCATCCCCTGGGGCACGGTCGAGCAGGTCGCCGCCGGGATCGAACAGCACTACCAGGCCGGCGCGGACGAGGTGGCGATCCAGGTCCTCAACGGCGGCACCGCCACGGTGTTCCCGGCCCGGGCGTTCCGCGCCCTCGCCGCGGCGCTGATCTGACCCCGGGCCGGCCCGCGGCGGCCGCAACGGGCCGCCGCGGTCCGGTGGGTCAGGAGCCGGCGGAGCGGATCTTGCCGGCCATGTCGACGTCCATCTCCTCCATCGAGGTGCGGATGTCGCGGAACTGCTTGGCGAAGTCGTTGATGCCCTTCATCGCGGCGAGGAGGCTGGTGTTGAACTTGTCGTAGGACTCCTTCATCGCCGGGCTGGACTGCTGGAACACCAGGCCGTCCTCGAGCAGGTTGGACACGTCGCTGCGCAGCGACTCCAGCATCGGCAGGATGTCGCGGACGGCGCCGTCGAGGCGGGTCGAGGTCGCCTCGATCTTGTCGTAGTCGAGTGAGATGTTGGGCATCGCGGGCTCCTTCGGTCGGACAGCGGTCAGACGGCGGTCGGATAGCTGGAGTAGTCGGTGTCGTCCTCGGGGGTGGTCTTCTCGACCTCGTCCCACCGCGCGTACTGATCGCCGCGCGTGTATTTCGTCACGGTGCCATTGCTCTCGGTAACGGTCATGGTGCCGCCGCCGCCCTCGTTCAGGGCGATCACCGTGTGCGTGGTCGAGCCGTCGCCGGACGTCGTGTCGGTCACCGACGAGCCGTGCTCGCCCGTCGTCGTCACGGAGTGCGTCGTGCTGCCGTCGCTGTACGTGGTGTCCGTCGTGTACGACTTGTGATCCGGCGTGTACGTGGTCGTCGAGGTGTACCGCTGGTCGCCGTTGACGACCGTGGTCTCCTCCTTGATCACGTTGTTGTTCTCGTCGAGGGTGAGGTGGGTGTGCACCGACCCGGTCTCGGTCGTGATCGTCGAGTCCGTCGGCGGCGGCCCGGGGTCGGTCGCGGAGCAGAATCCCGGCATCGACCCGTCCGGCCCCGGGACGCAGTCACCCCGATGTGCCTGCAGGTAGTCCCAGGCGGCCTTGTCGTCCTTCCACCGGTCCAGGTCCAGGCTGGCGCCCATCATGCCCATCCCGTTGGCGATCTGGGCGTCGACGTCGAAGTAGCCGTCGGCGACCGCGCCGAAGATGTCGCCGAGCTCCCGCAGGTCGGATTCGGCCTTGCTCATCGGGTGCTGGGCGATCCGGTACAGGCTGCGAAACGACTCAGCCAGCCCGTCGTTGCCGAACACCGCGTCGGAGTCCTCGTACTCGATGCTGCCGACCTGCGAGAACGCCGTGTCGCCGAGCTTCGGCCCGATCCGGTCGGCGAGATCGTGCAGGTCCTTCTTGGCCTCGTGCAACAGCCCGTAGTCGATGGCGAAGTCGGGCACCGCGGCCTCCTCTCGTGGTTCCGCTCGTGTCCCGCCCAGACCACGTGTGAACCGTCCGGCGGGTTCACACGTGGTCATGCAGATCCGGTGAGAGGGGGCTGCCCGCGTGCCACGACCCACCGACTGGGACAAGGTCGGCCTCGGCGCCGACCCGACCCCCGGCGACCCCGCCCGTATCGACGAGGTCATCGCCTCGCTGCGGAACCTCGGCACCGTCGCCCGGGAGGTCGACACCGCGCTCGCCGCCGTCCTGGACACCGCCGGCCCGGAGGCGTTCGCCGGCAAGACCGCCGAGGCGCTCCGGGAGAAGATCAGCGGCCGGCTCCGCGGCTTCGTGCAGAGCCTCGCCGAGGCGTTCGAGTGGTCCACCACGGCACTCACCACCTACGTGGCGGTGATGCGCGACGAGCAGTGGCGCGCCGACCAGGCCCTCACCCAGGCCCGCGGCATGGCCGAGGACGACCCCGGCCGGCAGGCGCTCACCGACACGGCCCGCACCGCGGGCGAGCACCAGCGCACCGCCGCCGACAGCGCTTCGAGCCGCATCGTCGAGGCGTATCAGAACATCAAGCAGCCCGTCTCCGGCTGCGAGGAGTTCTGGGAGATCTTCAAGTGGATCGCGATCGCCCTGATCCTGCCGGCGCTGGTCTTCGGCGGCCCGATCGCGCTCGTCGCCATCGGCGTCAACCTGGCCCTGTTCATCAAGACCGCGGTCGACTTCGCCCACGGCAACGCCACCGCCCTGGAGTTCTTCCTCTCCGCCCTGGGCATCCTCGCCCCGACCACCCGCGCCGTGCCGATCTTCCAGCTGATCGCGGCGGGCGCGAAGTTCGCCTGGGCCGGCATCAAGGCCGGCGCGTTCGCCGTGTTCAAGTTCTTCGGCAACGCCTTCCGCGGCATCATCAGCCACCCGTTCGTGATCTTCCCGAGCCTGCACGACATCGCGACCGTGGCCGGGACCTGGGTCCGCAACGGCGCCCTCTGGGTCCGCAACGGCATCACCGACCTGCCCGGCCTGGCCGGCATCGCCCTGTCCAAGACCGGCCTGTTCATCGTCAACGGGGTCAAGGGCATCCAGGCGTTCGCGACCGGCATCCCGTCGATGGTCGCGAAGTTCGGCTCCAGCACCTGGCAGTTCCTGAAGACCGAGTTCGGTGGCAACCGCTGGCTGCGGCTGTTCCTGCCGGCCGAGGCCGACGAACTGCACCTCGGCGTGTGGAAGGCGATGAAGCTCGCCGTCGTCGACCGCGGGATCATGGGCAACCACCTGTACGGCCTGCCCCGCCCGCACGTCTTCGTCCCCGAGAGCGGCGGCGGTGGGGTCCACCTCGACCTCAACGACGTGCGCACCAGTAACCTCGCCGTCCCGCCGCGGATCGAGACCGCGCACGTCGGCTCGTTCGAGGGCCTCGGCCGGATCACACCGACCCCGCCGACGCTGCAGCTGCACTCCACCATCGGCGACGGCTTCCACTTCAGCGCCGACGCGGTGCGCACCATCGACACCATCATGCTGTCGCCGGTCGACACGCTGTCCCGGCTGCGTCTGGAGGGCCTGACCAACGGCGCGCCGGTCCTGCACACCGTCGATCCGGGCACCGGCGTCAGCGCGGGCGTCCACCTGCAGCCGGTGTCCCCCGCGCAGCACGCCGGGGCCGGGAGCAACCTGCACCTGCCGGGCATCTCCGCGGTGACCGCCCCGCCGCCGAGCACGTTGCTCGGTGGGATCCATCTGGGTGAGACCGGGTCGATGGCCGGCGCGGTCCACCTGACCCCGCCGGGCGCGATCACGCACACCGCGGTCCCGCCGGCGAGCGTCCTCGCCAATGCCGTGCCCCCGCCGACCGCCGTGACCCATCTGGGCGCCTCGCCGGTGCTCGCGAACGCGGTGCCGCCGCCGGCGGGCCTCACCCACACGGGCGCCGCACCGGTGGTGGTCGCCAATGCCGTGTCCCCACCCGCCGGCCTCACCCACGGCGGTCCGGCCCCGGTCGCCCTCGGCGACCTGGGCCCCGCCGGCCTGCCCGCCGTCCACCCTGGATTCAACCCGGCGACGCATCTCGGCGCGCCGCCGCAGTCGGTGCACGCCGGGGCGATGGACCTGCTCGCCCAGCATCCCGGCGCGGCACCGGCGGCGCACACGCTGATCGGCACCCCGGGCGGCGCGGTCAACGGCGCCGGGGCCCGCATCGGCGACCACACCGGCCTCGCGATCGGCGCCCAGCACGTGACCCAGGACCTCGGCGCCCTGGGCCGCAACCTGGACACCCCGCCGGTGTCGCAGCTCGTCGTCACCCGCCTCGACGGCGTCTCGGCCCACGCAGGCCCGACCGGACCGGGGGCCGCGCCCGCCCACCTCGCCGGCGCCCCGCCCGCCCTGCACGGCACCACCGTCCAGGCCCTGCACGCCACCCCGACCCCGGTGCCGCACGGCGGCGGCGCCGCATCGGAGCTGACCGGCCTCTCCGCCGGAGGCGGAGCGCTGGGCCGTGGCCTCGACACACCACCCAGCGCAGCCGTGAGCCGCGGCCTCGACGTGCCGCCGGGCACGGGTCGCGGCCTGGACGTGCCGCCAGGTGGAGGAGCGGGTCACGGCCTCGACGTGCCGCCCGGCGCCGTGATGCAGGGGCCGCCACCGGGCGTCTCCGCCAACCCGGCACATCTCGCCGGCACCCCGGGTGGCGGCGGCCCGGCGGCAGGGGCGCACCTCGGTGCACCTCGAAACCTGACGCCGGACGAACTGCTCGCCGCCACACCCCAGCCGATCACCGTGCACATGCCCGACACCCGGGCCCTCAGCGGCACCGGCACGCGGATCGCCGACCACACCGGCCTGGCCGACAGCGCCCGCCACGCCGCACCTCCACCGGCCCCCGGGCCGGTCGGCCGCACCGGCGAGGACATCGGAGCCAACGCCGTCCCACCGCCCGGCGGGGCGGCCGGCGCTGGGGTCGACCCGGTCACCGTGACCCTCGCGCTGGGCCTGCTACAGACCCAGATCGGCCGCGGCGCGCCGCACGCGGGAAGCGCCGCGGTCCGGGACGTCGCCACGACCCCGCCGCCGCCGGCGAGCGGGCGACCGACCGGTGCCCAGCTCGACGCGGCCTGGCAGCGCGACAGCAACCGCATCGCCGGGCTGTTCGGTGCCCTCGACGACCCGCTGCGCCGGCACCGGCTGGACGCCTGGGGCTCCTACACCGCGGCCCGCAACGAACTCGGCCGCGTCGAGGCGATGTGGGACGACATCCGGGCCCGGCCCGGCCAGTCCTCCAGCGGCCCCGGCCTCGCCCACGTGCACGCCGAACGCACCTACCAGGCGGCGCTGACCAGGGTCGCGCGCCTGGAGACCGACCTGCGCGGCCTTGGCGTCAACCCGGCCGCGATGGACGCCCGGATCTCCGAGCTGACCGCCCGTTCGCTGCGGGACCGGCCGCGGATGCTCGGCGGCGGCCAGAACCTCTCGCAGATGATCAACGACCTGTGGGCCGGCGCCCCGGTCGACGGGCACGTCGTGCTGCGCGGCGCCGACGGCGGCGGGCTCGGGCTGCGGGTCGAGGAGCACGCCGACGGCGCCGGCGCGGTGCAGCTGCGGCTCCTGGACGACGACGGCGCCGTGGTCGTCAACCGCACGGTGACCGAGCACGACGGCGGCTACCAGATCAGCGACGGCACCGGCTTCCAGCGCTTCGACGCCGACGGTGATCTCACCGAGGTCGGCACGATCCTGCGGGGGCTGGACGGGCACGACCTCGACGGCCGGTTCGTGGTGGAGCCCACCGGCGGCTACGCGGCCGGCGGCGTGCGGATCGAGAGCACCGGCGGGCACGCGATCACCCAGCACGGCAACGGGTTCCAGGTCGCCGACGGCGCCGGGTTCCACCGCTTCGACGCCGCAGGCGCCGCGACCGCCACCGGCCGGCCTCTGCGGGACGCGACGGGCACCCCGATCGGCGGGCAGTTCGTCGTCACTCACGGCGCCGGCGGCACCGTCGTCGAGGTCGCCGACCCCCGGTTCGCCGTCGCGGCGCGCGGCGGTGGCGGGTTCCAGGTCACGGACACGCTCGGCCACCACGCGTTCCAGCGCTTCGACGGCACCGGCGCGCTCACCGAGACCGGGCGGCCGCTGCGGGACGCGGGCGGTGGCGTGCTCGGCGACCGGTTCCTGGTCACGCCGACCGGCGGCGCCCCCACCCGCATCGAGGTCACCGACGCCCGCTACGCCGTGGCGGCGCACGGCGCCGGGTTCCAGATCACGGATACCGCCGCCCACCACGCGTTCCAGCGCTTCGACGGGGCCGGTGCCCTGACCGCGACCGGGCGGCCGCTGACCGACGCGGGCGGCGGGGTCCTCGGCAACCGGTTCTTCGTGACTGATGCGCACGGTGCCGGCGGCCGGATCGAGGTGACCGACGCCAGGTTCACGGTCGCGGCGCACGGCGGCGGCGGGTTCCAGGTCACCGACACCGCCGCGCACCATGCTTTCCAGCGCTTCGACAACGCCGGAACCCTGACCGCCACCGGCCGGCCGTTGACCGACGCCGGCGGGGGCGTGCTCGGCAACCGGTTCTTCGTGACGGATGCGCACGGTGCCGGCGGCCGTATTGAGGTGACCGACGCCAGGTTCGCGGTCGCGGCACACGGCGGCGGCACCCAGATCACCGACACCGCCGCGGGCAACGCGTTCCAACGGTTCGACGGCGCCGGCGCGCACATCGAGACCGGGACGCCAGGCCGCAACCTCGCCGGGCAGCCCGACCGGGTCGTGGTGAACCCCGCCGCCGGCGGTGCCGGGCACGTGGAGAGCCTCACCGGCGTCCGCCTCCATGGCTGGCAGGTCGCCCCGGACGGCGCCGGCTACCGCATCACCGACCAGCTGGGCCTGCACACGGGCGAGTTCCGCCGGTACGACGCCGCCGGTAACCTCCTCGAGCAGTCCTTCAACGTGCTGCGCGACGCGGCACCCACGACCCGGCAGTTCGTCGTCGACGCGGCCGGTCGCACCTGGCGCCTCCACGACAACGGCCTGCCGCTGCCGGCCACCGGCGCGTTCCACACCGGCACCCTCGACGCGGCCGCCGCCGGCACCGGCCGGGTGCGGCTGCTGAACCGGGCCGGTGTCGAGGTCTTCGACCGGCGCCCCATCCCCGGCGGCACCACCCTCGACGTGTTCCGCCGCATCGACGGCGACTTCGGCCGCACCTCGCAACGCCCGCAGTGGGTGCAGCTCACCGCCGACGGCCGGGTCGTGGACCACGGCGTGCGGCGCTTCGACACCAACGCCGTCGGCTGGCGCGACGTCAACCACAACGGCCGGCTCGTCCACGAGATCCGGCAGGGCATCGGCGGCGGCGACGTGGTCGGGCTGCGCGGCGCGTTCGGCGACTGGACCTGGCACCGCTTCGACAACGCCGGCAACCGGCTCGGCCACGGCCCCCGTACCCTGGACCGCGACGGCGGTTGGACCGACCGGTTGCCCCCGGCGGGCGGCAACCAGGGCGCCGTCGTGCAGCGGCAGTGGGGCACCGCACACGCGCCCGCCAACGCCGGCATGTATCAGCAGTTCGACCTCGGCGCCGGCGGCGTGCGCCGGGACACCTGGCAGGCGCAGTCCCCGCACGGCAAGGACGCCGGCAAGCTGGAGTCGTTGCCCACCGGCGACCGCCTCGAGACCCGCCGCTGGTCGGAGCAGCGTCCGCCGCAGTGGGCCCGCAAGTTCCTCGCCGGCGTCGACGAGGACGTGTTCCGCGCCAACCCGCACCTGCGCACCGACACCCGTTTCCAGCTCTTCGAGTGGCGCCGCCTCGACCAGCACGGCAACGTGCGGGCGCAGGGCTTCCGGTTCGTCGGCATGAACGACAGCACCTACGACTTCACCAACACCGGCCGGTTCGTGCGTTCCAGCGCGAAACTCGACCACGGCAACACCCTCAAGGTCGGCCACGACGTCGTCGACCTGCCGCCGGCCGCGGTCCGTGACGCCAACCGCATCCCGTGGAGCGAGGGCAACGGCCGGCTGTCCGGGCACCGGGTCAACGTCGGCCCGCACCCCGACGGGCGGATCTGGGAGGACCGGTTCGTCGCCGGGCAGCAGAACGGCAACTGGTACGAGTTCGGCGGCCAGCAGCACTCCGTGGCCCGGGCCGGCTACGCCGACGGCTCGATCAAGGAGTTCCACCGCCCGCCCGCGCCAGGCGCCGCCGACGGCGGCATCGCCAGCCGTGGCGCCGCCCACGAGGGCACCGGCGTCTGGGTGCGCAAAGATCCGCACGGTGTCGTCATCGGCCGCGCCGACGACTGGCCCGACCCCGCCGGCGGCGTCCACCGCGTCGAGGCCAACGCCCCGGACCGCGCCGGAAACTGGAGCTGGTCCGGTTACGACGCGCGCAGCGACAGCCGGACCTGGCAGTGGCGCGACGGCGCCGGGCAGACCGGCTCCCGCGAATACGGGCGCGGCTTCAACGGCCCGCACACCACCTACGACGACTCGTTCCGTGACACCGTCCGCGGTGCCGACGGCCATCAGGTCCTCATCCGGGAACGGCGGATGCTCGACAGCGGCGGCCATGTCGACTCGTGGCGGGTCGACCTGCCCGGCGGCGGCCACGAGTGGCACTGGCGGAAGGTCGACAAGTATGGCAACGTCGCCGCCGCCCCCGGCGCGAACCCGCTGCGCCGCTGGTGGGACACCAACGCCAACAACGGGGCCGGCGGCTGGGTCGCGGACTGGTTCGGCGGCGCCACCCGCTTCCGCGACGAGGTCACCGACGGCGCCGGCGCGGCCGTCACCGTCCGGGAGATCCCGGCGGGCGCGGAGATCGGCCGGATCCGCGAGCACGACCTCACCACCCCCGGCGCGTGGCGCGAGTTCGACATGGGCACCACCGTCCGCGAACGCTCGCAGATCCCCGGCGGGTTCCTGGAGCGCGACGCCTGGCGCGGGCAGTGGCGCCAGTACGACAACACCGGCCTCACCATCGCCCGCCGCACCGACGACGGCTACGTCTTCGAACGCGCCAACGGCGCCTGGGAGTCCGTCGGCCGCGAACTGGACTACCGCGGCGGTGTCACCGAGCTGCGCGGCTGGAACCGGCGCATCCGCGAGGCGAACCGCATGGAATGGGGCGGCGAGTTGCGCCTCGGCACGCACACCGAGGCGCTGTACGAGCCGTACTGGAAACTGGCCCTGCAGAAGGCCGCGCTGGAGTTCACCCAGGAGTTCCTGCTCGAGTTCGCGGCGAACCTCGCCGTCAACGGCATCGTCGACGCGATCGCCGGCACCCAGTTCAACGGCAAGGACGTGCTGAAGGCGTTCGCCAACGCCGCCGTCGGCGCGGCCGTCAAACAGGCGGTCGGCTCGCTCGTGCACGACAACAAGTTCGGCGCCATGCAACGCTCCGGCGACTGGAAGGCCGGTCTCGCCAACATCGACGGCGGCAAGGGCTGGCACCGCAAGCCGCTCAACCACGACAAGCACTGGTCCAACGAATGGGCCGGCAACGAGACCGCGACCCGCTGGCGCGGAGGCACCTACGACTTCGCGTTCAACGTGCCGGTCGCCGGGCTCACCGGGTTCGTCAACGGCAGCATGAACGCCGCCGTCTTCGGCATCACCAACGCCAACGGCGAGACCGTCTACCTCACCGGTGGCGCCGCCGCCTTCGACGGGCTGCTGTCCGCCGCGGCCGGCGTCGCCGGCGCGGTCACCACCAGCATCGCCAAGACGATGTTCAACTCCGGGCTCGGCGGGCGCGCGTTCCACCGCCAGGGCCTGGCGGAGTTCGCGTTCCAACTGCCCTGGAAGATCATCGAGAAGACGGTCACGTCGCAGCTCCTCAAGGAGTTCCGCATGCACGACAACCCCTGGTACTACGCCAGATGACCAGGGTTCTCACCGTCAGCGGCGCACGCGGCCGCGGCACCCACCGCAGCATCACCGAGGCGCTGCGCGCCGCCGCGCCCGGCGACACCATCACCGTCGCCCCGGGCCGCTATCCCGAGGAGGTCCACGTCGATCAGGACGTGCACCTGCGCCCCGAGCACGGCACCGGCAGCGTCGAGGTCGGACCGGTGACCCTCACCGCGGCGGCCGTCACCCTCACCGGGCTCGTCGTGCGCGGCCTGGACCCCTCGCGCCCAGCGGTGTCCGTCCTGGACGGTGCCGGCGCCGTCCTGGATCACGTCGAGGTCCACAACGGACGGATCGAGGCCCGCGCCGTCAACGACGTCGCCGCCCTCGTCCTGCGCGACGTCGCCGTCCACGGCGCCGCCGGCACCGCGCTGCACCTGGCCGGCGACGTGAAGGCCGAGGGGCACGACGTGCGCCTCGACACCGTCGCCGGGGTCGGGATCGTGCTGTCCGGAGCGGCCCAGCTCGCCGCCACCCGGCTGCTCGTCCGCGCCACCGACGGCTCCGGGATCCGGGTCCGTGGCACTGCCCGGCTCACCCTCACCGACTGCCGGATCGACCGGGCCGGCCGCAACGGCCTCCTCGTCGAGGACGCCGCCGCCGCGGTCGCCGAGGAGACCCGCATCGACACGTCCGGCGCCGCCGCCGTCCAGGCCTCCGGGGCCGCCAGGGTGCGGCTCACCGACTGCCGGATCACCGCGCCCGGCGCCAGCGGCCTCGTCGTCGCCGACGACGCCGAACTCACCGCGACCGGCTGCACCGTCCGCGACACCGTGGCCAACGCGCTGCTCGCGGTCGGCGCGGCCCGCGCCGTCCTCGACGGTTGCCGGCTCACCGCCGCCGGTTTCAGTGCCGTGCACACCGCCGGCACCGCCGACGTCCACCTCACCGGCTGCCGGGTGCTGCGCGGCGCCGAACACGGCGTGCACGCCGTCGAGCAGTCCCGGGTCACACTCACCGACTGCGACCTGCGCGAGCTCGCCATGACCGGCCTGCACGCCGGGGACCGGGCCAGTCTCACCGTCGCCGGCTGCACCGTCGCCGACGTCGCCACCGGGATCAGGATCGCCTCCTCGGCGCCCGCCGACCTGCGGCAGTGCGCCGTCCTGCGGCCGAGGGAGGTCGGCGTCGAGGTGGTCGCCGGAGGCTCGCTCACGCTCGCCGGTGGCCGGGTCAGCGACGCCGGAGCGGCGGGCATCGTCATCGATACCGCCGCCGCGGTGCGGGTGAGCGCCACCGACATCACCGGCGGCGGTGGATCGGGTCTGGTCACCTGGACCGGGGCCCGCCCGCAGATCGACGGTCTGCGCGTCGACGGGGTCGCGAAGAACGGCATCTACGTCGCGCCCGGCGCCGGCGGGCAGTACACGCGGTGCGACGTGATCGGCACCGGATTCGCCGGCCTGCACGTCGGTGCCGGCGCCGACCCTGCCTTCGAGCACTGCCGGATCCCTGACACCAGTGCCGAACCCGGCTCGCAGGCCACCTTCACGCAGTGCACCGCCGGCGATGCCCTCCTCGCCCCCGCGCTGCCGTCCGCTGACGCCGCAGCAGGGGGTGACGTCCCGGACGAATCGCTCGACGACCTGCTCGGTGAACTCGCCGAACTGGTCGGCCTCGACCGGGTCAAACGCGACGTGAGCACTCTCGTCAAGCTCATGCAGACCGTCCGCCGCCGCGAGGAGGCCGGCCTGCCCGCCCCGCCGCTGAGCCGGCACCTCGTCTTCGCCGGTAACCCCGGCACAGGCAAGACGACCGTCGCCCGCCTGTACGGCCGGCTGCTCAAAGCCCTCGGCCTGCTCCGCCGCGGCCACCTCATCGAGGTGGACCGCAGTGCCCTGGTCGGCGAGTACGTCGGCCACACCGGCCCCAAGACCGCCGCCGCCGTCACGAGCGCACTCGGCGGCGTCCTCTTCATCGACGAGGCCTACTCGCTCGTGCCCCGCTTCGGCGGCAACGACTTCGGCCAGGAAGCCATCGCCACCCTCGTCAAGATGATGGAGGACCACCGCGACGACGTCGTCATCATCGCCGCCGGCTACCCCGGCGAGATGGACCGCTTCATCGGCGCCAACCCCGGCCTCGCCTCCCGCTTCACCCGCACGCTGCACTTCGACGACTACGACAGCGCCGAACTGGTCTCCATCGTCGAGCACCAGGCCGCCGGGCACCGCTACGAACTCACCGACGTCTCCCGCGCCGGCCTCGCCGACTACTTCACCGCCCTGCCCCGCGGTGAGGGGTTCGGCAACGGCCGCCTCGCCCGCCAGGTCTTCCAGGAGATGACCGAACGGCAGGCCCAACGCGTCGCCGAACTCCCCGCCGCCACCGGCGACGACCTCGTCCTGCTCGCCCCCGAAGACCTCCCGACCCGATAGCCGACTGGAGCAGCCATGTCCCCGTTCGCCGACGCCTTCACCCGACGGCCCACCGTGCCCCGCCGGGGGTTCGTCCCGGCGCCCCGTGTGTTCGTGGTGGTGGGTGTGGTACTGGCGGCGACGACCCTGCCGTTCGTCCTGCCGGGCGGCTCATCGGCGGGTGCCGACCGGAGCGCCGCACGTGGGCCTGCCGGCGTCCCGCGCCCCGCGGCGGTGACCTCCGCTGCCGCGTCCGCGACGCCGGCACCGGGCGCCGTCACCTCCGGTCCCACATCGGGGACGCCCACCTCCGCCGCCTCGGTTCCGGGTGGTTCGGGCTCCGCGGCCGGCGGTGGCTCGGGTTCCGGCGGCTCGGGCTCGGCGGCGGGTGGTTCCGGCGGCTCGGGTGCCGCGGCGGGCGGTGGGACGACCACGGCGGCGGCTCCGCCGGCAGTGGCTCCGCCGGCGCCGACGAAGACCACCGAGAAGGCCGTCCCGCCGCCGATTCCCGGTCGGGCGATCGTCGGCGTGCAGTCCCGCCTGTGTCTCAGCGCCGCCGCCGGCAAGGACGGCGCCGCCCTCGTCATCGCCACCTGCAACGGCTCCGCGGTCCAGCACTGGGAGGCGCTGTCCGACGGCACGATCCGCTCCGTCGGGCTGTGCATGGACGCCGCCTGGGGCGGCACGGACGTCTTCACCGTCGTCCAGGTTGCCTACTGCAGCGGTAACCGTGCCCAGCAGTGGCGCCTCAACACCTCCAACGACCTGGTCAGCGTCAACGCCGACAAGTGCGCCGACGTCATCGACCAGCGCACCGGCAACGGCAGCCCCGTGAAGCTGTACTGGTGCAACGGCCAGGACAACCAGAAGTGGTTCTGGCGCTGAGCCTTCGCCGGTCGGCCGGTCCGGGTGTGCCGGCCGCTGACCCGCGAATCGCGCGTTGAGCTGCATGTGCCTGGGTATTGGGCGGCGGGTCCGGCCCCTCGTCCCGTGGAGATCTCCGTGGAAGCATCCGTGGAAGAAGTGGAAGACCTGGCCATCTCGGTCGAGCCGCTCCTGGTCCGAGACGCTCAGCTGGTGCGAGCCGCCGGCCGCCTCACCGCCCGCAACCGGCACCGGCTGCGCAGAGCGGTCCAGAAACGCCTCGTCGAGTGCCCGATCGCCGTCATCCTCGACATCACCGGGCTGGAGCTCACCGACCCTCCCGCCGCGGCCGCGTTCGTGGCGATGCACCGCGACGCCGCCGCGTCGGACGTCGAGCTGCTGCTGCACGGCGGCCACGGCCTTCTCACCCAGCGGATCCGGGTGCTGGACCCGGCGCTGCCGCAGTTCCGGACGCTCGCCGAGGCCGTCGCCGCGGCCGGCGAGCCACCGCGCGCCGGGCGATGGCTGCACCGGTGGTTCACGCCGGGGCCGCAGACCCTGCGCCTGGCCGGTTGCCTCGTCGCCGACGCGTGCACGGCGTGGCACCTGCCGGACCTCGTCCACCCGGCCCGGGCTGCGGTGCACGACCTGCTCCAGCTCGGGCACCGGTGCCCGGCGGCGCAGCTGCACGTCGTCGTCGCGCTGCGCCGGACCGGGCTGCTGCTGAGCGTGCGCAGCCAGCTCGTCGCCGGCCACCGGCCGGACTGTCAGGCACCGCAGTGTCCACCTGGCTCAGGGCCCGTCATCCACCACTCGACCGGCCCCGACTACCACGCGCGCTGGTCGCTGCTGGCGGTGACCGCGTCCTGACCGTGCCGATCAGGGCAGGCCGATCAGGGCAGGCCGATCAGGGCAGGCTCAGCACGATCCGGTCGATCGACGGCGCGTGCCCGTCCGGGTTGGACACGGTGATGGTGTTGCCGTCCTTGCGCAGCTGCACCTTCAGCGTCGAGCCGGTGCAGCAGGTCGAACCGCCGTTGAGCGTGACCCGCTGCGGGTCCCGTCCGGCCACGGTGACGACCGCGGTCCGGGTCCGCTCGTTGTCGATGTTCACGTGGAACAGCCGCAACGTGTACGTGCCGGCGACCGGGACGACGACGTTCTCGAAGCGCAGGAACCCGTCGCCGTCGCGGCTGCCCCAGTCGCCGATGTTGCGCACGATCGAGCCGCCCGACGCACCCGGATACCGGTCCACCCACGCCGACCCGCCGCGCGTGTTGCCCGGCGCCTCCGCCTCGAACGTGACCGGCCCGAACGTCACCGGCGGCGACGACCGTGGCGACGACCGTGGCGAGGCAGTGGTCGCCGGCGCGGCGGTCGACGGCGCCGACGCGGCCGGTGCGGCCTCGGTGGGTGCGGGCCCGGGCATGGAGACGTCGGACCAGGTGGGCGTCCCGGCCGGGGGAGCGGCCCGGCGATCGGGTCCGCCGCCACCCCCGAGCAGCGCCGACACCAGCAGGATCACCAGCAGCGACAGCGCCGTGGCGACACCGGCCACGATCAGCCGCGGCCACCACGGCGTGAACCAGCGGCGCAGCTCGGACGGCTCGTCGGCGGCGTGCCAGCCGTCCCGGTCCGGCGCCGCCGGCCACTCCGCCTCGTCGGCAATCACGGCGGGCTCGGCACGGGGCTCCGCCGGCGGCTCGACCGGGCTCTTCTCCGTCCCGGCGGCCGGCACGTGGCCGGCGAGCCACGGCGGCACCCGCAGCGGCTCGGCGTCTGCGTCGGGATCTGTCATGGACCCCGAAGATAACGATCCCGGTGGCCCTTGGCCAGCTGGCCGACCGGTCCGGATCCGCCCCTAGGCTGCCAGGGGTGAGCTACGACCTGTATTTCTGGCCCACCGGCTCGGCGCGCAACCCTGGCCGGACTGCCGACCGGCTCGCGGAGGGACGTCCCGGCCGGCTGGTGCCGGACCCGCGGGTGCTGGCGTTCCGCGCCGAGCTCGTGCGCCGCTGGCCGGACGTCGTCGACCACCTCGAGCCCTGGCACACCGACCAGCCCTGGCCGCGGCCTTCGGGACCTTCCGACGCCGCCCACCGGTATGTCCTGCTCACGCTCCCGTTCCGCTGGCCCGCCACCGCCGCACTGCCCACCCTCGCCGGGGCATTTGGCATGGACTGCTACGACCCGCAGTGCGACACGCTGACCCCGCCCAGCCCGACCGGCCCGGGCAAGGCGGACCTCGACGAGATCGGGCACGTCGCCGGGCGGGTCGCCGAGGACCGCCTCGTGTGGCTGCTCCAGCAGGTCGGCCGGTGCATCGGGTACGCCTACGACGACCTGGACGAGGCGGCACTGACCGGCGCGCTCGACGACGTGGGCGCCTGGTTCGAGTATCCCCTCGCGGGTAACCCGCCGCTGCTCGTGCACCTGACCCGTGCCCAGCCCTCCGACACGATCGACGTCCGCCTCGAAGGCGCCATGGACCTCGTCCTCGCCTCCCGGATCAAGGACCTGCTGGACTGCGGACAGCGCGGCGGACGGCACCAACAGGAGCCGTCATGACGCGTTGGTCAGCTCGTCGAAGGGCCGCACCTCGACCGGCCCGAAGCAGGCCGCCGCGCACTTCCCGGCCCAGGCGAGCGCCTCGTCCAGGTCCGCGCACCGGATCACCCAGAACCCGGCGACGTGCTCCTTCGTCTCGGCGAACGGCCCGTCGGTGGTGGTCGTGGTGCCGCCCTGGATCCGCACGACGGTGGAGCTGTCCACCGGCAGGAGGCCGCCGGCGAAGACCCAGGCGCCCGCGGCCCGCAGCTCGTCGTTGATCCTGCCGGTCTCGCGGAACATGGTCCGGGTGTCCTCGTCGGACAGCGGCTGCTCGCCCTCGACGGTGTGCACGGACAGCAGGTACAGCGGCTTCATGGTGATCCTCCGTAGGTAAAAGGCTCTCATCAGGGCTACGAAGGGGACCACCCCGAATCGACACCTGCGCCCGGACCATTTTCCCCAGGGCCTTCCGCGCCTCCCGGGGGGCGGTTGCGGGGCATGGGCATGGATGCCTAAATACTAGTTACCCGATAGGGATTGACAACTAATACGAGGCTCCCTACCGTTTCAGTAGGCGGCCGCGAGGACGCACCGCCACCCCCGAATCCCTTCACTGCTCGCGCTCCCGTGGTGCGGGCCTGCCGTCATACCCGATGGAGCCCTCGCATGAGTGAGCCCGTAACGCTGACACCGCCGTCCGAACGTCCACCGATCAGCGATCACGTCACCCGGTTCGACCCGCAGGTGGCGCACCGCCGGGTCACACCGCGGCTGCGCCCATGGCGCTGGATCGTCAGCGCGGCCGTGCTCGTGGTGCTCGCCCAGTTCATCGTCGGTGTCTTCACCAACTCCCACTACGAGTGGAACAAGTTCTGGGCGTACTTCACCCGCGAGTCGATCCTCGACGGTGTCGTGGTCACGCTGCAGGTCGTCGCCCTGAGCGCGGTCGTCGGGCTGGTCCTCGGCGTGCTCGTCGCCCTCGGCCGGCTGTCGACGAACCCGCTGATCAACGGCCTGTCGTGGGCCTACGTGTGGTTCTTCCGCGCGCTGCCGCTGCCACTGCTGCTGATCATCACGTTCAACTTCTCGTACTTCTACCCGCGGCTCGGCGTCGGCATCCCCTGGGGCCCGGTCTTCGCCGAGGTGCAGACCAGCGCGCTCACGCCCCTGGCGATCGGCGTCATCGCGCTGAGCCTCAACGAGGCGGCGTATGCGGCGGAGGTCATCCGCGGCGGCATCCTGTCCGTGGAGGGCGGCCAGATCGAGGCCGCCAACGCGCTCGGGCTCTCCAAGGCCCGGCAGCTGCGCCGGATCGTGCTGCCACAGGCGCTGCGCTCCATCGTGCCCGCGTACGGCAACCAGCTCGTCGGCCTGATCAAGGCCAGCTCGCTGGTGTACTACGTCTCGCTGCTCGACCTGTTCGGCGCGGTGTACGTGCTGGAGTCGCGGCACCCCGAGTCGATCGTGCCGATCCTGATCGTCGGCGCCACCTGGTACCTCGTCCTCACCGCCGTGCTGTCGGTCGTGCAGTTCTACGTCGAGCGGTTCTACGCCCGCGGCAACGCCCGCGCGCTGCCGCCGACCCCGATCCAGCGGCTGCGCAACTTCGCCACCTCGTCCTACGTCCGCCTGACCCGGAGGGGCTTGTAGATGACGGCCACACTGAACGCGGCCGCGGCCCTGGAGATCCGCAACGTGCACAAGTCGTTCGGGACGCGCGAGGTCCTCAACGGCGTCGACCTCACCGTCAACCCCGGCGACGTCGTGGCGATCATCGGGCCGTCCGGCTCCGGCAAGTCGACGCTGCTGCGCACCATCAACCACCTGGAGAAGCCCGACCTCGGCTACGTCGCGGTCCACGGCGAACTGATCGGTGTCGAGGTCCGCGGCACCCACCTGCACGAGCTGTCCCAGCGCGCGGTGCGGCACCAGCGGACCCGCATCGGGTTCGTCGCGCAGAGCTTCAACCTCTTCCCCAACCTCACCGCGCGGGACAACGTCGCCGAGCCGCTGATCGCGCACAAGCGGCTCGACAAGCCCGCCGCCTACGAGCGGGCCGTCGAACTGCTCGCCAAGGTCGGCCTCGGTGACCGCGGCGACGCGTACCCGCGGCAGCTGTCCGGCGGCCAGCAGCAGCGCGTCGCGATCGCCCGCGCCCTCGCGCTGGAGCCGACGCTGCTGCTCTTCGACGAGCCGACCTCGGCGCTGGACCCGGAACTGGTCGGGGAGGTGCTCTCGGTGATCCGGCAGCTCGCCGCGACCGGCACCACGCTCATCATCGTCACGCACGAGATCGGCTTCGCCCGTGAGGTCGCCGACACCGTCGTGTTCATCGACGAGGGTCTCGTCGTCGAACAAGGGCCGCCGGCCCAGGTGCTCACCGCGCCACAGCATTCCCGCACCCGGGAATTCCTTTCCAAAGTGCTCTGATTTCCAGGGAGAACAAACCATGACCACCGTCAGACCTACCGGCCGGACGTTCTCGGCCGCAGCCCTTGCCGTCGTGCTCGTCGCGGGCCTCTCCGCCTGCGGCAGCGACGAAGACAAGGCGAACGCCGGCGCCCCGGCCAGCGCAGGCACGGTGACCATCGGTGCCCAGGCCAACGGCATCGCCCAGAAAGCCGAGATCAAGGTCGAGAAGCAGCAGGCCATCGCCGACCTGGTGCCGGACGCCGTCAAGTCCGACGGCAAGCTGACCATCGGGCTCGGCGCCCTGCCGACCGGCTTCCCGCCGCTCGCCTTCGTCGGTGACGACGACAAGACCCTCACCGGCGCCGAGCCCGACCTCGGCCGCCTCGTCGCCGCCGTGTTCGGTCTCACCCCCGAGATCAACAACGCCACGTGGGACAACCTGTTCGTCGGCATCGACTCCGGCAAGACCGAGGTCGGCTTCTCGAACATCACCGACACCGAACAGCGCAAGGAGAAGTACGACTTCGCCTCCTACCGGCAGGACAACCTGGGCTTCGCCGTGAAGGACGGCAACTCCTGGAACTTCGACAAGAACTACAAGAACCTCGCCGGTCTCAAGGTCGCCGTCGGCGCCGGCACCAACCAGGAGAAGATCCTGGTCGCGTGGCAGGAGAAGCTGAAGGCCGAGGGCAAGCCCTTCGAGATCAAGTACTTCGCCGACACGCCGACCACGTTCAAGGCGATCGTCTCCGGGCAGATCGACGCCTACTTCGGCCCGAACCCGGGCATCGCCTACCAGCTCAGCCGGACCAAGGGCACCGCCGACGCCGTGCGGAACGCGGGCGTGTACTCCGGCGCCGGGGAGACCCTGCAGGGCCTGATCGCGGCCACCACCAAGAAGGACAACCAGCTGGCCAAGGCCCTCGCCGAGGCGATCAACTACCTGATCGCCAACGGCCAGTACAAGCAGTGGCTCGCCGCCTACAACCTCGACACCGAGGCCGTGCCGACCTCGCAGGTCAACCCGCCGGGCCTGCCGAAGTCCAACGCCTGACCCGACCGACCGCGGCGCCCGGGGAAGCTTCCCCGGGCGCCGCGGCGCGTCCCGGATCAGAACTCCAGGTGCTCCCAGGCCGGACCGGCGTATGCCGGCGGCTCCTCGCGGCCGCCCTGGATGCTGTGCCACTTCGCGGACCATTCCCCGGTCGGCCCGGCGAGCACGGCCCGGGCCTCGGCGGCACTCTCGTCGGGCCGCGCCTTGTCCCAGGGCAGCGTCACGAAGATCTGATACTCGTCCGGCTCCTCGAGCGACACCTCGATCGTGCCGGCATGGCCGGAGTGGACCTTGACACCCTCGATCCCCGGTGGCAGGGCCAGGTCGGTGAGGATGAGCCGCCCGGCCCGCAGCGCCGCCGTCTCCCAGCCGTGCTCCGCCCCGGCGCGGGCCACCTCGGCGTCATAGGCCACGGCGTCGAACAGCGCCGTGCGCCGCTCGGTCACCAGCGCCGCCGCGCCGGTCGGGCCCCACTCCCAGCGCACCGCGGCACCTTCGCGGCGGATGTGCGCCCGGACGGAGAAGCACCCCGGGCCGCAGCTCGGGCAGCGGGCGATCGTCGCGGTCGTGGTCTCGCCGGTCGCCACGAACCGGTTGACCGGCACCAGCACCTGCCACGGATCGGGGCCGGCGTTGCCGTCGGCGCGGCTGACGTCCTCACCGTCGATCCGCACGATCACCCGCAGGTCCTCGACCGCCAACGACAGCACCGACGTCACGCCCGTCAACGTACCGTTCCGGGCCGCAGAGCGGCGAACACCTGGGGCCAGTTGCCCGGCAGGTCGGCCAGCGTCTGCGCCAGGTACCGGCGCAGGATCAGCTGCGCGGCCGCCCGCGTCGCGCCGGTGCCGCCGAGGGCGTCCACCGCCTGCTCCAGGCCGTCGGCGTCGGCGCTCGGCACGCCGATCGTGGCGAAGGCGGCGACGACATCGGGTTCGGCGTACAGGGTGTCGTCCTCCCAGCCCGTCGCGGCGCCCAGCAGGTACCGCAGGTGGTAGGAGAGGGCCGGTTCCAGGGCCAGCGCCGCGGTGTCGACGGTCCGGTCCTCGTCGCTGTCCGTCAGCGCGGACTCCGCCACCGACTGCTCGACCAGTTCGAGCCAGTACGCGGCATCATGCCGGCCGTCGGTCTGCGCCAGGTGCCGGGCGGCGAACGCCGCCATCTCGGCCGGGTCCGCGATCAGCGGGGTCAGCACCAGGTCGGAGCTGTAGGAGAAGCCGAAATACCAGCGCCGGCCGTCGACCACCATCGACTCGATGCCGCCGACGTCCCCGGCGAGTTCGGCCCGGTCCTGCAACGGTTCCACCACGATCGCAGATCGTATGCCCGGGACCGGCCGACCGTTTCCATGGGCGGGGTGGTCGGGACGGCAAGTGCAGCAGGACGTTCGGATCCCCGATCGGCTACAAACCCGGTCACCATGGAAAGATCTTTACTATGGAGGTCGCTGTGAACCCCAATAGGACCCTCCGCACGGCATATCCATATCACCCACATGGATGATGCGTTGAGTCTCGCGGCCACTGGCGTGACGATGCGGTGGACGCTCGTCCAGGAGCGTCACGCGGCATTGGCGATCACCGCGGAGGGCGCCGGTGTCGAACTGCACGTGACATATGTCCGTGACTCCTTCGCCGATCTGTTGGCGGCGGCGTCGGACATCAAGCTCGGTGCGTATTCGACGTATGCGGTGCTTTCCGGGGAACCGGCCGGCCATGTGCTGTTCTTCTCGTCCTTGGCCGAGGCCGAGGCGGTCATGCTGGATGTCGTCGCGTTCCCGGCGATCTCGGCCAGCCTCACCCGTTTCTCTGCGGGTGAGTTGCGGTGGCGGGGGTTCCTGTCGCGGCAGGCACTTGTCGATGCTGCAGCTGACATGGCGGCGGAGGTGCTGGCCGAGCACGGCGAAACCGGCTACGAGCGCCGCTGGGGCCACCCCTTTCCGGCGGGGCTGGCGGCAAGGCTGCGGTAGGTCTCGGATGTCCAGCGCTGAGGGAAGGGACGAGGACGGCGTGGTGGAGCGGATCGGGCCGCACCTGCGCACCCTCCTCGGGTGACGTGCCGGCCTCAGAGGGGCTTGGAGAACCAGTGGTGGGCGTAGGCCTCGTCGTTGTAGGCGGGGACCTCCGCGTAGCCGCTGGAGCGGTAGAGGCGGATCGCCTCGACCAGGTTGCGGTTGGTGTCCAGGCGCACGGAACCCCAGCCGGCCCCGGCGGCGCGGCGTTCCAGCTCGCCCAGGATGCGCCGGCCGACGCCGAGGCCGCGCACCGTGCCGGACACCCACAGACGCTTGATCTCCGCCGGCGCGTCCGGGTGCAGCTTCAACGCGCCGCAGCCGACTGGCTCGCCGGACAGGGTGGCCAGGAGGAACACGCCCTTCGGCGGGACCAGGTCCTCGTCGTCGACGGGCGCGCTGACCGCCGGGTCGAAGCCGTTGTCGAAGCGCTGCGCCAGCTCCCGGGCATACGCGCGCAGGCACGCCCTGGCTCGCGGGTCGCCCGGCGGGCACGGCGCCAGGTCGATCATCGAGGCCATGAGAAGGCGCTCGACCTCGGCCATCGCGGTGGCCAGGCGGCCCTGCTGGCCGGTGCTGAGCGGGCCGAGGATCGAGCGCGCCAGGTCGTCGGACTCGCGGTCGAGCACCGCCCATTCGGCCCGGCCCTCGGTGGTCAGGGTGGCCTCGCGGACGCGGGCGTCGCCACCCGTGCCGGCGGAGACGACGACCAGGCCGTCGGCCTCGAGGGCCCGCAGCAACCGGCTCAGGTAGCCCGCGTCCAGGCCCAGGCGGGCGCGCAGGGCGGCGACCTCGGCGCCGGCCGGGCCGATCTCCCACAGCAGGCGGGCCTGGCCGAGCGGCCGGCCCCGGGACAGGTACTCGTCGTCGAGCGCGCCGACGCGCTGCGTCACGGTCCGGTTGAAGCGGCGGACGGTCGCCACCAGATCCTCGGTCATATGCCTGACTATAGTCAGGTAATCTGTGGCATGCGACGGGCATACTCGGCGCGGTGAGACGATCAATACTCCTCGCCGTGGCGGCGGTGCTGGTGATGGGCTGCATCGGACCGTTCGCGGACACGTTCGACGAGGCGGTCCAGGACACGCCGGCCGACTACGACGAGTGCTGCATCGGCGCCGACCGGGCCGTGCTCGGTAAGCTCGCCGGAGTCCCCGTCATCGCCGGTGCCGACCTCGACACGCTGCGGGTCGACGCGGTCGCCACCTCGCAGCAGCTCGACGAGAGCGCGGCCGACTGGCACAAGGACGGCGACGGGCTGATCGCCGACGACGACACCCACGAGTACGTCCTTGCCCTGCTCACCCGGCTTCCGGGCGGCGACCCTAAGATCCACCCGGTGACCACCGTGATCGTCTCGGCCCGGCTGGCCGACGCCTGGCGGGTCGGCTGTCCGGCGAACGCAACCGAACCCTGCGCCGTCCCCACGCGATACGAGTCGGCACCGCTCGTCGACCCGCAGGACGGCGACCCGATCTCGTCGTCGATCGTCGCCGTGCGCGTCCCGGTCGGGCAGACCGTGCTGCTGACCGCCGGGGACCCCAAGCCCGGCGGGGCCGCGGTCGACCTGCGCACCGGGCGCGCCGTGAAGATCCCCCGTGGGTAGCCGCCTGCCGGCGCTGCTCGGCGCCGGGCTCGCGCTCGCCATCGCCTTCGCCATCCGGGCCGTCGACGACGGTGCGCTGCGGCAGTACTCCGGCACCGCCCTGTACGCGTCGATGATCTACGCCGGGGTCTTCGTCATCCGGCCCCGGACGACCCCGCTCGTCGCCGGCGCCGCCGCGATCGTGTTCTGCTGGGCGATGGAGACCTTCCAGCTCACCGGCATCCCGGCCGAACTGTCCAGCCGCAGCCTCCTCGCCAGGTACGTGTTCGGGGTGACGTTCGACCCGGCCGACCTCGTCTGGTACCCCGTCGGCGTGGTGCCGTTGGTGCTGGTCCACCTGCTGATCACACGAAAGTTTCACGGCGTGAGCAGGGCGGACGGCATCCACCACGGGTGAGATCCCCTCGAAGGAGCGGTGACGGGGTTCAATCCGCGCACCGCCACCCGGAGAGGAGCACCACCATGCGCAGGAGGATTCTCGGCGCAGTCGCGGCGCTCGGGGTCGCCGCCGCCACGACGGTCATCGCCGTGGCAGCCTCGACCCCGGCCGCGGCCGCCCCCGCGTACAACTACGCCGAGGCACTGCAGAAGTCGATCTGGTTCTACGAGGCCCAGCAGGCGGGGACGAAACCCGCGTGGAGCCGCGTCGGCTGGCGCGGCAACGCCGCCACGACCGACGGCGCCGACGTCGGCCTCGACCTGACCGGCGGCTGGTTCGACGCCGGCGACCACGTCAAGTTCGGGTTCCCGATGGCGTTCTCGACCACCATGCTCGCGTGGGGCGCCGTGGAGTACCGCGACGCCTACGTGCAGTCGGGTCAGCTGACGTCGCTGGTCAACAACCTTCGCTTCGTCAACGACTACTTCATCAAGGCGCACCCGTCCGCGAACGTCCTCTATGGACAGATCGGCGCCGGCAACCCCGACCACGCCTGGTGGGGCCCCGCCGAGGTGATGCCGATGGCGCGGCCGGCGTACAAGATCGACGCGACCTGCGGCGGCTCCGACCTCGCCGGTGAGACGGCCGCCGCCATGGCCGCCTCCTCGATCGTGATCCGGCCCACCGACGCCGCCTACGCCGACAAGCTCGTCACCCACGCCAAGCAGCTGTACGCGTTCGCCGACGCCGTGCGCCGCAAGTACAGCGAGTGCATCACCGACGCGGCCAGCTACTACAACTCGTGGAGCGGCTTCAACGACGAGCTCGTCTGGGGCGCGATCTGGCTCTACCGCGCCACCAACGACGCCACCTACCTCGCCAAGGCCGAGGCCGGATACGACAACCTCAGCAACGAGAACCAGACCACGACGAAGTCCTACAAGTGGACGATCGCCTGGGACGACAAGTCGTACGGCTGCTACGTGCTGCTGGCCAAGCTCACCGGCAAGCAGCGGTACGTCGACGACGCCAACCGCTGGCTCGACTACTGGAGCGTCGGCGTCAACGGGCAGAAGGTGCCCACCTCGCCGGGCGGCCAGGCGGTCCTGGACAGCTGGGGTTCGCTGCGCTACGCCGCCAACACCTCGTTCGTCGCGCTGCTCTACAGCGACTGGATCACCGACGCCACCCGCAAGGCCCGGTATCACGACTTCGGCGTCCGCCAGATCAACTACATCCTGGGCGACAACCCGCGCAACTCCAGCTACATGATCGGCTTCGGCGCCAACCCGCCGCGCAACCCGCACCACCGCACGGCGCACGGGTCCTGGACCGACCAGATCACCAACCCCGAGATCTCCCGGCACGTGCTGTACGGCGCGCTCGTCGGCGGACCTTCGTCACCGAACGACAGCTACACCGACAGCCGCTCCGACTACGTGATGAACGAGGTCGCCACCGACTACAACGCCGGGTTCACCTCGGCACTGGCCCGCATGTACCGGGAGTACGGCGGCACGGCACTGGCGAACTTCCCGGTCGCGGAGACCCCGGACGGGCCCGAGATGTACGTCGAGTCGTCCATCAACACCCCCGGCACGACCTTCACCGAGGTCAAGGCGATGGTCTACAACAAGTCGGCGTGGCCGGCGCGGACCCTCGACCAGGGCTCGTTCCGCTACTACTTCACCCTCGACGGCGCCACCACCGCGTCGCAGATCTCGCTCACCAGCGCCTACAACCAGTGCTCCGCGCCGACCGGGCCGACCCTGGTCAGCGGCAGCACGTACTACGTCACCGTCAGCTGCGCCGGGCAGAAGATCGCACCCGCCGGGCAGTCCGCGTGGCGGCGTGAGGTCCAGTTCCGCGTCACGTCCGCCGGCACCTGGGACCCGACCAACGACTGGTCCTTCCCGTCCGCCGCCGGCCCGAACGCCCACATCACCCTCTACGACGGGGCCACCAAGGTCTGGGGCGACGCCCCCGGCACCGGCCCGGTCGACACCACCCCGCCGTCGACGCCGGGCACGCCGGCGTTCACCAACGTCACGTCGACGTCGGCCACCGCCACCTGGGCGGCGTCCACGGACAACGTCGGGGTCGCGTCCTACCGGGTTTCCTCGGCCACCGGCGTCGTCGGCACCACGACCGGCACGTCCCTGGCCATCACCGGGTTGACGCCGGCGACCGCGTACTCGTTCACGGTCGTCGCGCTCGACGCGTCCGGCAACGCGTCGGCCGCCTCGCCGGCCGGCACCGTCACCACCGCACCGGCCATCGGTGACGTCACGCCGCCGTCGAAGCCCGGCACCCCGGTCGCGTCGGCGGTCACCAGCAGCGGGGCGACCCTCACCTGGGCCGCGTCCACCGACACCGTCGGCGTCACCGGTTACGACGTCCTGCGCCTCGGCGGCACCGCCGGACCGGTCGTCGTGGCCACCGCCACCGGCACCACCGCCACGGTCACCGGGCTGACGGCGTCCACGGCGTATCAGTTCGCGGTCCGCGCCCGCGACGCCGCCGGCAACCTGTCCACGCTGTCCGACCCGGTCACCGTCACCACCACCGGCACGTCGACGGGGAAGAGCTGCGAGGCCACGTACCGCGTCACCAACCAGTGGGGCGACGGCTTCAACGGCGAGGTGACCGTGCGCAACTCGGGCGGTCAGGCGATCACCGGCTGGACGGTGACGTTCACGTTCCCCGGCAACCAGCGGGTCACCAACGGCTGGTCCGGCGTCTGGTCGCAGACCGGGGCCGCGGTCACCGTCCGCAACGCCGACTGGAACGGCGCCCTCGCGCCCACCGCGTCGACGGCGGCCGGCTTCGGCGCCTCCTTCACCGGCACCAACACCAACCCGGCCACGGTCACCTGCACCGCGAGCTGAGCAACTGGTAGCCCCGGCGCACCCGGCGCCGGGGCTACCATCGGTGGTGATGACCGACGTCGTGATCGACCTCGACACGCCGGTTCCGTCGAAGCCGGCGCCGCGGCAGGTCCTGCTGCCCCGGCTCCTGCTGCTCGGTGCCTGCGCCCTGTTCGCCGCCGCCCCGGCCGCCGCGCCGGTCACCGTGTCCGTCGCGCACCAGCTGCCCGTCCCGAGCTACTGCACCGGCGCCCCGATGCCCGGCGGTCGCCTCAACATCGTCGAGGGCGACGTCTACGTCATCCTCGACGGCCAGAACGGCGTCGTCATCAGCACCGGCCCGTGCCCGCGCCGGTGAGCGACCGCAGCGAGGTGCTGTTCCTCGGCGGGCGGTCCGGCGTCGGCAAGAGCAGCGTCGCGGTCGAGCTGCACGTCCAGCTGTCCGACGCCGACGTGCGGCACTGCCTCATCGAAGGCGACAACCTCGACCTGGCCCACCCGCCGCCCTGGGAGCACCATCTCGCCGAGCGCAACCTCGCCGCCATGTGGGCCAACTACCGCGACCTGGGCTACCGCCGCCTGATCTACACGAACACCGTGAGCGTCCAGTACGTCGACGCGCTCACCGCCGCGATGGGCGACGACCCGCGCGTGACCGCCGTGCTGCTCACGTCGTCGGACGCGACGGCGCGGGAGCGGCTGGCCCGCCGCGAGATCGGCAGCGCCCTGGAGCGGCACGTGACGCGCAGCGACGCCGCGGCCAGGTCCCTCGAGGCGCTCGTGCCGCCGTCGGTGCACCGGATCCCCACCGACGGCAGGACTCTCAGCGAGCTCGCAGCTGAGATCCTGGCATTGACCGGTTGGCATCGGTACCATCGAGCCATGCCGCACTTCTAGGTTCGCACCCCGCGTCTCTATCTGGTCACCCGCGCCGATCTGCCGCCCGGGACCCAGGCCACGCAGGCGACCCATGCCGCGCTCGACTTCGCCGTCGCCCACCCTGACGCCTTCCGCGACTGGCACACCGCTTCCAACACGCTCGTCCTGGTCGCCGCGTGCGACGAGGACGCCCTGCGCCGCCTGTGCCGCGCCGCGTCCGTCGCCGGGCACCGGCACACCAGGTTCCACGAGCCGGACCTCGGCGGCGCGCTGACCGCGGTCGCCCTCGAACCGGCCGCGCACAGGCTTCTCTCGCACCTCCCCATTGCCCTTCGTGGACCACGAGGGGAGGTGAAACCATGACCACCGACCTCATCGCGGATCCCTCGGACCTGCCGAAGGCGATCCGCTGGCTGCAGGCGAAGGTGCTGCGGCAGGCCGCGGCGCTCGACACCCTCAACCGGCGGGTCGTGTCCCAGCGGCTCGTGCTGCGCACGCTGGACGAGCTCGGCCGGTCGCTGACCGCTGAGGAGTTCCGCACGGCCCGTGACCGCGTCACCGACGAAAAGCTCCGGGACCGGATCGACGAGATGTTGCCCTGATCGTCGACACTGTGGGGGTGGCACACGGGGGCCATCCCCACCCCATGCCTCAGGAGCCCGACGGCCGGGCAGCTGTCTCTAAAACAGCCCATAGCGGGTTCGATTCCCGTCTGAGGCGCGTCGCGGCGGATCCGGCGTTCGATACGCCGGCGATATGCCGCCGCTCGTAGCATCGGGATCATGCGTGTTCTGGTCGTCGAGGACGAGCCGTACATGGCGGAGGCCATCCGGGACGGGCTGCGCCTGGCGGCGATCGCGGCCGACATCGCCGGCACCGGCGACATCGCGCTGGAGCTGCTGAGCGTCAACGCCTACGACATCGCCGTCCTCGACCGCGACATTCCCGGGCCCTCCGGCGACGAGGTCGCCGAACGTATCGTCGCCTCCGGCAGCGGGATGCCGATCCTGATGCTCACCGCCGCGGACCGGCTCGACGACAAGACCTCCGGGTTCGAGCTCGGCGCCGACGACTACCTCACGAAACCGTTCGAACTGCGGGAGCTGGTCCTGCGGCTCAGGGCGCTGGACCGCAGGCGGGCCCACAACCGGCCGCCGGTGCGGGAGATCGCAGGACTGCGCCTGGACCCGTTCCGCCGCGAGGTGTACCGCGACGGCCGCTACGTCGCGCTCACCCGGAAACAGTTCGCCGTCCTCGAGGTCCTCGTCACCGCCGAAGGTGGCGTCGTCAGCGCCGAGGAGCTGCTGGAACGGGCGTGGGACGAGAACGCCGACCCCTTCACCAACGCGGTGCGCATCACCGTCTCGGCGCTGCGCAAACGGCTCGGCGAACCCGGGATCATCGCCACCGTGGCCGGCGTCGGCTATCGCATCGAGACGGCGGCCGGCGCCGGAGGGGACCGTGGATAGGGCGCCCGGTCCGAGCGTCCGCCTGAAGCTGACGCTCAGCTACGCGGGGTTCCTCATGCTGGCCGGTGTCCTGCTGCTCGCCGTGGTGTGGGTGTTCCTGCTGCGCTACGTGCCCGAGGTGATCCAGTCCGGCACGGACGGGCCCTCCGTGGGGCAGGGCGGCCGGCGCCCGCCGGCGCCGCTGATCGCGCCGAACCGCTCCGACCTGGTGGACGCCTTCGCCCCGAAGGCCGCCGCGATGCTGGTCTTCCTGCTGATCTTCGGCCTGGTGGGAGGATGGCTCCTCGCCGGCCGCATGCTCGCGCCCCTGACCCGCATCACCCGCGCCACCCGCCAGGCCGGGGACGGATCGCTGTCCCACCGGATCCAGCTGGACGGCCGCGGCGACGAGTTCCGCGAGCTCGCCGACGCCTTCGACGCCATGCTCGCAAGGCTCGAGGCGCACGTCGCCGAGCAGCGCAGGTTCGCCGCCAACGCCTCCCACGAGCTGCGCACCCCCCTCGCGGTCACGCAGACGCTGCTCGACGTGGCCCGCAACGATCCGGACCGCGACACCGGCGAACTCGTCGAGCGCCTCCGTGTGATCAACACCCGGGCGATCGACCTCACCGAGGCGCTGCTCCTGCTCAGCCGCGCCGAGCAGCGCTCCTTCACCCGGGAACCCGTCGACCTGTCGCTCATCGCGGAGGAGGCCGCCGAGACGCTGCTCCCGCTCGCGGAGCGACGCGGCATCACCGTCGAGACCTCCGGTGACGTCGCGCCCACCGCCGGCTCCCACGCGCTTCTGCTGCAGCTGACGACGAACCTCGTGCACAACGCGATCGTCCACAACCTGGCGGACGGCACGGTGTGGGTCACGACCGGCGTCGAGGCGGCGACCGTGACGCTCACGGTCGAGAACACCGGCGAGCGGCTCACCCAGGCGCTGGTCGCCACGATCGTCGAGCCGTTCCAGCGCGGCACCGGACGGATCCACGACGGCCATGCCGGTGTCGGCCTCGGCCTGGCCATCGTCAAGCGCATCGCCGAGGCGCACGACGGGACGCTCGCCCTCGCCCCCCGCCCCGACGGGGGGCTCAGCGTCACGGTGCGACTGCCAGGTGCCGCAGCCCGATCAACTCGGTGATGGGAAAGTCGAAGTAGGTGTCCGGGTACGGCTCGTCGCGCAGCGTGTAGTGCCACCACTCGCAGTCGTACCGGGCGAATCCGGCGGCCTCCATGACGGCGCAGAGGGTTTGCCGGTTGTCCGCCTCGACCGGCGTGATGCCCGCCGCCGCGTGATGCGAGATCGGGTCCATCAGGTCGTGGTCGCCGCCCATCGCCGCCAGCTCACCGGTGCCCAGCTGGTAGAGCGTCAGGTCGACGGTGCTGCCCCGGCTGTGGCCCGACCTGGCGGCCACGTATCCGCGCTCGAACATCTCGGGCCGGTCGATGTTCGGGTAGTGCCGCGGCTTGGTCCGGCCGTCCTCGGGCTGCTCCGACCAGCGCATGAAGCAGTCGACGGCGCGTTGCGGGCGGTACCCGTCCCAGAGCAGCAGGCCGAAGCCGCGCGCCGCGGCCCCGTCCCGTGCCCTCCTCAGGGCCGCGCACAGGGCCGTCGTGCCGACGATCCGGTTGGCCCGGTATCCGTCCACCGGTTTGCCGGTGAAGTTGTCCCAGGTCGCGTACTTGGCATCCCAGCGGATTCCGGGCACGAACTCGTCGACGAACACGAAGATGTCGCTCATCGGAGCTTTCCCGTCATTGCCAATGCCACAACCCGGTCGATCACGTCGGCGAGCGGCAACCCCGCCGCCGCCATCATTCTCGGGTACCGGCTGTAGGAGGTCAGGCCGGGGAGGGTGTTGACCTCGTTCAGGACCACCGTGCCGTCTTCCTTCAGGAACATGTCGACCCGCGCCAGCCCGCGGCACCCCAGGGCGCGGTAGACGGCCTTCGCCGTCTCCTGCACGAGTGCACGGGCCGCCGCCGGGATGTCGGCGGGGACGATCGGCGTCGAGTTCTCGGAGCCGGTCTCGGGCGCCCGCTCCTGATGGATCCGGAAGAAGCCGTGGGACAGCGCGATCCGGTCCACCTCGCCGGTGATCAGGTCCGGTCCGTCGCCCAGGATCGCGCATCCGAGCTCGCTGCCGCCGATGGCCTCCTCGATGAGCACCTTCGGGTCGTACCGCCTCGCGTCCTGCACCGCACGCAACAGTTCGTCGCCGCGGGCCACCTTGCTGACGCCGAAGGACGACCCGGAGCGGGCCGGCTTGACGAAGACGGGGTAGGTGAAACCGCCGGGATCAGGTGTCTCGTCCGCCGTGACGGTCCGGAAGTCCGGCGTGGCGATGCCCGCGCTGCGAGCGACGAGGTAGGCCAGGGACTTGTCCATGCACAGCGCGGAACTCTGCACGTCGCAGCCCACGTAGGGAATGCCGGAGAGCTCCAGCAGCCCCTGCGTCGCGCCGTCCTCGCCGTGCCGGCCGTGCAGGACGGGCAGCACCAGGTCCAGCCCGATCGTCTCGTAGCGTCCCTGCTCCAGCACCAGCAACCCGTGCGCGCCGTCCGGTGACAGCACGGCCGGACGGCTGTTCTCCCAGTCCGCGTCGGGGCCGGCACAGAGCCGCCAGGCGCCGTCCCTGGTGATCCCGATCCAGACCGGTTCGTACCGCTCGGGGTCGAGGCTCCGGGCGACCTCCCGCGCGGATTTGACGGAGACGGGGTGCTCCTCGGAGCATCCCCCGAACATGACGCCGATCTTCAACCTAGCCACGCGGGCTCCCGCTCTCGAATTCCAGGCAATTGACGATGGAGTGCTGCACGGTGTCGCTCAGGGCGTGGTCGGTGTAGTAGGCCGTGTGCGGACTGACGATCACGTTCGGCAGCTCCTGCAGCCGCAGCAACTGCTCGTTGGGGACGGTCCGGTTCCTGCGGTCGGCGTAGAAGATCCCTTCCTCGCCTTCCAGGACGTCCAGCGCGGCACCGCCCAGTCGGCCGCGCTCCAGCGCCAGCACCAGGGCCCCGGTGTCCAGCAGCGATCCGCGCCCGGTGTTGATGACGTACGCGCCGCGTTTCATCAGCCCGATGCGCCGGCGGTCCAGCAGGTGACGGGTGTCCGCGTTCAGCGGGGTGTGCAGGGTCACGATGTCGCTCTGCCGCAGCAGCGCGTCGAGCGGGACATGGTCGGTGCCGGCCTTCGGGCGGCTGTCGGTGGCCAGGATCTTGCCGCCGAAACCGCGCAGCCGGTCGATGACCGCCGCACCGATGCGTCCCGTGCCGACCACCCCGACGGTCAGGTCGCGCAGTTCCCTCCCGCGCGCGGGAGGCAGCCGGTAGTCATGGACGTCCACCCGGCGCAGGACGGACTTCGCCGCCCGGACCGCCATCAGCATCAGCATCAGCGTGTAGTCGGCCACGCTGTCGGGTGAGTAGGCGACGTTCCCCACGACCATGCCGAGCCGCTGCGCGGACCGCACGTCGATGTGGTCGTACCCGACGCTCCGGGTGGAGACATAGGCGACGCCGATGCGGCGCAGCGCGAGCAGCGTGGCGTCGGTGACCCGGGTCTGGTGACCGACGCTGACGCACCGGTTGCCGAGCGCCAGGCCGGCGTCGGCCTCGGACACCGGCGCCGCCGTGATGGTCGGCACCACCCCGAAGTGCGGCGCCAGCTCCCGGAACAGGGCGGCCTCGTCCGGCCCGCATCCGTACACCGTGATGCCCGTCGCCGGGACGGCCGGGGACGCCGGCGACCGGGTGCGGCGGGCCGCGGCTCGCACTGGTTCGCTGTTGGTCATGCGGTCCAGTCAAGGCAACCGGGTGTTGCCGGCACGTATGCGGTTCCGCATACGCCGGCGATACATGCCCGATGGGTGATGCCCCCGCGGCGCCGAAAACCGCGTGCGGTGCGCGGCCCGGGCGTGCTGCGATTCGGTGGCGACATACGCACGGACGGGGTGACAGCGCATGAGCGGCGACCGGGACGGCATCGGCGACCGGATGAAGGCCTACGAGCGGGTGACGAGGACGGTGCTGCCGCGGCGCACCCACACGCTGCTGCGCGTGGACGGCAGGTCGTTCGGGTCCTATCTGCGCGGTGCCGCCAGGCCGTTCGACGAGACGTTCATGGCGGACATGGACGCGGTCGCCGAAGCGCTGTGCGCGGAGATCGCCGGCAGCGTGTTCGCCTACGTGCAGTCGGACGAGATCTCGGTCCTCGCCGTCGACTTCGCCGCGCCCGGGACGCAGCCGTGGTTCGGCGGCGAGGTGCAGAAATGGTGCTCCGTCGCCGCGTCCGTGGCGACCGCGACGCTCAACGCGCGGCGACCGGGACCACCGGCGATGTTCGACGCCCGGGTGTTCACGATCGCCGACCCCGCCGAGGTCGCCAACTACTTCATCTGGCGGCAGCGGGACGCGGTCCGCAACAGCATCTCGATGGCGGCCCGGACGGTGTTCCCGCACCAGCGGCTGCACGGCGTCAACTCCAGTCAGGCACAGGACCTGCTGTTCACCGAGAAGGGCATCAACTGGAACGACTATCCCGCCGGCTGCAAGCGCGGCCGGGTGGTCGTGCGGGCGTCGGGCGAGCGGTCCGTGACCTTCGTGCACAAACGCAGCGGGGCCGAGGAGACCGTGACGGCGCTGCGGTCCTGGTGGGAGGTCGGCGTGGCGCCGCACTTCACCCCGAACCCGGACGGCTTCCTCGCCACCACGATCCCCGCGCTGCCGGCGCTCGGCCCGGCCGCAGCGAGGGGATACTTGGCGTCGTGACGATCAAGGTGCTGATCTTCGACTTCGACGGCCTGTTGATGGACACCGAGACCACGCTGCTGGAGAGCTGGCGGTGGGAGTGGCGGCGGCACGGCCTGGAGTTGGACCCGGCCGGCTTCTTCGCCGACCACGGCGGCGACGCGAACGAGCCACGGTATGCGGCGCTCGCCGCGGCGGTCGGGCCGGCGTACGACCGCGAATCCAGTCACACGCTGCGGATGGCGCACCGGCTGGCGCTGAACACGGTGCTGGAGCCGGCGCCCGGCATCGTCGACTGGCTGGACCGGGCCGGGGAGCTGGGATTGCGGCTGGCGGTGGCGAGCAGCTCCGCGGTCACCCACGTGGGCGCCATGCTGGAGCGGGCCGGGCTGCGGGCGCGGTTCGAGGTGCTGGCGACCGGCGAGGAGGTGGCCGCGCACAAGCCGGACCCGGCCGTCTACCTGCTGGCGCTGGAACGGCTCGGGCTGCCGGCGCAGGAAGCGGTCGCGTTCGAGGACACCGTGCACGGCGTGGCCGCGGCGCACGCCGCCGGGTTGCGCTGCGTGGCGGTGCCGAACCCGCACGCGGACCACGCCCGCTTCACGGCCGCGGACCTGCTCCTGACCAGCGCCGTGGAGCTGCCCCTGGACGCGGTCCTGACCAGGCTGAACAGGCTCGGCGGCAGCCCGCACGAACCCGACAAGGTTGTTTACAGAAACACATGAGTATCTATTGACCCGGGTCTGGGGCGGGTTCAGACTGGCCTCACGGCGCCGGCGCTCCGCCTGCCGTGCCGAGACCCGGCCGACACGCGTGACGCGTCATCGGACCAGACCCCACATTCCCTGCGTGTCCTCCTGCTTCGCCGTCCCCGGCTGAACGGGCACGCGACCCACCGCGCGTTCAGCAGAAACTCGTTCGGATGCGAACATCAGGCACGCCGCACGCGCGGCCCCCCGGGGCCGCGTGGGAGGAGCCATGTCTCGTTCTTTCAGCCCGGTCCACCACCCGGGCCGTCCCCGCCTGCGCCGGCGACTCCGGCGCGCGCTCCACCTGATCATGCTCGGCGGCACCATGACCAGCCTGCTGGTGGTCGGGGCCCGCCCGGCCCACGGCGCCGTCAGCTTCGAGGTGGAGAGCCTCGACGGCAGCCGTAACAATCTCGCCCGCCCGACCCAGGGACAGGTGGGCACGGCCTACTCCAGGGTGGCCGCCGCCCGGTACGCCGACGGCCGCAGCCAGCCCGTCGCCGGACCCAACAGCCGCCAGGTCAGCAACCGCGTCTTCAACGACACGCACCAGAACCTCTTCTCCGAGCACCGGGTGACCCAATGGGGCTGGACCTGGGGTCAGTTCCTCGACCACACGTTCGGGCTCGCCGCCGGCGGCACCGAGACCGCCAACATCGCGTTCAACGCCGCCGACCCTCTCGAGACCTTCTCCAACACCCTCGGCGTGATCCCGTTCACCCGGGACGTCGCCGCGGCCGGCACCGGCGTCACCAACCCCCGCCAGCAGGTCAACACCGTCAGCTCCTACATCGACGCCTGGGCCGTGTACGGCGGCACCCAGCAACGCCTCGAATGGATGCGGGACGGGCCCTACGACAACAGCATGGCCAACAACGCCGCGACGCTGATGCTGCCGGGCGGTTACCTGCCCCGCCGCACGGCCAGGGGCAACCCGGCTGCCGCCCCGGCGATGAACGTGGACGGCCAGCTCGCGGGCAACCCGGCCAACGCCGCCGTCGCCGGCGACGTGCGAGCCAACGAGAACCTCGCCCTCACCGCGACGCACACGCTCTTCGCCAGGGAGCACAACCGGATCGCCGCCATGCTGCCGGGCTCGCTCAGCGCCGAGGACCGGTTCCAGATCGCCCGGCGGGTTGTGATCGCCGAGCAGCAATACATCACCTACAGCGAGTTCCTGCCCGCGATGGGCGTCAACCTGCCTCGGTACACCGGCTACAACCCGAACGTCAACACCGCGCTGAGCAACGAGTTCGCGGTTGTCGGGTACCGCGCGCACAGCCAGATCCACGGCGAGTTCACGGCGGAGACGCAGGCGGCGCGCTACACCGCGGCGCAGCTGAACGCCTTCCGGGCGCAGGGCCTGGAGGTGGAGGTCGACGGCGCCGACATCACCATCGGGATCCCGTTGAACGTCGCGTTCTTCAACCCGGACCTGTTGCCGGCGATCGGTCTCGGGCCGTTCCTGACCAGCCTGGCCGAATCGCAGTACAACAACGACGAGATGATCGACAACCAGCTGCGCAGCGTCCTGTTCCAGGTGCCGGTCGCGGGCAACCCGTCCTGCCTGGACGGCCCGACGTTGCCGGCGTGCTTCACCGGCGTCGTCGACCTGGGCGCGATCGACATCGAGCGCGGGCGCGACCACGGTATGCCCAGCTACAACCAGCTGCGGCAGGCATACGGACTGCCGGCCAGGACCTCGTTCACGGCTATCACGGGTGAGACCACCGACACGTTCCCGGCCAGCTCCGGCGGCGACAACCCGAACAGTCTCGAATTTCTGCGGACCGCCGACATCGACGGCACCGCGACGGTCGTCGGCGAGGCCGACGGCTCGACCTCGGGGGTGCGTCGCAGCACCACCGCGGCCCGGCTGCGCGCGGTCTACGGCAACGTCGGCAACGTCGACGCCTTCACCGGCATGGTCGCCGAGCGGCACGTGCCCGGCAGTGAGTTCGGCGAGTTGCAGCGGGCGATCTGGACCAGGCAGTTCCTCGCGCTGCGCGACGGCGACCGGTTCTTCTACGGCAACGACATGGGGCTTACGTCGATCGCCGCCCAGTACGGCATCGACTTCCACACCACCCTCGCCCAGGTCATCGCCCGCAACACCGACACCCCCGCCGCCGCCATCAACCCGAACGTGTTCCTGGTCCCCGACGACGACCTGCCCGCCACGACGTGTCAGGTCGCCTACCGGGTGGTCACCACCTGGCCGGGGTTCTTCCAGGCCGACATCAGCCTGACGAACCGGTCCGGCGCCGCGTTCAACGGCTGGAACCTGCAGTGGCAGTTCGCCGACGGTCAGGCCTTCTCGCAGGGCTGGAACGGCGTGTTCAGTCAGAACGGGGTGACGGCGAGCATCGCCAACGCGAGCTGGAACGGCTCGCTGCCCGCCGGGGCGACCCTGACGGGGGTGGGCTTCAACGGCAGCTGGGACAACGTCACCGGCGCGCTGCCGGTGAACTTCACGGTCAACGGCAGGCGCTGCTCGCTGGGCTGACCTGCCGCCGCAGCACCGGCACACGGCAGGACGCGCGCCTGCCGTGTGCCATTCGACGCCGTGCACTTGACCGGGGCCGCGGCGGTACATATTGTGCAACGTCTATAAGTAAACCTAACTAACAACCATGGAAACGGAGACCTGATGCACTCCCCATGGATCAGGCGCACCCTTGCCATCCTCGCCGCCGCGGCCTGCGTTGCCGCCCTCCAGGTCGCGGGCGCCGCCCTGGCCAGCGCGGACACCGTCGGCCCGATCACCGGCGGCACGTCCGGCAAGTGCATCGACGTCCCGGCGGCGAGCACCGTCAACGGCACCCAGGTGCAGATCTACACGTGCAACGCCAGCACGGCGCAGACCTGGACCGTCGGCACCGACGGCACGATCCGCGCGCTGGGCAACAAGTGCCTGGACGTCGCCGGCGGGGTCAACGCCAACGGCACGAAGGTCCAGATCTGGGACTGCGCCGCGGCCAACCCCAACCAGCAGTGGACCTACAACGCCACCGCCCGCACGCTGGTCAACCCGGCCACCGGCAAGTGCGTCGACGTGGTCGACGGCAGCACCGCCGACGCCGCCAAGCTGCACATCTGGGCCTGCAACGCCGCCGTGAGCAGCCAGCAGTGGAACCTGGGCGCCGCGCCGCCGCCCGCGTTCACCGACTACCAGGCCGAGAGCGCGACGATCTCGCAGGGCGTGGTCGAGGCGAACCACGCCGGCTACACGGGCACCGGCTTCGTCAACTACGACAACGTGACCGGCTCCTACGTCCAGTTCACCGTGTCGGTGACCGCGGCGGGGAGTTACCCGCTGACGTTGCGCTACGCCAACGGCACCACCGTGGACCGGCCGATGGACGTCACGGTCAACGGCGCGCCGGCCGCGCCCGGGCTGTCCTTCCCCGGCACCGGCGCGTGGCCGACCTGGGCCGAGAAGACGGTCACCGCGACCCTGGCCGCCGGCACGAACACGGTCCGGGCCACCGCCACCACCGTCAACGGCGGGCCCAACCTGGACCGGCTGCGGGTCACCGCGCCGTCGGACAGCCAGCCGCCCACCGCGCCGAGCAACCTCCGCGTGGTCGGCGCGGTCCGGCCCACCGGCGTCGACCTGGCCTGGAACGCCGCCACCGACAACGTCGGCGTGTCCCGCTACGTCGTCTACAACGGCGGCAACGTGGTCGCGGAGGTCGGCGGCAACATCCTCACCGCCACGCTGTCGTTGCAGCCCAACACGTCCTACGTGTTCAGCGTGCTGGCCTACGACGCGGCGGGCAACCCGTCGCAGGGCAGCAACAACCTGGCGGTCACCACGCCGCCGGGCACCGACACCCAGCCACCCGGCACGCCGGCGAACCTTCGTGCCACCGCGATCACCGCCAACACGGTCACCCTGGCCTGGAACGCCGCCACCGACAACGTCGGGGTCCGCGGCTACCGGGTGTCGCGCAACGGCACCCAGATCGCCGACGTGCCGGACCTGACCGCGACGGACACCGGCCTCACCGCCGCGACCACGTACCAGTACACGGTGCTGGCCTACGACGCCAACGGCAACACCTCACCGGCGAGCGCGGCCCTCGCGGTGACCACGTCGACCCAGGCCGGCGGCGGCGACCCGATCTTCGACCGGAACGTCAACACCGCGCTGGACCTGCCGTGGGGGATCGCCTTCCTGCCCGACGGCAGTGCCCTGGTCGCCGAGCGGGACCGGTTCGAGATCGTCCGGGTGACCCTGGCCGGGCAGAAGACGGTGGTCGGCACCATCTCCGAGGCGGTCACCACCACCGGCGAGGGCGGCCTACTGGGCCTCGCCGTCGGTCCGAACTTCGCCACCGATCACTGGGTGTACGCCTTCCACACCGCCGCGTCCGACAACCGCCTCGTGCGCTTCAAGTTCGAGAACGGCGCCATCGGGCCGCGCGAGGCCCTCGTCACCGGGATCGCCAAGAACCGGTTCCACAACGGCGGGCGGGTGAAGTTCGGCCCGGACGGCTACATCTACATCACCACCGGCGACGGTCAGGACAGCAGCCGCGCGCAGAACCTCAACTCGCTCAACGGCAAGATCCTGCGGGTCACCACCACCGGCGCGGCCGCGCCCGGCAACCCGTTCGGCACCCGGGTCTACAGCCTCGGTCACCGCAACCCGCAGGGCCTGGCCTGGGACTCCCAGGGGCGGCTGTGGTCCTCGGAGTTCGGCGACAACACCTGGGACGAGCTCAACCTGATCACCCCGGGCGCCAACTACGGGTGGCCGACCTGCGAGGGGACCTGCAGCAACCCGAGCTTCGTCAACCCGGTGCGGCAGTGGAGCACCTCCTCCGCGTCGCCGAGCGGGATCGAGATCGTCAACGACTGGATCTACATGGCCGCCGTCCGCGGCACCCGGCTGTGGGTCATGAAGATCACCGGGGGCACCACCGACACGCCCCGGGCGTTCTTCAACGGCTCCTGGGGCCGGCTGCGGACCGTGGTCAAGACCCCGGACGGCGGGCTCTGGCTCACCTCGACGAACAACGACATGAACGGCGGCACGCCGACGGTGCTGAACAACGTCATCGTGCGCCTGCGCTTCAATCCTTGACCGCCGCGGGGCCCGTGGTCGTGCGCCACGGGCCCCACGGCGGTCACCAGCCGCCGTCGAAGAATCCTCTGAGGCCCGGCAGCGGATCGGCGGCGACGGTGGTGTTGGCCACCGCGACGACGGCCACGGCGAGGGTGGACAGCGCCATGAGCACCCCGAACGCGGCCGCCGCGCGGGCCACCCGCCGGTCGCGGGACCGGGCCGCGGCGAACCTCCGCCACGAGACCACGCTCAGCGTGACGAGGGCGAGCGCCACGAGGGTGGCGAGGACCGCCATCACCGTGTGGTACCACGCGTAGTCGTCGGTGATCACGGCGAGGGCGGGTGAGCGCAGGTCGTCGGCGCCGGCGAGTTGCTGCCGGATCTGGTCCAGCGTGCCGGTCAGCGCGGCGTCGGCAGGGCTGTCGACGAGCATCGGCAGCAGGGAGGCGAACGGCGCGGCCGCGCCCTGGACGTTGGCCATCAGCACGGTGAGGGAGAACAGCGCGAGCATGGTGACGGCGGCGCCGGTAATCGTGACGGCGGCGCCGCCGGAGGTGCGGTACGCCTTCCACAGCCTGGCGCCGAGCGCGACGAGGACGGCCAGCAGCAGTGCGGCGATCACCGCCTTCGCCACGTGGTAGCGGAACCAGGAGTCGACGAGCCGGTCCAGGTCCGGGGTGAGGTCCGCGCCGCCGGCCCGCCAGAAGCCGGTGAACGCCGCACGGAAGGCGCCGGCGAGGTGACCCGGGTCGCCGACCCCGCCCGCGAGGACGGGCGGGGCGACGACGAACGCCACGACGAGCGCGACCGCAAGGGCGGCGAGGAACCGGGGGAGCAGCACCGCCCGCAGCAACGTCGAGGTCATGCGGCCAAGCTAGCCGCGGCGGATCCGGTGGTGCCAGGACGCTGGACCGAGTCCCCGGGGTAGTGCCAGGTATACCTCAGAAGCGTTTCGCGGCCTCGATCGCGTCGGCGGTGGCGAGGACGCGGCCGGCGTCGGCGTCGGGGGTGGCGAGGTTCGGGCGGAACTCGACGGTGGTGATGTCGGTGATGCCGGCCCAGCGCAGCCAGTCGTCGAAGTACGGCCGCTGGAAGTCGGCGCCGAAGGCCGGGCCGCGGCCCTCGCCGTAGACGGCGCTGGTGTAGACGACCGCGGCCTTGCGGCCGGTGAGCAGGCCGCGGTAGCCGGCCGCCGGGTCGAAGCCGAAGACCAGGCCGGGCTGGCTCACCACGTCGATGAACTGCTTGAGGATGTACGGGATGCCGGCGTTCCACATCGGCACCGAGAAGAGCAGCTTGTCCGCGGCGGCGAGACGGTCGAACGCGGCGCGGGCGGCGGCCCAGGCCGTCGCGCCCTCACCGGTCGGCTCGACCCCGGCGAAGACGTCCATCTTGGCACCGGCGGCGGCAGGCCCGAACGCGGGCAGGGTGCCGTCCCACAGATCCCATTCGGTGATGCCGTGCGTCGGGTGGTGCTCCCTGTACACCTCCAGAAAACGCGACGCGAGCGCGAGTGACTCCGAACGGGCGCCGCGCGGGGACGCCGAGATGTGCAGCAGCGTGGTCATGGCAGGACCTCCAGAAGAAAGTGTGTGCGCACGCACTAAGTTAGCCAGATGCGTGCGCACGCACAAGAGTTGGTACGGTGTGACGATGGACAACACGGCCGCCTGGGCGGGCCTGCTGCGGGTGCACGCCGCGCTGGTCCCATTGCTGGACCAGGAGCTGCAAGCCGCCCACGGCCTGCCGCTGACCTGGTATGACGTGCTGCTCGAGCTCAACGCCGCGCCGGAGCGGCAGCTCACGATGGGGGAGCTGGGCGCGAAGGCGGTGGTCAGCCGCAGCCGGTCCAGCCGCGTCGTCGACGAGCTCACCCGGGCCGGCCTGGTCGAGCGGGTCGCCAACCCGGCCGACGGGCGGTCCGCGTTCGCCCGGATCACCGCCGCCGGCCGGGCCAAGCTGCGCGCCGCGGCGCCCACCTATCTCGCCGGCATCGAGACGCACTTCACCAGCCGGATGACCGCGGCGGAGGCGCGCACCGTCGCCACGGCATTGGAAAAAGTGCTCAAGGGGTAGATACTCACCGGGCATGGAGAAGGGGTTGGGCCGCGATCTCGCGCACGCGCTGCGCACCGGCCCGTTCTCCGCCGCGCTCCACCTGGCCATCGAGGACCGGGGCATCCGCCTCGACGAGATCCAGGAGCAGCTCGCCAGCAAGGGCGTCAGCGTCAGCATCACCACGCTGAGCTACTGGCGGCGGGGTCGCAGCCGACCCGAACGACCCGAGTCGCTCAAGGCGGTCCGGCTGCTCGAGCAGATCCTCGCGCTGCCCGAGGAGTCGCTGATGGTCCAGCTCGGGCCGCGCCGCCCGCGCGGGCGGTGGCTGAGCCAGCCGCCCGGGACGATCGAGATCGACCGGCTGTTCAGCGACGGGACCAGCGTCGCCCGGATGGTCGCCGAGCTGGACCGCTGGATGTATCACGAGCTGACCCGGTTGAGCCTGCACGACCTGTACCTCGTCGGCCCGCACCGGCAGGAGATCAGCCTCACCTGCCGGCAGGTGCTGCGCGCCAACATCGACCGGGTCTCGCGCACCGTGGCGGTGTTCCTCACCGACGACCCGAGCGCGCACGTGAGCGTCAACGCGATCCGCAACTGCCGCATCGGGCGGGTCCGCACCGACACCGGCGGGCTGGTCGCCGCCGAGATCATCTTCGACCGGATGCTGGCGCAGGGGGAGACGGTGGTGCTGGAGTACGAGTACCGCAGCGACTCACTGTCCACAACGGACAACTACTACCGCGGGTTCTCCACCCCGGTCACCGAATACGTGCTGCAGGTCCAGTTCGACCACGACGCGGTGCCGGCGCGCTGCCAGCGGTTCGAGCGCCGCGGGCTGAACGCGCCGGACCAGGGCGTGTGGGAGACGTGGATCGGTGCCACCCACGGGGCCCACGTCATCGCCTCCGACGTTCCCCCCGGCATCGTCGGCATGCGGTGGGAGTGGGAGTGAACGTCGTTGGTCACTCCCACTCCCGCGGCTCATGACGCGCTGACCGACACGTCGTCGAGCACGAAGCTGGTCTGCAGCGACCAGTCCTCGACACCGTTGAACTTCAGCGTGACCGTCTGCCCCGCGAACGCGCTGGCGTCGATGACCTTCTCCACGTACCCGTTGGTCTTGTCCAGGTTCGTGTACGTGGCCACGGTGGTGCTGCCGAGGGTGACGGTCAGCTTGTCGTAGACCACGTTCTCGGTCTCCGCGGTGGTGATGCGGATCCAGAAGCGCAGCTGGACGGTCGAGCAACCGGACGGGATCGCCACCGGCTGGGAGACCGTGTCGGTCTGCACCTGACCACCCCCGTTGAGCCAGGCGTTGCGGGTGCCACTGCGCGCCGGGTACTGCGACCACGTGCCGATCACGTTCGCGGTCGCGGTCCACGGCGACGTGCCGCTCTCGAAGCCACCGTTACCGACGGGCTGCGAGGGTGAGCAGCCACCGCCACCGGTGGTGACCGTCCAGGTGAACTGGGTCGACGCGGTCTTGTTGGCCGCGTCCTTCAGGGTCACCGTGACGTTCGAGGTGCCCGCGGTCGTCGCGCTGCCGGTGATCCGACCGGTTGACGCGCCGATGGACAGCCCGGCCGGGAGGCCGGACGCGCTCCAGGTGTACGGCGTGGTGCCGCCGCTGCCCTGGATCTGCAGGTCGACCGACTGGCCGACGACAGAGCTCTTGTTGCCCGGGTTCGTGACGGCGGGGTCGGTGGGCGTGCCGCCGCCGATGAACCCGGTGTACAGCAGCACGTTCGGCGAGCCGCTGCCCGGGCTGGTGATCTTGCCGGTGGTGCCGTTGTTGACCAGCGCGTCGCGGACCTGCGCCGGGGTCGCGTTGGGGTTGGCGCCCAGGTAGAGCGCCGCGGACCCGGCCACGTGCGGCGAGGCCATCGAGGTGCCCGTCATCGTCGCGCTACCGGTGTTGCTGGAGTACGACGCCGACACGATGCTCGTTCCCGGCGCGAACAGGTCCAGGCAGGAGCCGTAGTTGCTGGAGCTGTTGCGCGCGTCGGAGCTGTTGCTGTTGCCGACCGTGATGGCCGCGGCCACCCCCTGCGGGCTGTAGTAGCAGGCGTCGTCGCCGTTGTTGCCGGCCGCCTGCACGAACTGCACGCCCGAGCTGATCAGGCTCGACACCGCGCTGTCCATGGCCTGGCTGCTGCACCGGCTGCCGCAGCCGATCGAGTAGTTCGCGACGGCCGGCTTCTGCGCGTTGGTCCGCACCCAGTTGATGCCCGCGATCAGGTCGTCGTTGGTGCCCGTGCCCTGGCAGTCCAGCACCCGGACGGAGACGAGGCTCGCCTTCTTCGCGATGCCGTACGTCGTGCCGACCGCCGTCCCGGCGACGTGCGTGCCGTGACCGTGGCAGTCGGCGGGGTTGCTGTCGCCGTCGACGATGTCGGTGCCCTGCTTCACCCGGCCGGTGAAGTCGGTGTGGCTCGCGTTGAGGCCGGTGTCCAGCACGTACACCGTGGCGCCCTGGCCCGGGTTGGCCGGATACGTGAACGCCTGGTTCAGCGGCAGGCTCCGCTGGTCGATGCGGTCGTCGCCCCAGTTCGGCGGGTTGTTCTGGGTGTCGGCGACGGTGATGCGCTGCACCGCCTCCACCGACGCCACCGCCGGGTCCGCGGCCAGCCGCTGCGCCTGCTGCGCGGACATGCTCGCCGAGAAGCCGCGCTGGACCGGGTCGTACACGTGCCGGGTCTGCCCGCCGAAGCGCCCGGTGAGCTGTCTCGCCTGGGTGGCGATCGAGGTGGAGCCGTCTTTCAGGGTGACGATGTAGCGGCCCGACACCGCGTCGGGACTGTCCGCGTACAGGATCGCGCCGGTCGCGGGCACGGCTGTCGCCGGTCCGGCCGCCGCGAAGGCGCCGACCAGCCCCGCCACGAGCGCGGTGCCGGCCGCCGTAATTCGGTGCAACACGGTGAGACCTCCTCGAGGGATGCCAGCTCCGTGGCCGGGTCCGGTTGACGCCGACCCCGGAGGGCTGCAGAGAAGGTAGGAGCGCGCGACCCCCGGAGGTCACCCCGGTGAACAGACATCGACGTTTCGTAACATCAAAACTGTTTATGAACTGGCATGCACGTTCCGCGATGCCACCATGCGCAACGAGGGCGGCTACTTCACCGTGTACGCCGTCAACGGCAGCACGCTCCTCGCCGTCCTCGGCGGCGACGGGCTCAACGTCGCCCGCCTGCACCTCGAGGCCCGCCCCACCTGCAACCACCTGGCCGGGCTGCTGGCGCTCTAGTCGTTGAGGCGGCGCGCCAGCCTGGTGAACCACGGGGCCAGCTCGCCGTCGATCGCCGCCCACTCCTGCTCGGTGGGGGTGACCTGTGGTTGCTCCGCTGGCCGGGAGTGCACCATGCGGTGCCGCAGACCGGTCGGCGGGTGCGATCGCAGCAGCGCCGCGTCGTGCCTGAGGCTCAGCAGGCGCAGCGATTCCAGGGGCGCCGACGCGCGCAGTCCGGTGCCGGCCGCAGCACCAGCGGCGCGGCGAGCAGCAGCATCGCGGCCCGGGCGAGGGGGTTGCCGTGGTGCCCGACGGGGCGGCTGGCGAGCGAGGCGTACTGCCGCCGGTTGAGCCGGAACGCCAGCCAGTGATCGGCCCGGTCGGCGGCCCGCAGCCCCCACATCCTCGGCGCCCGGTGCCGGTCGAACGCGCCGAGATTCCACTCGCACGCCGGGCACCACGGCGGTGCCGGGTCCGTCACGACGAGGTGGCCCTCGCATTGCGGGCAGGTCTGGTGGGTACCGATGGCAGCAGCCGTCACGGTTGATCATTCTGTGGTCCGGGGCGGATCCTGTCTGCCCCGGACGGGTCACGGTTCGGCGGTTTCCAGCGGGTCGGCGAGGAGACGTTCGAAGGCGAGTTCCGCCGCGCCGACCAGTGGGGCGTCGTCGCCGAGCAGCGGGGTGCGCAGCCGCACGTGCTCGAGGCAGGCGGGCAGGGCCATGGTGGACAGGCGGCCGCGGACGTGGGTGGCGCCGGCCAGGTACAGCTCGCGCAGCGCGCCGCCGAACACGACGGCGGTGGGGTTGAAGATGTTGACCAGGTTGGCGACGCCGAAGCCGAGCCAGTCCGCCGCCTGGCCGACCGCGGTGCGGGCCGTGGGGTCGCCGAGCCGGGCCGCCTCGACGCAGGCCAGGACGGCGTCGCGGTCCAGCGACACGTGCTGCGCGATCTCGGTCTCCCAGCAGCCCCGGGAGCCGCAGCCGCACTCGCGGCCCTGCGGGTTGACGACCATGTGGCCGACCTCGCCGCCGTGACCACCGTGGCCGGTGACGCGGCGGCCGCCGGCGATGATGCCGGCGCTGATGCTCGCGTCGCCGTGCAGGTAGATGACATTGTCGAGGCCGGCGGCGGCGCCGCGGGTGTGTTCGGCGAGGGCGGCGAGGTCCGCGACGTTGCCGACCATCGGCGGGCGGTCCAGGCCCAGCGCCGAGCCGAGGTCCGTGCCGGCACGGGTTTCGGCTCCGGCGGCGCCGGTCGCACCGGGGCCGGGCGGGAGCATGCGCACGACACCATCGGTGTGGCGCATCATGCGGGACACGGCGATGCCGCTGCCGACGAACACCGCGTCGGCGGGTGCGGCGCGCTGCATGTCGTGGAGGCAGGCGGCCAGGATGGACACGGTGTCGCGGACCGCGGTGCCGGCCGGGCGGGGCAGCTCGCGGCTGTCCAGCACCTTGCCGCCGAGCCCGACACGCGCGGCGCGCAGCCGGTCGACCTCGATGCTCAGGGCGTAGCCGTAGACCCGCGACGAGCGGGGGCGCACGACCAGTGACGGGCGGCCGGCGCGGCCGGTCTCCTGCGGGGCGCCCTCGTCGATGAGTCCGGCGCCGGCGAGGTCCGCGGTGAGCGCGCCGATGGTGCTGCGGTTGAGGCCGAGCTGGTTGGTCAGTTCGGCGCGGGAGGTGTCGCCGCTGACGTGGACGTAACGCAGGAGTGCGCCCAGGTTCTGGCGGCGGACGGAATCCTGGGTGGGGGTGCTTCGCTGGGGGCTCTGGGAAGTCGCTGACACTGATCGCTCCCTCAAGCGGCCGTGGGCCCCCGGAACACCGTTCCGGGGGCCCACGACGTCAGGTGCCTGTTGTTACTTGGTGAGCGGGGACAGCTTCGGGTCGTTGGCGTACGCCTCGGCGGCGTTGGCCTTCGTCACGATGACCGGAGCGAGCAGGAAGGACGGGATGATCTTCGAGCCGTTGTTGTACGACTTGGTGTCGTTGATGGTCGGCTCGTTACCGCCCTGCAGCGCCTTGACCATGTTGATGGTCTCGGCAACCAGCTTGCGGGTGTCCTTGTTGATGGTGGAGTACTGCTCGCCAGCCATGATCGACTTGACCGACTCGACCTCGGAGTCCTGACCGGTGACGACCGGGAGCGGCTTGTTCGCGCCCTTGATCGAGGTGATGATCGCGCGGGCCAGGGTGTCGTTCGGGGAGAGCACGCCGTCGAGGGTCTTGGCGCCGGTGTAGGTCGAGGTCAGCAGGGAGTCCATGCGCGACTGCGCACCCTCGGCCTTCCAGCCCTGGATGGCCGTCTGCTTGACGTCCTTCTGGCCCGAGCCGACGATGATGTCGCCCTTGGCGATCAGCGGGTTGAGCACGTCCATCGCGCCGTTGAAGAACACGCCGGCGTTGTTGTCGTCCGGCGAGCCGGAGAACAGCTCGATGGTCCAGGGGCCGGTGGCCTTCTTGGCCTTCATGCCGTCCACCAGGGCCTGGCCCTGCAGCTGGCCGACCTTGAAGTTGTCGAACGCGACGTAGTAGTCGAGGTCCGGCGTGTTGGTGATGAGCCGGTCGTACGCGATGACCTTGGCGCCGGCGTCCTTGGCCGCCTTGACCTGGGTCGAGAGCTGCGCGGCGTCGGTGGCGCCGATGACGATGACCTTCGCGCCCTTGGTGACCATGGCGGAGATCTGCGCCTGCTGGTCCGCGACCGTGGTCGAGGCACCGGCGTACTGCACGTCGGACTTGAAGCCGGCGTCCTTGAGGCCGTTGGTGAACAGGTCACCGGCGAGCACCCAGTTCTCCGACGTCTTCGACGGCAGCGCGACACCGATCAGCGAGTCGGCGGCGAAGCCCTTGGCAGCGCCGCTGGGGCTGCTGCCGGCGTCACGGTCTGAGTCGCCACAGGCCGCGGAGCTGAGCGCGAGCAGAGCGACCGCGCTGACGGCGAGGCTCCTGGTGAGGAACTTGCGCATGTTTGGCATTGCCTTTCTTCGGATGGAGGTGCGGGTGTTGGGGCGGGACAGGGTGTCAGCCGGCCACCGGGGTCTTGGCGGCCTCTTGTCCGGTTCCGGATGGTGCGGACGGACCTCCGGTTGACTCCCGGCGGAAGGGTTTGCTCAACGATCCGATGATCGAGAACCGACCCTGGCTCTTGTTGTAGACGTCGAACGCGACGGCGGCGAGCAGGAACAGACCCTTGATGATCTGGACCATGTCGGAGCCGGTGCCGGTCAGCTGCAGGCCGTTGCTGAGCAGGGCCATGACCAGACCACCGACGATCGACCCGCTGATCGTGCCGAGACCACCGGAGACGGCTGCACCACCGATGAAGACGGCCGCGATCGCGTCCAGCTCCCAGCTCAGACCGTCCTGCGGTCCGGACGCTGCGGAGCGTGCCACGAAGATCATGCCGGCCAGTGCGGCCAGGACCGACATGTTCATCATGACGAAGAAGTTGACCCGCTTGAGCCGCACGCCGGACAGCTCCGCGGCGCGGGCGTTGCCGCCGACCGCGTAGATGTAGCGGCCGCCGGCCGTGTTGCGGGTGAAGAAGGCGTAGGCGATGACCAGGACGGTCAGGATGATGCCGGACACCGGGAAGCTGGTGCCCCGCGGGCCGCCGGCGAAGCGCAGCGTGGCGAAGATGATCACGCCGAGCATCACGGCCAGGCGGATCAGCGACACCCACACCGGGGTCGGCTCGGCGCCCATCGCGACGCGGGTCTGCCGGGCGCGGTACTCCCGGTAGGCGACGGCCAGGCAGGCGGCCAGGCCGAGCAGCAGCGTCAGGTTGTTGTAGGGGATGCTCGACGGCCCGACCTCGGGGAGGTAGCCCGCGCCGATCTCCCGGAAGGCCTTCGGCACCGGCACCGAGTCGGCGTTGCCGATGTACTGGTTGCCGCCTCGGAACAGCAGCATGCCTGCCAAGGTCACGATGAAGGCCGGTACGCCGATATAGGCGACCCAGAAGCCTTGCCACGCCCCGACGAGCGCGCCGACCCCCAGACCCAGCAGGATGGCCAGCCACCAGGGCAGGTTCCACTCCTGCATCGCCTTGGCCACGATGATGCCGACGAACGCGGCGACCGAGCCGACGGACAGGTCGATGTGACCGGCCACGATGACCATCAGCATGCCGATGGCCAGGATCAGGATGTACGAATACTGGCTCACGACCGCGATGAGGTTGCGGGAGGTGAGGGTCAGGCCGCCGGTCTTGATCTCGAAGAACAGGACGACCGCCGCCAGCGCGAAGATCATCCCGAACTGGCGGGCGTTGGAGGTCGTGCCTCCGAAGAGGTTCTTCTGCAGGTCTTTGATTCGGCTCATGGCGTCGGCATCTTCTTCGTAGAGGTCATCTGCTTCATGAGGAGTTCCGGGTTGGCGTCGCGACGGGCGACGTCGCCGGTGATGGTGCCTTCGAACACTGTGTAGATCCGGTCGCACAGGCCGATCAGCTCGGGCAGTTCGGACGAGATGACGATGACGCCCTTGCCCTGCTCGGCGAGCTTCTGGATGATGCCGTAGATCTCATACTTGGCGCCCACGTCGATGCCACGGGTCGGCTCGTCGAGGATCAGCAGGTCCGGGTCCGTGAACATCCACTTCGCCAGGACAACCTTCTGCTGGTTGCCGCCGGAGAGCTTGGTGACGCCCTCGTCGACCGTCGGGGTCTTGACCCGCAGGCTCTGCCGGTAGGTCTCGGCGTAGGTGTGCTCCTTGACCTGGTCGAGCACGCCGTTGCGGGAGATCTTCGACAGCTTGGCCGCCACCATCGACGTCTTGATGTCGTCGAGGAGGTTGAGGCCGATCGCCTTGCGGTCCTCGCTGACATACGCCAGGCCGTGCTTGATGGCCGAGGCGACCGACTTGAGCTCGATCTCCTCGCCGTCCTTGAAGATGTGCCCCGACAGCCAGGTCCCGTAGGACCGGCCGAAGATGCTCATCGCGAGCTCGGTGCGGCCGGCGCCCATCAGGCCGGCGAAGCCGACGATCTCGCCGCGGCGCACGTTGAAGCTCGAGTTCTTGCACACCAGGCGGTCGGCGGAGATCGGGTGCCGGACCGTCCAGTTGCGGACCTCGAAGAACACCTCGCCGATGTTGGGCGTGTGGTCGGGGAACCGGCTGTTGAGGTCGCGGCCCACCATCCCGCGCACGATGCGGTCCTCGTTGACCCCGTCGTCCTTGACGTCGAGGCTCTCGATGGTCCGGCCGTCACGCAGGATCGTGATGGTGTCGGCGATCGCCTCGATCTCGTTGAGCTTGTGCGAGATCATGATCGAGGTGATGCCGCGGTCCTTGAAGCCACGCAGCAGGTCCAGCAGGTGCCGGGAGTCGTTCTCGTTGAGCGCGGCGGTCGGCTCGTCGAGGATGAGCAGCTTCACGTCCTTGGCGAACGCCTTGGCGATCTCCACGAGCTGCTGCTTGCCGACGCCGATGTCCTTGATGAGGGTGTCGGGGTCTTCCTTGAGGCCGACCAGCGCCATCAGCTCGTAGGCCTTCTTGTTGGCGGCCTGCCAGTCGATCGCGCCGAACTTCTTGGGCTCGTTGCCCAGGAACAGGTTCTCGGTGATGGACATGCCCGGCACGAGCGCGAGCTCCTGGTGGATGATCACGATGCCGGCGTGCTCGCTGGAGCGGATATCCGGGAAGCGGGACTCGGAGCCCTGGTAGATGATGTCACCGCTGTACGAGCCGTACGGGTAGACACCGCTCAGGACCTTCATCAAAGTGGACTTGCCGGCACCGTTCTCGCCACAGATGGCATGGATCTCGCCGGAACGGACCACCAGGTTGACGTCGGCGAGCGCCTTGACGCCGGGGAACTCCTTGGTGATCGACCGCATCTCCAGCAAGACCGGAGCGCTGCTCGTCATGTTGCCTCCGGGGGAACGCCAGTTGGCACATTTGTTGTGGCGACCAACTTATTTCAGATCGCAGACTTTGCAAAGCCGCCAGCTGGACTGGTTGGTAACAATCCGGTAATGACGCTGCGTCGCGGGCGGGCCGAGAACCGCTGCCTCGTGTCCGGGCGGTTAGCTGCGTGTGTCCGAGCGTAAATCAAATTGTTTTACAAAGTCAACGTGCTGGGAGAGGATGTGATCAGTACGTGATCAGCGATGGAACGAAGGCGGGGACGCGTGCGACAGGTAGGGACCAATCTCCCTAAAGTGGGACAATATAACCGTGCTGTGGTGCTGGATCAGATTCAGCTCGCCGACGGTGTCAGCCGCGTGGAGATCGCACAGCACACCGGGCTCACCCCGCAGACCGTCTCCGGCATCGTCCGCCGGCTGATCGACGAGGGCATCGTGCGCGAGGACGGCGCCCGCACGTCGAACGGCGGCAAGCCACGCACCGTCCTGCGCCTCAACGCCGACGCCGGCCGCGCCGTCGGCCTGCACTTCGACCCCGTCGAGCTGGCCGCCGTCGTCGTCGACCTCCTGGGCCGCCCGCTGGTCATCGCCCGCCGCCCCACGCCCCGCCCGGCCGACCCCACGCTCGTCACGGCGGCCATGGCCGAGCTCGTCGACGAGGTGCTGCTCGACGCCGGCGTCCAGCGCAGCCAGGTCCTCGGCCTCGGCCTCGCCACCCCCGGCCCCATCGACCAGCACGTCGGCATGGTCATCTCCCCGCCGCAACTGGCCAACTGGAGCCGCGTGCCCATCAAGGAGATGCTCGCCGCCGCCACCGGCCTCGACGTGACCCTCGACAACGACGCGACCGCCGCCGCCGTCGCCGAACGCTGGGCCGGCGCCGGCCGCGGCGTCGCCAACTTCGCCTACTTCCACCTCGGCACGGGCGTCGGGGGCGGCCTCGTCCTGGGCCATCAGGTCTACCGGGGTGGCTCGATGAACGCCGCCGAGTTCGGCCACACCTCGGTCGCCGAGGACGGCCCGGGCTGCTACTGCGGCAACCGCGGCTGCCTGGAGAGCCTCGTCAACCCGCCCGCCATCGTCGCCGCCGCGCACCGCCTCCTCGCCGCCGGCCCGGCCGCGTCGTCGCTGTCCGAGCTGTACCGCGCCGACCCCCTCGCCGTGGACCACCCGACCATCTGCCTCGCCGCCGCGGCCGGCGACCCCCTCGCCGCCGCGGTCATCGACGCCGCCGCCGAGCACCTCGCCACCGTCGTCGTCAACGTCGTCAACATCGTCGACGTCGACCTGGTCATCCTCGGCGGCCACGGCATCCGCCACGTCGAGGCCCGCTTCCGCCAGGCAGTGGTCCGGGCTCTGGCGACCCGCCCCCTGGCCCGGCGCATCCGCATCGTCGACGTCGCACTGTCCCCGCTGGGCGTGGACGCGGCCGTCGTCGGCGGCGCCGCCCTCGTGCTGCACGCCACCTTCTCCCCGCAGGTCTCCTCCCTGCTGTCCGAGTGAGACCCTGAACCGGTGCTGGAGCGGTTCGACATCCGGTCGCTGGACGCCTACGCGTGGGTCTTCGACCTCGTCTCGGCCGACGACGAGGTGCGCGAGGCGGCGGTGCGGCGGCACCGCACGCTGCTGTGGCGGCAGGACCGGTCCCGGCCGACTGGCACCCTCGCCGACCCGGTCGCCGCCTTCGCCGCCTTCGCCGACGAGCGCGCCGAGCGGACGGGCGACGAACTGCGCCGGCTGGAGCCGTTCGCGCTGCTGTGCCTGCAATGGCAGGAGCGGTTCCCGGCCGACTGGCGGCGGGTGCAGCCCCGCTGGCCACGGGTGTCCTGGCCCATCTACGGGTTCATCCGCCACGGCGCGTCGCCCCCGGTGCGTGCCGCCCTGGAGGACCTGCTGCTCGACGCCGTGCACCGCCCCCGCCGCCACCGCAGCGACGGGCGGTATCACGACCTGGCGCGGCACCTCGACAGCCCCGCGCTGCGCGAGCGGCTGCGCGCGGCGGCCGGCGCGCCGGATCGGGCCGCCCGGCTCCACGCCGGGTACGTCCTGTGGTGCGTCGAGCACCCCCGCGAATCCATGACCGACCGGTCGTGGCGGCGCTGGCGGCGCACCCATGGCGTGCCGATCACCCATCCCCGGCCCGGGCCCGAACTGGCCGCGCTGCCCGCCGCCGAGGCCGCCGCGGAGCTCGCCGGGCTGGGCCCGCGGGAGCTCGCCGAGGTGTTCGAGGCGCTCGAACCCGCGCCCGCCGCCCGGATCGCCGCTGCCATGGGCGACGACCCCGTGGTGCCGGCCGCGATCGCGGCGATGGCGCTCCGCCCGGCGGCGTGGATGTTCAACGCGATGCCGCAGCCGCTCGCGGCGCGCCTGTTGGCGGCCATGCCGCCGGACCTGGCCGCGGTGCGGTTCCCCCGCCCGAAGCACGACCAGGTCCTGCTGCTGATGAGCGCCGAGGACGCGACGGCTCGGCTTTCCTTGATGCCGCCGCTGCAGGCCTCCTACCAGCTGCAGTATCGGCCGGCCGACGTCGCCGCCCGGTTCCTGACGGCGATGGATCCCGACGCCGCCGCGCTCGCTCTCGCCGCCCTGCACCGCGGCTGGGGACCGGTCCGGATCCTTGACGCGCTACCGCCCGACGCCGCGGCCGGACTCCTGGCGCGGATGCCGCCCCAGGACCGGGACCGGGTGTGCTGGACCGCGGAGACGGAGCGCTTCGAGGCGGCGGCCCGGGCGGCTGTCGACGCCGCCGGCCCGCCGGTCACGTGACATCGCGGCGGGCGGGCGGTCAGGTGATGTCGCGGCGGGTGAGCAGCAGTCCGGCAAGCAGGGTGAACGCCACCGTCCAACCCGCCAGGAGCAGCGCCGCCGCAGCACCGTCCAGTGTGGACAGGACGCCCGGGGTTCCGTTGGCGGCGAAGGGGGTCGCGCCCAGGGCGCCGGCCAGAGAGCCGGCTGCGGTGCCGGGCAGGACGTCGGCGAGGGCGCCGACCGGGGCGAGGACGTTGCCGGTGCCGCGCAGCAGGTTCTCCACCGCCAGGGTCCACACCATGCCCAGGCCGACAGCCAGGGCCGGGCCGCGGGCCACGATGCCGAGCAGGACGCCGCACGACGCCCACATCGAATGCATCAGCAGCGCGCCACCGGCGGCCCGGGCGAGGTCCGCCAACGGTGGCAGCTCGAAGGAGGCGGACTCGGCGGTGGCGACCAGGAAGGCGCAGGCGAAGTTCGCCGCGAACATCGCCGCGACCAGTCCCGCGACGACCGCACCGAGCGCGCCGAGCAGGCCGGTGAACGCCCGCAGCCGGGACGGTGCCGTCGTGAGGACCGTCTTCCAGGTGCCCCAGCCGTAGCCGCTGCCGGCCGCGACGGCGCCGAGGATCAGCAGGATCGCCCCGCCGAACATGGGCATGCCCTCGACGGTGGTCACCGGCACGCCGGCCGGGAGCAGGCCGGCGAGCAGCGGGGCGTCCTCGCTCACCGGGCGGCTGCCGGTGCGGTAGGACAGGTAGTCGAAGAGGTAGCCGAACAGCACGTCCAGGGCCAGCCCGACGCCGAGCAGCACCCACAGCACGGGCCACTTCCGCAGCCGCAACAGCTCCGCGCTCATGCCGGATCCCCCGTCAGCTCGAAGAAGACGTCCGAGAGGGAACGTTCGACGGTGCGCACCTCGTGCACCTCGACTCCCGCCTGCACGAGCGCCCGGACCAACGGGGGCGCCGGGGAGTCGCACCGCAGGCCGCCGTCGGACTCCGTGACGGCGCCGAACCGTGCGGCGACGGCCGATGCCACGTCCACCGGCGTGGCCCGCACGAACAGCGTGCCGGCACCCCGGATCGCGGCGACGGTGCTCTCCGCGACGAGCCGCCCGCCGGTGATGACGCCGACGCGGTCGCAGATCTCCTGGACCTCGCCGAGCAGATGGCTGGACAGCAGGACCGTGCGGCCCTCCGCGGCGAGGTCGCGCAACAGGCCCCGCATGGCGGCCATCCCGCCGGGGTCCAGGCCGTTGGTCGGCTCGTCCAGGACCAGCAACTCGGCGTCGCCGAGCAGGGCCGCCGCCACCCCGAGCCGCTGCTTCATGCCGAGTGAGTACGTGCGGAACGCCGCACCCCCGTCGAGTCCCACCCGGTCGAGGGCGGCGCCGGCGGCGGTGTCGGGCAGGGCGCGGTGCCGGGCGAGCACCCGCAGGTTGTCGCGGCCCGAGAGGTACGGGAAGAACCCGGGCCCCTCGATCAGCGCGCCGGTGCGCCGGGCCGCGACGGTCGCGGTGCCGGCGGTCGGGCGGACCAGGCCGAGGATCATGCGCAGCGTCGTGGTCTTCCCGGCGCCGTTGGGGCCGAGGAAGCCGTACACCTCTCCCTTGTGGACGGTCAGGCTGACCGCGTCGACCACGACACGTGTGCCGTAGCGGCGGGTCAGCCGGTCGGTGGAAACCATCGTCTCGGTCATGGGTCGAGCATCGGCGCCGGCGGGCGGGGAGGCGTCAGCGTGCGGACGGCACCGGGCGTACGCAAATCAACGTATCCTCGGCCGATGTGGTCCAGGGCGTGGCGGCTGTGGTGGCCGGCGGTGCTGGTCGCCGGCGCGGGGCTGCTCGGCACCGGCGACGCCGGCGACGGCGAGTCCGGCTGGACCAGGTCGCCCGACCCGCTCGCCTATGTGCTCGTCGGGTTCGCCGCGGTCGCGGCGCTCGCGGTGCGGCGCCGGCCCGCGGTGACGCTCGCCGGCTGCGGCGCGGCGGTCGTGACGTATCTGGCCGCCGGGTATCCGGTCGGGCCGATCCTCGTCGCCGTGCCCGTCGCGGCGGCCGGGGTCGCCGTGGCGTGGCCGGCGCATCGTTCGGTCCCGGCCAACGTGGTGCTGGGGCTGGCGGTGTACGTGGCCGGCGGGCTCCGGTTCGGCCTGCCGTTCAGCGCCGGCACCTGGCCGCTGCTGGTCCTGCTCGCGGTGGCGCTGCCGGCCGCGATCGGCGTGGGGGTGCGGACCCGGCGGGAGGCGCTCGCCGAGGTGCACGCGGCCAACGTCCTGCGGGTGGTCGCCGACGAGCGGATGCGGATGGCGCACGAGCTGCACGACGCGGTCGGGCACGGCCTGGCCGTCATCGCCATGCAGGCCGGGGTCGCGCTGCACGTGCTGGACCGGGACCCGGTCAGGGCCCGGGCGTCCCTGGAGGCGATCCGGGCGACCAGCCGCGAGTCCCTGGACGGGATGCGCGCCGAGCTCGACCTGTTGCGCCACGACGACGACGGCCCCCGGCGGCCGGCGGTCACCCTCGCCGAGGTGCCGGTGCTGCTGGACCGGATCCGGTCCGGTGGCCTGGCGATCGTGGCCGACGTCTGGGTGGGGGAGTTGCCGCAGGAGGTGGACGTCGCGGCGTACCGCATCCTCCAGGAGGCACTGACCAACGTGCTGCGCCACGCCGGGGCCGGCACCGCCCGGGTGCGCGTCGCCCGCGAGGGTGCGGACGTGGTCGTCGAGGTCCGCGACGACGGACGGGCGGCGGGCGCGGTGGTGGAGGGCAGCGGCCTGGCCGGCATGCGGACCCGGGCGGCCCGCGTCGGCGGCACCCTCGAGGCCGGCCCGCGCCCCGGCGGCGGCTTCGCGGTGACGGCGCGGCTGCCACTGGAAAAGCCGCTGGTGCAATCGCTGGAGCGCCCGTGATCCGCGTCGTGGTCGCCGACGACCAGGCCCTGGTCCGGATGGGCCTGCGCACGCTGTTCGACGGCGAGCCCGGCATCGACCTGGTCGCCGAGGCCGCCGACGGTGTCGCGGCGGTCGCCATGGTGCGCGCCTGCCTCCCCGACGTCGTCCTCCTCGACATCCGGATGCCGGTCCTCGACGGGCTGGCGGCGCTGCGGCAGATCACCGCGGACCCGGCCCTCGCCGCCGTCCGCGTCGTCATGCTCACCACGTTCGAGCTCGACGAGTACATCTTCACCGCGCTGCGCGACGGGGCCAGCGGCTTCGTGCTCAAGGACGCCCCGCCGGAGGACCTGCTGCGCGCGGTGCGGGAGGTGGCCGCGGGCGAGTCGCTGCTGTCGCCGTCGGTGACCCGCCGCGTCATCGAGCGCTTCGGCGCCGCCGCGACCCCACCGCCGGTGCCGCACCCGCAGTTGCACCGGCTCACCGATCGCGAGCGGGAGATCGTCGCGTGGGTCGCCACCGGCCGGTCCAACGACGAGATCGCCGCCGAACTGGTCGTCAGCCCGGCGACGGTGCGCACCCACGTCAGCCGGGCGATGCTGAAGCTGCACGCCCGCGACCGGGCCCAGCTCGTGGTCTTCGCCGTCCAGTCAGGCCTGCGACGGTAGCGACGACGGCCGCCACCAGCAGTGCCGGGCACAGCACGTACACGCTCGTCTGGGCGGCCGCGTCCCATCGGGCCGGTAGCAGTGCCGCCTCGGGAGCCCGGCCGCCGAACCTCCCGTCATGGATCAGCTGCTGCGGGATGTCGATGGAGGTGACATCCCCGGCGGATCGAGCAGGACCTGTGGCTCGGCGCCGGACTGCAGCCCGAGGACACGCACATGCCGGGTCTCGGTCGCGCCTGTCTCGTCGAAGAACGACGGCAGGTCCGTCTCCGCCTCGTACTGGACGACCACCAGGGTGCTACCGGACCAGCCCAGCGCCCGGACCGCCGGGCCGGTGACGACCGGGAGGGCGGGACCGGCGAGGTCCGCGCCGGTGGCGGCGTCCACATAGGACACCGTCCAGCGGCGCCGGCTGAACTGCTGGTGGTCGCAGTCGGCGAGGCAGCCGTCGAGCGTGATGGTGGCGATCGCCCGCCCGTCCGGGGTGTACGCGCCGGCGCCGGCGAGGTGCCGGCGCAGACCGCGGCCACGGCGATGAGGACCGAGCGCCGCACAGCCATTCCCCCGTCAACCCCGGCGGGGCCGGAGTTGGATCAAGGTAGCCCAGGGGGTGTCCCGGTGTCAGACCCGTTCGGCGGCGCGGAAGGTGTTGCGGTACGCCATCGGCGGCACACCGATCGTGCTGGCGAGGTGCTGGCGCATGGAGGCCGCCGTGCCGAAGCCGGCCGAGGCGGCGACCCGGTCCACCGGCAGGTCGGTGGTCTCCAGCAGGTGCCGGGCGTGCTCGATCCGCTGCCGGGTCAGCCACTGCCCCGACGTCATGCCGACCTCCTCGCGGAACCGGCGGGAGAACGTGCGGACGCTCATGCGGGCGTGCGCGGCCAGCTCGGCGAGGGAGATCGGGCGGTCGAGCCGGCCGAGGGCCCACTGCCGGGTTTCCGCCGTGGTCGCGGCCGCCGGGGACGGGACCGGGCGGTCGATGTACTGGGCCTGGCCGCCTTCCCGCCAGGGCGGCACGACGCAGAGGCGGGCGACCCGGTTCGCCACGGCGCTGCCGTGGTCGCGGCGGATCAGGTGCAGGCACACGTCGATGCCCGAGGCGGCGCCGGCGGCGGTGAGGACGTCGCCGTCGTCGATGAACAGCACCGAGGCGTCGACATCGATGGCGGGGAACGTGCGCTGGAAGTGCTCCGCGTCGTTCCAGTGCGTGGTCGCGCGGCGGCCGTCGAGCAGCCCGGCGGCCGCCAGGACGTAGGAGGCGGTGCAGATCGACACGATCCGCGCGCCGGGCCGCAGCCGGCGCAGCGCCGCGGCGAGGGGCTCCGGCAGCCAGTCGCGGGGGCCGTCGGGCGCGCACACGAACGGCGGCACGACCAGCGTGTCGGCGGTGTCGACGGCTGACGCGTCGTGCTGCACGGTGACGCTGAAGTCGAAGCCGGTGCGGACCGGGCCGCCGTCGAGGCTGCAGGTCACGACCTCGTACAGGTGGTCGGCGGTGCCGAAGATCCGGCTCGGGATGCTCAGCTCGAACGGATACACGCCGTCGAGGGCGAGGACGACGACACGATGAGCCATGGCCAGATCTTTGCACATACTGGCAATGTGGCCACTCGATCGTGACGGGCGTCGCGGCGAGGCTTGGCGCATGGGAGACAACGTGATGCGCGCGATCGGTCAGGACACGTTCGGCGGGCCCGAGGTGCTGCGGGTGGTGGAGGTGGACCGGCCCGAGCCGGGGACCTCGGAGGTCCTCGTCAGGGTCCACGCGACCGGCGTGAACCCCACGGACCTTTGGCACCGGGCCACCGGTGGCCTGCTCGGCACGCCCGTCCGGCTCGGCTGGGACGTGTCCGGGGTGGTGGAGGAGGTCGGCCTCGGCGTGACCTGGCTGCGTCCCGGCGACGAGGTGTACGGCATGCCGCGACTGCCGGAGGCCGCCGGCACCTATGCGGAGTACGTGACGTCGCCGGCCCGGCACCTGGCCCGCAAGCCGGCCGGACTGTCGCATGTGGAGGCCGCCGGGCTCGGCCTGGCCGGGCTCACCGCGTGGCAGGCCCTCGTGGACACCGCGGACGTCCAGCCCGGGCAGCGGGTGCTCATCCACGCGGCGGCCGGCGGCGTCGGGCACCTCGCCGTGCAGATCGCGAAGGCCCGGGGCGCCTACGTCATCGGCACGGCGAGCGCGGCGAAGCACGACCTCGTCCGCGGTCTCGGGGCGGACGAGGTGGTCGACTACACCGCGGTGCGGTTCGAGGACGCCGTCGCCGACCTCGACGTGGTGCTCGACCCGATCGGCGGGGAGTACGGGCCTCGGTCGCTGACCACGCTGCGGCCTGGCGGCGTCCTGGTGGCGCTCGCCTCGCCCGCCGAGGCGTACCTGGCGGACGAGGCGCGGCGGCAGGGTCGCCGGGCCGGGTTCCTGCTGGTCCAGCCCGACCACGCGGGGCTGCGGTCCCTCGCCGACCTGGTCGACCGCGGCGAGCTGCGGATCGTCGTCGACGCGGTGCTGCCCCTCGACGAGGTCGCGAAGGCGCACGAACTGGTCGCCACGGGTCGCTCCGCGGGGAAGGTGGTGCTGACCGTCAGCAGCCCTTGACCTGCTGGGCGCAGCGATCGGCGGCGGTCCTGGCCAGGGTGCCGACCAGGCCGGCGCCGGCGGTGCCGACCGTCATGTCGTTGAGCCACAGCACGAAGTCGCCGCGGCGGACCGCGATGATGTCGGCGGTGACCGCGATGCCGAAATCGGTGTCGCCGGTCATCCGCACCCCGAACGCCTTCTCGCCGAGCGTCGCCGGCACCTGCGCCGGGGTGAGCGTGAAGCGCACCGTGATGCCGGCCAGCTCCTGGCTGAACGACTTGCAGGTGGTGACGGCGGCGGTCAGCCGGTCCATCGCGGTCGCCGCGCCGCCGGCCGGGAAGTGCACGAGCGCGTCGGTCAGGTACGGACCGACGGCGCCCTTGCTGTAGGTGACGGCGGCGGCCGTGGTGCCGTCGCCGGTCACCGGGTCCAGCGACGGGCAGCCGGGGAAGTTGCCGCCGAGGGTGACGGCGCCGTCGTCGTCGGTGGCGGCCGCGATCGGCACGAACCCCTCGGGCAGATCGGCCGGCGTGAGCAGCGCGGGCCGCAGATCCTCGGCGGCTCGGGCCTGGGTTTGGGCATTGGCGGCGGTGGCCGGGGAACCGGTCACCGCGACGGCGGCCAGGACGGCCGCCAGCCTGTGAACCATCCTCATCAACCCAACGCTATGGACGCCTCGCGGCCTTCATGGCGTTTTGCCCGATATTCCGTCGCCGGTGGCTCAGGCGCCGAGCCGCCCGAACGTCGTGTCCGCCTCGTCGTCGATCTGGAATCCCGGGCCGAGGCGGCGGGCGACGGTCCGCGCGTCCACGGACATCCACCGCTGCTGGGCCACGTACGCCGGGTCCGCGAGGTGATAGCGGCAGCGGCCGCCCCACCAGCCGGGCTCGTAGGACACCACGTCGACCAGCCGGCCGGAGAACGGGAACCGGGCCCGGACCTGCTCCGGGATCGTGCATCCGTAGTCCTCGAAATACGGCTGGACGGTCAGCATCGCCAGCAACCGCCCGCCGTCCTCGCGCCAGGCGCGTAACCGCCCGGTGCGCGTAACCGTCCCGGACTGCCGGGTCTGCTCCCGATAGTTCCAGAACGCCTCGTCATGAACCAACTGCGCCACCATGCGGCCATTCTGACGAGGTGACGTCCGTCGATCGCTGATCGTTGGACACCGTTGGACAACCGGCCCGCAGCAGTGCGACCGCGGCGTCCCGGGGTGCGCTCGGCATCGCCCCGGGGTGCAGATCCGCCAGCACCGTGGCGCCCACCACCAGCGCGAGCAGCTGGCGGCCCAGCACGGCCGGGTCGTGCGCGCCCGCCCGGCGGGCGATCCCGGTGAGCAGCTCGAGCCGCCGGTCCAGGTGCCGCGCGGCGGTGGCGCGTGCGGTGCCCTCGTGGCCGTCGTGCCACTGGGTCGCCGCGTTGAGCAGTGCGCAGCCGCGGAAGGACGGCTCCGCGTGCCACCGCCCGAGCGCGTCGAACACCGCCGTGAGCTGCGCCGCCGGGTCGTCGCCGGCGTCCGCCGCGGCGGCGGCCAGCCACGCCGTGACCCGGTCGCTGCGGGCCTGGAGCACCGCCTCGACCAACCCGTCCTTCGAGCCGAAGTGGCGATACAGGGTCTCCTTCGACACCCCGATGCTGGTGCACAGCTCGGCCACGCCGATGCCGTCGAGCCCCCGCCGGTAGAGCAGCTCGGTGGCGGTGGCGAGCAGGCCGGCGCGGGTGCGGGCCGGGTCGATCGCGGTTCCCTTGGTGACTGGCACGACACAGATGGTACCGAACGGTTCGATCTGTGTGCTAGCGTCCCGACGATGACGACGGTCCCGGCCGCGAGCACGCCCGCGGTCACCTTCACCAGTGGCGGCGAGACCCTCGCCGGCGTCCTGCACCTCCCCGCCGGCGCCGGCCCCCACCCGGTCGTCGTGCTCCTGCACGGCTTCCCCGGTAACGAGCGCAACTTCGACCTCGCCCAGGCCCTGCGCCGGGCCGGTCACGCCGCGCTCGTCTTCCACTACCGCGGCTCGTGGGGCATGGGCGGCGACTACTCCTGGCGGCACGTCCTGCAGGACGCCGCCACGGTCGTGGCCGCCGTCCGCGACAACGATTTCGCGGCCACGCACCGGCTCGACCCGGCGCGGGTGGCGGTGGTCGGGCACAGCCTCGGCGGGTTCGCGGCGCTGATGACGGCCGCCGCCGACCCCGGCGTCCGCGCGGCCGTCTCCGTCGCCGGGTTCGACCTCGGCACGGCCGCCGGCCTGTGCGCCGACCCCGCGGTCCGGGCCGAGGTCGTCGAGGCGCTCGGCAGCGATCTGCTCCCGCTGCGCGGCACCAGCGGCGAGGCCCTCGTCGCCGAGCTGGTGGCGGCCGGACCCGCGTGGCGCCTGGCCGGCCTCGCCCCCGCGTTCGAGGACCGCCCGGTGCTGCTCGTCGGCACCGGTCGCGACCCGGTCACCCCGCACGAGTTGCATCATTCGCCGTTGGTCCAGGTGTACGGGTCCCGCCCGCGCATCCGGCTCGAGCACCTGGTGTTCCCGACCGACCATGCCCTGTCGGACCATCGGCTGGAGCTGGCCGCGACCGTCATCGATTTCGTGGACCGGCACCTAATGCTTGACCAGTGACCGCGCGACCATGCTGTCGGCGGCGGCGATGACGGCGTCCTGCGCCGGGCGCGGCTGCCAGCCCAGCACCCGGCGGGCGCTGTCGCTCGAGATCTTCTTGACGTTGTTCAGGTCGGCGGCGACGGGGCGGAACTCCGCGGAGAACACGGCGGCGATCCGCACGACGAGGTCCGGGATGGTGCGGGTCGGCACCCGGCCGGCGGCGGCCCCGAGGTGCGCCCGCAGGATCGCCCCGATCTGACGCATCGCGACCGGGGGCCCGCTGGACAGCAGGAACCTGCGGCCCGCGGCGTCCCCGGCGGTCATGGCGAGGACGTGCGCGGTCGCCACGTCCCGCACGTCCACGATCGGGATCCACATGTTCGGGTACCCCGGCATCGCCCCGTCCAGGCTGCGCTGCACGATGTGGTTCGCGCCGGAGACCTCCCTGCCCATCACCGGCCCCATGACGGCGACGGGCAGCATCGTGGTGAGCTCCAGCGCGCCGCCCTCGGCCGCCAGGAAGGCCCACGCGGCCCGCTCGGCGAGGGTCTTGCTCCGGCCGTACGCGTCCACGCCCGGCCCGTCGAGCACGGACCAGTCGTCCTCGGTGAACGTGTGGCCGGTGTGCGGATGGCCGAACCCGACGGCGTGGAACGCCGAGGTGAGCACGACCCGCTTGACGCCGGCGTCGCGGGCGGCCCGCAGCACCCGCAGCGTGCCGTCCCGGGCGGGCACGACCACCTCGTCGTCGTGCCTGACCTTCCCGAGGTGCACGGGGGAGGCCACGTGCAGCACGAAGTCGCACCCGTCCACGGCCTCGGCCCAGCCGGTGCCGGCGGTCAGGTCGGCGGCGACGAAGCTCAGCGCGTCGCCGCGCACCATGCCGGCGCCGGCGAGCACGGCCCGCACCTCGCCCTCCCGCGCCAGTGACCGGACGGTCGTGCGGACGAGGTAGCCCTGGTCGAGGAGTTGCAGGATGCAGTGCCCTGCGATGAAACCGGACCCGCCGGTGACGAGTACCCGCTGCTGATTCGTGGTCATGCGACCACCATCCGGCGCCGCACCGGACCGGACCAGAGCCCCCATCAGCCAGGGGTCTGGCAGGACCCCCACAACGGCCCGCCGCGCGGCCTACCGTAGGGCGCATGACCGGTCCGGAGCGGAGCGGAGGAGCCGGGCATCAGGGGCGCAGGATTGGGTCAGGCCGGCGCCGGAGCGAAGCGGAGGTGATGGCATGGCCGAGGAGCCGAACCTGCTGGGTGCGTTCCTGCGGGCGCGCCGGGAACTCGTCACCCCCGAGGCGGCCGGCGTGCCCGTGGTGGGGGTGCGGCGGGTGCCGGGACTGCGCCGCGAGGAGGTGGCGATGCTGGCCGGCATCAGCGCCGACTACTACCTGCGCCTGGAGCGCGGGCGCGACCGCAGCCCCTCGGCGCAGGTCCTGGAGTCCCTGGCCCGGGTGCTGCAACTGGACGACGACACGACGGCCTACCTGCTCGGCCTCGCCACCACCAAGCCCCGCCGCCGGCCGCGCCCCCGGAAGGAGATCGTCCCGCCGAGCACGGTCAAGTTCGTGGCGATGCTCCCGATGCCCGCGTTCGTCGAGGGGCGGTATCTCGACGTGCTCGCCGCCAACCCCCTCGCCACGGCCCTGTCGCCCCGCCTCGTCGTGGGCGGCAACCGGCTGCGCGACGTCTTCCTCGACCCGGCCGAGCAGGCGATGTTCCCCGACTTCGAGGCGGCCGCGGCCGGGCTGGTGGCCGGCTTCCGGCAGGCCGTCGGCACCGCCACCGACGACCCGCGGTGCATCGAGCTGGTCGGTGAGCTCTCCCTCGCCAGCCCGCTCTTCCGGCGATTGTGGGCCCGCCACGACGTGCGCCCGCGGGCCGGCGCGGTGGTGCCCTTCAACCACCCGCAGGTCGGCGAGCTGCGCCTCAACCGGGAGAAGCTGCTGATCAGCGGGACCGACGGCATCATGCTGGTCGTGTACCACCCCGACCCCGGCACGCCCGACGCGGACAAGCTGGCGCTGCTCGGCGCCGCGTCCGCGGGAGTCTCAGCCGGCGGACGGCAGGCGGTCCGGAAGGTCGCTCAGTGACGTGATCCGGTGCGGTTCGCCGGGCGGCCCGGACCCGTCGCGGTCCAGGTGCACGGCGCGCAGCCCGGCGGCGCGGGCCGGCAGCACGTCCAGGTCGTGCCGGTCGCCGACGCTCACCACCGCGCCCGGCGGCAGCCCCCAGCGGCGGCACACCTCGGCGAACACGGCCGGGTCGGGCTTGAACAGGCCCAGCGCCTCGCCGGTGTAGACCGGTCCGACCCGGTCCAGGAGCCCGATCCTGGCCAGCTTGTCGGTCTGCTGGGACTGGCTGCCGTTGGTGAGCACCGCCGTGCGCAGTCCGGACCGCTGCAACGCGTCGAGCGCCGGGACGGCGTCGGGGTAGGGCGCCCACGATTGTGCGTACCAGCGAAGAAATGCGGAAAAGAGCGCGTCGAGCCGATCGTCGTCGCCCCCGACCGGGCCGCCGGTTGCGCGCAGGAAGTCCCGGAGGCGGTGGCGCCGCTGCTGCTGGAACGTGACCCGTCCGGCGCGCCAGTCGGCGAGGTGCCGCTCCTGCAGCGTGAACCACAGGGTCCGGGTCGGCGCGGTCGGCTCGACCCCGATCTCCGGCAGCCACCGTAGCAGCGCGGCCGTCACGGCCGACTCGTGGTCGAGCAGCGTGCCGTCGAGGTCGAACAGTACCGCCTGCACCGTCACGCGCGTGGATTTTACGCCGTGACGAATATGACGCTGTTTCCTATCGGAAATATAGGTATACGATCGGGCGGTGTCGCTGACCACCGCACCGGTGCCGGTCAAGGCCGGTGGGGCGCGGTGGGTCGTCGCGGTCTGCCTCGGCGCCGGGTTCACCACGCTGCTCGACCAGTCCGTGCTGAACGTCGTCGTGCCCGCCCTGCGCGGCTCGCTGGACGCCGGCACCGCCTCGCTGCAGTGGATCCTCGCCGGCTACTCGCTGACGTTCGGCCTGGCCCTGGTGCCCGCGGGCCGCCTCGGCGACATGTACGGCCGGCGCCTGCTCTTCGTCGGCGGCCTCGCCCTGTTCGCGGTGGGTGCGATCGCCGCCGCGACCGCACGGCACGGCTGGGTCGTCGCGGCGGCCAGGCTCGTCCAGGGCTTCGGCGCCGGTGTGGTCAACCCGCAGATCATCGGCCTGTTCCAGGACCTGTTCCGGGGCCGCGACCGGGCCCGGGCGCTCGGCGCCTACGCGTTCGTCGGCGGGGTCGCCGGGATGCTCGGCCCGCTGCTGGGCGGCCTGGTGCTGCAGGTGGCCGGCCCAGGCCTCGGCTGGCGGCTGGTCCTGCTGGCGAACCTCCCCTTCGCGCTCGTCACGATCCCCCTGGCGCTGCGGATCCTGCCCGCCCGCCGGCCCGAGGGCCGCACCACCGACCTCGACCCCGGCGGGCTGCTGCTCCTGGCCGGCACCACCCTGGCCGCGCTGCTGCCCCTCGCCGGCACCGCCGGCGGCTGGTGGTGGCTGCCGGTCGCGGTCGCCGGTGCCGGCGGGTTCGTGGCCTGGGAACGCCGGTGGACGGCGCGGGGGCGCACCGCGATCCTCCTGCCGTCGCTGACCGGCAACCGCGGCTACGTGCTCGGCGTCCTGATCGCCATGTGCTACTTCGGCGCCACCCTCGCCCTCAACCTGGTGCTGTCGCTGTACCTGCAGGACGGCCTGCACTACCCGCCGCTCGCCGCGGCCGCCATCGCGCTGCCGAGCGCGGTCGGTTTCACCGTCGCGTCCGCGTTCGCGGCCGGCCTGCGGCGGCGCGGCACCACGATCGCCCTCGGCGTCGCCGTCGCCAGCATCGCCGCCGCCCTCGCCGCGGTCGAGCTCCTGCCCGAACCGCAGGTGGTGTGGGCGCTCGCCGCGAGCCAGCTCGTCACGGGCGCGGCGGGCGGGTTCGTCAACGCCCCGAACCAGGCGCTGACCCTGCACCACGCGCCGCCGGGCGCCAACGGCCTCAGCGCGGCGCTGCTGCAACTGTCGCAGCGGCTCGCCGCGAGCGTCAGCATCGCCGCGGTCAGCGGCATATTCCTCGCCGCGCCCGGCCACGCCACCGCACTCGCGCACGGCGCCACCCTGTGCCTCGGCCTGGCCACGCTCGCCCTGGTGTTCGCCGCGCTCGACACCCCCTTCCGGGCTATTGAGTAAGTAGACGACTATTCCCATGTGAGTAATGGGTTTATGGTACGGGGCATGACCGTCACCGATGAGCTGCTCACCAACGCCGAGCGGTACGCCGCCGGCTTCACCAAGGGCGATCTGCCGCTGCCGCCGGCGAAGCAGATCGCGATCGTCGCGTGCATGGACGCCCGGCTCAACCCGTATGGACTCCTCGGCCTCACCGAGGGCGACGCGCACGTCATCCGCAACGCCGGCGGCGTCATCACCGCTGACGAGCTGCGCAGCCTCGCGATCAGCCAGCGACTGCTCGGCACCCAGGAGATCGTCCTCATCCACCACACCGACTGCGGCATGCTCACCTTCACCGACGACGAGTTCAAGGCGGGCATCCAGGCCGAGGTCGGCATCAAACCGTCCTGGTCCGCCGAGGCGTTCAGCGACCTCGACACCGACGTGCGTCAGTCGGTCCGCCGCATCCTCGACGACCCGTTCATCCCGCGCAAGGGCTCGGTCCGCGGCTTCGTCTACGACGTGTTCACCGGCAAACTGCGCGAGGTGCCATCCGGGGACTGATCGCGGGCATCGCCTTTGCTATTGGTCCCGGCCGCTTCCTGATCGCTAGCGTGGCCGGCGTGTACATCGCCCGGCCGCCGTCAGGCGCCTCGCACCGTGTTGTGCTCGGCCACCAGCTCTTCGGCGTCGACGCGGGGATCCGCGCGTTCGCCGACCGGCTCGCCGCGGCCGGCTGCCTCGTCGCCGTGCCCGATCTGTTCCACCGCACCGCGCCCGGCGTCGAGCTCGCCCAGGACGACGCCGGGCGGGCCCGCGGCTTCGAACTGCTGCGCGCCCTGGACCGCGACGAGGTCGTGCAGGACGTCGCCGCGGCCGTCGACGTCCTCAGCGGTGACCCGGGCCAGGTCAGCATGGTGGGACTGAGCATCGGCGGGCACGTCGCGTACCTCGCCGCGGCCCGCCTCGGCCTGGCGGCGACCGCCGTGCTGTATCCGGGCTGGCTCACCGGCACCGAGTTCGCCCTGAGCCGCCCCGAGCCGACGGTGACGCTGACCCCGGACATCACCGGCCGGTTGCTGTTCCTCGTCGGCGGCGCCGACCACGTCGTGCCACCCGCCGACGTCGACACCGTCGGCGCGGCGCTGCGCGGGGCGGGCGTGCGCCACGAGATCGTGGTGTACCCCGACACCCCGCACGCCTTCCTGCTCCCCGGCCCGCCCACGTTCCGCCCCGCCCCGGCCGCCGACGCCTGGCGGCGCGTGCTGGAGCTGATCACCTCGTAGGGTTGAGCCATGCGCGCCATTCGCTGCGACCGCTTCGGCGGCCCGGAGGTCCTCGTTCCCGCCGACGTCGCCGACCCCGTCCCGGGGCCGGGCCAGGTGCTCGTCGACGTGAGCGCGGCCGGGATCAACTACGCCGACACGTCCCGCACCGCCGGCACGTACAGCGGCGGGCAGACCCTGCCGTTCATCCCCGGCACCGAGGTGGTCGGCCGCACCCCCGACGGCCGCCGGGTCGCCGCGCTCACGTTCGCCGGCGGCGGCTACGCGGCCCGCGCCGCCGTGTCCACAGTGGACACCGTGGAGGTGCCGGACGGCGTCGCCGACGGCCCGGCCCTGGCGCTGCTGGTGCAGGGCCTCACCGCCTGGCACCTGCTGCACGGCAGCGCCGCCGTGCGGCCCGGCGAGACCGTCGTGATCAACGCGGCCGCGGGCGGCGTCGGCACCCTCGCGGTGCAGCTGGCCCGGTATCTCGGCGCCGGCCGGATCATCGCCGCCGCGTCCACGCCCGAGAAGCGCGCCCTGGCCGAGTCCCTGGGCGCCGACGCCACCGTGGACAGCGCCCCCGACGGCTACCCCGACCGGGTGCTGGCGGCCAACGGCGGCGCCGGCGTCGACGTCGTCCTGGAGTCCACCGGCGGCCCCGCGTTCGCCGCGGCCCTGGCGACCCTGGCCCCGCTCGGCCGCCTCGTCACCTACGGCGACGCGTCCCACGGCGGCCGTCCACCCGTCGACCCCGCCGAACTCGCCTCCCGTAGCGTCGCGGTCGCCGGCTTCTGGCTCCGGCCCGTCCTCACCCGCCCCGACGCGTTCCACGGCCCCCTCGACCAGCTGCTGCAGCTGACCGCGAGCGGGGTCCTGCGCCCGCAGGTCGGCCCCACCTACCCCCTTGAGGACGCCCGCCGCGCGCACGAGGACCTGCTCGCCCGCCGCACCACCGGCAAGCTCGTCCTGACCGTCGGCTGAGGCGGTTCAGTCGAGGTGCTTCAGTCGAGGTGCTTCGGTCGAGGTGCTTCGGTCGAGGTGCTTCGGTCGAGGTGCTTCGGTCGAGGTGCTTCGGTCGAGGTGCTTCGGTCGAGCTGCTTCGGTCGAGCTGCTTCGGTCGAGCTGCTTCGGTCGAGCTGCTTCAGCCGAGCTGCTTCAGCCGAGCTGCTTCAGCCGAGCCGCTTCAGCCGAGCCGCTTCAGCGGGCGCGGAAGCTGGCGCGGTAGGACTGGGGCGGGACGCCGACGACGCGGCGGAAGTGCGGGCGCAGGGCGACACCGTCGCTGAAGCCGCAGCTGCGGGCGACCGCGTCGATGTCCAGGTCCGTGGTCGACAGCACGTGCTGGGCGCGCAGGACCCGTTGCTGCAGCAGCCACCGCAGCGGCGACGAGCCCGTCGTCTCGCGGAAGCGGCGGTCGAAGGTGCGGCGGCTCAGATGCACAGCCGAGGCCAGCCGGTCCACGTCCAGCGACGGGTCCTCCAGGTGCTCCAGCGCGTGCCGCATCGCGTCGCCGACCGCGTCGCCGGCGCGCAGCTGCGGGACCGGGCGCTCGATGAACTGGGCCTGCCCGCCGGCCCGCTGCGGCGCGACGACCAGGGCGCGGGCGGCCCGGGTCGCCAGGGCCGGGCCGTGGTCGCGGCGCAGCAGGTGCAGGCACGCGTCGAGACCCGCGGCGCTGCCGGCGCTGGTGACGACCGAGCCCTCGTCGACGTAGAGCACGTCGTCGAGCACCTCGACGGCCGGGAACGCGGCGGCGAACGCGGGCAGGTGCTTCCAGTGCGTGGTCGCCCGCCGGCCGTCGAGCAGGCCGGCCTCGGCGAGGACATATGCGCCCAGGCACAGTCCGACGACGGTGGCGCCCTCGTCGTGGGCGCGGCGGAGCCGGTCGAGGATGGCCGGCGCGACGGGGTCGCCGCCGGGCGGCCTCCAGCCGGGGACGATGACGACCCCGGCGGCGTCGAGGTCGTCCAGGCCGTGCGGGGCGGTGATCGAGATCCCCGCCGTCGTCGACAGCGGGCCCGGGTGCTCGCCGGCGGTGCGCAGCTCGAAGCCGGCGGTGCCGAACACCCGCGGCGCGACCGCGACCTCCAGCATCGGGGCACCGTCGCCGATGAGCACCCCGACCGTCGTGCGTGCGCGGTCCATGGCTTGATCCTATCGGGGGATGGCGTTCCAGCCACTCCCGGCGCCGGGTCAACGGTCCGAGACTTGGCGGCATGACCTTCCAGATCCGCCGGTTCGGCGGCCCGACCGCGGTGTTCACCGTCGGTGGCCTCACGTTCATGACCGACCCGACGTTCGACCCGCCCGGCGACTACCCCCTCGGCACCCGCGTGCTGACCAAGACCGCCGCCGCGGCCGGCACCCCGGCGGACGCCGGCACCGTCGATGTGGTCCTGCTCTCCCACGACCAGCACCCGGACAATCTCGACCACTCGGGTCGGGCCTTCGCGGCGTCGGTGCCGCTGATCCTCAGCACCCCGGTCGCGGCCGCCCGGCTGGGCGACCCCACCGTCGGCCTGGAGCCGTGGGCCGGCGTGGACCTGCCCCGGCCCGATGGCGCCGGCCACGTGCGGGTCACCGCCGTCCCCGCGCAGCACGGCCCCGACGGCACCGAGCACCTCACCGGCCCCGTCACCGGTTTCGTGCTGCACGGCGACGGCGTGCCCACCGTCTACGTCAGCGGCGACAACGCGTCGCTGCGGGTCGTCGCCGAGATCGCGGAACGCTTCCCGGCCGTCGACGTCGCGATCCTGTTCGGCGGCCGGGCCCGCACCGCCCTGCTCGGCGACGCCGACCTGACCCTCGGCGCGGCCGGCATCCTCGAAGCGGCCCAACTGCTGCAGGCGCGGACGGTCGTGCCCGTCCACGTCGACAGCTGGGCGCACTTCACCGAAGGCCCCGAGGACGTCCGCGCCGCCTTCGAGGCCGTGGGTAGCGCGCACCTGCTGGGGTAACCACTAGGCTCTTGGGCGGCATGAACTGATGCGAGGTGCTCCGGGCGACCGGGGAGAATCGGGAAGCCGGTGTGAATCCGGCACGGGCCCGCCGCGGTGATCGGGGAGCTGCCGTCCAGGCGCGCCGCAGTGGCGTGCGGTCACTGGCCCGAGGGCTGGGAAGGCGGGCGGTCAGGCGTTGATCCGAGAGTCCGAAGACCGGCCTCGCGTGCATCGCCGACCCCGCTTCGGGGCGGCCTGAGCAGCGGGAGCCTGCCCTCATGAGCACCGACCTGTATGACGTCGTGCGCCGCCGCCGCGACGTGCGCGGCCAGTTCACCGGCGCGCCGATCCCCGCCGAGGTCCTCGAGCGGATCCTGGCGGCGGCGCACGCCGCGCCGAGCGTCGGCCTGTCGCAGCCGTGGGACTTCGTCCTCGTGCGCGACGCCGGGCTGCGCGGCGCGTTCCATGAGCACGTCCGGCGGGAGCGGGCGACGTTCGCCGCGACCCTCGACGGCGCGGCCGCGGCCACGTTCCAGCGCATCAAGATCGATGGGGTACTGGAGTCGACCCTGTCCGTGGTCGTCACGTACGACGCCGCCCGGGGCGGACCGGCGGTGCTGGGCCGGCACGCGATCGCCGACGCCGGCCTCTACTCGGTCTGCCTCGCCATCCAGAACCTGTGGCTGGCCGCGACCGCGGAGGACCTCGGCGTCGGCTGGGTGTCGTTCTACCGGGAGCCGTTCGTCCGGGACCTGCTCGGTATCCCCGCCGGCATCCGCCCCGTCGCGTGGTTGTGCCTCGGCCCGGTAACGCACCTGGAGGCGGTGCCGGACCTGGAACGGCACGGCTGGCGTAGCAGGGTTCCGCTGGCCGAGGCGCTGCATCACGACCGCTGGTAGCTGTCGGTTACGCAAGGTCGAACTGTCGCCCGGGCGACTTCATGCCAATCACGCTACGTGTCAGTCTAATCACTCAACGTGACGCACATCGTCTGAGGAGGCGAATTCCCATGGCACAGATCGCTACGGAAACCAGCACCGGCACCAGCACCGAGATGAAGAAGATCGTGGTCCGCAAGGCGGGCGCGGTGCGGCTCGCCAGGCTCTGCAACAACTACTGCTACGGCATGTGCTGCTGCGCCGAGTTCCTGGGCTGACGGACACCCGGCCGGGGGTGCAACCCACCCTCACCCCCGGCCGGGCCGAGGCCCGTCAGCAGAGGACGCCAGCAGATCGGCAGGGGACACCAGCAGAGGAGATCTGGCATGCCGACCGGACCAGTGGCGCTGCACGACCTGCGGTACCTCGACGAGGGCGACCGGGTCGTCGTCGGCCGCACCGACTGCGACTCCTACGGCGTCTTCCCGCCGGACGGCGCCGCGCTGCTCCGCGAGCTCGACGGCGGCCGGGCACCGCAGGACGCCGCCGTCTGGTACACCGACCGATACGGCGAACCCGTTGACATCGACGAGTTCCTCGACACCCTGCGGGACCTGGACTTCCTGAGCCCTGACGGCACCGCGGAGCACGCCGCCCCGCCCCGCTGGCAGAAACTCGGCGTGGCCCTGTTCTCGCCGGTGGCCTGGGCCGGCTACGCCGCGCTCGTCGTCGTCGCCGTCGCGGTGTGCGTCGCCGACCCGCGGCTCGCGCCCGCCCGCGGCAACGTGTTCTTCACCGACTACCTGCTGATCGTCGAGCTGACCATCCTGTTCGGGCAGCTGCCGTTCGTGGTGCTGCACGAGCTGTTCCACCTGCTCGCCGGTCGCCGGCTCGGCCTGCACTCCTCGATGCACCTCGGCCACCGGCTCTACTTCCTGGTGGCCGAGACGAAACTTCGACGAGGCCCGCCGCGACCTGCGCAAGGCGAGCGCCTGGGTCAACACCGCGGTGTCGCTGGCCTCGCTGCTGCCGCAGGACCGGCGCCGCGCGTACAACCTCACGTTCAACGAGAACGGCCGGGCCCTCATCGCCATGCACCTGGGCGACCCGGCGGAGGCGATGCGCCTCATCGACGCCGGCATCGAGCGGATGGAGGCCACGTTCGCCGCCGGCGAGCGTGACCTGCACCTGTCCGTCCTGCGCTACAACCGCGCCCAGCCCCGTCCTCGACTGCGGTCTGGCGTACTTCGACTGCACACTGGAGACCGTGCACGTCGCCGGCGACCACGACGTCTGCGTCGGCCGGGTCCGCGCGTTCGCCGCGATGGGCACCGGCGCGCCGCTGGTGTTCGCCGGCGGGGCGTACCTGTCGATTTCGGGGCGCTCTGCCTCGTCGTACAGGTAGACGGACCCTCAAGGGCCCCGGATGAATGGGACATATGATGGCGAAATACCTGGTTCTCATCTACGGCGACGAGCAGCGCTGGGACGCCGAGACCGATGCGGAGCGGGCGGCGAAGGGCGACGGGCACCGGGCGTTCAACGCCGCGGGCGGCTCCGGGGTCCTCGGCGGCCACGAACTGGAGGCGTCCTCGACCGCCACCACGCTGCGTGGCGGAGGTCTGATCACCGACGGGCCGTTCCTGGAGTCCAAGGAGGCCCTCGGCGGGTTCTACGTGATCGAGGCCGCCGACCTGGACGCGGCGATCTCTCTCGCGGGCCTGCTGCCGGAGCTGTCCTCCGGCCACGGCGGCGTCGAGATCCGGCCGATCGTGGACCACGGGTGACCTCGGCGGTTGCCGACGCGCACCGTCGCGAGTGGGCCAGGGTGCTCGCCGCGACGGTGCGCGTCACCCGCGACCTGGACCTGGCCGAGGAGTGCGTGCAGGACGCATACGCGCAGGCCCTGCGCACGTGGCCGGCCGACGGCGTGCCGTCCCGCCCCGGCGCGTGGCTGACCACCGTCGCCCGGAACCGGGCCCTGGACGTGCTGCGCCGCGAGTCCGCGCTGCGGCGGGCGCTGCCGCTGCTGGTGACCGACGACCGCGTCGCCGGCCCGGGGGAGGACGACGACCGGCTCCGGCTGGTGTTCACCTGCTGCCATCCGGCGCTGTCGCGGGAGGCGCAGGTCGCGCTGACGCTGCGGCTGGTGTGCGGGCTGTCGACCGCCGAGGTGGCCCGGGCCTTCCTCGTGCCGGAGCCGACGATGGCGGCCAGGGTCACCCGCGCGAAGCGGAAGATCAGCGCCGCCCGCATCCCCTACCGGGTGCCGTCGCCGGACGAACTGCCCGAGCGGGTCGGCGCTGTCCTGGAGGTCGTCCACCTCGTCTTCACCACCGGCCACGCGGCCCCGGTCGGGGCGCACCTCGTCCGGCAGGACCTGGTCGACGGCGCCATCGGCCTGGCCCGCATGCTGCGCCTGCTGCTCCCGCACGACGCCGAGGTCGCCGCCCTGCTGGCCCTGATGCTGCTGATCGACGCCCGCCGCGACACCCGCAGCTCCGGCGGCCGGCTGCTGCTGCTGTCCGAGCAGGACCGCACCCGCTGGGACACCGGGCAGATCCGGGAGGGCACCGACCTGCTGACCGCGGCGCTGCGTCGGCGGGCACCGACCCGCTACGCCGTCGAGGCCGCGATCGCCGCCGTCCACGCCGAGGCGCCGTCGTGGGAGGCGACCGACTGGCCGCAGATCGTCGCCCTGTACGACGTCCTCCTGCGCCTCTGGCCGTCCCCGGTCGTCGCCCTGAACCGCGCCGTCGCCCTCGGCCTGCGCGACGGCCCCGCGGCCGGGCTGGCCGCACTGACCCCGTTGCTGGACTCGCCGGAGCTCGCCACGTACGCCTACCTCAGCGCCGCCCGCGCCGACTTCCTGCGCCGGCTCGGGCGCCTGCCGGAGGCCGCCGACGCATACACGGAGGCCCTCGCCCTGTGCGGCAACGACGCCGAGCGGTCGTTCCTGGCCGGTCGCCTCGCCGAGGTGACGAGCATCGGTTCGTAGGCGTTTACCCGCCCGGTGCCGGGGTAGGGCGGCTGCTCACTGTCGAAACGGCCGTGAGGAGCGACTATGCCCAACACGCGCGAGCACACCCCGCAGCCGCCGCCTCGTCCGTCTCGTGCCACCGCTGGATCGTCGAGCGCCTCCGGCCCGGGCCGCGGGCGCGAGGGGCGGGTGAGGGCGACGGCGCCGGTCGCCGGCCCGGGCGGCCCACCCGTGCCGTCCCGTGCCGCCCTCAGCGAGCGACGTCGGTGAGGGCGCTGCCGACGAGGCGGGTGGCCGTCGCGGCGAGGCGGTGGCCCTGGTACCGGGCCGCGGCGAGCGTGGCGTCGCTCGGGGCACCTTCGGCGCCGGGATGGGCGATGCCGTAGGGGTTGCCGCGGGCGGCGTGGACGGCCGGGTCGGTGTAGCCCGGCGGGACGATGAACGAGCCCCAGTGGTAGAAGGTGTTGTACAGGGCGAGCAGCGTCGACTCGTTGCCCCCGTGGGGGTTGGCGGCGCTGGTGAACGCGGTCGCCGCCTTGTCCTGCAACTGGCCCGTGGCCCACAGGCCGCCGGTCGTGTCGATGAACTGCTTGAGCTGCGCGGCGATGTTGCCGTAGCGGGTCGGCGAGCCGAACGCGTAGGCGTCCGCCCAGGTCAGGTCGTCATGCGTGGCGATCTCGACGTGCGCGGCGGCGTCGGTGTGGGCCCGCCAGGCCGGGTTGGCATCCACCGCCGCGTCCGGGGCCAGCTCCGGCACGCGCCGCAGGCGGACCTCGGCGCCGGCATCCGCCGCGCCGGCCGCGATGGCCTCGGCGAGGGTGTGCACGTTGCCGGTGGCGGAGTAGTAGATGACGGCGACTCTGGCGCCCATGGATCCTCCAAGTGGAATCATTTCCGCTTTCGCGTCCCAGACTAAGTGGAACTTGTTCCACTTACAAGGGATGGGAGGATCGTCACGTGCAACCACTGCCCATGGCCGGCCAGCCACCCGCGGAGCGGGCCGACGCCGCCCGCAACCGGCAGCGGCTCATCGACGCCGCTCACCGGATCGTCGCCGCAAAGGGCGTGGCCGGCCTGGCGCTGGACGAGGTCGCCCGGGAGGCCGGCGTCGGCGTGGGCACCGCGTACCGGCGCTTCGGGGATCTGAGCGGCCTCGCGTACACGCTGATGGAGGGCCACGAGATCCGCTTTCAGGAGGCGTTCCTCGCCGGCCCGCCACCCCTCGGCCCGGGCGCGCCGCCGGATGCCCGGATCCGGGCGTTCCTGCACGCGCTGCTGGACCTGCAACGCGACCAGTGGGAGCTGCGGCTGCTCGCCACGACCACGACGGCGCAGGGGTTCGGCAGCGGCCCGTACAAGACCTATCACCTGCACCTGGTCAACCTGATGGGCGAGCTCGGCGGGCCGCACGACGCCGCCTACATGGCCAGCGTGCTGCTCGCCCTGCTCCAGCCCGTGGTGCTCGACCATCAGCAGCGGGCGCTCGGCCTCGACCCGGACCGGGTCAGGACCGGCCTGGACGTCGTTCTCGATGCCCTGGTGCTGCACCGCTGACGCCGCCCACCCGGGCCGGCACCCGGCCCGGGAAGGCGGCGTGGATCAGCGGGGGATGAGGTCGTTGGCGGTGCGCAGGACCGGTGCGGTGCGCCAGGCCGGGTCGTCCGCGGCCGGCAGTGCCGCCCCGGTGACCTGCAGGGTGACGGTCTCGCCGGGCAGCAGCGTCACGAGCTGCTCGTCGACGGTTGCCGCCGGGTCGAGCCGGTCCGCGAACAGGGTCAGATCACGCACGAACGTGCGGGCGGTGACCTCGACCGTGGCGCCGCCGGCGGTGGGGTGGACCACCACGTCGACGGACGCCGCCGGGTAGGCGAGGTCGACGTCCTCGCCGAAGTACCAGGTGGCGCCGTCGGCGACGATGAGCTCCCGGGCCGGGTCGTCGGGGGTGGTGACGTCGGGCGGCAGCGGCACGGCAACGGTGCCGCCAGCGGGCACGTCGACGGTGAGCGTCGCCTTCGCGCGAGGGTCGCCATTGAAGGAGACCCGGCGGACGTCGACCTGCGCCTGCCACGCCGTGGTGGTGTCGTTGACGGCGATCAGCGTGGGCACGCCGGAGCGGGGCTGGATGGTGAGGAACTGCGAAGCGTACGCCCGGCGCAGCGCGTACCAGAGCGGCTTGCGCCGGCCGTCGCCGTCCACCGCGGACCAGGACGTGACCGGCCAGTTGTCGTTGAGCTGCCACAGCACCGTGCCCATGCACAGCGGGCGGAGGGAGCGGAAGTGCGAGATGCCGAACGTGATCGCGCGGGCCTGGTTGAGCTGGGTCGCCCAGTGCCAGTCGTCGAACCCCGGCGGCAGCGGGAAGTGGCCGGTGAGGCCGGCGGCGAGCTTGCCGTTGCCGCCGGCGGCCTTCTGGTGGTGCAGGATCCCGGGTGAGGCCGGGGTCAGCGGCTCGTCGGACACGGCGCGGCGCAGGGTCGCGAACGCCGGCGGGGCCTGGAAACCGAACTCGGCGAGGAACCGGGGGTGGTAGGTGGCGTAGTGCCGGTAGTCATGGGTGTTCCAGACGGTCCAGATGTGGCTGGTGCCGTGCGCCGGGTCGTTCGGGTGGATCGCGTCGGTGCCGGACCAGGGGTTGCCGGGCCAGTACGGCCGGGTCGGGTCGACCGCGGCGACGATCCCCGGCAGCACGTCGAAGTAGTAGCCGGCGCCCCAGCTGCGCCCGGCGAGGGGCTCCTGCCAGTCCCAGTCCTGGAAGCCCCAGATGTTCTCGTTGTTGCCGACCCACATCACCAGGCTCGGATGCGACATGAGCCGCAGCACCTGCTCGTGCGCCTCGGCGGCCACCTCCGACCCGAGCGGCTCCTCCTCCGGGTAGGCGGCGCACGCGAACAGGAAGTCCTGCCCCACGAGCAGTCCCTGGCCGTCGCAGAGGTCGTAGAAGTCGTCGCTCTCGTATCGGCCGCCGCCCCAGACCCGCAGGTAGTTCACGCCCGCGTCGATCGCCTGGCCGATCCGGGCGGCGTAGCGCGGACGGTCCACCCGGGTCACGAACGCGTCGTCGGGGATCCAGTTGACCCCCCGCACGAACACCGGCACCCCGTTCACGACCAGGATGAAGGCGGTCCCGTCGGCGTCCGCGGTGGTGTCGATCTCGACGGTGCGGAACCCGACCCGCCGCTGCCACGCGTCGACCACCGACGCGTCGGCGCGCAGGGTGACATCCAGCTCGTACCGGTCCGGACTGCCGAACCCGCGCGGCCACCAGAGCCGCACGTCCGGCACGGTGACCGTGACCACAGCCGAGGTCTCGCCCGCCGCGATGGTGGCCGTCGCGGTGACCCCCGCGACCGTGGCGGTGACGGTCAGCGGCTCGTCGCCGGCGCGTTCGACCGTGACGTGCACGTCGACGATCCCGTCGGTGCCGTCGACGGTGACGAGGGGCCGGACCTCCGCGAGGCGCGCCACCGACCACGAGTGCAACCCGATCGACTGCCAGATCCCGGCCGTGACCAGGGTCGGGCCCCAGTCCCAGCCGAAGTTCGACGCCATCTTTCGGATGTACTGGAACGGCTCGTCATACGCGTTCGGCCGCTCTCCGACCGCGTCCCGGACCGCCAGCGCATAGTCGTAGGCGGAGTCGAACCGGACCTCGAGGTGGTTCCCGGTCGGGCGCAGCGCCTCGCGGACGTCGAACCGGTAGCTCCGGTGCATGTTCGCGGTCCGGCCCAGCTCGATCCCGTTGAGCGTGACCGTCGCCACCGTGTCCAGGCCGTCGGCCACCAGCTCCACCCGATCCCCGGTGAGCGCGGCGTCGAACGTCGTCTCGTACACCCAGGGGGTCCGGCCGATCCAGGCCAGCTCCAGCTCGTTCGCGTCCAGGTACGGATCCGGGATCAGCCCGGCATCCAGCAGGTCCGTGTGCACGCAACCCGGCACGGTGGCCGGGACGGGGCCGTCGCCGAGCGGGGCCGGTCCGGCCGCGCGCAGGGTCCACCCGGAATGGAGAGGACGCAGGACTGGCATGTAGGCTCCCGTGATCACGACCCGCACTGAAGCGGATAAGTAGGCGAAGCACGACCCTAAAACGCAGGTGTTAGGAGTGTCAACAGTAGCTTGCTGAACCGCTTGCGAACGCAGGGTCAGGCAGAGCGGCCGGCGCGCAGCGGCCGGGTCGACTGGCGCGCCGTCAGGATCCCCGGCTGCATCGTCACGTGGCTGACCTCGCCGCCGTTGATCGTCGCGAGCAGGGCCCGCGCGGCGAGCTCCGCCTGGTGCGCCGGCGTCTGCTGCACGGCGGTGATCGCGGGCACGGTGATCTGGCACAGGTCCGAGTCGTCCCAGGCGACGACCGACACGTCCTCCGGCACCGACAGGCCCATCTCGTGCGCCACCTTCAGCGACGCGGCGGCCATCACGTCGTTGTCGAACACGACAGCGGTCGGCGGCTCGGCGCCGCTCATCAGCTCGCGCATCGCGCGCATGCCGTCCACGGCGCTGTAGTTGGTGTAGACCACGCGATACCGGGAGCGGTCCAGGCCCGAGTGGTCGAGCGCGTCCAGGTACGCGGCGTCGCGCTGCCCGGTGTGGAACAGCTCCTCGGTGCCGGCGACCCGGGCGATCGTGCGGTGCCCGAGGGCCCGCAGGTAGCCGACGATGGCGCGGGCGGTGCCGGACACGTCGGCGTCGACCGTGCTGCAGCCCTCGAGCCCCGGCTTGCCGCCGATGACGGCCGCAGGCAGGCCGATCTCGACCAGGGCGTCCAGGCGCGGGTCGTCCTTGCGTAGGTCGGTGAGGATCACGCCGTCGACGTGCCGGCCGGCCCACCACTTGCGGTACACGTCGATGGTGTCGTCGATCCGGTCGACCAGGTGCAGCACCAGGGCGATGTCGTTGCGGTTGAGCTCGGCCTCGACCCCGCTGAGCATCTGCGTGAACCAGGAGTCGACGATCATCACCCGCGGCGGGCGGACCAGGACCAGCCCGACCGCGTTCGCCCTGGCGGTGCCGAGCGAACGGGCGGCGATGTTCGGCGCCCAGCCGAGGTCCCGCGCGGCGGCGAGGACGCGCGCGCGGGTCTGCTCGGACACGCCGGGCCGGTTGTTGAGCGCATAGGACACCGCGGCCTCGGACACCCCGGCGTGGACGGCGACCTGGCGGATCGTGACCCGCGCCTGGCCGGCCGCCTCTGCGCCGGTGTCCTTCGCTGCTGCGGCCACCTGTGCTCCCTTTCTCCGTGCACTGCACGTGAGGGTACAGGCTCACCCGGGCGGGAGTTCCAGATGCTCGCGGAGCGTGCTGCCCTCGTACGCGGTCCGGTACACGCCGCGCTCCTGCAGCTGCGGCACGAGCCGGTCCACGATGTCCTCCACGGTGCCCGGCAGCAGCTGCGGCAGCAGGTTGAACCCGTCCACGGCGCGGTCCCGCACGTATCGGGTCCATTCGTCGGCGACCTGGCCGGGCGTGCCGACGAACGCGTTGTGCCGCGGCGTCACCTCGATGACCAGGTCCCGGATCGACAGGCCGCGTTCGGCGGAGAGCTTGCGCCAACCGGCGATGCGCTCCAGCTTGCCGGTGCGCAGCTCGATCGGGATCGTGCCGCGCGACGGGTCCAGCTCCCCGTCGGCCGGGTCGATGTCCGGCAGCGGACCGTCGGGGTCGTAGCCGGACAGGTCCTTGCCCCAGTACTGCTCGAGGAAGGCGATCGCGCGCGGCCCGGTGGTCTGCTCGCGATCGATCCACCGGGCCCGCTCCCGGGCCTCGTCGGGGGTGTCGCCGAGCACCACTGAGGCGCCGGGCAGGATCCGCAGCGAGTCCGGGGACCGGCCGTGCCGGGCCAGCCGGGCGCGGAGGTCGGCGGCGTAGGCGACCGCCTTGTCGTAGTCGGTGTTGGCGGAGAAGACCACGTCGGCGTGGCGGGCCGCGAGCTCCCGGCCGCCGTCGGAGTCGCCGGCCTGGAACAGCACCGGCCGCCCCTGCGGGCTCGGCGCGACGCCGCCGGTGGCGTCCAGGGTGACGAGATCGCCGTCGAGGCTGACGCGTTCGTTGCGCCACAACGCCTTCGCCGTCTCCACGAACGCGGTGGCCCGCTCGTAGCGGCGTGCGTGCGGCAGCCAGCCGCCGTGCCGGAAGTTCTCCCCGGTCCACGCGTTGTCGGTGGTCACGATGTTCCAGCCGGCCCGGCCGCCGGAGACCGCGTCCAGCGACGCGAGGCGGCGGGCCAGGTCCGCCGGGTAGTTGTAGGTCGTGTTCTGGGTGGCGACCAGCCCGATGTGGGTGGTCTCCGCGGCGAGCGCGGCGAGCTGCGTGATGGCGTCGGGCCGCCCGGCGACGTCGAGGTCGTAGACGGTGCCGCGGTTCTCGCGGACCCGCAGCCCCTCGCCGAGGAAGAACGCGTCGAACAGGCCGCGCTCCAGGGTCCGCACGACGTGCCGGAACGTGTCGATGTGGGTGTGGTCGGCGAAGTCCGGCTCGGTCCACAGCAGGTTGGGACCGACGCCGGTGAAGAACACACCCAGGTGCAACCGGGTCATGCGGTCACCTCGTAACGGTTCGTGGGCCGGGGGAGGCCGAGGGTCTCCCGCAGCGTCGGGCGATGCTCACCACGCGCGGTGAGCAACGGGCCGCCGCGGAAATGCACGCCGTCAACCACGCCGTGCGCGACAACGGGGTCGAACGAGGCGGGCACGTCGGCGAAGACGAGCGCCGCGCCGGCGGCGCGGGCGGCAGCGGCCCGGGTGGCGAGCTCGCCGCGATCCGTGGCCGCGACCAGCGCGACGTCCAGACCGGTGACGCCGAGGGTGTCGGCGCCGATCACGACCACCTGCCCCTGCGGCGGGCGCGGCGTGATGAGCGGCCCCACGACGGAGAACGACGATCCTTCGAAGTTCACGTGGTGCACCTTGCGCGGGTCCAGGAACCGGCCGGTCGGCACGTCCCGGATGACCGCGCCGTCCTCCCACGAGTCCCACAGCCGGCGGGCGACCTCGACCACGTCGGCGACCTCGCCCTCGCCGACCCCCGTGCGGCCGACGGTGGCGAGGTCCGCCGGTGCCGTGGTGGCACCGACGACCCAGCCGGCCCGGCCGAGCGACGCGTGGTCGAGACTGGCGAGCTGGGTGGCGAGGTGGAACGGCTCGGTGGTGGTGGCGTGCAACGTGGGCGCCAGCCCGATCCGGGTGGTGCGGCGGGCCAGGAACGCGGCCCTGACCCCGGCCTCCACCCCGGCCCGCCGCGGCGAGTCGGGGAACGTCACGAACGCGTACCCGGCGCGTTCCGCGTCCAGCACAGCCGCTTCCAGGGCCGCGAGGTCCGGCGCGTCGATCTCGATGGCGTAGCGCATCAGGCCGCGTCTCCCACGAGTGCGTCGGACGGGATCCGCACCGCGCGGAACGTGGTGCGCCGGCGCAGCTCGAAGCCGATCGACTCATACAGCCGGATCGCGTTGGTGTTCGTCGCCGCGGCGTGCAGGAACGGGTGCTCGCCGCGGGCGCGGATGCCGTGCGCGACGGCCCGCACCAGCCGGGTGGCGAGGCCCTGGCCGCGGTGTTCGGCGTCGGTGCACACCGCGGAGATCTCGGTCCAGCCGGGCGGGTGCAGCCGCTCACCGGCGAGGGCGATGAGCTTGCCGTCGCGGCGGATCCCGAGATACGTGCCGAGCTCGATCGTGCGCTGCCGGAACGGCCCGGGCTGGGTGCGTTCGACCAGGTCGAGGATCTCCGGCACGTCGGCGGCGGTCAGCCGGACCGCCTCCGGGTCCGGCCGGGCCTCCAGTGCGACGTCGAGCAGCTGCACGCCGCCGGCCTCCAGGACCACCTCCCAGTCCGCCGGCGGGGGCGGCACGGTGCCGGTGAGGGTGACCACGGCGCCGGGCCCGGCCAGCGCCGCCACGTCGGCCCAGACGCCGGCGCCGGCGTCCGGGGCGACGGTGATGAACGGGGCGACGTCGACCTGGTAGCGGACGGCGTCACCCACCCGCTCGGCGAGGTGCTGGTGCGCTCCATTGAGGGAGGCCCACACCGGGTTGTCGAGGATGTGCATGTGGTTTCTCCGGTCAGCCGGTCAGGATGGGAAGTGCGGCGAGCAAGGTCTGCGTGTACGGGTGCTCCGGCCTGGCGAAGACCTCCTCGACCGGGCCCTGCTCGACGACCCGGCCGTCGTGCATGACGAGGACCCGGTCCGCCAGGTGGTGGATGACGCCGAGGTCGTGGGAGATGAACAGCAGCGCCGTGCCGTCGGCGGCGCGCAGGTCGGCGAGGAGGTCGAGGACCTGCGCCTGGACCGACACGTCCAGCGCGGACACCGGCTCGTCGCAGACCAGGACGTCGGGCCGGGGGCCGACGGCGCGGGCGATCGCGACCCGCTGGCGCTGCCCGCCGGACAGCTCCCGTGGGTGGCGGCGCAGGTGCGCGGCGCCGAGCCCGACCCGTTCGAGCAGCTCCACGACCCGGTCCCGGCGGGCCGCCCCGCGCAGGTCCAGGGGCTCCGCGACGAGCTTCTCCACCGTGTACCGCGGATCGAACGAGCTCAGCGGGTCCTGCGAGACGACCTGCAGCCGCCGCCGGTCCGGGCGCCGCCGCCGCTCGGGCACGCCGGTCCACCGCGTCTGTCCGAGGTGGACGGTGCCGCCGTCGGGTTCGAGGAGGCCGAGCGCGATGCGGGCCACGGTGGTCTTTCCCGAGCCGGACTCGCCGACGACGCCGAGGATCTCGCCGCGGGCGAGGGTGAAGCTCACGTCGTCGACGGCGTGCCGGGTGCCGAAGCGCTTGTGCAGCCCGTCGGCGCGCAGCACGGTCTGTCCGGGGTCGATGGCCGGCGCCGGCAGCGGCGAACGGGTCGTGGTGCTGAGCCGGTGCCCGCGGGAGGCGGCGGTCGGCACGGCCGCGAGGAGCATCCGGGTGTAGTCGTGCTCGGGCGCGGTGAGGATCTGCTGCGTCGGGCCCTGCTCGACGATGATCCCGTCGCGCATGACGAGGACCCGGTCGGCGATCCCGGCGACCACCGCCAGGTCGTGGCTGACCAGCAGCAGCGTCGAACCGGCCGCGCGGCGCTCGGCGAGCAGCCGCAGCAGCTGCGCCTGGACGGTCACGTCCAGGGCGGTGGTCGGCTCGTCCGCGATGAGCAGCGGCGGGTCGGCGGCGATCGCCGAGGCGATCAGGGCGCGCTGGCGCAGCCCGCCGGACAGCTGGTGCGGATACTGCCGGGCGCGTTCCGCCGGCTCGGGCACGTGCACCGCGTCGAGCAGCGCGGCGACCTGCGCGTCGCGGGTGGCGGCGGTCCCGACCCGGTGGGTGCGCAGCACCTCGCCGATCTCCTGCCCGACCGTGTTGAGCGGGTCGAGGGAGACGAGGGCGTCCTGCAGGACCAGCCCGGCGACCCGGCCGCGCAGGCGGCGCCAGTCCCGGTCGGTGTAGCCGCTGGTGTCGCGGCCGTCGACCTCGAGGGTGGCGGCCCGCACGGCGGCGCCGGGGCCGGCGAGGCCGACGAGGCTGCGGGCGGTGACGCTCTTGCCCGAGCCGCTCTCCCCGACGATCGCGACGCACTCGCCGCGCTCGACGGTGAAGCTGATGCCGCGCACGGCGTGCACGGGACCGGTGCCGCTGCCTGGGAAGGTGACGTGCAGGTCGGTGACGGTGACGAGCGGGGGCATGTCAGCGCCTTCCTTCGAAGCGGCGTTGCAGCCGCCGGCCGACGGCGGTCAGCGAGATGACGGTGATGGTGAGGGTCGCGCCCGGCAGGATCGCCGCCCACCAGGCGACCCGCAGGTAGTTGCGGCTCTCGGAGAGCATCGCGCCCCACTCCGGCGACGGCGGTTGCGGGCCCATGCCGAGGAACGACAGCGCGGAGGCGTTGACGATCGCGCTGCCCAGCCCGATCGTGGCGAGGATCGGCAGCGGGCCCAGCACGTTGGGCAGGATGTGCCGCCACACCAGGCGGGTCCGGGACAGGCCGAACGTGACCGCCTGTTCGACGTAGCCGGACCGGCGGACCAGCAGCGTCTGGGCGCGCACGATCCGGCCGTACCGCGGCGCGAACGCCAGGGCGATGGCCATGATGAGACTCGGGGTGCCCGGCTCGGTGAACGCGATGAACAGCAGCGCGAGCAACACCTCGGGAAACGCCGACAGCACGTCGAGCGCGCGGCTGAGGACCTCGTCGACGGCGCGCGGGGACAGTCCGGCGACGAGGCCGAGGATGCCGCCGGAGAGCACCGACAGCAGCGTCGAGATGACGCCGATGCTGAGAGAGTACCGGGCACCGTGCACGACCCTGGTGAAGACGTCGCGGCCGAGCTGGTCGGTGCCGAACCAGTGCGCGCCGCTCGGCCCCTCAAGGGCGTGGAACGGGTCGGCGGCGAGCGGGTCGGTGCCGGTGAGCAGCCGCGGCGCGGCGGCGGCCACGGCGACGAGCAGCAGCACCACCCCCGCGGCCACCAGCCCCGGCGCGAACCTCCGGCCGTGCGACGGCGCCGGGTCCGGGGCCGGGGCGAGCGCCGTCACCGGCGACGTGGCCTGTTCGGGCAGGGCGATCGACATGACGGGTCAGCCTTTCCGCAGGCGCGGGTCGATGAGCAGATACGCCAGGTCCGCGAGGGTGCTGAGCACCACGTAGATGGCGGCGGCGAGCATCACGACGGCGAGGACCACCGGAATGTCCTTGTTGCCGACCGCTTCCGTGGCGACCTCGCCGAGACCGGGCCGGCCGAAGACCCGCTCGACGATGACGGCGGCGCTGAGCAGGAACCCGATCAGGGTCCCGGCCAGGGTCACCGCCGGCAGCAGCGCGTGGCGCAGGGCGTGCCGCCACAGCAGGGCGAACCGGGTCAGGCCACGGGCCCGGGCGGTCACCGCGAACGGTTCGTCCAGGGCCCGTTCCAGACCTTCGCGGATGACCTGGCTGAGCAGCCCGCCGATCGGCAGCGCGAGGGCCACGGCCGGCAGCACCAGCGCGGACGCGTCCCGGTCGCCGGAGACCGGGAACCAGCCGAGCTGGAAGGAGAACACGCTCAGCAGCAGGATGCCGATGAGGAACCCGGGCGCGGACACGATGGACAGTTCGATGCCGGAGACGAGGCCGCGCAGCCAGCGGGCCCGCCCGGCGGTGACGATCGCGAGGCCGACGGCGATGACGGCGCTGAACGCGGTGGCCAGGAGGGTCAGCTTCACCGTCGGCCAGACCTGGCTGCCGATGATGTCCACGACCGGGCGTTGCAGCACGTAGGAGCGGCCGAAGTCGCCGTGCAGCAGCCGCCACAGGTAGTCGAGGTACTGCACGACCGCCGGCCGGTCGAGGCCGAGGTCCCTGGCGATCTGGGCGCGGATCTGCGGGGTGTCCGGGCCGTCGCCGACGAGCGTGTCGACGGTGTCGCCCGGGGCGAGCCGCAGCGCGAGGTAGGCCGCGGAGGCGGCGGCCCAGAGGACCACCGCCCCGCTGCCGAGCCGCCTGAGGATCGGCTTCAGCATCGTTACTTGCCGATCCACACGTTGTAGGCGCTGCCGGGCACGCCCGCGGTCGGCTCGAAGCCCACCCCGCCGACCTTCTTCTGCGCCGCGATCTGGTCGGCAGGTGCATACAGCGGCAGCACGACCGCCTGGTCGGTGTAGACCTTCTGGATGGTCGAGTACGCCGCCTTGCGCTTGGCCGGGTCGCTGCTGGCCTGCGCCTCGACGATCAGCTTCTCCAGCTCGGGGTCGGAGAAGCCGTGCCGGTTGATCGGGGCGCCCTTCGGCACGATCAGGTTGAGCGCGGCGCCGGCCTCGGTGTCGGCGCGGGAGTTTTCGAAGACCTCGAACTCGCCCTTGGCCAGGGCGTCCGCGGCGGTGCCCTGGTCGACGACCTTGACCTGCAGGTCGATGCCGGCGCTCTGCTTCACCGCGGCCTGCACGGCCTGGGCGAGGATGTCGCGCTTGTCCCGCACGAACGGCGCCGACAGCACGATCCGGGCGGTGAGCCGCTTGCCGTCCTTGGTGCGGAAGCCCTCGCTGTCCTTCGTGCTCCAGCCGGCCTCGTCGAGCAGCTTGTTGGCCTCGGCCGGGTTGTTGCCGTAGGTCTTCTCGACCGACGCCTCGTAGAACGGGCCGGACGGGCTCAGGATGCTCCACGCCCGGGTCGCGGTGCCGCGGTACACCCCCTGCAGGACCGCGTCGACGTCGACCGCGTCCCGGAACGCCTTGCGGACCCGGATGTCGTCGAACGGCGCGTGCGTCTGGTTGAAGTAGAGGTTGTACGCGGTGCCACTGTTGAGCTGCTTGGCGAAGGTCAGGTTCGGGTCGCTCTTGACCAGCTCCTGCTCGGTCGCGGGGACCCCCTCGATGACGTCGACCTGGCCGGAGGTCAGGGCGCCGACGCGGACCGAGGACTCCTTGAGGAACCGGTAGGTGATCTCGTCGAGGTAGGCGGGTCCCTGGTGGCCGGCGTTGGACGGGGCCCACGCGTAGGCCGGGTTCTTCTTGTAGTGGACCTCCTGACCCTTCGTGTAGCGGTCCAGGATGAACGGGCCGGTGCCGACGACGGACGGCCCGCCGGCCTTCAGGTCGGGGCTCTTGAGCGACTTCGGCGACACCTGCCCGCCCTGCGGCGAGGCGAAGAAGTCCAGGATGAGCACGTCGGGCTTCTTCAGGTGCACGGCGATCGTCTTCGGGTCGACGACCTCGGCGTCCTTGTAGTTCTTCAGCTGCGTCGAGGCGATGCTCGGCGCGTAGCCGGCGACGAGCAGCTGGTCGAGGTTGGCCTTGACGGCGGCGGCGTCGAACTTGTCGCCGTCGTGGAAGGTGACGCCCTTGCGGAGCTTGAACGTGTAGGTCAGCCCGTCGGCGGACACCTCCCACGACGTCGCCAGCCACGGCAGGTAGCCGCCCTTGTCGTCGTGGGTGAGCAGCGCCTCGAAGCTGTTCCAGACCAGCAGGCGGGCCTTCGCCTGGGCGTACTGGTGCGGGTTGAAGGTGATCGGCTCGGTCTCGATCGCCCAGGTGAGCTTGCCGCCCTGGACGGGCGTGCTGTTGCCGGCGGCGGGGTCCTCGGCGGCGGCGCCGTTGCACCCGCCGAGGAGTAAGGCCGCGACGGCAAGGGACGCAAGGTATCTACGCATGGACATCCTCAAGTGGAGAGTTCGCGACCGGAGTCCGCGACGTTCGGAGCCGCGGGTGGTCAGCGGCGTCTCGTGGGGCCAGTGCAGCAGTGGCTGTGCGTGACTGTCAACGGTCGATGGGCAGTCTTGTCGGCCTTCTCACGTACCTCTGGATAATTCCATATCTTGCACGTAGGATTAGTCGGCTATCTGGCTCCGGATCCACGGAGGACCTCCATGCCGAAATTGCCGCGCTCAAGCCGTCTGGCCAGCCCCGTTGACACGACGGCGTATGGCGAATACCGCATTACGCAACGCCCCGACGACCCCCGCCCGCTGTACCGGTTCGCCGGTCACGTAGTGGATGACCCGCAACCGGGCCGTTACCACCTCTACGCGGGCTGGTTCTGCCCGTGGTCGCAGCGCGTGACGATCGCCCATGCCCTGGCCGGTCTCCGCGACGTCGTCACGGTGTCCTACGTCGACAACGCGCGCGACGGACGCGGCTGGGCGTTCCGGGAGCGCTACGGCCCCGACCCGGTCAACGGCTTCACGCTGCTGCGCCAGGCGTACGAGGCGACCGAGGAGGGCTTCGACGGCCACGTCTCGGTCCCGACGCTGTGGGACCGCGCCACCGCCCAGGTGATCAGCAACGACTTCAAGGGCATCGGCATCGATTTCGCCACCCGCTTCCGGCACCTGGCGACCCCGGTGATCGACACGTACCCGGAGGCGCACCGCGAGGAGATCGAGCAGCTCGACGCGTGGCTCAACCCCGCCGTCAACCGGGGCGCCCCCAACAGCACCGCCTTCCTGGACGCCCTCGGCACCCTCGACGAGCGGCTAGCCACCCGCCGCTACCTGCTCGGGCCCGCGATCACCGAGGCCGACATCCGCCTGTACGTCACCCTCGTGCGCTACGGCAGCGGCCTCGCCGATTTCCCCCACCTGTGGGACTACGCCCGAGATCTCTACACCGTGCCGGCGTTCCGCGACACCACCGACTTCACCACATTTGGGCAGGGCGACGGGGGTCTCGACTGGGACGCCCCCGCGCACCGCCCCGAAGGGATCCCCGCATGAGCGAGTTGCACCTGGCGGTCGCGCTGGACGGCGCGGGGTGGCATCCCGCGGCCTGGCGGGATCCGTCCGCGCTCCCTGATGCGCTCTTCTCCCCGGTGTACTGGTTGAGCCTGGTCCGCCTGGCGGAGCGCGGCAGGCTGGACTTCGTCACCATCGAGGACTCCCTCGGCCTGCAGTCCGGCCATTACGACGGGCTCGACGGGCGGGCCGACCACGTCAAGGGGCGGCTCGACGCGCTGCTCATCGCGGCCCGGGTCGCGCCCGTCACCACGCACATCGGCCTGGTGCCGACGGTTACCGTGACCCACACCGAGCCGTTCCACGTCTCCACCCAGCTCGCCACCCTCGACTACCTGAGCACCGGCCGGGCCGGGTGGCGGGCCCAGGTGTCCGGCCGGCCTTTCGAGGCCGCGCATTTCGGCCGCCGCACCTTCCCGCCGTTGGACCTGGCCCACCTCGACGAGCCCGCGACCCAGGCGCACATCGTCGAGCTGTTCGCGGAGGGCGCCGACCACATCGAGGTGGTCCGCCGGCTCTGGGACAGCTGGGAGGACGACGCCGAGATCCGCGACGTCGCCACCGGCCGGTTCGTCGACCGGGACAAGCTGCACTACATCGATTTCGTCGGCTCGCACTTCAGCGTCAAGGGGCCGTCGATCACGCCGCGCCCGCCGCAGGGCCAGCCGGTCGTCTCCGCCCTCGCCCACAGCCGCGCCGGCTACGAGCTGGACGCCGACATCGTTTACGTGACCCCGACCAGCGTGGCGAACGCGGCCGAGATCGTCACCGAGGTCCGCTCGCTCGGCTCGGCCAAGGTCTTCGCCGACGTCGTGGTGTTCCTCGACCCGGACCGCAAGGCCCGCCTCGACGCGCTCGACGGCGCGCCGTACGCCAGCGACGCCTACGTCTACACCGGCGACGCCGCCGGCCTGGCCGAGCTGTTGCTGTCGTGGCGGGAGACCGGCCTCGACGGGTTCCGGCTGCGCCCCGGCGTGCTGCCCGCCGACCTCTCGGCGATCGTCGACGACCTGCTGCCGCTGCTGCGGGCCGAGGGCGCCTTCCGCACCGACTACACCGCCACCACCCTGCGCGGGCACCTCGGCCTGCCCGCCGCGCAGAACCGCTACGCCCGCACGGAGGTCACCGCATGACGAAGCCACAGAAGCAGGTCGTCCTCGCGGCGCACTTCCCCGGCGTGAACAACACGACGGTGTGGAGCGACCCGGCGGCGGGCAGCCAGATCGCGTTCGAGTCGTTCCGGCGTTTCGCGCAGAGCGCCGAGCGGGGCAAGTTCGACTTCTTCTTCCTCGCCGAAGGCCTCCGCCTGCGCGAGCAGCGCGGCCGCATCCACGACCTGGACGTCGTCGGCCGCCCGGACGCGCTCACCGTCCTCGCCGGCCTCGCCGCGGTCACCACCCACCTCGGGCTCACCGGCACCGTCAACGCCACCTTCAACGAGCCCTACGAACTGGCCCGCAAGCTCGCCTCGCTGGACCATCTGTCCGGCGGCCGGGCCGGCTGGAACGTGGTCACCTCGTCCGACGCGTTCACCGGGGAGAACTTCCGCCGCGGTGGCTACCTCGACCGTGCCGACCGCTACACCCGCGCCGCCGAGGTGCTGCACACCGCCCGCGAACTGTGGGACACCTGGCCCGCGGACGAGGTCGCCGCTGACCGTGCGGCCGGGGTCTTCACCCGCACCGGCGACCCAGGCCACTTCGTCCACAGCGGGCAGCACATCGACATCCAGGGGCACTTCACGGTGCCCCGCAGCCCGCAGGGCCGGCCGCTGATCATCCAGGCCGGCGACTCGGACCCGGGGCGCGAGTTCGCCGCCCGTGACGCGGACGCGATCTTCTCCCGGCACGGCACCCTCGAGTCCGGCAAGGCGTTCTACGCCGACGTCAAGGGCCGCATGGCCCGCCACGGCCGGCACCCCGACCAGCTGAAGATCCTGCCGGCCAGCACGTTCGTGCTCGGTGCCAGCACCGAAGAAGCGGTTGAAAAAGCCCACCACATCCGCCGCCAGCAGGTCAGCCCGCAGACCGCGATCCTGCTGCTGGAGCAGCTGTGGAACAAGGATCTCAGCGACCACGACCCCGACGGGCCGCTGCCGGTCTTCGACCCGGTCCTCGACGACGACTCCATCATCAAGGGCCGCACCCGGCTCTTCGACGACCCCCTGGCGACCGCCCGGCAGTGGCGCGCACTCGCCGCGGAGAAGGGGCTCGGCATCCGTGACCTGATCATCGAGGTGACCGGCCGGCAGACCTTCATCGGCACCCCGGCGAGCGTCGCGGCGACCATCGACGAGTTCGTGCAGAGCGACGCGGCCGACGGCTTCATCCTCGTGCCGCACCTGGTGCCCGGCGGTCTCGACGAGTTCGTCGACGGGGTGGTGCCGCTGCTGCAGGAGCGTGGCGTGTTCCGCACCGACTACACCACCACGACGCTGCGCGGGCACCTCGGGCTCGAGCATGTCTGACCCGGTGTTCCACTGGTTCCTGCCGACCGGTGGCGATGACCACGCGGTGGGTGCCGGCACGCACGGCGGCATCATCGGCGCGCAGGACACCGCGCCGCTGCCGCGCTCCGCCACCCACCGGGCGCCGACCCTGGACTACCTGACCCAGATCGCCCGCGCCGCCGACCAGCTCGGCTACGCCGGCGTGCTCACCCCGACCGGCGTGCACTGCGAGGACGCGTGGCTGACCACCGCCGCGCTGATCGCCGCGACCAGGCGGCTGAAGTTCCTCGTCGCGTTCCGGCCCGGGCTGATCGCGCCGGTCCTGGCCGCGCAGATGGCCGCCACGTTCCAGCGGCTGTCGGAGGGGCGGCTGCTGCTCAACGTCGTCATCGGCAGCAGCGCCGCCGAGCAGCGCGGCTACGGCGACCCCCTGGACCACGACGCCCGCTACGAACGCGCCGGGGAGTTCCTCGACGTGGTGCGCGCCGCCTGGACCGGTTCCCGCTTCGACCACCACGGCGTGCATTTCGACGTCGAGGGCGGGCTGCTGCGCGAGCCACCTTCCGCTGCGCCGACGGTGTATCTCGGCGGGTCGTCGGACGCCGCGATCAAGCTCGCCGCCCGGCACGCCGACGTGTACCTCACCTGGGGCGAACCGGTCGATGCCGTCGCTGCGAAGATCGCGGCGGTCCGGGCCGTCGCCGACCGGCCGCTGCGGTTCGGCATCCGGCTGCACGTCATCACCCGCGCCACCGCCGACGAGGCCTGGGACGCGGCGGATCGCCTGATCGCCGGGCTGGACGACGAGACGATCCGCGAACGCCAGGCGAGCCTGCGCAGCCTCGAGTCCGTCGGCCAGCGCCGGATGCTCGACCTGCACGGCGGAGACCGCGACCGGCTGGTCGTCGCCCCCAACCTGTGGGCCGGCATCGGCCTGGTCCGCGGCGGCGCCGGCACCGCCCTCGTCGGCAGCCACGCCGAGGTCGCCGCCCGCATCGACGAGTACCGCGCCGTGGGCATCGAGGAGTTCATCCTGTCCGGCTATCCGCACCTGGAAGAGGCGTACACGTTCGCTGAAGGGGTCCTGCGTTGAAGTTTCTCGCCATCACCCTGATCGTCACCGACGGTCAGAAAACCGCCCGGGAGCGGCTGCGGGAGGTCGTCGACAACGCGGTCCTCGCCGAGCAGCTCGGCTTCGACGGCTTCGGCGTCGGGGAACGCCACGAACGGCCGTTCATCTCCTCCTCCCCGCCGGTCGTGCTCAGCCACATCGCCGCGCGCACCAGCATCATCAGGCTGTTCACCGCCGTGACGACGCTGAGCCTGCTCGACCCGGTCCGCGCGTTCGAGGACTACTCGACCCTGGACAACCTGTCCGGCGGGCGGCTCGAGCTCATCGTCGGCAAGGGCAACGGCGCCGCGCAGGCCAAGCTGTTCCACGTCACCTCCGACGACCAGTGGGACCGCAACCGCGAGGGCTACGAGCTGTTCACCCAGTTGTGGCGCTCCGAGAAGGTGACCTGGTCCGGCCGCTTCCGCCCGTCGCTGGACGAGGCCGAGGCGTGGCCGCGGCCGCTGCAGCCGAACGTCCGCATCTGGCACGGCAGCGCCACCAGCAAGGCCTCCGTCGAGCTCGCCGCCCAGCACGGCGACCCGCTCTTCTCGGCCAACGTCACCAACCCCGTCGAGCCCTACGCCGAACTGGTCGCCTATTACCGGGAACGGCTCGCCTTCCACGGCCACGACGCCTCGGCGGCGTTGGTCGGCGCCGGCTCCGCCGGGACGTACGTGGCCGAACGGTCCCAGGATGCGATCGACGTCTACCGGCCGATCTTCAACAAGCGCCTGGAGCTGTTCAAACGCGTCGGCGTCGAACCCGTCTTCCACACCCTGGAGGACGCGATCGAACGCAGCTCGATCCTCGTCGGCAGCCCGCAGCAGATCATCGACAAGGTCCACCGGTATCACGAACGGCTCGGCCACGAGGTCATGCACGTGCAGGCCGACGCGGACGGGCTCACCGACAAGCAGCACCGCGGCTCGCTGGAGCTCTTCCAGGCCGAGGTCGCCCCGGTGCTGCGCCGCGAGATCCCCAGTCGCCCGTTCCCACCCTTGGCGGTGTAGTGATGACCGTTCCCCTGTCCATTCTCGACCTCGCCCCGATCAGCTCGGGCAGCGACGCCGGCGCCGCCCTGCGCAACACCGTCGACCTCGCCAAGCGCGCCGAGTCCTTCGGCTACCAGCGCTACTGGGTCGCCGAGCACCACTTCGCCGGCGGCGTGGCCAGCGCCGCACCGGCCGTGCTCATCGGCCTGATCGCCGCCGCCACCGACCGCATCCGGGTCGGCTCTGGCGCGATCCAGGTCGGCCACCAGACGGCCCTGTCCGTCGTGGAGCAGTTCGGCCTGCTCGACGCGGTCTTCCCCGGCCGGTTCGACCTCGGCCTGGGCCGATCCGGCCAGCGCCGCACCGAGGCGCTCGCGGCCCTGTCCACGCCGCCCCCGCCCCCACCGCCCGCGAAGGTCGTCGACGGGCTGCTCATCCCGCCGCCCTTCGACTTCGGCCGGCTCGCCGGGCAACCCCGCTTCGCCCTGTTCGGCGCGCTGTTGCAGCAGCCGGGCGCGGTGTCACCCGACTTCGCCGACGTCGTCGAGGACATCCAGGCCCTGATCGCCGGCACCTACGCCCGCGACGGACTCGACGTGCACGCCACTCCCGGCGAGGGCGCCAAGGTCGAGCTGTGGATCCTGGGCTCCAGCGCCGGGCAGAGCGCCACCGTCGCGGGGGAGCGGGGCCTGCCGTTCGCGGCCAACTACCACGTCGCGCCGGCGAGCGTCCTGGAGGCCGTGTCCGCCTACCGGGCCGCGTTCCGCCCGTCCTCGGTGCTGGACCGCCCGTACGTCGTGGTCTCCGCCGACGTCGTCGTCGCCCCCGACACCGCGACGGCCCGGCACCTCGCCTCGCCCTACCGGCACTGGGTCCGCAGCATCCGCACCGGCGCCGGCGCGATTCCCTTCCCGACCCCGGCCGAGGCCGCCGCCATCCCGTGGACCGACGACGACCAGGCGCTCGTCCAGGATCGCCTCGACACCCAGTTCGTCGGCGACCCGGCCACCGTTGTTTCCCAGTTGCAGACCCTGCAGCGGGCCACCGGCGCCGACGAGTTGCTCGTCACCACCATCACCCACGACCACGCCGACCGCGTGCGCTCCTTCGAGCTGCTCGCCAAGGAGTGGCCCGGCTGATCGTCCTCCGGCCGTTGCGGTTCGGGTAGGGATTCCGACCAGACCTTCAAATATTCACGTTCGCGCAAGGGGACTTTGGGGTTACCGCCCGGCCTTCGGCCGTGCGACAGGGTTGC
>NZ_JBHSIU010000067.1:0-3468 GCF_042653625.1 Dactylosporangium cerinum | reverse complement strand
ACGCCAGCCGCGGCCTGGGTGTGACCGATGTTCGACTTCACTGACCCCAACCACACCGGCTCACGACCGGCCCGCTCCTGCCCGTACACCTCCAACAACGCCTGCGCCTCGATCGGGTCACCCAACACCGTCCCGGTGCCATGCGCCTCCACCGCATCCACCTCACCAGGCGACAGACGCGCGTTCGCCAACGCCTGCCGGATCACCCGCCGCTGCGACGGACCGTTCGGCGCGGTCAAACCATTACTCGCACCGTCCTGATTCACCGCACTGCCACGCACCACCGCCAGCACCGGGTGCCCCAGCCGCTGCGCGTCGGAGAGCCGCTCCAACAGCAGCAACCCGACACCCTCACTCCACCCCGTACCATCCGCGGCCCCAGCAAAGGATTTACAGCGACCGTCGACGGCCAAACCGCGCTGCCGACTGAACTCAATGAACACCATCGGTGACGCCAACACGGTCACACCGCCGGCCAACGCGAGCGAGCTCTCGCCCTGCCGCAACGACTGACACGCCAGATGCAACGCCACCAGCGACGACGAACACGCCGTGTCCACCGTCACCGCCGGCCCCTCCAACCCGAAGGTGTACGCCAAACGACCCGACAGAACACTCGCCGCAGCGCCGGTAAGCCGATGCCCCTCAAGGCTCTGCCCGCGGTCCAACAGCAGCTCGGTATAGCCCTGATAGTTGGTGCCGGCGAACACCCCGGTGTCCGTACCCTTCAGCGAGCCGGGGTCGATACCCGCCCGCTCGAACACCTCCCAGGCCGTCTCCAACAGCAGCCGCTGCTGCGGATCCATCGCCAACGCCTCACGCGGACTGATCCGGAAGAACCCGGCATCAAAGTCCGCAGCGTCATGCAGGAACCCGCCTTCGCGCACATAGCTCGTCCCCAACTGATCCGGGTCGGGGTCGTACAGATGCTCCAGATCCCAGCCCCGGTCAGCCGGCCACTCCGAGATCCCATCAGCGCCCGACGCGACCAGTTCCCACAGCCCTTCCGGGGAGCGCACACCCCCCGGCAGCCGACACGCCATCCCCACGATCGCGATCGGCTCATGCGCACTCTCATCGACAGCACGCAACCGCGCACGAGCTTCATGCAGATCGCCGCTCACACGCTTGAGATAGCTGCGGAGCTTGTCTTCGTTCGCCATGAGATCTTCCGTTCGAGCGTGAAGTGATCTTGCGGGCTGCGGGCATACTGCAGACGGATCAACTCCGTCTGATGCGGCGCTAGCTCAGTTCGTTGTCGATGAAGCCGAAGATCTCGTCATCGGTGGCCGACTCGAGTCTCTCCGTGACGTTCACGGCGTCCACACCCGACGTTTTCGGCCCTTGGCCGATCTTGGCCAGGAGGGCTTGAAGCCGTACCGCGATGCCCGAAAGATCCGCCGGGTCCGCGGCCGACATGAGAGCTTCGAGACGATCAAGCTCGGCGGACACCGAGCCGCCGTCGGCCGTCCCATCGACCTGCTTGGTCAGGTAGGCGGCCAGCGCGGCAGGGGTCGGGTGGTCGAACACCAAGGTTGCCGGCAGCCGCTGTCCTGTGAAGGCCCCCAGCCGGTTACGCAGCTCCACCGCGGTCAGCGAGTCGAACCCGGCCTCGGTGAACGCCCGGTCCGGGTCCACGGCGGCCGCGGTGGCATGACCCAGCACTGCGGCGATCTCGCCTCGGAGCACGTCCAGGACCACCGCCTGCCGCTCCGCTGCCGGCACCCCGGACAGCCGCCGGGACAACGCCGACTCACCCCCGGAAGCGGCGGCCACCTGGCGGCGGGCAGAGCGCCGCACCAAAGCACGCAGCAGCGAGGGAACCGAGACCGTCCCACGCAGAGCTTTGACATCCAGCAGTACCGGGACCAGGTTCGCTGGTGCGGACAGCCCGGCCCGTACCGCGGCGTCGAACAGTTCCAGACCCTGCTGCGCGGTCAACGCCGTCACGCCCGACCGGCTCATCCGCGCCAGATCCGCCTCGCTGAGATGACCGGTCATCCCGCTGGCCTGCTGCCACAACCCCCACGCCAACGACACCCCGGGCAGACCCGCCGCCCGACGAGCCTGCGCCAACCCGTCCAGGAACGCATTCGCCGCGGCATAGTTCCCCTGACCAGCAGACCCCAGCGTCCCCGCCACCGAAGAGAACAACACAAACGCCGACAGGTCCATACCCTGGGTCAGCTCGTGCAGATGCCACGCCCCGTCAGCCTTCGGCCGCAACACCACGTCAACCCGCTCCGGCGTCAGCGCCGAGACCACCCCGTCGTCCAACACCCCAGCCGCATGCACCACCGCCGTCAACGGCCGATCCCGCACCACCTCGGCCAGCAACGCGGCGACCGCGTCCCGGTCGGCGACGTCACACGCCACGACCCGCACCTGCGCGCCCAACCCGGACAGTTCCTCCTGCAGCTGCGCCGCACCCGGTGCTTCCAGACCGCGGCGGCTGGTCAGCACCAGATGCCGCACCCCGTGCTGGAGCACCAGGTGCCGGGCCACCAACGCCCCGATACCCCCGGTCCCGCCGGTCACCAACACCGACCCGGCACCGAAACCAGCGCTGACGTCCGGTGCCAGTCCGGTCCGCACCAGCCGGGGAGCGACGGCACTACCGTCACGGATCGCCAGCTGCGGCTCGTCCCCACCCAACAGCGTCGGCAACACCCGCCGCGACGCCGGACGATCGTCCACATCCACCAACACGATCCGATCTGGGTTCTCTGACTGCGCCGCACGCACCAACCCCCACACCGGAGCCTGCACCACATCAACAGCATCGCCAGCGTTGACGGCGACCCCGTTCCGGGTCAGGACGACCAGCCGGGCCGCGCCCAACCGGTCATCAGCCAGCCACGACTGCACCAACTCCAACACCCAACCCGTCACCGCCCGCACCCGCACACCGACCTCACCATCAGCAGACACCGGGATGTCAGCGGCCAACACCAGATCAGGCACCGGAGCGCCATCAACGACCGCCTGCCGCAACGCTGCCAAGTCTGGATACTGCTGCACCCCCGACCCGACCAACCCCGACCCGTCCGGACCGAGCACCGCCCACCGCGCCTCAGCCGGCACCGACCTGACACCGGTCGGCGCAACCCAGTCGACCTCGAACAGACGGTCACCGAACGTCGGAACTACACCACCCGCGATATTCAGTTGTTCGTCGGTGACCGGACGGAGCACCAGCGATTCCACCGTCGCCACCGGCATACCGGTCCCGTCGGCCACCGCCAGCGCCACCCCGTCGTCGCCTGCCTGCGTCAACCGGACCCGCAACACCTCGGCTCCAGCAGCGAACAACGACACGCCGGACCACGAGTACGGCAACCGCAAACCCTCGTCGATACCGTCGCCGTCGGACTGCTTGGCCTCGAGCAACGTTGGGTGTCGGGCTGCGTCCAGCAGGGCCGGATGTATCCCGAACAGGCCGGCCTCCTGCGCAGCCGGCTCCGGCAG
>NZ_JBHSIU010000066.1:0-600507 GCF_042653625.1 Dactylosporangium cerinum | reverse complement strand
CTGCCCAGCCACACGATCGGCTCGTCAACCAGGTGCAGTTGCACGAGCAGACCGTTGAGCAGGCCGTAGTTCGCGTTGAAAATCCACAGCCACACGAACGACACCACGACACCCGGGATCACCCACGGCATCAGGAACAACCCACGCAGCACCGCCCGCCCACGCAACTTCGTGTTCAGCGCCAGGGCGAGGGCGAAACCGATGACGACCGGCGCCACGGTGGCGCCGATGGTGAAGACGGCGGTGTGTTGCAGGACCGGCCAGAAGTTCTGCTCCAGGACGGATGTGAAGTTGTCCAGACCGGCAAACGAGCGGCCGGGCAGGACCAGGCTCTGGTTGAACAGGCTGGTGGACAGGGCGCCGAAGAGGGGGTAGAGCACCACGGCGCCGAGCAGTGCCAACGCGGGCAGCGTCAGCAGGAAACCGAACGCGCGGTCGGGCAGACCGCCACGGTTGTTCATGGGGGTACCTCAGTCGTCATCCAGGTCGATGAGGGAAGGATCGAGCGTCGCGCGGAGTTCGACGCCCAGCTGCCACTCGACGTGCTCGCGGGCGGCCTGCTCTGCCTGGTCGGCGTCGCGGCGGCGCAGTGCGTCGAGGATCGCGGAGTGCTCGCTGATGACCTGCTCCCAGGCCGGTTCGACGCGCACGCCGATCCGGTAGTGCTGCACCCGCAGCAGGGTCAGGTCGGTGAGTTCGCGCAGGGTCGCGTAGTGGGTGGCGTCGGCGATCCCGGTGTGGAACCGCCGGTTGAGGGTGGAGAGGTCACGGTGGTCGCCGGCGGCGAGTTGCTGCCGCATCTGCTCGTGCATGTCCTGCAGTTCGGCGAGCTCGGCGTCGCTGACGGTCGTGGCGGCCACGCGGGCGGCGAGGCCCTCGAGGGCGCCACGGGCGAGGTAGACGCCACGCATCTCGCGCAGCGACAGCGGGGCGACCTGCGCGCCGGCGTGCGGGTTGGGCTGCACGACGAGCCCCTGCGTGGTGAGCCGCTGCACGGCCTCACGCAGCGGGATCTTGCTGGTGCCGAGCTGGCGGGACAGGGCGTCGACGTTGACCCGCTCGCCGGGCTTGAGCTCGCCGCTGAGGATCGCGTCGCGCAACCGCTCGTAGACGAGATCGGCCTTGGTCTGGAATCCCGCGAGCGCCATGCGCGTCCACTCCCCGGTTCGGCGAAAGTATACTATCTACCTTGTGCGGATGAGTGTTACACGAAGATCCAGCGACGGACAAGCCCCCATCGTCGGTTTCGGCGAGGCCATGGTGCTGTTCCAGCCCGCTGACGGGGATCCACTCGAGACCTGCAGCTCGGCGACGGTGTACGTGGCCGGCGCCGAGCTGAACCTCCTCGCCGCCGCGGCCCGCGCGGGCGCGCCCACGCAGTTCTGCAGCCGCGTCGGCGCCGACCCCTTCGGCCGCCGGGTCCGGTCGGCCGCGGCTTCGCTCGGCGTCGGCACGGACCTCGTCGCCGTCGACGACACCCGGCCGACTGGGCTGTTCGTCAAGGACGTGCGCCCCGACGGTGCCCGCCGCGTCCACTACTACCGGGCGGGTTCGGCGGCCTCGGCCATGGACCCGGCCGACGCCGACCGGGCGCTGTCGGCCGGGCCGGCCGTGGTCGCGGTGTCGGGGCTCACCGCGGCCCTCGGGCCGGGTCCGCAGCGGGCGGTCGCCCGGCTCGCCCGGGAGGCGCACGCGCGTGGCATCGCGGTGGCCCTCGACCCGAACCTCCGCCCGGGCCTGCCGCCCGTCACCGACCTGCTCAGGTCACTGCTGCCGGTGACGACGTACCTGCTGCTCGGCCTCGACGAGGCGGTCCCGCTGCTGGGCACCGACGATCCGGCTGCGGTGTTCGCGCGGGCCGCGGCGGCCGGGGTGGGCGAGGTGGTCCTGAAGGCCGGCGCCGACGGCTGCTGGCACGCCGGACCGGCCGGCCCGCGCCGGCTCCCGTCCGCCGCCGTGACCGTGGTCGACCCGGTCGGCGCGGGCGACGCCTTCGCCGGCGGATACCTCGCCGCCCGCCTCGCGGGTGTCGGGCCGGGCGGCGCGGCCTGGCTCGGCACGCGATTCGCCGCGGGGGTCGTCGGCGCACCCGGCGACACCGACGGCCTGCCGTCAGCTGCGGAGGCCGCAGTACTGCTCGCCGAGGCCGCTTCCCACTAGGAGACCACGCCACCGCGATACTGTCACCGTGCCCAGCAGACAGGACGTACCGTGGACGCGGGACCGGGTTTGGAAGCTCAGCTCAGCCCTATCGGCGGCGCGCTGGACTCAGCCCGGCGACACCGCCCTGTCGTGGGGGTGGGTGCTCGACGAACTGGTCGAGCTGGACACGCTGGATGAGCCCGAGTTCATCAGTGACCTGATGAACATGGCACCACACCCCGCGATGCTGCACGGCGTCGAACGGTACGTCCGGTCCCGGCCCTGGATGGACGGGGCAAGCCGGCGCGAGGTGATGCGCCGGCTCGACGAGGGGCGGGCCGGCCCGGTGAGCTGGGTCCTGGCGAGCATGGACGCCGACGGCCGGGTCCGGGAGCGCGCGGTCCGGGCGATGCTCACCGGTCCGCTGCCGCTCATCGAGGCCGCACCACCGGTCCTGCGGGGCTGGGCGGCGGCGCACCACGTCGGTTCGACGACGTCGCCGCCGAACTGGACGAGCAGCAGGCTGTTCATCGATCCGATCGCCCGCACCGGTCCCGTGCCGGCCCTGGTGCCGGCGCTGATGCTGCGCACGGCGGACCCGGTGCCACGGATCCGTGCCGTGGCACGCTCCGGTCTGGTGCTGCGGCTCGCCGCCGACCCCGGCATGTACCTGGCGGTCGTGGTGAGCAGCGTCCGGCTCGTTCAGGAGCGGGCCCGCGGCCGGTTCATGGCCGCGCAGGTCCGCGCGGCGTTGGCCGCGGCCCACCCGACCGTCCTCGAGTCCCTCGCGGTGTCGCCGGACACTGTCATCCGACGCGTGGTCGTCGAAGCGGGTCTGGCGTACAGGTGGTGGGGGCGCGACCGGCTGCTGGCGTTCGTTGCATTCGATTACGACCACGTCATCGTCGGCCGGGTCGCCGAGGCGCTGTGCCGCGACGCGGTGTGGGACGGCGACGTCGGACTGTTGACCCACCTTCGCGACCGCGGTCGGGCACCGGCCAGGGTCGCCGCCGTGACCGGTCTGCTCCGCGCGGGCCATCCGCACGAGGCCGCCCGCAGCCTGGACGACCGGTACGCACGGGTGCGTGCCGTCGCGCAGGACGCCGCGTACCGCTGCGGCATCGACGTCGCCGCGCACTACCGCGGGGTGGTCGGCGGCCCCTCACCCAGCGTCGGCGCCGTCGAGGGGCTGCTGGAGGTCGGCACGCCCGCAGACGCGGATCTGTTGCGGTCCCTGTTGTCCTCCACCCTCCCCGGTATCCGGATGCGGGCGGCACGCCTACTGCGGGTCCTGGAGGCTCGTGCGGCTCTGCAGGCCCGTTACTCGAACTGATGGCGGGCGCGGGGCAGGTCGCGGAAGTAGCGCAGGTTCTGGCAGATGTCGCAGGCGCAGGTGCCGGTGGTGATCAGCTCGGTGAGGCGGGACCGGTCGTCGCCGGTCTGTGACAGCGGGCGGACGGCCTCGTCCAGGGCGTAGAAGCGCAGTTCGTGGTCGTCGGCCGGGGCGAGGGTCGCGGTGGCGTGGCCGAGGCGTTCATGATCCGGGTCGGTGAAGTGGTGGAAGAAGACCCGGTCGGCGCGGCCGGTGAGGCGGTCGCGCAGTGCCTGCTCCGCTCCCGCGGCGGGAGCGCCCGTCAGGGTGGTGCCGTGCTTCGCGGCGAGGGCCGTGACGTCCGTCCAACGGTCCAGCAGGGTCAGCGTCGCCCAGTGCTGGCAGGCGTACATCTCCACGGGGCACAGGCCGGCGGCGTCGCTGAACGAGAACATGAGCGAGGTGCCGGACGCGGACCAGGTGCCGTCGGCGAAGCCGTCCGAGGCCTGGAAGGCCAGGTAGTAGGCGAGGATCTCCTCGCTGGCCGGGGTGTCCGCCAGGCGCGACATGCGGTCGGCGAGGACGTCCCAGACCTCGCGGAGCAGTTCGTCGCCGGCCGCCGGTGCGGCGGAGAGCCCGATGTGCAGTCCCAGAGCGCCCACAGCGCGAACCATACCGACCGCCGGCAACGCCGCTGCGGTAGCATCGACGCCGCACGATGCCATGGGAGCCGGCCGGTGCACGACCTCCGCTCGACCGTCTCCCAGGGAGTGCTCATGTCGTTGAGATCGACGCTGTATGCCATGCTCGCCGCGCTGCTCGTCGCGGCCACCTTCGTCGTCGCCCGGCCGGCCATGTCGGCGGCGGCGCCCGTGCGGATCATGCCGCTCGGCGACTCCATCACCGCCGGGCCGGGCTGCTGGCGGCCCAAGCTGTGGCAGCGGTTGCAGGCCGGCGGGTACACCAACATCGACTTCGTCGGCGGGGTCTCCGACGGCGGGGGCTGCAATCCCGGTTACGCGTACGACTTCGACCACGAGGGTCACGGCGGCTACTCGGCGACCGGGATCGCCGACAACAACCAGCTGCCGCCGTGGCTGAGCGCGGCCCGGCCGGACGTCGTGCTCATGCATCTGGGTACGAACGACATGTGGGGTGGGTACATCCCGCTGGCGACGAAGCTGGCGGCGTTCACGAAGCTGGTCGGGCAGATGCGGGCGAACAACCCGGCGGTGAAGGTGGTCGTCGCGCAGATCATCCCGATGAGCGCGGGCGCGTGCGCGACCTGCCCGGCCGACGTGGTGGCGTTCAACGCGGCGATTCCGGGCTGGGCCGCGGGGCTCACGACCGCCCAGTCGCCGGTCGTGGTCGCCGACCTGTGGACGGGGTTCGACGCCGCCACGGACACCGGCGACGGCGTACACCCGAACGACGCGGGATTCAAGAAGATGGCCGACGCCTGGTTCCCGGTGCTCGCCCGGGTCCTCGACGGCGGCGGGCAACCGACGGCCAGCCCGTCGCGGTCCGCAAGCGCGTCGCCGTCAAGAAGCCCGTCGCAGTCGACGAGCCCCTCGCCGTCAAGGAGCCAGTCGGCGAGCCAGTCGGCGAGCCAGTCGGGGAGTCCGTCGGCGAGTCCGTCGGGTGGCGGGCGCTGCGCTGCCGGCTACCAGGTCATCTCGCAGTGGGGCGGCAACTTCCAGGGTGAGATCACCGTGCGGAACACCTCCACGACCGCGTCCACGGGGTGGTCGGTGACCTTCACGTTCGCCGGCGGCCAGCAGGTCAGCCAGGCCTGGAACGCCGCGTACACCCAGAGCGGCGCGACAGTGACGGCACGCAACGTCAGCTACAACGGGGTCGTGGCGCCCGGCGCGTCCACCTCGTTCGGCTTCCTCGCCAGCTGGAACAACACCAGCAACCCCGGGCCCGTGGTCACCTGCACCCTCAGCTGAGCACCAGTGTGCCGGCCCGGGTGTTCCACGGGCTCGAACCAGGGCCCGGGCCGGGCACGCTGTGTGCAGCCAGCAAACGACCTTTGTGCAGGGAGCGCGTCATGTCCACGATCCACCTCAGCGAGACGACCACGGTGACGCCGGAGCAGTTCGTCGCCGGGCTCACCGACTTCGGGCCGGGCCGCTCGAAGCTGTTCGGCAACAGCAGCGACGAGTACCTCAAGGTGCACGACCTGGGCCCGGACCGGGCCGACGTGACTGAGGGTTCGGGCGGCGTCTGGGAGCGGCTGCGCTACGACTGGTCGGACCCGCACCGGGTGGTCATGACGACCACCGACTCGAACGTGTGGGGCGGCGCGTCGGGACACACGTACACGTTCACCCGCCGCCCGGACGGCACGACCGCGATCGACGCGGTCGTGGTGCGGGACGGCAGGAACGCCAAGGGGCGGGTCATCGGGTTCCTGCTCGGGACCGTCGCCAAGGGCCAGCTGCAGAAGGCCCTCAGCCGGACGGTCCGGGCGATCGAGGCGCGGAGCTGAGCTACAACGCCGCGGCGACCTCGGTCCGCACAGTGTCCGGGTCGACCGCGAGCGTCCGCAGCAGCCGGGCCGCGCTGCCGCCGGCGGGTTCCAGGGCGGCGATCGTCAGGTGTGACGAGCCGACCTGGGCGCCGCGGGCGGCGCGGGCCAGGTCGACGGCCCGGTCCGCCGCCGCCTCGGCGGTCCAGGCCGGCCACGGCATCTGGATGAGCCCGGGGAACCGCGCGTCGGGCCGCAGCTCACCGCCGGCGTCGGCCGGCAGCGCCGCGACCGCCCGGTCCACGGTGACCCCGTGCGCGTGCAGGACGTCCGGTGCCCCGTTGTGCGGCACCAGCGCCGGCCGGATCCGGTTGCCGGTGGCCAGCAGCTGCGCGCGCATCGTCACGGCGGCGACGAGCAGGCGCGCGGAGGTGACGGGCCCGTCGCCGCCCCGGATCGCGCGGCGCATCGACTTCCGCAGCAGCACCACGGTCAGTGCGCCGCCGAAACCGTCGGCGGAGATGGCGTCGGGTTGCCGTTTGCGCTCGGCGCGCCGCGCGAACCAGCCGCCGCCGGGCCGGTCCAGCTCCATGGTGACGCCGAGGTGGCGGATCAGCGGCGCGTACGGCTCGTCCGAGGTGCGCCAGGCCGGGTCCGCGCGGAGCAGCTCGCACAGCTCGTCGCGGTCGACCCGCAGGCCGGTCAGGGCGCCGGCCGGGTCGCGCAGCAGGCCGGCCAGCAGGTGGATCGGGCCGGCGTGTTCCACGCCCGCCGCCGTCGCCTCGGCCAGGGCCGCGCGCAGCGCCGGGGGAACGGCGGCGTGCCACCGCAGGTCCTGCGCGGCGAACGTCGCCGACGTCAGTTCCTTCCATCGCAGCTCCCGCAGCAGTTCCGGCACCGGTCCGGTGCCGGTGACGGGCGCGGCGCCCGAGGCCGGAAACGGCTCGGGGAGCCAGCCCGGGTCGGTGCGGAGCCTGGTGGTCACCTGCCGCAGGCCCGGCGACGGCCGGCGCAGCAACCGGCCCCGGGTCAGCTCCAGCAGCCCTGGGACGTGCACGATGCCGGGCCGCCCGCGCCGGTTGGTCAGAAACGCTCCGAATTTCAGGATCCGCACCACGCCGCGACCGAAGTCCGCCCCACCCATCGACATCCATCACCCTCCCCGCGCCGATTGTCACACGGGCTGGCGCAGGGAGTTGATCGCGAGGTCGAGGGCGGCCTCGAGGTGGTCGGTGCGGCCGGTGGCCAGGAGCAGCAGCACGCCGCCCTGGATGCCGGCCAGCAGCGCCGCGGCGGTGCGGTCGGCATCCAGGTCGGCGGCGGCCTCGCCGCGCGCCTGCATCTGCCGGATGCCGACGGCGATCGCGGCCTGCCAGCGGTGCATCAGGCCGGTGACGACGGCCTGGGCCGCCGGGGTACGGCGGCCCACGTGGCCCAGCAGGATGTTGAGCGGGCACTGGGTGCCCTGGTCCCGGTACCGCACGATGAGCCGGTCCCGCCACTGCTGCCACGCCGGCCAGGAGGTCAGCTCGCCGAGCATCGGCTGCTGGTCGTCGAGGACCTGGTCGGCCTCGTGCTGCGCGACGGCCAGCAGCAGGTCCTCCTTGCCGCCCGGGAAGTAGTGGAACAGCTGGCTCTTGCTGGTGCGGGTGCGGGCCATCACGTCCTCCAGGCGCACGTCGTCGACGCCGCGTTCGCGGATCTCCGCGGCGGCGCCGGCGACGATGCGTGCCCTGGTCTGCGCACCCTTGCTGGTCAACAACGGGTCATCAGCTCTCCGTGGAAACCTGCAGACCGGCGGCGCGGGCCATGTGTCCTGCGTACCACACGGGCCAGTCGGCGTCCTCGTGGCCGAGTTCCTTCTCATACTCGCCGTGCGCGGTCGCCGCGTCCCGCAGCGCCTGCTCGACCTCGGCGACCGAGCCGTAGACGACCTGGCCGACCCGGCCGGGGATGCGCTGGGTGACCTCCTGCAGGACGAAGCCGTTGCCGTCCGGGTCCTGGAAGGACAGGAACGAGCCGTACGACTGCCGCGACGGGTGCGGGCCGTCGACCCGGCCGGTGGTGCCCTCGTGGTGGAAGACCCCGCCGGCGTCGTGGAAGACCTCGCTCACCTCGACGCCGGCGGCCAGCAGCTGCTCCCGGGCCGCCACGATGTCGTCGACGACGAAATGCACGCCCTGCGCCGAGCCGGGCGCGGCGTCGGTGACGTGGGAGCCGATGATGATCGACGCGGCCGAGCCGGGCGGGGTGAAGTGCACGACCCGGAATCCGTCCGGGCCGGCGTAGTCGACGTCCTCGCGGAACCCGAGCCTCGTGTAGAAGTCCTTGGACCGGTCGACGTCCGAGACCGGCAGGACCACGATCTCGAGCTTGAAGTCCACCATCGTCTGCTCCTTCAGCGGTACCGAATGGATGCCATTACTGTCTCCCAACCGGCCCGCACCCGCCCCAGGGTGAGTCCCTGGCCGAATCCCTGGCCGGCACCCTGGGGGTCAGGCGTTGAGAACCGGGGGCGCGTAGCCGGCGGGCTTGTCGCCGATGCCGAGCCCCGGGCTGACGATCCAGGACTGGTACCGCGGCGTGAACATCGCATACGGCGGCGCGAGCGGAGGCGCACTGGCCTCGTCGAGGCGGCGAAGGGCGTCAGCGGGCAGTTCGAAGTCCAGCGCCGCGAGGTTGCCGTCGAGCTGCTCCACGCTGCTGGCGCCGATGACGGCGGCCCCGACGCCCGGCTGCGTCGCCACCCAGTTGATCGCCACCTGGGCCATGCTGCGGCCGACCTCGAGCGCGACCGACGACAGGGCGTCGATCACCTTCCAGTCGCGGTCGGAGGGCGACGGGCCGCCGGTGCCCGGGGTGCTGAGCCGGCCGGTGCCGGTGAGGCCGTCGGCGCCGCGGCGGTACTTGCCGGTGAGCAGGCCGCCGCCGACCGGGCTCCACGCGGTCAGGCCCATGCCGAGCGTCTGCGCCATCGGCACGTACTCCGGTTCGATGCCGCGCGCGATCAGCGAGTACGGCAGCTGCACGGTCACCATCGGGGTGAGCGCGTGCGCCTCGGCGTAGCTCTGCGCCCGGGCGGCGTACCAGGCGGGGACGTCGGACAGCCCGGCGTAGCGGATCTTCCCGGCCCGCACGAGGTCGTCGAAGGTCTGCACGACCTCCTCGACGGGGGTGATCCGGTCCCAGGTGTGCAGCAGGTACAGGTCGAGGTGGTCGGTGCCGAGCCGGCGCAGCGACGCGTCCAGGGCGCGGACCATGTGCTTGCGGCCGTTGCCGCCGGCGTTGGGGTCCGTCGGGTCGATGGTGTTGGTGAACTTGCTGGTCAGCACGAGCCGGTCGCGGATGCCGGCCCGGGCGATGAGCCGGCCGAGGATCCGTTCGCTCTCCCCCGCGGTGTAGAAGTCCGCGGTGTCGATGAAGTTGCCGCCGGACTCGACGTACCGGCGGAAGATCGGCTCGGCCTCCTCCTCGGTGCGGCCGTAGGCGGCGTGGAAGCCGTCGACGCCGAAGTTCATGGTGCCCAGGGCCAGCCGGCTGACCCGCAGTCCGGACCGGCCGAGCAGGTAATAGTTCTGCATGACGGCCACTGTGACGCCGCAAAAATGGACCCGCCAGTCCAGAACCGTCAGCCGGCCTCCAGGTCGACGGTGAAGATCGACCCGCCGTCCGGGTTCGGGCGCATCCGCAGACCGCGCAGCTGCCGATCGTGCTGCTCGCCGCGCTCGGCCAGTGGCTGGACGTGTCGTCGGGCTTCGACGCCGGCTCCGACGATTACGTGGTCAAACCGTTCAGCCCGAAGGATCTGCTGCACCGCATCGATCAGCTCCTCGACCCGGCCGCGGCGCCGTCCGCCTGACTCACATGTAGGCCAGCGGGCAGCCGTAGCGCAGTGAGTGCTCGGCGGCCTGCTGGTACACCGCGACGTAGAACGTGACGGGATCCGCGATGGCGTTGCTCAGCGCGAGCGTGCCGCGGGGCAGCTCGGCGGGCAGCCCGACCTCCGCCGCCATCGGCGCGACCAGGTCCCGCAGCCGGTGCGAGCTGAGCACCACCGTCCGCTCGTCGTCGTAGGCGTTGCCGGCCGGCAGCGTGATCAGGCCGTCGAACGCCACCGGGACGAACAGTGCCGCCTCCAGCACGTCCCCGGCGCCGTGCCGGTCGCACAGCTCGGAGAAGCCGTCCATCGGCGGCGAGATCTTCTCCTCGAAGCCGTCCGCGGAGGGCACCTCGGCCCGCGGACCCGGATACGGGTCCAGGCCGCGCTCGGTGAGGGCCCGGTCGAGCAGGGTGCGGATGATGTCGTCCTGGGCCCAGCTGCCGGGGCTGACGTCGACGAGGTAGATGCCCACGCCGGCACGGTACCCGCGCAGGTCCGGTTCCGTGCGACCGCGCCGGTGCAAAATGCTACGTTCAGACCGACAGGACTGATATGCCGCATTGGGAGGTTGCCCTCGATGCGCACACCCCCGAACCGCCGCAGTCGGCACGGATCCGCGGCACGTTCCTGCGGCTCATGTCGCACGAGCTGCGCACTCCGCTGACGAGTATCCGCGGCTACAGCGAGCTGCTGGTCACCGGCCGCGCCGGGCCGCTCAGCGACCAGCAGCAGCGCATGGTCACGATGATCGACCTGTCCGCGGTCCGGCTGCACGGCGTCGTCGAGGACCTCATCGTCGTGGCCAGCCTCGACGCCGGCGACTTCCGGCTCAGGCTCGAGCCGACCCGCCTCGCCGCCGTCGTCGCGCGGGCCGCCGACGAGGTCGCCACGACCGCTCGCGACGCCGGCGTCACGATCTCGCCGGACGTCGCCGCCGATCTCGTCGTGGCCGCCGACCCGCGACACCTGCAGCGCGCCCTGAGCAACCTGCTGACCGCCGCGGTCGCGTCCTGCCCCGGCGGCGGCACGGTGGCCGTGACGGCCACCGGCGCCGCGCCCGTCGCTGTGGTGATCGGCAGCGGTCCCGGGGGCCGGCTGGACCAGCTGCTCGCCCGGTTCCTCGGTGCCGGGCCGGTCGACCCCGCCGACCTCGACGGCGCCGGCGTCGGCCTGGCCGTGGCCAGGGCCGTCGTCGAGCACCACGGCGGCCGCCTCGAGGTCACCAGCGACGCGGGCGCCGGCACCCGGATCGCCGTGACCCTGCCGGCCGCGGACGTGCCGTCGCGCCGTCACCAGTGATAGCTGAGGTTCACCACGAGGTTCACCACGACCGTCGCGAAGAACACCGCCCAGCCGACCAGGTTGCGGGAGCCCACCCGCAGGTGCGCGATGAGCGCCCCGGTGAAGTACAGGACCAGGCCGGCAGCGGCGAGCGTGCCCACCGGCGGCACCGCGAACCCGGCCAGCAGCCCCAGCGAGCCCGCCGCCAGCACCGCGCCCAGCCTCGGCACCCACGACCGCGGGATCCGTTTGATGTCCGCCTGCGCCTTCGGGTAGTCGTGGCCGATCAGATACGTCACCGCGGCACTGCCGGTGAACAGCGCGGCAACGATGGTGAGCGTGACGTAAGCAGCGAACATGTGCCCTCCTTGACGGTTGTGTACCGCGAAGGACGTGCCGCGCCTCCGACACGTGACACCACCCGGCTGTGACCTGGCGCACGGTCCGGCCACTGGAACAGGTCACGTCGTGGGCAGAGGGAACCGGCGGGAGCCGGCGCACGTCGTACCGATGACACCACCGCAAACCGGATGGAGCGCAGAGTGCGACACGGATTCGGGACGGCCCTCGCCGCCGCCCTCGTGCTGATCGGTGCGGCGGGCTGCGCCGGCTCGGCCATGGCCCGCGACCCGGCGCCCGGTGACACCCGCGACGCGGCGCCCCGTGACACCCGCGACGTCGACGTCTACGTGCAGGTGCTGCGGCGGTACCTCACCAACTCGTCGGAGAACTCGTTCCCGGGCGACCAGATCAAGCGGGTCTTCATCCTCGACCGGGCGGTGCCCGGCATCGGGGACCCGCAACCGGGTGCTGCCGCTGCCGGTGAGCCCATCCCGGCCGCCACCCAGCGCGACGTCCTCGACGCGCTCGCCGAAACCCGGCCGGTGTCCTTCGTCGCCGACCGGGCCTCGGTCATCACCTCCGACGGCGGCTGCGAGGTCGTCAGGGACGGCGGCATCCTGGTCACCCTCGGCCCCCTCGACGGCCACGGCGACCGGGTCGAGGTCGGCATCAACGGCTACGTCGCCTGTCTCGGCGCCACCTGGCTGACCTACGTGGTCCAGCACACCGCCGGCACCGGCTGGCAGGTCACCGGCACCACGGGGAGCATGTCGATCGCCTGACCCGGCTACGGCGTGACGTGCGCGCGGCCGATCAGGTGCGCGGTCCTCGGGGTGAGCGCGGCGGGCGCGAACCCGAACCGGTCGACGGCGTCGATGGTGAACCCGTTGCGGGTGATCGCCGCGGCGGTGTCGCGGTTCGGGTGGCAGCCACCGGCCAGGGCGGCCCACAGCGGCGTGGCGGCGTCCTCGATCAGGCCGACGAACCGGTGGGTCGAGCGCACGTGCTCGTAGAAGCGCAGCTGGCCGCCGGGGCGCAGCGCCCGCCGGATCCCGGCCAGGGCGGTGTCGGGGTCCGGGACGCTGCACAGCACCAGCGAGCACACGGCCGCGTCGAACTCGCCGGCCGCCGCGGGCAACTCCTCGGCGGTGCCTGCCACGACGGTGACGGGCACCGGCGCGGCCGCCGCGGCCCGGGTGGCGAGCTCGCGCAGGAACGGGTCGGGCTCGACCGCCCGCACGGCGGTGACCTGCGGCGGGTAGTGCCCGAAGCAGGCCCCGGTGCCGGCGCCGACCTCGAGGACGGTGCCGGTCAACCCGGCGAGGAGCCTGGCCCGGTGCGCCGCCGCGCCGCGGGCGTCCATGCGCGGCACTGCGGCGGCGAACGCCCGCGCGAACCGCCCGGACCGCTGTGCCGGCGGGCGGGTCATGCCGCCGCCTCCGCTACGCTCCGGCGACGGCCTGCCCCAACCCTGCGACACGATGACCGGCCCGAGCCGCTTCGCTGGCCGGTCATGCCGCCACCTCCGCTACGCTCCGGCGACCGCCTGCCCCAACCCTGCCACACGATGACCGGCCCGAGCCGCTTCGCTGGCCGGTCATGCGGTGGGCAGCTGGTCGAGCCGCCCCGTCTCCAGGTGGGCGATGTCGCCGCCGGCGTCCATCGCGGCGTCCAGCAGCAGTGCGAGGGACGTGCCGAGGACCGGGATGTCGGCGAGGTCCTCGGCGAGCCGGAACCGGGGCCCGTACGGGCGGGGCGACTCGATCGCCGCGAGCCGGCACACCACCCAGTACGTCGCCTGCGTCACGAGGTCGACCACCGCTGCGATGCTGCGACCGTCGTCCAGGTCGATGAGCGTCTCGGTGAACCACTCGGTGAAGTCGTCGTCGACCAGTTGCCGGTCGCGCGCCGGCAGCAGCCGCCAGCGGCCGTCGAACAGCGTCGCCGAGCCGATCCGCGAATAGAGCGCGATCAGGTCGGCCGGTCCGTGCCGACGGTCGTCCACGGGCGGGGTGGTCTCGTGCTCGCGCACCAGCCGGTCGAGCACGTCCTCGATCTCGATCGCGGCCGGTGCCACATACCACCCGGCGACCGGTCGCAGCGCGCCGTCGGCGTCCTGGGCGACCCCGACGAGCCCGCCGTGCAGCGCCACCACCCGGTTGTCGCCGGCGACCCGGTCGTTGACGGTGACCGCCACCCGCGACAGCGTGGCGGGGACCAGGTCGCTCCTGACGCCGGGACCGGAGTACAGGTCGCCGGGCCGCACGGTCACGCCGCGCGGCTCGCCGATCGGCAGCTGCAGCAACGGGTTCGGCCGGTCGGTCGCGGTGACCGTCAGGTACGGGTAGCAGCGCGCGATCCAGCCGGTGATGACCTCGCCGCCGTACGCGTCGACGGGGTTGTAGATCCGCTGCCAGAACTCCCGGTCCGGCGCGCCTTCGGCGGCCCGGACGAACTCGTCGGCGATCGGCGCCAACGACCGGCACCACGTCTGCAGGCCGAACCCGTCGAGCGCGTCGACCCTGGCGCGGATGCGCCGCCAGTCCTCGACCGTGCCGGTCAGCGTGACGGACGGGATGCCGCACGAAGCCACGAACCAGAACGAGAAGTACGGCGAGTACGCCTCGAGCAGCACCACCCGCCCCGCCATCCGGTCGACCTGCGTGCTGGTGGAGAAGTCGCACTCGAACAGGTCGGCGTCGTCGATCTCGGCGGCGAGCAGCTTGGCGAACATCTCCGACATGTACGCCCACCCGGCGGCGTCGCGCGGCACCTCGTCAGCGTTCACCGTGAGCCGCTTCCGGCCGGCGTGACGGACCAGCCGCGGGCGCAGTTCCTCTGCGTGCAGCCGCACGTGCTGGGCGACGCCCTGCGCGATGGTCAACCAGACCGCGTCGGGTGACAGCACCAGCGGCCGGTGGTCGGCGAACGCCCGGGCGACGGCGCTCAGCAGCGGATGCACCCCGTCCGGTGCCAGCATCGGCAGGTCCGGGTCGCCGCCGATCGCCAGGGCGTCCGGGAAGAGCCCGCCGAGGGGCCGCACCGGCAGCCGCTCGCCGGCGGGTATGACGGCATCGACCGGGAACGTGACCATGCCCGCACCCTAACGCCCGCCACGCCGGGGCGCGGTCCGGTTTTCGGGGGCCCGGGGTCGCCGACGCGGGCGCGGGCCGTCGGGCTGGTCGGCGGACCGGCGCGGGGCGCGTTCGGCGGCGGCGTGCCACCAGGCGGGCGGCGACGGTCCGGTGACCCGGGACGTCGGCTGGTCCGGGTGCAGGCCCAGCCGCCACAGCACCTCGGCGTCGACCGACAGGTCCAAGTAGCCCCGGGCGCGGCCGGTCTCGTCGCGGCCGCACGCCAGGCTGACGCGCACCTGGTCGTCAGCGAACGGCATCCAGTCGATGCCGCGCTCGCGCAGTCAAGACCGCAGCGCCGCCATCGGCCGTGGACAGCCGGGGACGTTCTCGTAGCCGACGACGTGCACCCACTCCATGCCATCCATGATGCCGCGTCCCGTCACATTCCGGTGCCCCGCCGGGTCATGCCGTTGACCGACGAACACGCACCACGGAGGAGCAGCAATCATGCAGGCACGTATCAAGCACCCGACCATGGTGTTCCCGGCCGCGATGAAGGGCCTGATCGCCCTGTCGAACTCGACCGGCGACACCCTGCCCGAGGCCACCCGGAACCTCATCTACCTGCGGGCCAGCCAGATCAACGGCTGCTCGGTCTGCCTCGAGATGCACGCGACGGACATGCGCAAGGCGGGCGAGAGCGACGAACGCCTCTTCACCGTCGCCGGCTGGCGGGACGCGCCCTACTTCAGCGCCGCGGAGCGGGCCGCGCTGGCCCTGACCGAGGCCACCACCCGGCTCGCCGACCGCGCCGACGCCGTCCCGGACGACATCTGGGCCGAGGCCGCGGAGCACTACGACGAGGAGCAGCTCGCGGCGCTGGTGATCGCGATCGCCTCGATCAACACGTGGAACCGGCTGAACGCGGCGACCCGTGCGGTCGCGGGTTCACAGGGCGGCTGACCCGCCAGGCGGTCGGCGCCGGTTCCCGTGCGATCCGGGTCGGCGCCGACGCCGCCGAGCGGGCGACCCACTCGCACTCAGCTCAGCCGCAGGCGCGCCCTGGAGGTCCACCGCTCCCGGAGAAGGCCTCAGCCGGAGACGCGGCCCTCCGGGGTGTCGACCACGAAGCAGGCGCACGAAAGGATCTCCAGCAGCGCGGCGCGGACCAGGCGGATCCCGTCGTCGTCCACGTCCAGGCGCAGCCCGAGCTGCCTGGGCAGGCCGAGCAGGGCGGCGGCGGACCGGGTCAGCTCAAGGGACAGGTCGTGACCGATCAGGGTCCAGGCGTTGACGGCCCAGGTGGCGACCGTGCCGGCCCCGTCGATCACCTCGTCGACCCAGCCGTAGTACCGCAGCCGGATCAGCAGGACGTGCACGCCTGCGGCGGCCAGGATCAGCGTGTGCTCGTCGTCGGCCTGCCGGACGTCGGCCCGGTCGGCGCGCAGCGCGGTGCCGTCCACGATGGGACCGTACCCGGCGGGTCGCTGGCCCGTCGTCAGAAATTCCACCGCGCGGGCAGGGCGTCGCCGCACAGGGCGCAGGTGAAGTCGCCGTCGCGCACGATGTTGCGCTCGCCGCAGCCGGGGCAGCGGCGGAACACGACCCGGTCGGTGAAGCCGCCGGGATGCGCGATGCCGGCCCGGTCGAGCGCCGCGGCCACCGCGGGCCAGCAGTCCGGGTCGGGGCAGTAGCCGGTCGACTGGTTGGTCACGGCGACGACCCGCCAGCCCGGGTCGGCGGCGAAGGCCATCTCGCCGGCGGCGAGCACGTCCCGCCCGCCGGCGAGGGCGACGTGCTCGCTGCGCCGCGGCGCCAGTCGCAGCACCCCGTCGAGGGCCACGACGAACGTGAACGGCTCGGCGAGGTCGCCGCGGGCGCGCCCGGCCAGCCACCGCGCCAGGTCGGCCGGCGTGCCGGCGGCGACGGTGTCCGGCGCGGCCGGCTGGTCCAGGAGGTCGGCCGGGCCGACGTAGCGGTGCCGCCGGAGGTGCCCCACCGCCCGATCGTATCCAGCGTGGAACCCCGGGTGCGGCCGGCACGTCGGAGAGGCGTGATGAGTAACAGCAGGGTTCGCCGGGCGGCCGGCCTGGGGTTGGCCGCCGGGCTGGTGCTGTTGCTGCCGGCGTGCACCCAGCCACCGGACGCGGCGGTCCGCATGGACGGCTCGACCGTGGAGGTCATCCACACCGACTGCGGCTCGGCCCGGCCCGCGGTGCGGCAGGTCCGGGTCGTCGAGGTCGACCCGGACGAGACCGTCATCGACGAGAACAAGCTGCCGGTGCGCTGGCAGGTGACGTTCGAGCCGCCGTCGGCCGCCACGACGTTCCGCATCGGTGAAGAGCAGCCCGGTGGTCACGTGGACGTGGCCCTGGCCGGTCCGCTCGACCCGGACGTCGAGTTCGCGGTGTTCCTGCTGGAGGTGAAGGGCTGGCAGGACTACCAGGTGTTCCGGACCAGGGACCTGACCGACGGACGGGTCAAGTTCCAGGACGTCGTCATGTCGCCGGAGAAGTTCGCCGAGCGGTGGCCGTGCCACTGAGCAACGCCCAGGCCTGCGGCCTGCGGCCGCAACGGGCTCAGGCCTGCAGCAGCAGGGCCTCGGCCTGGGCGACGACCGGCAGGGGTTCGGCGCGGGCCGGCAGGACCAGTGTGTAACCGACCTGGCGGACGGTGCCGATCATCGACTCGTACTCGCTGCCGAGCTTGGCGCGGAGGCGCCGCACGTGCACGTCGACGGTGCGGTGGCCGCCGAAGTAGTCGTAGCCCCAGACCTCACGCAGCAGCTGGTCCCGGGTGAACACCCGGCCGGGGTGCTGCGCGAGGTAGCGCAGCAGCTCGAACTCCTTGTACGTCAGGTTGAGCGACCGGCCCTTGAGCTTGGCGGAGTAGGTGTCCGGGTCGATGCGCAGCGCGCCGGCGTTGATCAGGTTGCTGGACGCGCCGGCGGCGGCTAATGCGGCCTGGGTGGCCAGGCGCAGGCGGGCGTCGACCTCGGCGGGGCCGGCGCCGGCCAGGACGACGTCGTTGATGCCCCAGTCGGCAGACACGGCGACCAGTCCGGACTCCTCGACGACGGCGAGCATCGGCATCCGCAGACCGGTCGTGCGCAGGACCCGGCAGAAGCTGCGGGCCTCGGCGAGCCGTTGCCGGGCGTCGACGAGGACCACGTCGGGCTCGGCGCCGGTGGCGCAGGCGCGCACGTCGTAGCCGACGACTCGCCGGGAGTGCGCCAGCAGGTCCAGCGCCGGCAGGACCCGGCTCGCCGAACCGTCCCCGGGCTGCCCCGTCACCACCAGGATCTCCACGTGGTCCCACCTTTCGCCCGGCCAGTCAGCGCGTAGCGTCCACCACAAATGTTTCGGTTCTGGTGGCCCGAACCCCTCACGTGGTGAAGGCCACACGACCCGACGGGTGCCGGGCCGTGTGGCCGACCCGGAATCAGCAGCCGCTGTCGCGGCCGGCGTACTGGTGCGAGAAGTCGCTGGAAACCTTCGGCGGGCCCGCTGCGTCGGGTTGTCGACAGCGGCGCTGTGCTGGTATTTCGACTTGGACGGCGGGCCCTGCGCGGCCCCACAGTGCGGCATGCGCATCAGGCTGCTGGGCGAGATCACCGCCCACGTCGACGGAGTGCCCGTCGACCTCGGGCACGAGCGGCAGCGCTGTGTCCTGGCGGCGCTGCTGGTCGAGCCGGGCCGGCCGGTGCCCGCCGACGTGCTGCTGGAGCGGGCGTGGGGCGACCGGTTGCCGCAGCATCCGCGACAGGCGCTGTACAGCTACGTGTCGCGGCTGCGGCAGACCCTGGCGCGCGGCGGGTGCACGGTGCCGCGCCGCCCGTCCGGCTACCTGGTGGAGATCGACCCGCTCGACGTCGACCTGCACCTGTTCGACGACCTCGTGCGCCGGGCCGGCGGGCCCGCGCAGAGCGACGACTGCGCGGTCGAGCTGCTCGACACGGCCCTCGAGCTGTGGACCGGTGACGCGTTCGGCGGGCTGGACACGCCGTGGCTCAACGGCATCCGCCGGGAGCTGCACCGCCGCCGGCGGACCGCGCAGCAGCGGCGCGACGACCTCGCGCTGCGGCTGGGCCGGCACGCCACGGTGCTCGACGGCCTGCTGGCCCGGGCCGACGCCGAACCCTTCGACGAGGCGCTGACCGGTTCGGCGCTGCTGGCGTTGTGCCGGTGCGGCCGGCGCGCCGAGGCCCTGGCCCGCTACGACCAGCTGCGCCGGCACCTGGCGGAGGACCTCGGCATCGAGCCGGGCGACGAACTGCGCGGCCTGCACGAGCGGATCCTGCGCGACGCACCGGACCTGGCGCTGCGGGAACCGGCGACGGTGGTGCCGCAGCAACTGCCACCGGCGCCGGCGGCGTTCACCGGCCGCACCGGCGAGCTCGCCGAGCTGACCGCGGCCATGCAGGCCGGATCCGACCGGGCCGCCGGGCCGATCGCGGTCATCGGCGGGGTCGGCGGCGCCGGCAAGACGTGGCTGGCCCTGCGGTGGGCGCACGAGCACCGGGAGCGGTTCCCCGACGGCTGGCTGTACGTGAACCTCCGTGGGTTCGACCCGACCGGCGAGCCCGTGGCACCCGCCGCCGCGATCCGGTCGTTCCTGACCGCGCTCGGCGTCGCGGCGGAGGCCGTGCCGGCGGACGAGCCGGAGCAGGCGGCCGCGTTCCGGCGGCTGGTCGACGGCCGCCGGATGCTCGTGGTGCTCGACAACGCCCGCGACAGCGCCCAGGTGGTGCCGCTGCTGCCGGGTTCGGCGACGGTCGCGGTGCTGGTCACCAGCCGGCGGCGGCTGACCGGGCTGGTCGCCGCGCACAGTGCCCGCCCGGTCGTGCTGGACTGCATGAGCCCCGCGGACGCCGCCGAGCTGCTGCGGGTCCGGCTGGGTGCGGCCCGGGTGGCCGCGGAGCCGGGTGCGGTCGAGGCGCTGCTGCCGCTGTGCGCGGGGCTGCCGCTGGCGTTGGGCATCGTCGCGGCCCGCGCGGCCACCGACCCGCACTGCCGGCTGCGGACCCTCGTGACGGAGCTGCGGTCCCGGCCGACGCGGCTGGACGCGCTGGACGCCGGTGACCTCGCCGTCAGTCTCCGCGCGGTGATGGCCGGATCGGTGCGGCACCTGCCGCCGGCGGCCGCGGAACTGTTCGGACTGCTGAGTCTCGGGCCTGGCCCCGATATCGGCGGGACCGCCGCGGCAAGCCTGGCCGGGTGCGATCCGGGCGGGCTCCGGCCGGCGATCCGCGAGCTGCTGGACGCGAGCCTGCTCGTCGAGGAGTCGCCGCGCCGGTTCCGGATGCACGACCTGGTCCGCCTGTACGGCATCGAGGTCGCCGCCGCGGGTGCCGGTGCCGGGTCTGCCGTGGAACGGCTCCTCGACCACTACGTGCACAGTGCGTGCGCGGCGGCCGGCCGGCTCGAGCCGCTGCGTGACCCGCTCCTGCTGCCGGCGCCGCTGCCGGGGGTGCGGGCCGAGACGTTCGGGGACCGGCGGGCCGCGCTGGCCTGGTTCGCGGCCGAGGAGCAGGTGCTGCTGTCCGCCGTCCGCTACGCCGACGGCGCCGGGTTCCACCGGCACGCGTGGCAGCTGGCGTGGGCCCTGGTGTACGTGCTCGACCAGCGCGGCAACTGGCACGCGGAGCTCGACGTGCACCGGGCCGCACTGCGTTCGGCGCTGCGGCTCGGCTGCGACACGGCGATCGGGCACGCGCACCGGGGGCTCGCCCGGGCGTGCACGTGGCTGCGCAACTTCGACGAGGCCAGGGGGCATCTGGGTGCCGCGCTCGACGCGTACCGGCGGCTCGGCGACCAGGCCGGCCAGGGATTCGTGTACCGCAACCTGGCGCGGGTCTCCGCCCGGCAGGGTCAGCCGGACCGGGCCCTGGCCGACGACCGGCGGGCCCTGGCCATGTTCGAGGCGGCCGGCCACGACCACGGCCGGGCCCAGACGTTGAACGCGCTCGGCTGGCACCTCGCGCACCTCGGCGAGCACGAGCAGGCGGTGGCGCGCTGCGGCCAGGCGATCGAGGTGCAGCAGCGGCTCGGGGACCGGCACGGCGAGGGCCTCACCTGGGACACCCTGGCCTGGTCCCGGCACCGCAGCGGCCGGCCGGAGCAGGCGCTCGGCTGCTACGAGCGGGCCGCGGCGTTGCTGCGCGACCAGTGCGACCGCTACCAGGAGGCGGTGGTCACCGAGCATCTCGGCGACGCGTACGCCGCGCTCGGCCGGCGCAGCGAGGCGCGCGCCGCGTGGCTGCGGGCGGCCGGGCTGCTCGCCACGCTCGGCCACCCCGACGCCCGGGTCCTGCGGGCGAAGGCAACCACCGGCGCGCACTGACCGACCCCCGGCGCCCGGGTCCTGCTGGCAGAGGCAACCAGGGGCGTCATGGCGTGCGCCCGCGCTCAGTCCCGCGCCAGCGGCAGCCGGACCTTCAGGCAGGTGCCCTGCCCGGCGGGGCTGTCCAGGTCGATCGTCCCGCCCAGCGCCTCGATCCGGTCGGCGAGCCCGACCAGGCCCGACCCCCGGCCCGGTTCCGCGCCGCCGACCCCGTCGTCGCGCACCGACACCTCCAGCTGCCCGTCCGGCACCGATGCGCTCACCTGGATGCCGGTTGCCCCGGAGTGCCTGGCCGCGTTGGCGAGGGCCTCGGCGATCACGTAGTAGGCCGCGACCTCCACCGGCTCGGGCAGCCGGTCGTCCAGCCGCAGGTCGAGCTGGACCGGGACGGCCGTGCGGCGGGCCAGGGCCTTCACCGCGGGCCGCAGCCCGCCCTCGGTCAGGATCGCCGGGTGCACCCCCCGCGAGATCTCCCGCACGTCGTCGACCGTGCCGTTGATGCCCGCGACCACTTCGGACAGCTCGGCCCGCAGCTCGGGCAGCTCGGGCGGCACGCTGAGCTCGATCCGGCGGATGTCCAGCCCGAGGGACAGCAGCCGCTGCTGGACCCCGTCGTGCAGGTCGCGTTCGATGCGCCGGCGGGTCTGGTCGGTGGCCAGGACCACCCGTGCGCGGGAGGCGATGAGGTCGTCGTGGGCGCCCTGCAGGGAGTCGCCCATGACGTTGAACGACCGCTCGAGCTGCCCGATCTCGGCCTTGCCGGTCTCCGGCATGCGGGTGTCCAGCCGACCGCCGGCGAGCCGGTCGGCCATCGTGGCCGCCCGGCGGATGGGTTGGACCAGCAGCCGGGTCTGGTAGCCGCCGACGAGCGCGATGACGATCGCCGAACCCGTCAGGCCGGCGAGGACCGCGAACATCTCGCGGCGCACCATCGCCTCGGCGCGCGCGTCGCGGGCCGCGAGGACGTCGCGCTCCGACGTTCTGAGCACGCCGAGGTCGACGCGCAGCTGCCCGATCCGGCGCTCGCCCTCCAGCAGCGTCGACGTGCTCCTGGCGGCGGGGTCGCCACGCCGGGCCGCGTTCAGCGCCGGCAGCGAGTAGTCCTGGACGTAGGACGTGCTCGTCCGCGTGATCCGCTGCGTCAGGCGGCGCTGGGCGGCGGTGCTGGCCAGCGTTTCGAGCGTGGCGTTGGCCTCGAGCACGCCGGAGCTCGCCGCCTGCCACCGGCCGAGGAAGACGCCGTCGCCGGAGATGGTGTAGGCCTGCTGCGCCGCCTGCAGGTCGACGGTCTTGCGGTGGACCTGGTCGGCGGCCGTGAACAGCTGGTGGGTGCGCCGGGACAGCCGGGTCGTCTCCCGGTCCTCGCCGATCGAGATGAGCAGCGTCCCGAAGGCGCCGCCGACGAACAGCAGCAGCACGCAGGTGGCCAGCACCATCCGGCGGATCAGCCCGCCCTTGACGCCCCTCACGCCATGCTCCTTTCACCTCCCGCGTGCATGCCCCGCGCGGTGCCGCTCACGCCTCGACGGGCACGTTTGCGGTCGGGCATGCGGGTATCGATGCGGGAGCGACTCGAAGAGAGGGATGGTCGTGATGCGAACCACCGACCCGCTCGTCTACGACGCGCACGCGCACGGACTCGCCGGTGACGGCACCACCAACGACCAGCCCGCGTTGACCGCGCTGGTCGACACCCTCGGCGCCGCGTTCGCCGCGGACGGCCGCCCCCGCACCATCCACTGCCCGCCCGGGGCGTACTCGATCCAGGACGAGGGCATCAGGTGGCGCAACGGCGTGTCGCTGACCGGCTCGGGGCCGGCCGCCACCCGGTTCCTGCTGTCGAACCCGCGGAAGCCGACCTCGCCGACGCCGCTGGCGTACTTCACGGCCCGGGACCACAACGCCGGCCGGGACAACCACATCGCCGACTGCACCTTCGCGCACTTCGAGATCGACGGCTCCGGCGTGACGCTGCCCGCGTACGACGTCAACGCCAAGGGACTGTTCCTGCAGTACGTGCTGCGCGGGCGGTTCCACGACCTGTACATCCACGACACCGGCGCGACCGGTTTCGGCTGCGACTTCCTGCAGGACACCGTCGTCGACGACGTCCTGGCCGTGCACTGCGGCCGGCTGAACAACGGCGAGGAGATGGGCGGCGCCGGCATCGGCATCGGCATCGGCGGCTGGGGCGACACCGAGCGGCTCACGATCACCTCGTGCACGACGGTCGGCAACGGCACCAACGGCATCTTCGTCGAGCTCCAGAAGCGCCGCTGGACCCCGCCGCGCGGCATCCGCATCATCGGCTGCCACGCCCAGGCCAACCGCTTCGGCATCTCCGACTGGGGCGCCGACGGGCTCATCGTCTCGGCGTGCACGATGACCGGCAACCACCAGGCCGGTTACGACGTGTCGGCGCTCGGCACGTCCTCGGTCGCCGGGCGGGGCGGCATCGTGACCGGCTGTGTCATCGACGGCAACATCTGGGACGGTGTCGCCATCGGCAACACCCCCGGCCCGTACACGGTGGACGGCAACCGCATCAGCCGCAACGGCCGCTACGGGTACTGGCAGCACAGCCTCGGCCCGTCGGGCCTGCAGGACCGCGCGGACGCCCTCGGCGTCGCCCGCCTGCCCGGCAACTCCGCACACCCGGCCGCCGACGTGGCCATCACCGGCAACGACATCTGGGGCAACGCCCTCGACGGGATCTTCATCGACTCCCCCGTGCTCGACGCGTGCATCGCGGGCAACCGGCTGCGCGGCAACGGCCGGCAGGCGGCGCCCGAGGCGCACGGCGGCGGCGCGACCACCTCCTACACCCGGCTGTCCCTGCACGACACCACCGCGGACTGGCCGCCCGGCGGCCACACCGGCAAGATGGTCGCCGCCGGCGCGCAGCAGGCCATCGTCGTGGCCAACACCGCCACCGAACTCTTCCTCGCCCCGGTCCGGCCCGGCGCCGCCACCGCCTGGCCGGAGGGCACCCCGCCGCACGGGACCCGGTTCCGGCTGCCGGACTCCCCCGAGGCCCGGGCCGGGATCACCCTCGCCGCCGCCGCGGACACCCCTACCGTGCGCGACAACCGGGCCTGGGACCGCCAGGTTCCCCGGACGCAGACGCACGGGCTGCGCATCACGGGCGCCGGCAGCTGCGGGTCGGGCCGCATCCACGACAACGACCTGGAGGGCAACGCCGTCGCCGCGGTCGCCTTCGACACGGCGCCGGCCGGCGGGTCCTGGCACCACAACCTCGGGCTGGCCGACCGCCAGCCGATCAGCTGACCCCGGGCCAGCCGCGCAACACCAGGGCGTCGCCCCGGGGCAATGACGGTCAGGGCGTCGGCGACGTAGTCGACCACGTCGTCCGGCAGTGCCCCGGCCGGCACCCAGCGCAGCTCGCTGCACTGTCCGGCTCGCCGATGGCGGGCTCGCCGCTCCAGCGGTCGACGTCGTCGGCGTCCTCCGGCGCCGTGTGCATGAGCAGCGCCAGGCGGCAGGCCTGCGGGTCCGCCTCCCCTCAGCTCCGCACCAGCCCGCTCACGGCGTCCTCGCCGCCGTCCAGGTGCCCGCCGGCAGGCTGAGCTGCCCGGACCGGAACGTGGTCCCGGCGCGGCGCAGGAGCAGCAGCCGGCCACCACCGCCGTCGTCGTCGTCGTAGCGGAGGATGCCGTAGACGGCGGCGGCGACCCGGAAGCGCTCGGCAGACATCGCCACACCCTGAGGCGTGGGTCGATGTCCGGGTTTGCTGGGAGGTTGCCGGGAGGGTCTTGTCCGGACGTCGCAGTGACGTACCGTGTTCCCGTGACCGATCGCGTGACCAGCCGGCAGCGCCCGGCCGCACCTACCCGCCCCGGCCAGACCCCGCTGTCGAAGGCCGAGAAGCGCGCCGCTGCCAGAGAGGCCAGGGCCCGGCAGGTCGCCGCCGCCAAGCGCAAGCAGTTCCTCAGTGTCGTCGGTGCCGCGGCGGCCGTCATCGCCGTCATCGCGCTCGTGGTGTGGCTGTCCGTCCGGTCCGACGGCAACGACCCGGCCGAGCCCGGTCTCGCGTCGTCCGCCAGTGCCGCCGCCAGCGGGGAGCCGTCGGCCGCTGCGCAGAAGCCGTTCCCGCCGGTGCCGGAGGGCGCCGACCCGGCCCTGTCCACGAAGCCGGTCGTCACGAAGGGCACCGGGACCGTCACCAAGCTCACCACGACCGTCCTGATCGAGGGCAAGGGCGCCGCCACGCAGGCCGGCCAGACTCTCTCGGTGAACTACGTCGGTGTCACCTTCGTCGACGGCAAGGAGTTCGACGCGTCCTGGAACAGCCAGCAGGCGCTCGACTTCCCGCTCGGCGGCGGCCGGGTCATCCCGGGCTGGGACCAGGGTCTCGTCGGGGTCAAGGTCGGCAGCCGGGTGCAGCTGGACATCCCGTCCAACCTCGCCTACGGCGACGACCCGTCCAGCGGCAAGCCGGTCGGCACCCTGCGCTTCGTCGTCGACGTCCTGGCCGCCACCTGAGCCGGGTTCCACCCATGACGGCATGGCGGGACGTCGAGCAGGCCGCACCCGAGTTCGCGCAGCGGGTGCGGGCCCTGTTCGAGGCGCACCGGCACCAGACCGTCGCCACCCTGCGGGCCGACGGGTCGCCGCGGATCTCCGGCATCGAGGTGGTCTTCACCGACGGCGACCTGGTCTTCGGTTCGATGGCGCGGGCGCGCAAGGGCGCGGACCTGCGCCGCGATCCGCGCTTCGCCCTGCACAGCGCCACGGTCGACCCGGTCGAGGGCGCCGAGGCGGCGTGGCCGGGCGAGGCGAAGATCGCCGGCCGGGCGGTCGCCGCGGGGCCGATCACCGACGGGCCGGACGGCGACCGCTTCCGCGCCGAGATCGCCGAGGTCGTGCACACCCACCTCAACGACGCGGCGACGCTGCTCGTCGTCGAGTGGTGGACGCCCGCGCAGGGGCTGCGGCGGGTCGAGCGCGAGTAGGGTTCAGCCCGTGGCGGGCACGGTGGTCGGGTCGTCGATCATCCGCTCGATCACGGCGCCGGCGCCGCCGCGGGCCGCCGCGGTGAACCCGAGGTCGGAGGCCACGAAGTGGCAGCGGGCCGCCGGCGACGCCATGGCGAGCCGGGTCAGCTGCGCCTGCGCGGCCGGCAGCAGATGGTCGGCGAGGTCGGCGAAGTAGCCGCCGAGGACGACGACCCGCGGGTTGAACAGGTTGACCAGGATCGCGCCGCCGTGGCCGAGCCACCGGCCGATCCCGGTCACCGCGTCGACCGCCGCCGGGTCCCGGGCATCCAGGCGGCGGCGCACCTCGGCGATGCGTTCCTGCGGGTCGGGGATCGGGCCGTCGCCGAGTCCGTACGCGAACTCGGGCGTGATCCGGCGGACCAGCTCGGCCAGGCCGACCTTGGTCTCCCAGCAGCCGGTCCGGCCGCAGCCGCACGGGTCGCCCACGGGTTCGACCGGCAGGTGGCCGATCTCGCCGGAGAACCCGTCGGCGCCACGCAGCAGGCGGCCGTCGACGATGGCGCCGCCGCCGACGCCGACGGAGCCGGTGAGGTACACGAGGTCGGCGGTGCCGGCCGCGACGCCCCAGGTGAACTCGGCGAGCGCGGCGAGGTTGGCGTCGTTGTCCACGCCGACCCGCAGCCCCGGGTCGAGGCCCTTGGCCAGCCGGGACACGACGGGGACGTCGCGCCAGCCGAGGTTGGGCGCGACGACGACCACGCCCCGGGCGACGTCGACCAGGCCCGGCACCGCAACGGTCAGCCCGACCGGGGTCACGTCCCGCGCAACGAGCTCGGCCAGGGCCTGGTCGGCGGCCTCGGCCAGGTCGTCCAGGCAGCCCTCGACGTCGCGGCGGGCGGCGTCGAAGCTGACCCGGCGCTCGACGACGGTGCGCCCGGTCAGGTCGCAGCCGTGCACCGCCAGGTAGTCGACGTTGAGCTCGATGCCGACCGCGCCGAGCTCGGGTGACAGCGCCACGCCGCGGCCCGGCCGGCCGGCGGTGCCGGAGCGTTCCAGCCCGGTCTCACGGACCAGCCGGCGGCTGAGCAGCTCCTCGACCAGGCTCGACACGGTGGTCTTGTGCAGGCCGGTGGCGGCGGCGATCGCGGCCCGGGATCCCGGCCCGGCGGTGCGGATGTGGCGCAGCGTCCGGCTGAGATTGGCCCGGCGCACCGCGAGCTGGTCCGCCGGTTCCGTGCTCATCATCGCTGCCTCGCCCGTCCAATGGTCAGTTACCCAGCATGCTCGCGCCGAAGTGCCGCATACCGATAGCTTTTCGAAAATACCCGCGCCCGTCGCCAAGGTGTGTTTGGTAGGTGGGGTCGGTGCGAGGCGAGGGCCAGCGCCTGGGCTGGGCCGGTCCGGCGCAGCACGCCGGGCCAGCCTGGGCGAGTCGTCGGGGCCGCGCCGGGTGCGCCCGGATACCGGTGTTGTATCCGGGTGTGACCGGCGTGGTTCCAGGCGGCGTCTGGGTCCGCCGCAGCCCGGCATCCACCTACCAAACACACCTTAGGGCTGGCGGCGGATGAGCGCGGCGTCGATCACCGCGGCCGGTCCGGCCGGGCTGGGGTTGCGCTGGGCGGCGGTGAGGTGCTCGGTGACCAGCCGGTGCACCTCGTCGGCGGCGCCCTGTTCGATGAGCGCGAGGATCCGCCCGTGCACCTCGCCGGCGGCCCGCCGTGCGCGCAGCGGGACCCCGGTCGTCTCGCGGATGCGGGTGGCCCAGTCCTGCTCGTGGCTGGACCACAGGGCCTCCAGGGCCCCGGCGAGCACGATGAGGGGCGGGTTGCCACACAGGCCCACGAGGGCCTCGTGGAAGCGCCGGGACACGCCGACGACCTCGACCAGGTCGTCGATGCGGGCGAGGTACGCCTCATGCAGCTCGCGCAGCACGGGGACCACCGCGGTGGAACGATCGGGCCGGCCGGCGCACAGGGCGGCGCAGGCCGGCTCGACGTGGCGCAGTGCGGTGGCGACGTCGTCGATGCCGGCGCGCTGCGCGGCGAGGACGAGTCCCAGGTTGTAGCCGAGGTTCGCCGGGGAGGGCCGGTGCACGACCGCACCGCCGAGCCGTCCCCGGCGAACCGTGATGAGGCCCTCGGCCTCCAGGATGCGCATGGCTTCGCGGAACGTCGGCATGCTCACCGGATACCGCTGGATCAGCTCTTCCGACTTCGGCAGCGGGGCGCCGTCGGCGAGCTCACCGCGCACGATCTGACCGCGGATGTGGTCGGCCACCTGCTCGGCGAGCCGGTCGGTGGAGACCATGGGGCCGCAGTTTAGTACGCGTCGGGGTCGTTCTGGACCGCGGGTGGCACCGGGTGCCGGTACACCCTGGAGGCGTTCTCCCAGGTCATCTTCCGCACGTCGGCGTCGGGCAGGCCGCCGATCTCCTCCTCGATGGTGCGCTGGGTGTGCGGCCAGGTCGAGTCGCAGTGCGGGTAGTCCTGCTCGAGGAAGATGTGGTCGACGCCGATGACGTCGCGCAGCGCGAAGGACGACGGGTCCTCGACCGCGCAGAAGTAGAAGTTGCGCAGCAGGACCTCGGCCGGGGTCAGCTCGATGCCCTTCCAGGTCCCGTACATCTCGTGGTAGCTGAGCATGTGGTTGAGCCGGTCGACGAGGCCGGGCACCCAGCCGATGCCGCCCTCCGACAGCACGATCTTGATGTCGGGGAACCGGACCGGGATGCGGGAGTAGAGCCAGTCGACGGCGGAGAACATGGAGTACCCGAAGAACAGCACGCCCACGACGTCCGGCGGGGCGTCCGGGGCGGTCGACGGCGACGTGCCGGACGAGCCGATGTGCAGGTTGATGACCGTGCCGGTCTCCTCGCAGGCGCGCATGATCGGGTCCCAGTGCCCGGTGTGCAGCGACGGCATGCCGAGCAGGTGCGGCGCCTCGGTGAACGTGACGGCCTTGAAGCCGCGTTCGGCGTTGCGGTAGATCTCCTTCGCGCCGACCTCCGGGTCCAGGAAGTACGGCAGCTGGCACGGGATCATGCGGTCCGGGTACGCGCCGGACCACGCCTCGATGTTCCAGTCGTTCCAGGCGCGGGTCGCCGCGAGGGCCAGCTCGGTGTCCTTCGTGGACAGTTGCAGCCGCTGGCCGGCGAACCCGGGCAGGAACGACGGGAAGCACAGCGAGGCGTACACGCCGCTGAGGTCCATGTCCTTGATGCGTTCGTGGATGTCCCACGAGCCGCGGCGCATGTCGTCGAAGCGGCTCGGCTCCATGCTGTACTCGTCGACGGGCCGGCCGACGACGGCGTTGAACCCGACGTTCGGGAACTCCTTGCCGTCGTAGATCCAGACGTGGCTGCCGTCCTGCTCGACGACCCGGGGCGTCTGCTCGGCGAACTTCGCCGGCATCCGTCCCTCGAACGCGTCCGGCGGCTCGACGATGTGGTCGTCGACGGAGATGAACGTGTACTTGCGGGGCTGCCGGGGCGGGTCCGGCAGGAAGGTCACCTTCGAGCGGTCGGCGACGGTGAACGCGGTGTTCTGCAGCAGCTCGTCGATGGATGCCATGGCGTCGCCTCTCAGTTCAGGACTTCGGGTTCGCGGCGCAGCAGGGCCCGGACGGCGCCGGCCCAGTACACGTCGGTGCCGCGCTCGATCAGTGACTTCTTCATGCCGTGCCGCAGGCCGGGGGCGATCTCGAGGGGGTCGCGGCCCAGCAGCATGACGTCGTAGGCCAGGCGGCAGGCGCGGTCGATGCTCGCCGACCGGTAGGTCGCCTCCTGGATCGTGGGGGCAGTGACGATGATGCCGTGGCTGGCGAGGATGACCACGGAGGCGTCGCCGATGCGGCGGGCCAGGTCGGCGCCGAGCGCGGCGTCGTCGACCTCGCCGGTGTACTCGTGCACGAGGGCGAGGTCACCGTCGTACATGCACCCGGTCTGGTGCACGATCGCCGGCAGCACCCCGATCGCGGCCAGGACGGTGACGTAGTAGGGGTGGTTGTGCACGACGACGCGGGCGTCGGGGCGCACCCGGTGCAGTTCGGTGTGGATGTGGATGGCCGGGGTGACGTCCCACCGGCCTTCCAGGACGGTGCCGTCGCGGTCGACGACGCACAGGTCGGCGGCGGAGATCTCCTCCCACCACAGGCCCCACGGGTTGACCCACATGGCGCCGTCGGGTCCGCCGTCTTTGAGCATGGTGATGTGGCCGGCGATGTTCTCGCTGAAGCCGCTGTGGCCGAGGATGCGGAAAGCGCAGGCCAGTGCCTGCCGCTCGGTGAGGTCGACGCCGATCGGCGGCGTGATGCGCGGCGACCAGGTGGCGGTCCCGCCGTCGCGCATGGGCGCGTCGGCCGGGCCGACAGGTGCTGTCGTGAGTGTCACGGCTCACCTCCAAATCTTTTAGAAGATTAAGAGGTGCGGTACCGCAAAATCAAGCAATCGCTTGGTTGTTTTGGATCGCCCCGCCGTCCTGGGCGGTGGACGGCGGGGCGGGACGTGCCGGTCAGGCGTTCGAGTTGGCGCTGATCAGGAAGCCGGTGTTCACCGGCGCGCCGCCGCTGTTGTAGCAGGCGACGTCGCGCACGATGGTGTCGGTCGCGGTGTGCGTCCACGGGAAGAGCAGGTTGCAGAACTCCGAGCTCCCACCGGAAGCGGTCACCTGGACGTTGTCCGGCAGGACGGCCAGGCGCGGGAAGGTGACCAGCGACAGGCCGACACCGGCCCCGGCAAGCGTGTTGACACCGAAGCCGAGCTGCGAGTTGAAGTTCGTCGCCGGCGGCCCGACCGGCGGGCGGAACCACAGGTAGCCGAAGTAGCGCGGCGGCCAACCGGCGCCCCACAGCGACTGGTTGTACTGGTACGTGAGAGTGAAGCGGGTCTTGAACGGCGCGCCGGTCGAGGTGAAGCAGGCGACGTAGGCGACCTGGCCGCCCGGGCTGGACGCCCAGTTGCGCACCTTGCACCGGGCGGGCGTGCTGTTGACCGCGGTGACCTGGAGGCTGCCGTCGATCGGCCCGGCCGTCGACAGCCCGGGCAGCTTCACCTCGTAGACGCCGCCGCCGAGCGGGGTGACGCTGTTGATCGCGCCGACGGAGTTGTACTGGTCGATCATCGTGCCGGTCGCGTCGTTGAAGTCGACGTAGCCGAACTCGCCGTTGATCGGGCCGGCCGGGCCGGAACTGCTCTCGAAGAACGCGCTGAACGCCGTGGGCGCGAGCGCGCCGCCGGGCTGCGAGCACAGCACGACGACGATCTCGTCGAGGCCGGACGGCCCCCACTTGACCGCCTGGCAGAACCGGGGGCCGGTGTTGATGGCGGTCACGTGGACCACGCCACCCTTGGCGGCCTGGCCGGGGAACTTGATGGTGTAGACCCCGGACGGGCCGGCGGCGACACTGGTCGCGGCGGGCCAGGTGCCCGACGCGACGGTGGCGGCACCGTTCCACAGCACGAACCCGTGCGCGTCGGGCAGCGCCGCCGAGGCCGGCGAGGCGGCGACGGTGACCCCGGCGAACACGGTGGCCAGCGCGATGGACAGGGCGAACAGCTTGCGCATGGACCCTCCTTCTGGCGGAAAGGAGCGGACAGGACCCACGCAGGCAATCACGCCTATCGATTGCTTGGCATCACCTGCGACGCTTTGCCGACAGTGCCATGTGCAACGGCGGCGGTCAGGCGAACAGCTCCACCAATACGGTGAGGCGGTCGGCCTCGAGGTCGGGGCGCAGGCGGCCGTGGCGGGCGAGATCCGCGATGCCGTGCAGCGCGCTCCACAGCGTCTCGGCCCGGGCCTCGTCGCCGCCGACCACGGCCGCGATGGCCGCGAAGCCTGCCAGGAGCGCCTCCGGCGTCTCGGTCGTGGCGAACGGCAGGTCCGTCGGGCCGGAGAACATGGCCTCGTAGACCGCCGGGTGCCGCCGGGCAAACGCGAGGTACCGCTCGGCCAGCGGTCGGACCCCCGCGGGCGCGCCGGCGAGCTCGGTCGCGATCTGGGCGAAGCCGTCGAGGGCGACCGCCCGCACGATGCCGTCGCGGCCGTCGGGGAAGTGGCTGTACAGCACCGGCTGGCTGAACGCGATCGCGTCGGCGAGGCGCCGCACGGTGACCGCGTCCCAGCCGTCGACCTCGGCGATCTCGCGGGCGGCGGCGACGATCCGGTCCCGGCGCGCCGCCCGGGCGACCTGAGCCTTGGTTGGTGGCTTCACAACTCAATGCTAGCAGTGCTAGATTCCTAGCACCGCTAGATTTCGACTGAAGGAGCCACCGATGCTCGTCCTTACCGTTGCCCTCGCCGTCCTCGCCGCGGTCTGCACCGCCGTGATCTTCGGTACCGATGTGCTCGGCGCGGTCGTGATGCGCCCGGCGTACGCCGAGATCGACGACCAGGCGATGGTCCAGATCGTGGGGCGCAGCCACCGGCTCGGTGGGCAGCGCCTGCCCGTGCCCGGCGTGGTGAGCGTGGTCGCCGCCGCCCTGACCACGCTCAGCGCCCTGATCGCCGGCTGGCTCGCCGCCGGGCTGGCTGCGGCCGTCGGGCTGGTGCTGCTGCTGGCCTGGCTGGTCATCTTCAACCGCATCTCGCTGCCGATCAACAAGGTGCTCATCGCCGCCAGCGAGGCCGGCGAGACCCCCGCCGACGCCCGGTCGCTGCAGGCCCGCTGGGACTCGGTCATCACCCTGCGCGCGGTCCTGCAGGGCACCGCACTGGTCGGCTTCTGCCTGGCGATCGCCCTCGCCGGGCGCTGAGGGCGGGTTGTGCGTCGATGGATGCGCTGGTACTTGTGGCGCATGCCGAAACCGACCGGAACGCGCCTGACCGCATCGGCGGCCGCGGTGGTGATCGCCGCGGCCGCCCTGTGGTGAATGAAGGACAAGCAGCCGCCGGGCTAGGTCGCCGGGGTGTACCGGTAGACGGCGAAGACGAAGTCGGGGCAGACGATCTGGCAGGCGGTGCAGCCGGTGCAGCCGTCGTGCAGCTCCGGATACCGGTAGCCCTGCTCGTTGACGGTCGCGGACATGCTCAGCACGTTGGGCGGGCAGGCGGCCAGGCACAGCTCGCAGCCCTTGCAGCGGTCGACGTCGATGATGAGGGTGCCACGGCTCATGAAGTGATTCCCTTCAGGACGGCCGCCGCGTCCGTCCACTCCGGACTGTCCGCATCGGACGGCGGGAACACTCCCCGGCGGCGCAACGCGGCGACGGCGTTGTCCGCGCTGAGGCGCAGGTGGGCCAGGGCCGCGGCGCCGGCGGCATCGGGGTCGCCGGCGCGGATGGCGGCGTATTCGGCGTGCAGGGCGGCGCGCTCGGCCGGCAGCGCGTCGTCGATGGAGAACCGGGCCGCGACCGGAACCAGGCCACTGAACGTGCGCAGCAGCGCCCGCAGGTGGTTGCGGGCGCCGGCGACGTTGACGACCCGGCGGAACTCCCGGGCCAGGGACTCGAACTCGCCGGGGTCGTCGCAGTCGGCCAGCCGCTCGTCGAGCTTCGCCAGGTCCGACAGGACCGCCGGGTCCCGGCGCGCGGCGACGCGGCGGTTCGTGAGGGCGCTGAGCATGCCGTACAACTCGAATGCCTCGCGGATCGTGGCGTCGTCGAACTCGGCGACGAACGCCCGCTTGTAGTGGGCGCGCTCGACCAGGCCGTCGCGTTCGAGCTGGATGAGGCCCTCGCGGACCGGCACCCGGCTCACGCCCAGTCGTGAAGCGATCTCGTCGAGGTCGAGGCGCTGGCCGCTGCGCAGCTCGCCGGCGAACAGCAGGTCCAGGACATGGGCGGCGACCGCCTCGCTGGTGTTGGCACGGTGCAGGGTCACCGGGTCACCAGCTCACCGATGCCGTACGTCTGCTCCATCGTGCCCTGCTGATAGGTGGGACCCTCGGCGGTCGGCACGAACCAGCCGGTCGGGCACATGGTGAGGATCTCCACCAGGCTGAAGCCGGCGCCGTCGAGCTGGGTCTGGAACGCCTTGCGCAGCATGCGTTTGGCCTGCAGCACCCCGGCGGCGGTGGAGACGGCACCGCGGGCGACGTAGGCGCTGCCGCGCAACGACGCGACGAGGTCGGCGACCGGGATCGGGTAGCCGTGCAGCTCCGGGTCGCGGCCGTCGATGCTGGTCTTGGTGCGCTGGCCGAGGACGGTGGTCGCGGTCTGCTGGCCGCCGGTGTCGCCGAAGACCCCGTTGTTGAGCATCACGCAGGTGATGTTCTCACCGCGTGCGGCGGCGTGCAGCACCTCCTGCAGGCCCTCGTTGGCCATGTCGCCGTCGCCCTGCAGGGTGAACACGGCGACGCCGGGCCGGACCCGCTTGATGCCGGTGGCGCAGGCGGGGGCGCGGCCGTGCAGGCACTGCAGGACGTCGACGTCCATGATGCGCACGAAGCTGCCGTAGCAGCCGTGCCCGACGACCCCGATGGTGCGTTGCACGATGTCGAGCTCCTGCAGGACCTCCAGGAGGATGCGCAGCGCGACGGGTTCGCCGCAGCCGGGGCACAGCGAGTGCTCGCCGAGCAGCAGGCTGGGCTTGAAGTCGGCGACCTGCTTGGCCGGGAGGACCGGCGGTCCGGACGTGTCGATGATCATGTCGCACCACCTAGGATTCGTTGGCGGATCGCGGGGGCGTCGAGCAGGGGGCCGTAGGAGAGCCCGGACTCGGCGATGCTGACCCCGCCGACGAACCGGACGGCGTCCCGGTCGGCGGCGTGGATGCGCACGTCGTCGAGCATCTGCCCGGCGTTGAGCTCGAACACCAGGACGTTGCGGGCGCCGGTGGTGGCCCGGCGCAGCGCGGCGCCCGGAAACGGCCACAGGGTGACGGGGCGGAACCAGCCGATGCGGTGGCCCTCGGCGCGCAGCCCGGCCACCACGTGCTCGACGAACTTCGCGGCGGTGCCGAACGCCACGACGACGGTCTCGGCGTCGTCCACCATGGACTCCTCGTGCCGCTGCTCCTCGGCGGCGATGCGGTCGAACTTGTCGGCGATCGCGCGCCAGTGCCCGTCGGGTCCCGGGCCGGGGTCGTTGGCCTTGCCCATCGCCCAGGTCCAGATCTGGCGGCTGCGGCCGGTGCCGCCGCCGGTGCCGTCCAGGACCCAGTCCTTGGCCGGCAGCGGGCCGAAGTCCAGGGTCTGGACGTCGACGCCGACGCGGGTCTGGGCCAGGAGCGGGTCGCCGTACAGCATGACCGGCGCCCGGTGCTTGTCGGCGAGGTGGAACAGCAGCTGGGTGTGCTCGACCGCCTCGGGGACGTCCTTCGGGGCGAGGGTGATCGTGCGGTAGTCGCCCCAGCCGCCGCCCCGGGTCGCCTGGAAGTAGTCCTGCTGGTTGCGGGCCAGGTTGAACACGACGAACGGGGTCTCGTTGAGCGCGGCCTCGGCGATCGCCTCCTGCATCAGCGCGATGCCCTGCCCGCACGAGCCGGTCGCGGCGCGGGCGCCGGCCGCGGCGGCGCCGAGGGTCATGTTGACGCCCTCGATCTCGCTCTCCGCGTTGAGGCAGACCCCGCCGGCGGCCGGCAGCCGCCGCGACATCTCCTCCAGCAGGCCCGTGAACGGCGACATCGGGTAACCGGTGAAGAACCGGCAACCGGCGGCGATCGCGGCCTCGGCCATCGCCGCGCCCCCGTCGAGCAACTCCAGGCTCATGCAGTGACCTCCACTGTCGCGGCGCCGGCGGCGATCGCCCGGGCGTTGGACTCGGCGTGTTGGCGGCGGTACGGCGGGAGCAGCTCCTCCATCGCTGCCACCAGCGCGGCCGGCTCGACCATCCGCGCCAGGGCGTTGTAGGCACCGAGCAGCACGAAGCCCGATGCCTGCGGTGCCTCGACCGCCTTCGCCGCGGCCATCGCGTCGACCGCGAACACGCGCAGGTCGGGGCGGAAGCCGCCGGGGTCGACGAGCGGGGTGTTGGCCACGACGATGCCGCCGGGGCGCAGCCGGTCCTGGACGCCCTCGGCGAAGCGGTGGTGGGCGAAGATCGCCGACCACGCCGACGGCAGGATCGGCAGGGCGTGCAGCGGGGCGTCGCCGACGACGACGGCCGCCTTGGACGGCCCGCCGCGCATCTCGCCGCCGTAGTCCGCGGCGAGCATCGCGTAGCGCCCCTCCCTGGTGGCGGCGAGGGCGAGGGTCTTGGCGAGCAGCTGGATGCCCTGCCCGCCGACACCGGTGACCATGAGCTCCCGCTCCATCCCGCCTCCCGATCACTTGACGTCGTTTGAATATTGAATACAAAATCTAACCGCACCGTCAAGCACGGCCGAGGAGAGCACGACATGCGGGCATTGGTACTGCACGGCTTCGGCGAGACCACCGTGGAAGAGGTCCCCGACCCCGTCCCCGGGCCGGACGAGGTCGTCATCGACGTCGTCTGCGTCCAGCCGAGCGTCACCGAGTGCATGCTCATCGCCGGGGACCCGGTCGCCATGCACGAGGTGCTCGCCGCCCGGCTGGCGGCCGGGCCGACCCGGTTCGGCGGCCACGAGTTCGCCGGCGTCATCAGCGCGGCGGGGCCGGGGTTCGCGGCCGGCGACCGGGTGACCGCGGTGGAGACCACCGCCTGCGGCACCTGCCCGGCCTGCCGGCGGGACCGACCGGACGCCTGCCCCTCCCCCGGTGTGCTCGGGTTCACCCGGCCCGGGGCCTTCGCCGAGCGGGTCGTCGTGCCGGCGAAGTCCGTCGTCGCCGTGCCCGACGGGGTGACCGCGTCGCAGGCCGCAGCCGTGCAGCCCCTCGCCGGCGCGCTGCACGGGCACGCGATCGCCGACGTGCGGCCCGGGGACAGCGTCCTCATCCTCGGCGCCGGCGTGATGGGGGTGCTGCACACGCAGGTGGCCCGGCACGGCGGCGCCGGGCAGATCATCGTCACCGGGCGCAGCCCGGCCAAGCGGCGGCTCGCCCTGGCTGCCGGCGCCGACCTCGTCATCGACGCGGGCGACGACGTCCACGCCGCGGTGCTGGCGGCGACCGGTGGCGTCGGCGCCGACGTGGTGTTCGAGACCGCGGGCGGGACGCCGGGCGCCGGGCTGGCCGGCACGTCCACATTGGACCTCGCGGCCCGCTGCGTGCGCCGCGGCGGGCGGATCGTCATGGTGGCGGTGCTGCCCCGGCGGGCCGAGGCGCCGCTGGGGCTGCTGCGGGAGCGGTCCGTGGCGCTGCTGCACCCACGGTCCGGCGCGGGTGGGTACTCCCCCGGCGGCGGCGCGTTCGAGCAGGCGCTGCGCCTGGTGCGGCGGGGCGACGTCGACGTCGACTGCCTGGTGAGCCACCGCCTCGAGGGCATCGACGCGCTGCCGAAGGCCCTCGACATCACCGCGGACAAGGCCGCGCACGGCGCCCTCGGCCCGGCCCAGGTCACCATCGGCGCCTGGGACCAGGCATGAGCGGCCCGGAGCGCAGCGGAGAGGCCGCTCATCAGGAGCGCAGGATCAGCTCAGGCCGGCGCCGGAGCGCAGCGGAGGTGACGGCATGAGCGGCCCGGAGCGCAGCGGAGAGGCCGCTCATCAGGAGCGCAGGATCGGCTCAGGCCGGCGCCGGAGCGCAGCGGAGGTGACGGCATGAGCCTGCTCATCGGTGACATCGTCACGCTTGCCGCGCTCACCGCCCCGCACCGCACGGCCGCGACCCTGGGCCCGGACGCCGTCACGTTCGCGGAGCTGGACGTCGCCGGGAACCGGACCGCGAACGCCCTCGCCGGGCTCGGGGTCGGCGCGGGCGACGTCGTGCTGTGGTGCGCCCCGCCGACGCTGCGGGTCCTCGACGTGTTCGTCGCCTGCGCGCGGCTCGGCGCGGTGTTCGCCCCGGTGAACCCCGCGCTGCCCGAGCACGAGCGCGACGCCGTCCGGCAGTACCTGGCGCCCCGGCTCGTACTGTCGGATCGCGCGTTCGGCGAGGCGGACGTCGTACCCCACCCACTGCTGGAAAACGGATCCAGCCGGTTCGAGCGGCGACGTGTGGACGACGCCACGCCGCACATCGTCTACCTGACGAGCGGCAGCACCGGCACCCCGAAGGGTGCGCTCGTCAGCCATCGGGCGAGCTGGCTGCGGGCGGCGCCCGGCGGGGGCACGTTCACCAGCGGGCTGCGCGGGCACGGCGGGGTGGTCTGCACGTTTCCGCTGTACCACTACGGCGGCTGGCACTACGTGATGGAGGCCTGGCAGCACCGCACCGCCGTGCACCTGGTGCGCCGGGCCGACGCCGTCGAGATGATCGACGTAGTGCAGCGGCGGCGGGCGTCGGCGCTCTACTGCATCCCGGCGGTGTGGGAACGCCTCCTGGACCGCGAACACCGCGCCGCCGACCTGCGCTCGTTGCTGCACGCGGACACCGGCACCTCCAGCGTCGCCCTCGACCTGGTCGAACGGATCAAGGCGCGGCTGCCCGGCACGACCACGACGATCCTGTACGGCTCCACCGAGGCGGGCCGGATGGCGGCCCTGCACGACTGGGATCTCGCCCGCAAGCCCGGCAGCGTCGGGCGGGCCGCGACGCCGAACGCGCTGTGGCTGGCCGACGACGGCGAGGTGTGCGTCGCGGGCCCGGCGCTCATGAACGGCTACCTCGGCGCCGCGCCGCTGGCCGGGGAGTACCGCTCCGGGGATCTCGGCCGCCTCGACGAGGACGGGTACCTGTTCCTGACCGGCCGCACCCGCGAGGTGATCCGCACCGGCGGTGAGTCCGTGGGGCCGGCCGAGGTGGAGCACGCGCTGCGCGACCTGCCGGGCGTCCTTGACGTCGCGGTCGTCGGCCTGCCCGACGACCGCTGGGGCGAGGTGGTCTGCGCGGTGTTCGTGGTCCCGGACGGCTGCCCGCCGCCGTCGGTGGCGCAGGTCCGGTCCCATGTGGACGGCCGGCTGGCCGGGTTCAAGGTGCCGCGGCGGGTCGCGGTCTCCGCGTCGATCCCGCGGACCCCGGCGACGGGACAGATCCAGCGGGGACGGCTGCGGGACCTGCTCACGGACCCGCCCGGCGGACCTCCCCGCCCGGGCGTTTGACCACCCGGTCGCCCGGTTGCACGCCGGCATACGTGTCGGCGTCGACCAGGCGGCGCAGCGGCCTGTCCGCGCCGGTGTCGACGACGAGACAGTACTGCATCTCGGCGGAGTCGATGCTGACGTGCACTCCGGCTTCCTTGGCCAGCACGACGCCCTCATAGGCCTCGAGCCGCGCCCGCCGCCGTCCCCACTCGACGAACACCATCAGCGGCCCGAGCCACACCACAGTGCCGGCCAGCACATACAGCACGGTGAGGAAGAGACGCACGGCTCACCGCTCCCGGCTCTGCCAGCGGCGAAACTTGAAGCCGCCCGGCCCGCGGCCGTCGGCCACGTTGACGTCGTCGTCGATCACCTCAAGGTCGGCCATCCCGTCGACCTGATACATGGCGACGAGGTTGCGGATCGCGAGCGGCGCCTGCACCGGATGGTCGGACGTCGCGGCCGCTTCGAACGCCGCCCTGGCGCCCGCCACGTCGCCGAGCGCGTTGAAGAGCACGAAACCGAGGTTGACCGCCGCCTTCGGCGAGAACTCGGGGTGCTGCAGTGCCATCGCCGTGCGGTACGCGCGCACCGCGGCCCCGTGGTCGCCGTGGTGCTGATGCAACGCCCCGAGATTGAACCAGGCGTTGGCCGTGTGGTCCGGATGACCGACGTCGATGGCAGACGCGTAGGCCTCCTCGGCGGCGGTGACGTTGCCGGCGGCGGCGTGGGCGGCCCCGGCGCGCAGCATCGCCGCCGGGTCGCGCCGGTCGCGGGTTTCGCGGTACCGGGCCAGGTTCGCGAGGTTGCCGGCCGCCAGTTCGTTGCCGCGCCGGGCCGCCCTGCGGTAGGCCTGCTCGGCGGCGGCGTAGTCGCGCTGGTGGGCCAGCAGGAAGCCGAGCCGGAACGCGCCGAGCGCACTGCCGCGGCCGTCGGACCGGGTCAGGCACTCGCGGGCGCCGGCGATGTCGCCCCGCTCGAACAGCAGCACGCCGAGATGCGCTCCGGCATCGGCGTCGCCGTCGGCATCGGCCTGCCGGAACAGCCGCTCCGCCGCGGCGAGGTCACCGGCGTGCTCGCGCGCCAGCCCTGCCCGCACCGACTCGTGCATCGCCGCCTCCTTGTGTCGCCTCGAACGCCGGCCGTCGATGCGGTCAGCGTGCGGCCGCCAGGCACGGCCGGTCCAATACCGGTTCGGCTGCGCGCGATAAGCGCGCCTTATGCGGCGGCGGGCGGTCACACGGGGGCGCCCGGCTCTGGCAGGATCGGCCGGATGAGAAGGCCGTGGATGGTGCTGGTCGTTGTCGCGCTCGCCGTCGGCGGGTGCGGGGACGCGACGGGAGACCCGCCCTCGGCCGCGACCGAGCAGTTCACGCAGGGTGGCGTCAGCATGGAGCCGGCGGTCAAGGCCGGGCAGGTCATCACCGTGCGGAAGACCGGAGCGGACTATCAGCCGAAACGCGGCGACGTCGTGGTGTTCCACGGCGACCAGGCGCACTGGGTCGGCACCTCGTCGCCGCTGTTGAAGCGGGTCGTGGCCGTCGGCGGCGAGACCGTCGCGTGCTGCACGGTCGCCGGGAAGGTGACCGTCGACGGTGAGCCGATCGACGAGCCCTACGTGGCCGAGGACGCGGCGCTGGAGGTACCCCCGAACCCGGGCTCCTGCGAGCCGCGCCGGTTCGGGCCGGTCATGGTGCCGAAGGACACCGTGTTCCTCATGGGCGACAACCGGGCCAGGTCGAACGACTCACGGTGCGCCGGGCCGGTGCCGGTCACGGCCGTGTTCGGGGTGATGTCCGGCAACTGAGGCCCGGTCAGCGGGTCCTTTCGGCGCCCGCGATGGCGGCGTCCACGACCGACCACGCCTGCTCCGGGGTGATCGCGCCGACGATCAGCGGGCCCTGCAGTCCACTGATCACCGCGTACAGGCCGACCGCCGACGCCTCGGTGAAGGCGCGCCGGAAGAACGTGTGCGCGCCCGTGTACGCGGCCCGCATCACCTCGGCCGCCTGCGGCTCGGTCGCGCTGTACGCGAGCAGCGCAAGGGTCGCCGCGGACGTCAGGCGACGCTCGTCGTCCACGGGCAGCATCTCGTCGATGACCACCCGCAGCCCGACGGCCTCGTCGGCGGGGTCCGGCTGCCGCGCCATCCGGGCCGCCACCCTGGCGGTGAAGCCGACGTTGATGTGCTGCAACACGAAGCGCAGCAGCTCGGCCCGGGTCGCGAAACACCGCTGCACCGCACCGGCCGACACGCCGGCCTCAGCGGCGACGACGCGGACGGTGGCGGCTTCGATCCCGCGGGTACCGATGATCCGCACCACCGTGTCCGCGATGTGGCGCCGGCGGGCGTCCTGGTCCACAAGCTTCGGCACGTTTTTATGATACAGTCGTATCGGAAACGGGGAGGTGCGACATGACGGTCAAGATAGCCCGCAACGGCGACGTGGAGCTCGCCTACGAGACCTTCGGCGAGGAGGGCGGCGAGCCGCTGCTGCTCATCATGGGGCTGGGGCACCAGATGCTGCTCTGGCCGGACCCGTTCTGCGAGGCGCTCGCCGCGGCCGGCTTCCACGTGGCCCGCTTCGACAACCGGGACTCCGGCCTGTCGACGCACTTCGGCGGCCCGCAGGACAGCGCCGGTCAGCAGAAGTGGTGGCAGGCGCTGCTCGGGCAGGGCAAGCCGCCGTACTCCTCGATGGCGTACGTCGAGGACGCCCTGGCGGTCATGGACGCGCTCGGCTGGGGCTCCGCACACGTCGCCGGCGCCTCGATGGGCAGCGCGATCTGCCAGATGCTGGCCGTCCTGCACCCGCAGCGGGTGCGCAGCGTGACCACCATGATGACCATGCCCGCATCGAGCAGCCTCGCCGCCCTGCGGCACATCAGGTTCGCACCGTTGCTCACGATGGGCGGCCGCCGGTACACCGCCGATCGCGAGGGACAGGTCCAGCGGCTGGTCGACGTCTTCCGCCTCATTGCCTCACCCGACGGCAGCTTCGACGAGCGGTGGGCGCGGGAGGTCGCCGGACGCTGCTACGACCGCCGCCCCTTCGACCCGGCGGCGGAGCGCCGCCAGCTGGCGGCCGGTCGGGCGACCAAGACGAAACTCGACGTCGGCCGGATCACCGCGCCCACCCTGATCGTCTACGGGGAGAGCGACCCGATCGTGCGCCCCAGCGGCCCCAGGGCGTTGCTGCGCAAGGTCCCGGGCGCGCGCCTCGTCACGTATCCGCGCATGGGCCACAACCTGCCGCCGCACGTCTGGGCGCCGCTGGTGGAGCAGATGTCCACGCAGGTCCGGCTCAGCACCTGACCGCTCCCGATCTATGCTCCGTCGGTGCCGTACGACGACCTCCTGGCGCAGACCGACTGGTCCGCGCTCGAGCACGCGTACACCGGCGAACCGGACGTACCCCGACGCGGGAGATTCTCGCGGCGCTGGTGGGTGCGGACGCCGGCCGTCAGGAGCAGGCGTTGCGCGACCTCTACAGCGCCGTCCATCACCAGGGCAACCTCTACAGCGCGACGGCACCCGCGGTCCACTTCGTCGCCGCGGTGCTCGACGGGCCCCCGCACGACGACGCCGGTGCTGGTCCGGCGGGACGGCCGAGGTGTCCGGGCGCCGCTTCGGGTCGCCCTGCTGGACTGGCTGACGTCGGTCCTGCACCACGCGGCGGAGCCCGACGAGCGTCGGCGCGGCTTCCCGGCCGACGTCGACGCGTGTCGCGCCGCGCGCCCGGCCGTCCACCGGGCCGTGAGCGCGCTGCGTGCCGACGCCGATCCGTCGGTCGCCGCCGCAGCGCTGGGCACGCTGCTCGCCTGCCTGCTCGACGCCCCGGCATCATCTACGACGGGGAGTGGGGCGCACGGCTGCGCAGCAAGGCGTTCCCGGACGGCTTTCCGCCAGTCGAGCCGCTCACCGGTGCCCACCGAACGCTGCTGGACGTGATCGCGAAACGATGCTTCGGGCCGGCCGCGCCATCCGTCCTCCACGACCAGGACGCCCGCAGGGCGTTGAGCGACCTCGTCTGACACCGATTCCTTTCGACCACGGCGAGGGTCTTCATCCCGTACCCAATGATGGACGGGAGAGACGATGAACGTGGACGACGACCCGGTGCGCCGGTACTGGACCCGCATGGACGAGCGGTTCCGGGGTCTGAGGGAGGAGACCGAACCGTGGGAGGCGCTGACCGCGGAACCGGCCGGGGTCACCCACCGGGAGGTTTCGGTGGCCGGCGCTGCGGCGCTGTGGGTGGAGCCCGCGACCAGCGATGCGGTCATGCTGTACATCCACGGCGGCGGGTTCATCAGCGGCAGTGTCTGGACGCATCGCAAGCTGGCCGGTCACCTGGCCGCCGCGAGCGGGACGAAGGCGCTGCTGGTGAGCTACCCGTACGCGCCCGGACAGGTGCACCCCGCGCAACTGGACCAGGTGACCGGCGCGTACACCTGGCTGCTCGACCAGGGCAGCGGCCCGCTGGTGCTGGCCGGCGACTCGTGCGGGGGCTGGCTCGCCCTGTCCCTGGCGGTGCGGGCCCGCGACCGTGGGCTGCCGCTGCCGGCTGCGATGCTGCTCATCTCCCCCTGGGTGGACCTGGCCCAGCGCGGCGCGAGCTACCGGTCCAACGCCGACCCGTTCTTCCACAAGGACCTCGTGGACGGCCTCGCCGCCGGCTTCCTCGGCCCGGCGAGCGCCACCGACCCCGGCATCGACCTGCTGCAGGCCGACCTGACCGGGCTGCCGCCGATGCTCATCCAGGCGGGCGGCGACGAGGCGCTGGTCGACGACAGCCGCGCCCTGCACGCCCGGGCCGGGGCGGCATCGGACCTGGAGGTGTTCCCAGGGCAGCAGCACACGTTCCAGATGGCCGCGGGCACGACCGGCGTCGCCGACCAGGCCGTCCAGAACTTCGCCGGCTGGGTGCGGCCCCACCTGGCGTCCCGCTCATTTTCCTCAGCCTGACGCGTCGGGTGCCGATCGGCCGGTGTGACCTCTCCCCCGGCATCACGCAGGCCCGCCCGCTCCATCATGTTCGTCGGATTGAGCGGGCAGATCGGCTCCACGCTGGTCGTCGGGTCGCTCGGGTTCGCCATCCTGTCGTGGACCGACGCGGCGGAGATCAAGTTCTCCACCGCCGTGCTGTTCATCGCGGTGCTCACCGTGATGAACGCCGTCGCCGCGTACCTCGGGATCAAACCCCTGCTCATCTCGGCGCGGACCATCCTCGCGCACCTCGACGCCATGGTGACCGGGGACCTGACCCGGCGGCTCGACCTGCGGCGCAAGGACGAGTTCGGGCTCATCGCCGACGCGCTTGACCAGGCCACCGCGTCGATCCACGGGGTCGTGCGCACGCTGGACCACTCGGCGACCGCCCTGGCCAGCACGTCCGGCGAGCTCAACACGGTCAGCAAGGGCTTCGGCCGCAGCGCCAACCAGTCGAGCAGCCAGGCCCAGGGCATCGTCGCCGCCGCCGAACGGGTCTCCAGCAACATCGACACCGTCGCGACCAGTTCCAGCGAGATGGGCGCCTCGATCCGGGAGATCGCGCAGAACGCGGCCCAGGCGGTGCGGGTCGGCACCGACGCGGTCGACGCCGCGAACGCCACCGATCAGACGGTGGCGCGTCTCGGTGCCTCCTCGACCGAGATCGGCAACGTGGTCAAGGTGATCACCTCGATCGCGGAGCAGACCAACCTGCTCGCCCTCAACGCCACCATCGAGGCGGCCCGGGCCGGCGACGCCGGCAAGGGGTTCGCGGTCGTCGCCGGCGAGGTGAAGGACCTCGCCCAGGAGACGGCGAAGGCCACGGAGGACATCTCCCGCCGGGTCGAGGCGATCCAGCACGACACCGGCAACGCCGTGGAGGCCATCGCACGGATCAGCGACATCATCGCGAAGATCAACGAGTACCAGCAGACGATCGCCGCCGCGGTCGAGGAGCAGGCGGCGGTCACCGCCGAGATGGACCGCAGCGTCAACGCCGCGGCCGGCGGCTCGCGGAGATCGCGCAGGGCATCGCCGGGGTCGCCGACGCGGCCAGCGCCGCCCAGAGCGGCGTGACCGACGCACTCCGGCTCAACGACGACCTCGACCGCATGTCCGCCGAACTCCGCACCGTCGTCGCCACCTTCCGCATCTGACGCCGCCCGGTCCCGGTTCGGCCTCCGTCGGCGGCGGTCAGTCGGCGGCGGTCAGTCGGCGGCGGTCAGTGGCTGATCAAAGTCTGGGCGACCTGACCGTCGCCGATCGGGCGGCCGTCGAGGGTGGCGCGCACGTCGAACAGGTAGCGGCGGCCGCGGACGTCGGCGATGGAAGCGGTCACCAGGAACTGCTGGCCGGTGTGTGCCGGGCCGGTGTGCCGCACGCCGATCCAGGTGCCCAGTGACGCCGTCTCCGGGGCGAAGTGCGGGCGCAACACGTCGGCGGCGGTGTCCTCCATGGCCGCGACGAGCGCCGGGGTGCTCAGCACCGGCTCGGCGTCCGGGACGTGGTCGGTGGTCAGGTCGGCCGTCACCGTGAACGTGCGGGTGCACGAGGCGCCCGGGCCGAGGGTGGTTCGCAGCAGCCGGTGCGGTGCCGAAGAGCGAGGGGTTCCGTGGCGGACCCGCAGGTCGGCGACGACGCCCTCACCGTGCAGCAGCCGCAGCGTCACGACCCGCCCGCTCGCGGAGCGGTCCGCCTCGACAAGCCGTAGCGGCCCAGGGCCGCCGGACGGGACGCCGTGCCAGATCAGTTGCTCGATGTGGGCGCCGGGCGGGATCGGCAGCAGGGGCAGGACCCGGAGGTCGACCGGGGTGTCTGCGGGGGCTGTCCAGAGGTCCGGCACGCGGCGCTCCCTACCTTGACATGCTCGAAGGGCTGGGAACAGAATTGCACAACCAAGCGCTTGTTTGGTAGACCTCTGGGGGTACTTCGTGCACGACCTGTTCCCCGCCGGCGCCGCGCCGGCGCCCGGCAGCGTCCACGAGCGCTACGTCGCCGACCGGCTCGCCGGGGTCGGCGACGGTGAGACGCTGCCCGACACCGTCCGCCGGCACGCCACGGCACAGCCCGACGGCATCGCGTTCGTCGCCGGCGGCGACCGGCTCACCTGGGCGCAGTTCGACGCCCGCTCGACCGCGTTCGCGCGACGGCTCGCCGGCGCCGGGCTCCCCCGTGGCGCCCGCGTCGGCGTGCTGCTGCCCGACGGCGTGGAGGTGCACGTGGTGTACCTCGCCGCAATGAAGGCCGGCATGATCGTCGTGGCGATCGGGCCGCGGGCCGCCCGGCTCGAGGTGCGCCACCTGCTGACCGTCGGCGGCGCGACCGCGCTCGTCAGCCGTTCCGAGCACCGCGGCGAGCCGGTCAGCGCGCTGGTTGAGGGCCTTGGCATCGCCGTACACCTCGAAATCGACCAACTCGAGGACGGCATCGTTGCGGCGAAGGGCCCGGACGAGCTGGGCCGGGGTGAGATCCACCTGCTGAACTCCACGTCGGGGACGACCGGCATGCCGAAGTGCGTGGTGCACAACCAGGACCGGTGGTTCTACTACCACGAGCTCGCCGTCGAGTGCGGCGACCTGCGCGCCGACGACGTGTTCCTGACGCTGATCCCGGCGCCGTACGGCTTCGCGCAGTGGACGGCCAACTTCACCCCGACGCTGCTCGGCGCGCCGACCGTGGTCATGCCCCGCTTCAACGCCGACGAGGCGCTGCGCCTCATCGAACGCGAACGCGTCACCGTGGTGTGCTGCGTCAGCACCCAGTTCATCATGATGCTCAACTCGCCGGTGGTGGACGAGGTGGACCTGTCGTCGCTGCGGGTCATGTTCACCGGCGGCGAGGCGGTGCCGTTCGAGCGGGCCGCCGAGTTCGAGCGCCGCACCGGCGCCAAGGTGCTGCAGTTCTTCGGCTCCAACGAGACCGGCGCCCTGTCCCGGACCTCGGTCACCGACACCGTCGACCAGCGGCTGCGCACCGCCGGGAAGGTCATCGACGCGATGCAGGTCCGGCTGTTCGCCGAGGACGGCACCGACGTCACCGCCGCCGGCGGGCCCGGCCAGGCCGCCTGCGCGGGCCCCGCCACCTGCCTGGGCTACTTCGCCGACCCGGCCGCCAACGAGAAGCTGTTCACCCGGGACGGCTGGATGCTCACCGGCGACATCTGCACCGTCGACGCCGACGGCTACCTGCGGGTGGTGGACCGCAAGTCCGACTTCATCATCCGCGGCGGCAAGAACATCAGCGCCGCAGCCGTCGAGGACCACGTCGGCTCGCACCCCGCGGTCGCGATGGTGGCCGCGGTGGCGGTGCCGGACCCGACGTTCGGCGAGCGGGTCTGCGCGTTCGTGGTGCTGCGCGACGCGGCGACCCTCGACCTCGACGGGCTCCGCAAGCACCTCGACGCGCGCGGGGTGTCCCGCGACAACTGGCCGGAGCGGCTGGAGCTGGTGCCCGACCTGCCCCGCGGCTCCGGCGGCAAGATCGCCAAGGCGGAGCTCCGCCAGCGCCTGCGAGGATAGGCCGGCGATTCCTTTCGGGGGCGGCCGCGGTCTACACGGTCATGACCCAAACTGCGGCGATCCGGGAAACAGGCATGGACGGGCTGACCGAGCGGTTCGAGCACGAGCGGCGTGGGCTGCTCGCGCACAGCTACCGCATGCTCGGCACGTGGGACGAGGCCGAGGACGCGGTCCAGGAGGCATACCTGCGGGCGTTCAAAGGCTGGTCGGCGTTCGAGCAGCGGTCGTCGGTGCGGGTATGGCTCTACCGCATCGCCACCAACGTCTGCCTCAGCGCCCTGACGGGCCGCGGCCGGCGGGCGTTGCCGTCGGACGGCGTGACCGAACCCGGAGCCTGGATCCAGCCGATCCCGTCCGCGCTCGTCGGCGCCGACCCGGCGGCCGAGGTGGTGGCCCGGGAGGGGGTGCGGCTGGCGTTCGTCGCCGGGCTGCAGCTGCTGCCAGCCCGGCAGCGGGCCGTGCTGCTGCTGCGCGATGTCCTGGCGTTCCCGGCCGCCGAGGTCGCCACGATGCTGGACATCAGCGTGGCGGCGGTCAAGAGCGCACTGCAGCGGGCCCGGGCCACCATCGCCGAGGCGGCGCCGGCGCCGGACCGGATCACCGAACCGGCCGATCCGCGCACCCGTGAGCTGCTCGAGGCATACATGGCCGCCTGGGAGCACGCGGACCCGGCCGCCTTCGCCCGCGTGCTGCGCGCCGACGCGGTCCTCAGCATGGTGCCGTCCGGGGTGCGCGCCGACGGGAACACCGCGTGCCTGGCCCTGGCGGCGACGGCGATGGACGGCGGGTGGCGGATGGAGGCGGCCGGCGCCAACGGTCAGCCGGCCGCCCTCGCCTGGTGGCACGGCGAGCCGTACGGCGTGGCGGTGCTCACCGTCGCCGCCGACGGGATCGCCGCCGTCACCGTCTTCGCCGACGCCGCTCTCGTGGACCGGTTCGCCCGTCCGGCAGCCACCGGCGGGCCGGGCCCCGGGCGTCCCTGACAACAGCGGCCCGGAAACAGCCAGGAGCCCGGGCGCCTGCGTGCAGCAGCCCGGGCCACCGGGAGTTCGGGGGGTTCATCAGGAACGGGTCAGCGCAGCGGCCGCCCGTGGGTGCCGTGCGCCAACTGCCACTGCCGGACCTCGGCGGCGGTGGACGGCAGCATGCGGAGCCGGGAGCGGGCCGGACGCGGCGCAGAAGCCTCGTGCACGCGGGCAGATGCGTGCTGCGGCCGGTGCATCGACGAGGGCTGTGGCACGGAGGCGGACGGGAAGCGATGGGCTGCGGTGACCCTGACGTTCGGGCGGACCAGGACCGGAGGCATGCATCGACAGTAATGGCCATCCGCGGTCGCCGATCCGGTCCGGACCGGGTGAACCGGGAAATCACCCTCCGTCTCACCCTTTCCACCGGCGTGTCAGGGACGCCTGGAGCGGACCTCCGCCGGCACGGCCCACCACTGGTCCGGCCGGTCGACGACAGGGGCGGTGAGCCCCTCCTGCGAGACCCGGGCCATCCGCAGCAGGAAGGCGGCAATACCGGCGGCGCCCTGCATCCAGCTGGTGCCCGGCGGCAGCAGCGGCGGGTCCTGCCGGTGCTCGACGAACCGCCAGTACGCGCCGTCCCCGTCGCGGATCGCGCGCTCGACCAGCGCCTCGGCCATCACCCGGGCACCGGTGAGCAGCGCCTCGTCCGAAGGGTCGTCCTGGGCTGCGTCGAGCAGGATGTCGCCGACGCCCGCGGTGCCGCAGCAGCGCCCGTCGTTGTCCCAGAAGCCCGGGCGCAGGCGGGCGGGCAGACCGCAGGTGAGCAGCGAGTGCAGGCAGCGCCGGCGCAGCTCGCCGACCGGAAACCCGCCGACGTCTGAGACCCCGGCGAGGGCGAGGGCCGGGAACAGTTGGGAGGTCCCCGCCGGTCCGTGGCACCAGGTGTACGTGACCGGCTCGACCTCCCGCTGCGACGGCGGCGACGTGTGCGGCACGACGAACCCGCCGCCGGCCAGGTCCGCCACGGCGAGCAGGTGCGCGGCGCCCCGGCGGGCGGCGTCGACGAAGTCCGCCCGGCCCAGCGCCTGGCCGGCCACGGCGAGCGCGGCGCCCACCCCGGCGGTGCCGTGGGAGAAGTTCGGTGAGCTGGAGCGGTACCCCGGCCACATCCGCCAGTCGAGGCCGCCGTCGGTCGGCTCGGCGACCTTCAGCAGCGCCTCGCCGCCGGTCGTCATGATCTCGGCGGCGTGCGGGCCGCCGGCCCACGCGGCGAGCAGCATGATCCCGGCGCTGCCCATGACCACGTCGGACGCCGGGTCGCGCGAGTCCTGCCGCAGGGTGGTCTCCCAGCCGCCGGGCGTGCTCAGCTGCGCCAGGCGCGCCAGCACGGCGACCTCGCGGCCGGGCGCGAGCAGCCGCAGCGCGGTGGCGTCACCGGCCAGGCCGTCGTAGAGCGAGGGCTCGTCCCGGTCCGTGGTCGACAGTCGCTCGACGATCGCGTCGGCGAGGGCCGTCTCGGCCGGCGTCCACGGCCGGTGCCGGCGGAGCTCGGCGAGGACCGGCGCGAGCCCCGCGATGCCCTCGTAGAAGGAGTCGCGGAACTTCCCGGGCTCCTGGTCCTCACCGGTGACGGTCGCGGGCAGCCACGGCCCGTCGGCGCCGTGTCGCACCTGGCCGAGGGTCCATGCCCAGGCCGCCTCCCCGAGCTCCCGATATGTCGCGGCATCTCCCATGCCGTCACCGTATCCGGCCGGCCCGGTCAGCCAGGAGCGGGCCGCAGCGCGTCGAGGACTCCGGGCAACTGGGCCCGGCCGGTGATGCCGAGTTTCGGGTAGATGCGGTACAGGTGGGAGCTGACCGTGCGGTGCGACACGAACAGCCGCTGGCCGATCTCGCGGTTGCTGAGCCCGGCCGCCGCCAGCATCGCCGTCTGCAGCTCCTGGGCGGTGAGCTGCTCGCGCGACGGCAGGGTCCGGCCGGCGCTCTCCTCACCGGCCGCCCGCAACTCCTCCCGGGCCAGCCGGCCCCAGGCCGCTGCGCCGAGCGCGTCGAACCCGTCCCGGGCCGCCCGTAACGGCATCCGCGACTCCAGGATGCGTTTGCGTCGCCGCAGCCACACCCCGTAGGCGAGGTCCAGTCGAGCGCGGTGCACCGGCCAGGCGCCGAGATCCATGGCCAGGGCACGGTCGAAGGCCGGGCCGGCGGCGTCGTCCGGTGCCAGGACCGCGGTGGCGTAGGCGAGGCAGCGGTGCAGCATCGGCGACGGGAACCGGGCGGCGCGTTCCGCGACCCGGGCGACCACGTCGCGGATGTCGTCCCGCCGGCCCGAGCGGACGGCCGCGTCGGCGAGATCGGGCAGTGCCCATCCGGACATGTCGAGGTGGAACCTCGCATCGACCGGATCGAAGACCGGGGTGAGGATGTCCAGCGCCTCGTCGTGCCGGCCGGCCGCGTTGGCCGCGACGCCGCGGGCGTGCTGGGCGGCCTCGACGGCGAACCGCACACCCGCGACAAGTGGGCTGGCCAGCACGTCGTCGGCGAGCTGGAACGCCGCGCCGCTGTTGCCGCACATCGCCTCGTGCAACGCCTGGCCGGCTCTGGCGGCGGCGACCCAGAAGTGGTCGCCCGTCTCCTCGGCGAGGGCCTCCGCCTCGTCCAGGTCGGCCCGGACCGCCGGCCACCGGCCGAGCCAGAGCCGGATGAACCCGGTGGACGACAGGCTCCGGGCCAGCAACGCCGCCCGGCCCTGCGACCGGTAGCCGGCGGCGGCGGTGCCCATGAACGACGACGCCGTGACGAAGTCGCCGAGCACCAGCGCGGCCCCGCCGAGGAAGCACATGCCGTCGATGTCGGTGCGGTCCGGGACGAGCGTCGGCAGCTGCCGCAGCACGTCGGCGCCGAGGACGTCCGGTTGGGCGTGGGCGACGATCGCGAGGAACCTGGGGTCGCTCGCGGCGAGGCTGAGCTTGTCGAGGACGGCGGTGACCCGGCCGCCGAACGCCGACGGCAGGCTGGCCCACCAGCATCGCGATGCGGCCCGCCAGCACAGCGTCGCCGCCAGTTCCGGGTCGCCGGCGCCGTGCGCCGCGACGGCGAGGTCGCACAGGACGTCGATCCGGCCGGTGTCGCGCACGTCCCCGGGCTCGACGATGTCGCTGACCAGGGCCAGGCGGCCACGGTCGGCGGCGTCGCCCTGCGCCGGGTCGGCCTTCGCGACCAGGTGCGCCGCGACGCTGCGGTCGTGCAGTTGCGCGGCGATCTCCGCGGCCCGCAGCAGCAATGACGACCGGCGCACCGGGTCGCCGGTGAGTTCCGAGGCGCGGTCCAGGTCGGCGACGGTCACGCCCAGCGCGCCGCGTTCCAGCGCGCGCCCGGCGGCCGCTTCCAGCTCGGCGCTGACGGCTTCGTCCGGACCGAGCGTCGCGGCGCTGTGATGCCAGGCGCGCCGGTCCGGGTCGCCGGCGAAGGCCTCGGCGAGCACCGCGTGGATCGTCAGCCGGGAGAAGGCGTCGACGCTGCGGTAGACGGCCGAGCGCACCAGCGGGTGCCGGAACCGCAGGCGCTGGGCCTGGACCTGCAGCAGACCCGCCTCGATCGCCGGCTGGACGGTGTCGATGGCGACGTCATGGCCGGTCAGCGTGCGGGCGGCGGTGAGCAGCACCGGCACCGCGCAGCTGGTGTCGGCGGAGAACGCGGCGACCACCGCCCGGGTCGCCGGGGGCAGCTGCGCGAACCGGTCCGCGAACGCGCTCTCCAGGCGTTCGTTGAGCGGGAGCAGGCCCGGCAGGTCGTCCGGGGCGCCGGGCCTGATGCACCTGGGCAGCTCGACCAGGGCGAGCGGGTTGCCGGCCGCCTCGGTCAGGATCCGCTCCCGCAGTCCCGCCGGGAGTTGCGGAGCGGCATCGTGCAGCACCCTCCTGGCGGCGGCCTCGCCGAGCTCACCGAGGTGCACCTGTCCGATGCCGGTCCCGACGAGCACGTGTGGATACTGGGCGCGGACCGCCATGACCGCGGCGATCGGTTCGATGGTGAGGCGTCGCGCGACGAACACCAGCACGTTGAGGGTCTCCGGGTCCAGCCAGTGCGCGTCCTCCGCCAGGATGAGCAGCGGCGTGCCGGCGGCCCGGTCACCGAGCAGTTCCAGCACCGCGAGCCCGACCGTGAACAGGTCCGGGCGGGTGTCCTGCTGCCCGAAGGCGCCGCGCAAGGTCCGCTGCAGGTGCGGAGTGAGCGCCCGCAGGTTGTCCAGCACGGGGGTGAGCAGTTGATGCAGCCCGGCGAAGGGCAGCGCCGACTCCGCCTCGGCGCCGTTGGTGGTGAGCACCACCATCCCGGCTTCGGTGGCGTACCGGCGCGCCGCGGTGAGCAGCACCGTCTTGCCGATCCCGGCGTGTCCACGCACGACGAGCGCCGCACCCCGGTTGGCCCGTGCGTCCAGGAGCAGCCGCTCGACCACCGCCAGTTCGGCGTCCCTGCCGTGGATCACCTGCCGTTCGCCGCCCGGGTCCGGCATGGGCGGCCCCTCCTTCAGCGTGCCCGCGGGTGTCCGCGGTGCGTCGCTGCTCAGCCTGCCCGGGCAGCGCCGGCGCGCGGACCACGTAGTCCTCGTAGTCGTTACCGGCCCCGGTCGTGGGTGGCGCCGCGGGCCGGGTCACCGAAGTGGTGCGCAAGCTGCCGGCGGGAGGTGATCGCGAGCTTCTGGAACACCTTGCGCAGGTGGTAGTCGACGGTGTTCGCACTGATGAACAGCGCCGCGCCGACCTCGGCGTTGGTGCTGCCGGTCGCGGCGAGCCGGGCGACCGCCAGCTCCTGCGGGGTCAGGCCGTGACCCGGCGGCGCCGGGGCGCCCGGTGGTTCGCCGCCGGCCTCCAGCTCGTTGCGGGCGCGCTGGGCGAACGCGGGCGCGTCACCGTCGTCGAAGATCTCCAGCGCGCGCCGTAACGGTTCACGGGCGTCCCGGCGCCGCCGCATCCGGCGCAGCCACTCGCCGTAGAGCAGGTTGGCCCGGCCGAGGTCGATCGCCAGGAAGGTCGGGGCGTACGCCGCGATCGCGGCGGTGTAATGCGCCTCGGCGTGATCGTCGCTGGACACCAGGGCCCGGCAGCGGTGCGCCGCGCCGCGCGCCCAGGCCGAGCCGGCCGCCGCGGCGATCGCCTCGAGTCCCGCCGTGCACGCTTCCGCCTCGGCGAGGTGGCCGGCTCTGGCCGCCGCTTCGACGAAGTCCGGGTAGTCCAGCGGGGTCGCCTGCAGAAACGGCTCGTCGACGAGGGGCTTGAGCCGTGCGTACGCGGCACCGTACTGCCCGGCGGCGAGGTCCTGCACCGCCAGGCCCCCGTCGCCGGAGGCGAAGACCGCGCCGAAACCGGTCTCGCGGGCCCGATCGATGATCGCTTCGACCTGCCGGCGCGGGTGGCCGGACCACGCGAGCAGCGCGACGTTCAGGCTGCTGGCGGTCTCGTAGCCCATCGCCCGGCGCAGTGCCCGCGCCTGATCGGCGTGGCGTTGCGCGACCCTCGGCGTCTCGGTGCGCAGCGCGGCCAGTGACCGCAGCCACAGGATGGCGTCGAGCAGGTAGACCGAGCCCAGGTCGCGGGCGGCCGCCTCGGTCCGCTCCAGGCACCGCCGCATCGCCGTCTCGTCCCACAGCGCCGCCGCGACGGCCACCCCGACCGGGCCGAACCGCAGCAGTTCGGCCGGGCCGAGCCGGTCGATGGACCCGAGCGCGGCACGCATCGCGGGCACCGCCTCCCGGTAGGGGCGCAGCACGTACGCGCCCAGTGCCCGCAGGATCGTGGCGGCCACGCCGTCGTCCAGCGCGGCGCCGGCCGTCATGCGGCGGCCGAGCTCGGCCAGCGGCACCGACGACCCGAGCCGGTCGACGGTCACGGTGTGCCCGAACGCCTTGATCAGCGCGTGCTGCTCCGCCGCCGGGTCGCGCCCGTGGAATGCGTCGGCAGCGGCCAGCATTTCCGCCGGGCTCCGGAGGACGGCGGGATCGGCGGTGAAGAACGCGTGGTTGACCCGGACCGTGATCAGCCGGCCACGGGCGGCCGGGTCCAGCGCCGCATCGGTCACCTCACCCATCAGCTGCTCGGCGAGGCCGGCGGCGCCGGCCGCCAGCGCCGCTTCCGCCGCCATGACCAGCCGGCCGTCCTTGACCGGCCCCGGCGGCGTCAGCCCGGCCGCCTGCGTCAGCAGGCTGGCCCGGGACCGGAACCCGCCGCGCTGCCCGGCCCGGTTGGCCACCGCCTCGAGGCGGTCGGCCACGCCGGCGTCCACCCCGATGACGGCCTTCGCGGCGTGCCAGGCCGCGATCTCGACCAGCCCGGACCCATCGGCGGCGGCCGACAGCGCCTGATGGGTCCGGCGCCGGTCGGGGCCGGCGGCGCCGGCGTAGGTGGCCGAGCGCATCAGCGGGTGCCGGAACCGCAGGGCCGGCTCGATCTCCACCAGCCCGGCCAGGTCCGGTTCGTCCCCGGCAACCCCGGCGAGCCCGAGCCGGGCCGCCGCGGCCCGGACCAGCGCCAGGTTGCCGGTGGAGTCGACGGCGGCGAGCAGCAGCCAGCGTTGCAGGTCGGACGGCGCGCGGCGGACCTGGCGCAGGTAGAACGCCTCCAGCCGGCGCCCGACCGGGACGGGCTCGTCGAAGACGCTGGTCTCGGTCAGCTCCCGCACGCTCAGGTCGGTGGCCAGGTCGACCAGCGCCAGCGGGTTCCCGCCGGTCGCGGCGGCGATCCGGGCGGCGGCCACCGGATCGATCGGCCCACCCAGTGCCGACGCGAGCAGCCGGGCGGCGGCTTCGGCGGGCAGGCCGGACAGCCGCAGCACCGGGACCCCGTCCAGCCGGCCGGCCAGGCCGGGTTCGTCGCGGGCCGCGAAGGCCACCACGACCGGCTCGGCCTCCAGGCGCCGGGCCACCAGCGCCAGCGCGTCCACCGACTCGGCGTCGAGCAGGTGGGCGTCATCGACGGCGCAGACGACGGGTGCCGCCGCCCCGGCCGCCGCCAGCAGCCCGAGGACGCCGAGCCCGACGAGGAACCGGTCCGGCGGCGGGCCGTCCTCCGCGCCGGTGGCGACCCGCAACGCCCGCTGTTGCCGGGGCGGCAGGGACCCGACGTGTCCGCGCAGCGCGATCATCAGGCGATGGACCGCGGCGAACGGCATGGTGGACTCGGCCTCGTACCCGTGCACCCGCAGCACCCGGAACCCGGCCCGGGCCGCCGTCGCCGCCTCGAGCAGGGCGGTCTTGCCGATGCCCGCGTCGCCGGTGATGAGCAGCGCCGCCCCGCGACCGTCGCGGGCCGCCGCCAGCAGCTCGGCGACCTGCCGCTGCTCGACGTCCCGGCCGAGCAGCGGACCCGGGTGGGTCCTGGGCGGGGTCACGTCAGGCACCCCGGCGCGACGGCCACATCAGCTCATCATGCCACTCCCCGGCTCACCTGTTGATCATGGGTCCGGCAGGGTACCGGCGGGCGGCGTCCGCGCGCAGGCTTGCCTTGTCCACCTTGCCGCCGGTGCCGATGGGCAGCGCCGGCACCTCGACCAGGTACTCGGGCCAGTTCTGCTTCGACACACCGGTCGCGTCGAGGTGGACGCGCAGCGCGTCGAGGGTGAGCGGCGAGCGGGTGACGACGTAGGCGCAGACGCGTTCGCCGAGGACCGGGTCGGGCACGGCGACCACCGCGGCCTGCGTGACCTCGGGGTGCCCGCCGACCGCCTCCTCGACGACGAGGGCGCTGACGTTGTGCCCGCCGCGGATGATGAAGTCCGCGATCCGTCCGGTGACGGCCAGGTAGCCGTCGGCGTCGACGGTGGCCACGTCGCCGGTGAGCAGCCACCCGTCGGGGCGGAACAGGGCGGCGTTCGCGGCGTCGTCGTCGAGGTAGCCGGAGGTGCAGCCGGGCCCGGTCGCCGCCACCTGGCCCGGGCCGCCGGGAAGGTCGGCGCCGTCGGCCAGGAGGCGCAGGCGGGCGCCGGGGACCGGGCGGCCGGCGGTGGTGAGCCGGGCCGTCTGCGGGTCGTCGACGGTGGTCACCGACAGCGGGCCGGCCTCGTTGGAGCCGTAGAACTGCAGGACGGCGCAGCCGGTGCGTTCCTCGAACTCGCGGGCCCGGGCGAACGGGACCCGCTCCCCGCCGGTGAACATGACCCGCAGCGACGACAGGTCCGTGGTCGCGAACGCCGGGTCGTTGAGCAGCATGATGAACTGGGCGGTGACCGCGCACAGGACGGTGACCCGGTGCCGCTCGATGAGCCGCAGTGTCTCGGCCGGGTCGAACTCGGCGGTGAGGACGGTCGGGTAGCCGTACATGGCGGGCACGACGTGGGCGCTCCACAGGCCGAAGCCGTACGGGGCGGGTAGCACGCTGGCGAAGACCTCGTCCGGGCCGAACCGGCCGGCGGCGTGGGCGAGCGGGCCGAAGTACTTGCGGCTGTTCATCGTCTGCCGGACGCACTTCGGCAGCCCGGTGGTGCCGGACGTGGAGTTGACGAAGAACAGGTCGTCGGCGCCGAGCCCGGGGCCTTCGAACCGACCGGCCGGCAGCCCGGCCAGGTCGAGCACGACATGTCTGGGCGCACCGCAGCTGGCGGCGATCTCGGCACCGGGCCGCCCCCGGTGCGACGACCGGGTGGCGAGGCCCACCGCACCCGTCTTGGCCAGGAGGTGGCGGATCTCGGCGTCGCCGGCCCGGGGTCCGATGCCGACGGTGACCAGTCCGGCCTTCTGCGCGGCGAGGTACGCGACGTGGGTGAGCGCGCCGCCGGTGAGCAGGACGGCGAGCCGGTCCCCGGGCGCGAACCCCGCGTCCACATAGGACGCGGCGAGGCGGGCGGCGAGGGTGTCGTAGTCGCCCCAGGTGAAGGTGCCCTCGGGGGCGATGAACGCGACCCGGGCCGGGTCGTTGCGGGCGACCATGGCGGCGATCGTGTCGGTGGTCCAGTCGCCGGCGGCGTAATGAGCGGCGACGACGTCCGGCGGGTACTCCGGAACCGGCGCGCCGGTGCCCGGTCGGTGCTCAGACACCGGCGCCCCCGTCGAGCCGCAGCACGGCGCCGGTGGCGAAACGCGCCTCCGCGGAGCCGAGGTAGGCGATGGCGGCGGCGACCTCGGCCGGGTCGGCGACCGGCGGGTCGAGCAGCGCCCGGGCGTGCCCGGCCAGCCGCGGGTCCTGATCCGGTGCGGGCACCAGGTCGCGTTTCAGCGGCGTGTCCACGGATCCGGGGCAGACGCAGGCGACCCGCACCCCGTCGGGCGCGTACTCCACGGCCAGGGACCGGGTGAGCCCGACGACCCCGGCCTTCGCGGCGGAGTACGCGGCGCTGTACCGCCAGCCGCGCACCCCCGCCAGGGAGGCCACGTTGACCACGGCGCCCCGGGTGGCGACCAGGTGCGGCAGGGCGGCCCGGCAGGCGAGGAACGTGCCGGTGAGGTTGATCGCGAGGATCCGGTCCCACTCGGCGAGGGTGACGTCGGTGGTGTGCGCGGAGGCGGCGACCCCGGCGACGTTGGCCAGGAGGTCGAGCCGGCCACCCCACTCCACGGCGTCCGCGACGGCGGCCGCGACCTGCTCCTCGTCGCGCAGGTCGCAGCGGATGCCGAGGATGCCGGGTGCGCCGTCGAGCGACACGGGCGCGATGTCGAGGCCGACGACCCGGGCGCCTTCGTCGCGCAGGCGGGCCGCGGTGGCCCGGCCGATGCCGGAGGCGGCACCGGTGACGAGGGCGACGCGGCCGTCGTACCGGTGCGGCATCAGCGGCCGCCGTCGCGCATGGACCTGGCGTCGTGCCCGGCGAGGGAGTCCTGGCCCACTTCGGCGTTGTGCGCGTGCGCGACGTGGTGCAGCCCGAACACCGAGTCCATCCCGGCGCGCAGCCCCATCAGGTCCTCGGCCTGGTTGACGGCCTTCTTCGTCAGGGCAAGGCCGAGCCGGGGCATCTGCGCGATCCGCCCGGCGATGTCCATCGTGGCCGACTCCAGGTCGGCCCGGGGCACGACCCGGTTGACCATGCCGAGCTGCAGGGCCCGCTCGGCGTGGACGCGCTCGCCGAGGAACAGGAACTCCTTCGCGTGGCGGGGGCCCATCACCCACGGGTGGGCGAAGTACTCGACGCCGGGGATGCCCATCCTCACGACGGGGTCGGCGAAGAACGCGTCGTCGGCGGCGACGATGAGGTCGCAGCACCAGGCGAGCATCAGCCCACCCGCGATGCAGGCGCCCTGGACCGCGGCGATGGTCGGCTTCGGCAGCTCCCGCCAGCGCCGGCACATGCCCAGGTACACCTCGGACTCGCGGGCGAAACGGCTCTCCGCGCCGGGTTTGCCGACGTGGTCCCACCAGAGCCCGGCGCGGCGCGGAAACGTGGTGTCGACGTCCCGGCCGGGGGTGCCGATGTCGTGCCCGGCGGAGAAGTGCTTCCCCTCCCCCGTGAGCACGATGACCTTCACCTCGTCGTCGTCGGCGGCACGGTACAGCGCGTCGTCGAGCGCATAGGTCATCGCCGAGTTCTGCGCGTTGCCGTACTGGGGGCGGTGCATCGTCACGATCGCCACCGGCCCCTCGGTGCGGTAGCGAACGACGTCCTCGTCGGTCATCAAAGCTCCTTCGGAAGGCCGATCGTGGTGGCGAGCGCGTCGAGCCGGTCGCCGGGGGTGGCGAGGGCGGCGAGGGCCCAGGCCCGTTTGGCGTAGCGGTGCAGCTCGTATTCGACGGTGTAGCCGATCGCGCCGTGGCACTGGATCGCGGCGCGGCTCGCGGCGTGCGCGGCGTCGGCGGCGAGCACCACGGCACCGTCGACGGCTTCGCGCGCGCCCGCGCCCTCCCGCAGCGCCCAGGCGGCGGCGAGGACGGCGGGCCGGGCGAACTCGAGGCCGAGGTAGGCGTCGGCGAGCTGGTGCTTGACGGCCTGGAAGCTGCCGACGGGCGCGCCGAACTGGTGCCGTTGCTTGACGTAGCCGACGGTCAGCTCCAGCATCCGCCGGCCGAGCCCGACCAGCTCGGCGGCGTGCCCGAGGGCGGCGCGGGCGACGGCCGCCCCGACGATCGCGGGGTCGTCGGTCAACACGCCGGCGGGTGTGGAGACGACCGCGTCGAGGCTGGTGTCCACGGTGGACGCCGCGGTCCGGGGGCCGCCGGTGCGGGCGACGCCGCCGTCGAGGTGCAGCACCAGGTCGGCCTGGCCACCGAACGGCGCCAGCCCGCCCGGCCCGGCGACGGCGACCCTCAGCAGCCCCGCCGCGGCCCGGTCGTCGCCGAGCGCCATCAGCAGCGGCGCGGCGACGAACGCGGTCGCGGTCACCGGCAGCGCGACGGCGGCGTGGCCGACCTCCTCGATGACCGGCACCAGGTCGGTCTCGTCCAGGCCGAGGTCGGTCATGGCGGCGAAGACCCCGATCCCGGCGAGGGCCTCCCAGTCCCCCGCCGCGAGGGGTGCCGTGACCGCGTCGCGCAGGGCGACCTGGTCCTCGGTCAACGCGAACCGCACGGTGACTCCTTCACGCTCGGGGCAGGCCGAGGACGCGCTCGGCGACGATGTTGCGCTGGATCTCGTTGGTGCCGGCGTAGATCGGCCCGGCGAGGGAGAACTGGAACCCACGGGTCCACGGCGAGTCGAGGACGGCCTCGCCGCCGAGCAGCTCCAGGGCGATCTCGTGCAGCTCGATGTCCAGCCGCGACCAGAACAGCTTGTTGAGGCTGGACCGCGCGCCGGGGGCCCGGCCTTCGACGAGGTCGGTGACCTGGTTGAGGGTGAACAGCTGATACGCGCGGGCGTTGAGCCAGGCCCGGGTGACCCGCTCCCGCACCGCGGGCCGCAGCCGGTCGCCCTGCGCGGCGGCGAGCGCGACGAGCCGCTGCGCGGTGTGCAGGAACCGGCCCGGGGAGCGCAGCGTGAGGCCCCGTTCGGAGCCGGTGGTCGACATCGCCACCTTCCAGCCGTTCCCGGGGTCGCCCAGGACCGCGTCGGCGGGCACGTGGACGTTGTCGAAGAACACCTCGGCGAAGCCTTCGTCGCCGTCGAGGCGGCCGAAGCCGCGGACCGTGACCCCGTCGGCGTCCAGCGGCACGAGGAAGTAGGTGAGGCCGCGGTGGCGGGCGGCGGCCGGGTCGGTGCGGAACAGCCCGAACAGGTGGGTGCTGAACGCACCGCGGGTGGTCCAGGTCTTCTGTCCGTTGAGCCGCCAGCCCCCGTCAACGGCCTCCGCGCGGCTGGTGATGGCGGCGAGGTCGCTGCCGGCGCCGGGCTCGGACCAGCCCTGGCACCACAGATCCTGGGCGGCGGCCATCCGCGGCAGCAGCGTGTCCTGCTGCTCGGCCGTGCCGAACTCGAACAGCGTCGGGGCGAGCAGGAAGATGCCGTTCTGGGTGACCCGTTGCGGCGCCCCGGCGGCGTAGTACTCCTCCTCGAAGATGAGCCACTGCCACAGGGAGGCGTCGCGGCCGCCGTACCGGCGCGGCCAGGACACGACCGCCCAGCCGGCGTCGAACAGGGCACGTTCCCAGTGCAGGTGCGCGGCGAAGCCGTCGCGGGTGTCGCCGGAGGGCAGCGGCCCGGGCACGTTGGCCCGCAGCCAGTCCCTGGCCTCGGCCCGGAACTCGGCCTCCTCGGGAGTGTCGGTGAGGGAGATCATTGGCCGAACTCGTCCCGGACTTTGTCGGCGACGCCAGTGAGGTTGAGCTCGAAGGTGAAGCCCTGCTCGTAGCGGTAGCTGCGTTTCGGGTCCCACGGGTCGATGCCGTTGAGCGACTCCTTCGCCGCGCGGATGACCTGCGGGTCCTTGCCGGCGATGTCGTGGGCGACGGCGAAGGCCGCCGCCCGCAGGTCGGCGCGGGGCACGACGGTGAGGACCGAGCCGAACGCGTGCAGTTCGGCGGCGGTGGCGGTGGCCGAGGTGTACATCATCGCCCGCATCTTGTGCTGCGGCACCAGCCGGGACAGGTGGGTGGCCGCGCCCAGGGCGCCCCGGTCGACCTCGGGCAGCCCGAACGTGGCGTCGTCGGAGGCGACGATGACATCGGCGTTGCCGACCAGGCCGATGCCGCCGCCGAGGCAGAAGCCGTGCACGGCGGCGATGACGGGGACGGGGCAGTCGTAGACGGCACTGAACGCTGCCGCGCAGCCCCGGTTGACCCCGACGAGAGCGGCGTGACTCGTCGCGGCCTGCAGTTCCTTGATGTCGACGCCGGCGTTGAAGCCGCGCCCTTCGGCACGCAGCACCACGGCGCGGACCGCGGGGTCGGTGCCGGCCGCGTCGAGGGCGGCGGCGAGGGCGAACCAGCCGGCCACCGGCAGCGCGTTCACCGGCGGGTTGGCCATGACGATCTCGGCCACGCCCAGGTCGTCCACTGTCGACTCGATCATGGTGTCTCCAAAGCGAAGGTGGCCCAGCCGTACACGGCGACCGTGCCGTCCTGGGTGGTGCACGTCATCTCGACGTCGAGGCTTTCGGCGTCCTGCCGCACGACGGTGCCGTCGCAGGTGACGGTGTCGCCGGGGAAGACCTGGGCGGCGAAGCGGACCCGGAACGAGCGGATCGCCTCGGCGCCGAACCGGTCGGTGGCCCAGGTCGCCAGGAACCCCGCCTGCAGCATGCCCAGCGACAGCGGAGCGGGCATGCCGGCGGCCAGGGCGAACGGCTCGTCGTGGTGGATCGGGTTGAAGTCTCCGGACGCGCCCTGGTAGCGCACCAGGTCCGTCCTGGTCAGCGGACCGAAGGTGGTCATGCTGTCTCGACCCCCGTCAGGCGGGCGGTGGCGACGTGCCGGCCGGCCTCGTCGTGGAACTCGGTGACCATCACGGCGAACGTGAGGATGCCGCTGCGGCCCTCCTTGCGGGTGACGGACTCGATCCGGGACTGCCCGGTGAGCCGGTCGCCGGCGCGCGGTGGCGGGCCGTGGAACACGAACTCCTGCTCGGCGTGCAGGCCCTTGCGCTGGTCCATCGCGACCGCCTGCCAGGGATCCGAGTCGCCGGTCTGCCAGAAGAAGGCGGTGGTGAGGAACGTCGGCGGGATCACCGGATCGTCCTGGAAATATGCGGGGTTCGCCGAGCCGGTCGCCCGGGCGAACTCGCGGATCTTGCCGCGTTCGACGTCGAGGGTGAACGGCTCGCCGATCGCCCCGACGGCACTGTCGTCGACCATGCCGGGCTCCTAGGGGTGCTGACTGCTGACCGAGACGACCTCGCCGGTCATGTACGAGCTGTATTCGCTGGCCAGGAACACGATCACGTTGGCGACCTCCCACGGCTCGGCCGGCCGCCCGAACGCCTCCCGGGTGGACAGCTCGGCCAGGAGTTCGTCGGTGGTGACCTTCGCCAGGTGTGGATGCATCGCGAGGCTGGGCGCGACGGCGTTGACCCGCACCCCGGCGTGCGCCGCCTCGAGGGCGGAGCAGCGGGTGAGCGCCATGACGCCGGCCTTCGCCGCCGCGTAGTGCGCCTGGCCCTCCTGGGCCCGCCAGCCGATGACTGAGGCGTTGTTGACGATGACGCCGGTGCCGCGCGGGATCATGTGCCGCAGCGCCGCCCTGGTGCAGCGGAAGGTGCCGGTGAGCGTGACGTCCAGGACGCTGCCCCACTGCTCGTCGGTCATGTCCACGACCGCCGCCGTGCCGCCGAGCCCGGCGTTGTTGACGAGGACGTCCAGGCCGCCGCCGAGGTGCGCCACCGCGGTGGCGAACAGGTGCTCGACCTGCGCCTGGTCGGTGACGTCGCACGGCACCCCGAGGACGCCGAGCCGGTCGGCGGCCTCGGCGAGGCGGCGTTCGTGCCGGTCGGAGATGACGACGGTCGCGCCTTCCTCGACGCACCGTTCGGCGGTGGCGAACCCGATGCCGGTGCCCGCGGCGGCGGTCACCAGCACGGTGCGGCCGGCGAGCAGCCCGTGCCCCTGGGTCCTCTTCGGAGCGGTCGGCGAGTTCGGCATGGTCATGACTCTACCAAGCGCTTGCTTGGTGCACCAGAGGCGCGCCGGGCCTGGTCGATCGGCACGGCGGTCGCAGCCGACGTCGACAGCCGCGGCCGGTCCGGCTCCTCGGCCGGCAGTGGCTGCACCGGGCGCAGCGAGTCGCGGCTGCGCACCGCGAGGGCCTGGTACACCCCGGTCCCGTGCGCCTTCCAGGCCAGCTCGACGTCCGTCAGGTCCCGCACGACCCGGGCCGGCACGCCGGCCGCGAGGGTCCTCGGCGGCACCTCGAACTCGGCCCTGACGAGGGAGTGCGCGCCGACGAACGCGTAGTCGCCGACGACCGCGCCGTCCAGGACGACCGCGTTGATGCCGATGAGGGCGCCCGCGCCGACCCGGCAGCCGTGCAGGACCGCGCCGTGCCCGACGTGCCCGTCCGGGCCGAGCGTCAGGGTCGTGCCGGGAAACGTGTGCAGCACGCACGAGTCCTGCACGTTGGACCCCTGCGAGAGGACGATCCGGCCGAAGTCGCCGCGCAGGCTCGCCAGGGGCCCGACATAGCAGCCGGGGCCGACGTGGACGTCGCCGATGAGCACCGCGGTCGGGTGCACGTACGCGGACGGGTGCACGACCGGGATGACGTCCTCGATCGCGTAGGCGGGCATCAGGCGAGCCGTTTCAGGGTGTCCGCGGCCTCGGCCATGATGCGGTCGATCAGCTCGGCGCAGCTGGGCACGTCGTCGATGAGGCCGGCGACCTGCCCGGTGGCCATCACGCCGGCGTCGGCGCGGCCGTCGACCATGGCCGCGCGGATCAGCATCGGCGTGTTCGCAGCCAGGACCAGCTGGCTCAGCCGCAGCTCGTGGCTGCCGCGCATGGCCCGGCCCTCGCGCAGCATCGACAGCCACGACCGGCCGGTCATCCTCCGCAGCGCCCGCGCGCTGCGCACGGCCCGCGGCAGCCGCCGCAGCGCGCCGGTCTCGCCGAGCCCGTCGACGAACGGGGTGCGCAGGACCCGCTGCGGGACGCCGTCCAGCGCGGTGGTGACCACGGTGTCGGTGAGGGTGGCGTCCAGGTACCGCTGCCGCACGGATTCGGACACCGGGCTGTCGCTGGTGAGCAGGAACCGGGTGCCCATCGCGATCCCGGCGGCGCCGTAGGCGAGGGCGGCGACCAGGCCGCGCCCGTCGAAGAAGCCGCCCGCCGCGATGACGGGGATGTCGACGGCGTCGACGACCTGCGGCAGCAGCAGCGTGGTGGGGACCTGGCCGGTGTGCCCGCCGCCCTCGCCGCCCTGCACGACGACCGCGTCCACGCCCCAGGCCGCGACCTTCTCCGCGTGGCGGCGCGCGCCGACGGACGGCACGACCACCACCCCGGCGGCCTTGAGCCGCTCGATCAGCTCGGGCTTCGGCGCGAGGGCGAACGATGCCACCCGCACCCCTTCCCGGATGAGGAGATCCGCGCGCTTGGCGGCGTCCGGTGCGTCGGCGCGCAGGTTGACCCCGAACGGCGCGTCGGTCAGCTTCCGCACGTCGCTGATCGCGGTGACGAGTTCCTCGTAGGACAGGGTCGCGCTGGCCAGGATGCCGAGGCCGCCGGCGTTGGCGGTAGCGGCGGTGAGCCGGGCGTCGGACACCCAGCCCATGCCGGTCTGCACGATCGGGTGGCGGATGCCGAACAGGTCGCAGATCGGCGTCCGCAGCGAGCTCACGTCTCGACCTCGCGGGAGCGCACCGACCGGGGGTCGATGACCTCGCGGATCAGCGCGAGTTCCTCTTCGTCGGGCAGTCGGGTGTACGGCACGTCGTCCGGGATGGCGAGGTCGAAGCCGGTGGCGGTGCGGATCTCGTCGACGGTGACCCCGGGATGCATGGAGACCAGGCGCATCCGGTGGTCCTCGGTGCCGAAGTCGAATACGCCGAGGTTGCTGACCACCCGGCGGATCTCGTGGTACCGGCCGGCGGCGGGATTCGCGGCGGCCCGGTCGTAGCCGACGCCGCTGACCATGTCCACCGCGGCGACGAACGAGCGGTGCCCGTGCCGTGGCACCCAGTAGCTGGTGGGGTGGTTGACGGTGTTGCCGGGCGCGCCCCGCACGCCGAGCAGCGCCCGGGTCGGCCGGGCGAACTCGCCGATCGCGGAGATGTTGGCGTTGCCGTAGCGGTCGATCTGGCTGGGGCCCATCATGACGTGCCGGCGGCCGGTGTACAGCAGGTCGAACACGGCCCGGAACGGGATCCAGCCCTCGATGACCGGTGGCGTGCCGCCGATCGCCCAGGTGCCCTGGGTCAGGTATGCCTCACCGTCGGACAGCAGCAGGTCCGGGGCGAACGTGGCACGGGCCAGGCGGGCCGCGATGCTCGGCACCACGCCGATCGGGCTGGCGAGGATCTCCCCGTCGCCGCGCCACACCTCGGCGCAGGCCACGACACAGACCTCTGCCCGGGTCACATCAGAGCTCATGCCGGCACTCCCAGGTAGCGGTCGTAGAACGCGGCCCACGTCTGCGGGTCGGCGGCGGCGGTGACGTATTCGCGCTGGAACGCCTCGTCCCGACCGTAGTCGGGGTCGCAGGAGGTGAAGTGCGCGCCGCCGGGCGCCTCGACCACGCCGTGCACCATCCACCGCTGCAGCAGCAGCGACTGCACCGGCGCGGTCCTGGTCAGCTCCGCGGTGTCGAGGATCTGTTCGCACGACACGTAGGCCTTGTCGGCGGCGGTGCAGAACAGGTCGTCGAAGTACGGGTCGGGCCCGAGGTACTGGGCGTTGCCGTGCACGTCGGCCCGGTTGAGGTGGACCAGGGCCGCGTCCAGGCGCAGCGCCGGGATCGCGACGAGCTCCTCGTCGCCGTAGGGCGAGGCGACGGTCCGCAGGCCCGGGTTGACCTTCAGCACGTCCGAGCCCAGGCCGGCCCGGCTGGGCATGAACGGCAGCCGGCAGGCGGCGGCGTACAGCGCCCAGCGCAGCATACCCTCGTCGTATTCGGTCACCTCCACCGCACCGGACTGGCGGGCGGCCCGGAAGTGCGGTTCGAGCGGGATCGTGTCCAGGGAGACGAACCCGTACACCAGGTGGCGGACCTTCTTGGCGGCCAGCAGCAGCCCGACGTCGGGCCCGCCGTAGCTGACGATGGTCAGGTCGGTGAGGTCGGAGCGCAGGATCGCGCGCACCAGGGACATCGGCTTGCGTCTGGAGCCCCAGCCGCCGATCCCGATCGTCATACCCGAGCGCAGCTGTGCCACGACCTCGTCTTCGGTCATCTGCTTGTTCGCCATCGCCGCCTTCTTCACCGCGCAGGCCAGACCTTGCCCGGTGAACGTACCAAGCGCTTGCTTGATTACGCTACACTCGCTTCTGAGCCGTATTTCACGGCCGCGGTCCACGTACACTCCTGGTGCGAACGGGATAGACGAGGCTGCATTACGACACCGGTGAGGAAGAGCGGGATGGCGCGAGAGCCTGGGGATCGACGCGAACGGATTCTCGCCAGCGCTGCGGCGTTGTTCGCCCGCAAGGGCGTGTCGGCGACGACCGTGCGTGAGATCGCCGACGAGGCCGGAATCCTGTCCGGCAGCCTGTATCACCACTTCGAGTCCAAGGAAGCCATGGTCGACGAGATCGTGACCTCCTACCTGGAAGACCTGCGGACCCGCTACAAGCGGGTGCTGGACGGCGAGAGCCACCCGCGGACCCGCCTGCACGACCTGATCGTCGCCTCGCTCGAGGTCGTCGAGGCGCACCCGCACGCCACCGAGATCTACCAGAACGACGTCAACTACCTGACCCAGATCGAACGGTTCGGATACCTGCGCACCGCCGGCAAGGAGGTCCAGCAGACCTGGCTGTCGGTCATCGAGGCAGGCATCGCCGAGGGCGTCATCCGCGACGACCTGGACCCGAAGATCCTCTACCGGCTGATGCGTGACGCCGTGTGGCTGTCGGTGCGCTGGTTCAAGCCGACCGCGGCGTATCCGATCACCCGCCTCGCGGAGGACTGCACGTCCCTGTTCCTCGACGGCCTGTCCAAGCCCGTGCGGACGTGAGCCTCAGGCTTCCCGGAAGCTCATGATCGTGTCGAAGCAGTCGCGGAGGTCCTCCGGGGTGACCCGTTCGCCGTTGTCGGGCAGGTCGGGCCGGAACGTGCGGTAGACCGGCGACATCAGGATGAGCACCCGCCCGATCAGCTCGATCGGCAGCGACATCCCCGCGTGCCGGAAGCCGCTCAACACCGGCTGATACTCGTTGACCCAGCTCCGCGAGGGGCCGTGACCCACCTCCCAGTGGCTCGCCGGCACCGCCCGGAGCAGGCACTCGGCGAGGTAGTACACCAGCGCGTCGATGATCGCGAGGGACTCGTCGTCCCAGTGCGCGGGGGCCTGCAACGCGGTGCGCCCGAACCACATCGGCAGGTCCGCGTCGCGCGGGACGCTGTAGCGGTTCCGGGCGTCGGCCACGACGAAGTCGGCGGGCGCGTCGGCCGGGCGCGGCCGGAAGCGGGTCACCGCCCATTGCCACAGCGGCACGAGGCTGTCGCGGCTGAAGTCGAGCGGGCCACCGGCCTGGTCACGCAGCCACGCCAGGCGCGGTCCGGCCGCCGACAGGTATTCGCGCAGGTACCGCTCGGCCGCCTCGTCCGCGGCCCTGTGGTCGGGTTTGCGCCGCTTCCTCGCGGGCCCGCCCGGGGCCAGCAGGTCCAGGACCCGGTCCAGGGGCGCGTCGGTGACGTCACCGCCGTCGAGGAACACCCTGGCGCCGGCGGTCCGCGCCAGATCCCGCAGCACCTCCAGGACCGGCGCGCAGTCGGCGCGGAAGTCGGCCCCCGGACCGGCGCTGTCGCTGTCCCACACCGAGACGGCGACGCGCTGCACGCCGGCCGGGCCGCCGTAGAGGAACCACTGCGATCCGAGCCGCGCGCCGTCGTGGAACAGCTCGGCGCAGTCGTCCGGCGCGATCGGCGCGGTCAGGTCCGGAGCATCGCCGAACAGCGGGGCGAGCGCGCCGGCCACCGCGCCGGCCGGCAGGTCGAGGCCCGCCTCCGGCTCGCCCCGCTCGTTCAGCTTGATCACCGCAAGGGATGTGCCCATGTGTCCAGCGGGCCGGGGTCGCGCACAACCCCGGCCCGACCTCCGTTCGTTACACGTCCGGCGTGTGGATCGTAAAGGGGATCTTGTTGTCGATCAGGCACTTCAGCAGGTCCTCCGACGGGCCCAGGCTGTTGTAGGCGCCGTGCGGCATGAAGTGCCAATGTACTGCGCGGATGTTCTTGCCGTGCACGGCACGACCGGCCGGGGTCAGCATCCAGGCGTCCTTCTGGCACTGGGTGACCTCGGAGCCGTAGTTCGACACACCCGCCTTCACCTCGTGGAGGGTGAACTCGCCCGGCGGGTCCTCGACCGCCACGTCGGCCTTCCGCGACCGCGAGCGCGGCGTCGGGTACCCGGTCGTGTCGACCTCGAACTGCCGGTGCCGCGTGCCGCTGAGCAGGTTGTCGTGCAGGTAGTCCTCGGCCCGCGCGCCGCTGTACTGGAACGGCACCCGCGCGCCCGGGACGTGGTTCGGGTCGTACATCGCCCGCGCGATCCGGCGGATGTCGGTGCGGTCGCCCCGCGCCAGCCGGACCAGCCCGGCCTTGCTGAACCGGCTGGCGTTGAGGCTGGGCCCCACCGACTCGCCGACCAGCGCGTCCCAGTCGGCACCCAGGATGAGCTGGAGCGCCGTCTCCTTGACGAAGTCCGGGATCTTGTCGTACCGCGCGACGAACCTGAGCACCGCGTCGATGCGGTGCGTGAACTTCAGGACGAACCGGGCCGCCTTGCCGGGGATCGCGATCGCGTCGCCGACGTAGGGCACCACGCCGAGGATGCTCAGCCCCGCGCTGACCCAGTCGCCGTGGATGAGCCCGGCGATCGTGTCCCGCAGGTCGGCCAGGCCACCGAGGATCCAGCCCACCACCGGGATCGCGCTGAGCCCGCCGGAGCACAGGTTGCCGGCCAGCCACGCCATCGAGTCACGCGGCGCGAAGTCGCCGGCGAACATCCCGAGCAGGAAGTCGGTGACGTACGTCCACTTGCTGATCTGCTCGTCCGGGCGGCCGGGGTCGAGGCCCTGGTCCTCGACGTGGACCGACTCGTAGTCGTCGCGGAGGCCGTCGCCGTCGCTGTCCTGGTTGAGCGGGTTGATCGACCATTCGTTGACCTCGGCACCGTCGGAGAGCCCGTCGCCGTCGGTGTCGACGTTGTTCGGGTCGGTCTCCTCCTCCGCCTCGGCGATGTCGATGAGGCCGTCGCCGTCGGTGTCGTCCAGGTTCGGCGCCGGCACGATCGGTGGCGCGCCGCCGCCCAGCGGCGGCTGCTCGCGCGGGTCGGGGACGAGCGGGTTGGTGCCCCGGCTGACCTCGGCGCCGTCGCTGACGCCGTCGTGGTCGGTGTCGGCCTCCGTCGGCGCGGTGCCCAGCTCCTGCTCCCGCAGGTTGCTCAGCCCGTCGCCGTCGACGTCCTCGGCGCCGTCGCCGATCCCGTCGCCGTCGCTGTCGACGGAGTTCGTCTTGGTCCAGCCGCTCAGCTGGTAGATCTCGAACTTGTCGGTGAGGCCGTCCCCGTCGGAGTCGACCAGCAGCGGGCTCGCGCCGAACCGCAGTTCCACCACGTCGACCACGCCGTCGGCGTCGTGGTCGCCGTCGTAGGTGATGCCCAGCCGGGCCAGCACGTTGTACGCCGAGCCCCAGGCCTGGGCGTTGTGCACCGTGGCCGGCTCCGGGTTGGCCTTGCGCAGCATGTCGTCGGCCTTGGCCAGCGACGACCGCGCCGCGTCGAGGTCCCCGAACGCCGCGGCGAGCCCCGGCGGCGCCGGAGCGGGTGGTGGGCTGGCCCGGAACGGCCCGATCGTCGCCTCCGCGTCCTGCACGGACGCGTCGGCGAGGAGCCGGATGCCGGTGAGCGACAGCACGAGGCCGTCGACGTAGGCGACGAGCGCGTCGCCGGTCGGCTTGCCGCCGCCGCTGACCCGGCCCTTCAGGTAGGACTCGAGGTGCTTGAGGTTGCCGAACGCCGCGTCGGCGCTCGCGGTGTCCTTGAACCGCGCCCCGTCGAAGTAGCGCGTGTCGAGGTCGGCCAGCACCGGCGCGAGCCGGTTCCGGCCGAGGTCGTCGATGAGGTACGGCTGCAGCCGCTTGCCGGCCTCGGCGATCGAGGCGCGGGCGTCCCGCGTGTACGTGGCGCTCGGAATCTTCGCGACCTCGGCCTGCCAGTCGACCGGTTCGGCGGCCCGGGCCGGCGCCGCGAGCAGTTGAGCGGTGACGATCGCCGCGACCCCGAGGATGCAATGTCGTCGAATCGAATGCGCAAGTCTGCGCACGACGCCCTCCCGTGAGTGTCGACCCTGGAGCCCCGTGCTTCCAGAGACGCGGCGAAGGTATCGACGCCCATGCCTCAATGCAATCGACCGCTGTCGACTGGTGTGGGCCGGTTTGCCGCTATCGACCCGACGTCCGGAATCAGGTGGACGGACGGCGGATGGCGCCACCCCGCGAGGCCCCGCCGGGTGGGCCGGGCGGGGCCTCGCCGAGCCGTGGATCCCCTGGTCGGCGCGTTGCGCCGGCAATCGGGGCGTTTCCGGTCCCGGATCCGTTACCACGAACCGGGACTTTTCGCAGCAGATGCGAAGTCGGACCGGCGTGACATCGTTGCCGCTTCAGCGTCGATCGGCTTCTATGGTGAGTCGATCAAGGTAGGGAATCACACGGGCTGCTCAGCCTGGTGGTGCTGGTGATCGCCGCGGCCTACATCTTCCAGCACGCCGGCAAGACGGTCGAGGAGGACGCTCCGACGGACCCGTGGCTGTCGACCAGCTTCATCGCCGGCTTCATCAGCCTCATCGCGGCGCCGACCCTGCTGCTCCAGTCACAGGCGGCCAGGCACCCGGTCAGACGGTGAACCGCAGCTTCGACGGTTCACCGCGGGTCAGCCGCTCGACGTGCTCGGCCAGGTTGAGCAGCTCGCCGAGGGCGGCCCCCTGGTCCAGCCGCTCCAGCACGCGCACCTCGGCGGCCATCACGTCCCTGGCCGCGGTGAGCTGCGCGACGGCCGTGGCGGGGTCGAGCACCACGATGCCGTCGTGGTCGGCGATCACGATGTCACCCGGGTGGACCGGCACGCCGCCGCAGCTGACGGCCTGCGAAGCGGCGGCCGGGCGGGTCGTGGTGCCGGCCTTCGGGGTGACGTGCCGGCTGTACACCGGCAGCTGACAGGTCGCGACGAACCGCAGGTCCCGGTAGCCGCCGTCGATGACGATCCCGGTCAGTCCCTTGCCCAGCGCCACCCGGGCGAAGATCTCACCGGCCAGGGCGGTCTCGCGCCCACCGCCGTCGACCACCAGCACGTCGCCGGATTCGGCCCGCTCCAGCGCCTGGATCACGCCGAGGAAGTCGTCCCGGCAGCGCACGGTGACCGCCGGCCCGCACAGCACCGGGTTCGCCGACCGGCACCGCAGCGCCGGCGACATGACGCGGATGTCGTTGACCGCATCGCACAGCGCGGTGGTGTCCACCTCGGCGGCCAGCCGGCGGATCGCGTCCAGTTGCTCGCTCACCCCGCGACGGTACCCGTTCCGCCGTGGGCCGGTTGCCGCCGGACCGCCACCCGGGGTTCACCCGGGATTCGCGGGCCGCGCTCGGCGGGTTCGTACGCTCCGCCCATGCATCGATCGACGTTCATGAGACTGGCAGCCGTCGCCGTCGTGGCGGCCGCCGTGCTGCCGCCCACGGGCGCGGCGGCGGCGCCCGCCTCCCAGTTCACCGTGGTCAACGGGGCGATCCGCACGGCGACCGGCACACCGGTGCCGCCGTCGGGGACCCACGCGTCGCTGTGGAGCAACAGCAGCGTCGCCACCACCACGATCGACGGCTCCGGCCGGGTCCAGATCGGCGCCATCGGCGACTACTGCGAGGCGTGGCCGACCGTCGAGGTGACGGTCGACGGCGCCGTCGCCGGGCGCACCACCATCGTGAGCGCCACCAGCTACGGCACCTACCCGGTCGGGCCGGCGGTCGCCGCCGGGCGGCACGTCGTGCGCATCCAGTTCGTCAACGACCGGTCGACGGCCGCGTGCGACCGCAACGTCCACGTCGCGTACGCACGGATGGAGTTCGCCACGACGGACACGAAGTTCAGCTTCGCCGTCATGCCGGACACCCAGCAGGAGGTGCTCAACGCCACCGACACCCGCTTCCGGCAGCGCACGACCTGGCTGGTGAACAACCGCGCGGCGCTGGACCTGCGGTTCGTGACGCACTCCGGCGACGTCGTCAACTGGGACACCCCGGACCACTCGCAATACGTGATCGCCCGCGACGCGATGCGCCCGCTGGAGACCGCCGGCATCCCGTACGCGCTCGCGATCGGCAACCACGACACGCAGGCGACCGGCGTCGGCGGCTCGGCCCGCGACCCCGCACACACCAAGGAGCTGGTCCGGGACACGACCGTGTTCAACCGCTACTTCACCGCCGCGCAGTACGGCGCCGTGCGTGGGCAGTTCGAGGCCGGGAAGGTCGACAACGCGTACTCGACCTACGAGGCGGGCGGCGTGCAGTGGATGGTGATCACGCTCGAGCTGTGGCCCCGGCCCGAGGTCGTCACCTGGGCGCGGAACGTCGTCGCGGCGAACCCGCGGCACAACGTCACGGTCGTCACGCACGACTACATCGACGGCAACGGCAACATCGAGCAGACCAACGGCGGATACGGGGCGACCAGCCCGCAGTACCTGTTCGACAACCTGATCAAGCAGTATGCGAACATCCGGTTCGTGTTCTCCGGCCACACCGGCGTCGCCGGCAACCGGGTCGACACGGGCGTGCACGGCAACAAGATCTACTCGTTCCTGCAGACGTTCCACTCCGGCACGACCAACCCGGTCCGGCTCGTCGAGGTCGACACCGCCGCCGACTCGGTCCGCACCTGGATCACCGCGCCGTTCGACAACACGTCGTTCCCGCAGTACGACCGGACCTTCACCGGAATCGGCCTGGTGCACTGAGCCGACCCGTCCGGCCGTCCTCAGGCGCGCCGCCTGAGGGCGGCCGCCTCGCGGGTGCGGCCCTGCTCCTCGTACAGCGCCAGCGCCGCGCGCCATGCCGCGGCCGCGTCCTTGGGCCGGCCCAGCTCCTCGTAGACCTCCCCGAGGTGCGTCAGCGTGTCGCCCTCCTGGTAGGTGTCGCCGAGCATCCGACGCAGCTCCAGCGCCCTGCCGTAGTGCCGCAGTGCCTCCGCGGGCCGCCCCCGGTGGCGGGCGATGTAGCCCAGGCTGTCCCGGGTGTACGCCTCCGTCTCGAGGAAGCCGTGCTCCCGGCAGAGGGCGAGCGCGCGGCGGCAGTACCCGTCGGCCGCGTCGTGCTGAGCCACCCGGGCGTGATACCAGCCGACGGCGTTGAGCGCCTCGGCCTCACGCGCGGGGTTGCTCAGCGTGGTCCGGATGCGCAGGTTCTCCTCCGCGTGGGTCAGGGCCTGCCGGTCATCGCCGACGTGCTCCCAGGCGAGGGCGAGGTTGAGCTGCGTCTGTGCCTGGCCGTCGGGGTCACCGGCCAGCTCGTAGCCGGCGGCCGCCAGGTGGAGGTGGTGCAGCGCCGGTTCGTGCCGGCCGAGCGGCACATACGCCCGGCCCAACAACCGGTGGTTGAGCGCGACGGCACCGCGGTTGCCGAGCGCCCCGGTCGCCGGCAGCGCGACCTCCAGCATGGCGACCCGCTCAGCGAGCAGGGCCCGCCGCCACTGGAACGTGTCGAGCGCCCATGCGAGCCGCCATACCTCGGCGTGCCGGCCGTCCTCGGCGGCCGCCCGGTGGATGGCCAGCAGGACCTGGTGCTCGGCCGCGAACCAGGGCATGGCGTCCGCGGCACCGGACGGGCCGACCTGCCCGCCCGGGCTCACCGCGATCGGGGTGCGTTGCGGCGCCACCAACCGGTCGGCGGCAACGGCGGCGTCGGCGTAGAAGGCGGCCAGTCGCGCGCGGGCGAGCCGGACGGTGCCGTCGGGCTGGTCCTCGGCGCAGCACTCGGCGGCGTACAGATGCACCAGGTCGTGCATGCGGTACCGGCCGGGAGCGTGCTCCTGGAGCAGGTATGCGGCGGTCAGCCGGCGCAGCGCCGCCCGCGTCCGGCCGACGGGCTGCCCGATCAGCTCGGCCGCGGCGGGCAGCCCGATGTCCGGGCCGGGCGCCGCGCCCAGCAGCCCGAATGCGGCGGCCAGCGGCGGATCGAGGGCCCGGTATGACGCGGCGAACACCGCCCGGAGATCGGCGTTGAGGTCGCCGGCATCGAGCGCGTCCAGCCGCGCCGAGCGGTCGTCGAGCTCCTCCGCCAGCGCCGCCAGCGGCAGTGCGGACTGGATCCGGGCCCGCGCCGCGACGATGCTCGTGGCCAGTGGAAGGCCCGCGCAGTGTGCGACAAGCGCCGCGGCGGCCTCCGGCTCCTGCGCCGCCCGACCGCGGCCGACGTGGTGCACCAGGAGCTCACGCCCTTCTGCGCTCGGCAACGCGTCCAGCGTCAGCGGCCGGGCGCCGGCCGCCGTCACCAGCCCCGCGAGCTGCCGTCGACCGGTGACCAGGACCGTGCATGCCGCGCTGCCCGGCAGCAGCGGCTCGACCTGCGCGGACGTGCGGGCGTTGTCGAGCAGCACCAGCATCCGGCGGCCGGCGACGATGCTGCGGTACAGCGCCGACCGGCTCGCCAGGTCCGCCGGCACCTCGGACGGCGCGACGCCGAGCGCTTCCAGGAAGCCGCGCAGGGCAACGGAGGCGGGCACCGGATCATCGGCCGGATCGAAGCCACGCAGGTCGACGTACAGCTGACCGTCCGGAAACCGCGCGACGTTGCGGTGCGCCCAGTGCAGGGCGAAGGTCGTCTTGCCGATCCCGCCGGTGCCGCCGATCGTCGCGACCGCCATCGCTGCACCGGTGTCGGCGATCCGGTCGACCTCGGCCAGCTCCCGCTGCCGGCCGACGAACACCGCCGGCGGAGCCGGCAGCTGCCGCGGCACCTGCACGGCCCCGCCGCTGCCGGCCAGGCCGGGATCACCGGCGAGCATCCGCTGGTGCAGGTGCTGCAGCGCCGTCCCGGGCTCACCGCCCAGGTCTTCACGCAGCCGGGCGCGGGTCAGCCGGTAGCGCGCCAGGGCGTCCGCGGCCCGGCCGCCGCGATACAGGGCGAGCATGAGTTGACCGGCGACCCGCTCGTCGAGCGGGTGTGCCTCGGCACGGGCGAACAGGTCGCCCAGCAGGACACCGTGCCGGCCGAGCCGGAGCAGGACGTCGCCGTGGTCCAGCTCGGCGGCGTGCCGTTCCCGGTCGGCGGCCTCCCGCTGCAGGTTGAAGTACGGCGTGTCGAGGTCGCTGAATGCCGTGCCCCGCCACAGCTCCAGCGCCTCGGCGTACAGGACCGCGGCCAGTTCGTCGGGTGCGGCGCGGGCGCGGGCGCACAGCTGCCGGAACCGGTGCACGTCCACCGCGGCCGGCTCGGCCGCGAGCAGGTAGCCGCCGGCGCTGCGGCGCAGCGCCGTCCCGTCGCCGAGGACACCGCGGAGGCGGGACAGGTAGCTGTAGAGCGTCGGCCGCGCCCGCCGGGGCCGGGCCGGACCCCACACCCGCTCGACGAGATCGCCGGTCGGCACGACCCGGCCGACGTCGACCAGCAGTGCCGCCAGGACACCGCGCTGGCGCGCGGGACCGACGTCCAGTGGCGTGCCGTCATTGCGTGCCTCGATGGTGCCGAGCAGGCGGAACTCCAACGTCGCCTCGACCGTCCTGGTGTCGCCGATGATTCAAGGTTCCTTCAATCTTTCTCCATCCATCCTCGCGGATGGTTGGCGCATCGCCGGAACGATTCTTGGGAGGCACCATGAGGTGGGCGTCGGCAAGGGCAGCGACGGTTGTCACCGCACTGCTCGTCGCGTCGGGTGGGTTGGTCGTGCAGTCGCCGGCGGCCTCAGCGGCTCCAGCGGCTGTCCTGGCGGCGGGATGTCCGAGCGTCAGCGGTGGTGGCTCCAGCCCGAGCGCGGTGCATGTGCTCAAGTCACCCAAGGCGGCGGTGCACAACGGTCCGGCGGCCAAGTGCGCCGTCATCGACTACGCGCCGTACGGCACCGTGGTCTACAAGTGGTGCAGCTGGTTCAACGCGTCGACGGGCAACTGGTGGTCCTACACCAACTGGGGCTGGATCTACGAGGGCTACCTCGACGGAAACCTCGAAGAGCCCTGCTGAGCCTCCGCCGGGCTGTGCGCGGCGGCGCCCGGTAGGCATCGGGGGCGAACGGGTGGGCCGGCCGGTCCCGGGTCCGGCCCACCCGTTGCGGGGCAGCTGCTCACGTATCGCGCGAACCTGTCCGGCGCGGTGCGGTCCTATCCGGCGCGGTGCAGGCCTACCGCGCTGATCGGGCCGACAGTGCCGGCCGCGAAGGCCGCGGCGACCTTCTCGACCGTCCAGTCGGCGTCCTGGGCGCCGTGGCCCTGCACGACGGGGTGCGCGATCATCGACAACTCGTCGCCGTCGATGCGGATCACCTGGCCGTGCACGGCCGCGGCGGCGTCGGTGAGCAGGTAGACGACCGCCGGGGCGTTCTGCTCCGGGGGCTTGTGCACGTTCTGGCCCTGGGCGGCGGCGCCGAGGTACGCCTCGAACGCATCGGCCATCCGGGTGTGCGCGTTGGGCGAGACGGCGTTGACCCGCACGCCGGTGCCGAGCAGGTCCGCCGCCCAGCAGTACGTCAGCGACGCGACGCCGCCCTTGCTGGCCCCGTAGGCGCCCATCGCCGCCGATCCCGCGTGCGCGCCGGAGGTCACGTTCACCACCGAGCCGGAGCCCTGCGCGAGCATGGCCCGGATGGCGTGCAGGCCGCAGTACGCGGTGCCGAGCAGGTTGACCTCGATGACCGCGCGGAACTCGTCCGGGTCCTGCACTGCCGGGTCGGCGAGCCGGAAGATCCCGGCGTTGTTGACGAGGCCGTCGATCGCGCCGAACGCCTCGACGCAGCGGGCGACCACCTCGCCGGCGCCGTCCCAGGTGCCGATCGTGCCGGCGGCCGCGAGCGCCCGGCCGCCGGCCGTAGTGATCTCCGCCGCCACCGATGCGGCCAGGTCGGCGTCGACGTCGTTGACGAGGACCGCCGCACCCTCGGCGGCGGCGAGGCGGGCGTAGGCGGCGCCGAGGCCCCGCCCGGCGCCGGTGACGACGACCGCCTTGCCATCGAGGGCGCCCATCAGGCGAGCCGCTCGATCACCATGGCCATGCCCTGCCCGCCGGCGGTGCACATGGTCTCCAGGCCGAACTGGACGTCGCGGTGGATCAGACCGTTGAGCAGGGTGGTGGCGATGCGGGCGCCGGTCATGCCGAACGGGTGGCCGACCGCGATGGCGCCGCCGTGCACGTTCACCCGGTCCGGTGCGGCGCCCATCTGGCGGTACGCCGGGATCACCTGCGCGGCGAACGCCTCGTTGATCTCGATCAGGTCGATGTCGCCGATGCCGAGGCCCGCGTGCGCGAGGGCACGGCGGGAGGCCTCGACCGGGCCGAGACCCATGATCTCGGGGCTGAGCGCGGACACACCCGTGCTGACGATCCTGGCCAGCGGCGTCAGCCCGAGTTCCGCGGCGCGGGTGGAGCTGAGCACGACCAGCGCGGCGGCGCCGTCGTTGAGGGGGCAGCAGTTGGCGGCGGTGACGGTGCCGTCGGGCCGGAAGGCGGGCTGCAGCGCCGCGACCTTCGCCAGGGTGACCCCGGCCCGCGGACCGTCGTCGGCCCGCAGCACGCTGCCGTCGGGCAGGGTGACCGGGGTGATGTCGCGGTCCCAGAAGCCGTCGGCGAGGGCCTTCTCGGCGTTGTTCTGGCTGCGGACCGCGAACTCGTCCTGCTCGGCCCGGGTGATCCCGCAGAGCTCGGCGACGTTCTCGGCGGTCTCCCCCATGGCGATGTACACGTCGGGCAGCTCGCCGCGCTCACGCGGGTCGGACCACGGCCTGGAGCCGGTGATGCCGTCGAACCGGGGGTTGCGGGTGCCGGGCATGCCGTCGGCCTTGCCCGCCGGGTAGTGCGAGACGACCTCGACGCCGGCGGCGACGAACGCGTGCCCCTCGCCCGCCTTGATCGCGTGGAACGCCATCCGGATCGCCTGCAGTGACGAGGCGCAGTACCGGTTGACGGTGGTGCCGGGGACCATGTCGAGGCCGAGGTGCATGGCGACCTGCCGGCCGAGGTTGTACCCCTGCTCGCCGGCCGGCTGGGCGCAGCCGAGGACCAGGTCGTCCAGCGTCCGCGCGTCCAGCGACGGGACCTTGTCCAGGGCCAGGCGCACGACCTGCGCGGCGAGGTCGTCGGCGCGCACGCCGGCGAGGGATCCCTTGTAGGCGCGGCCGATCGGCGAGCGCACGGCCGAGACGATGACGGCTTCGGGCATCTGCGAGGCCCCTTTCATTGAGAGACCGTCCAGCCCCCGTCGACGGGCAGCAGGACGCCGTTGATGTAGGCGGCGGACGGGGACAGCAGGAACAGCACCGCGGCCGCGACGTCCTCGGGCCGGCCGGCCCGGCGCATCGGGTTGCGGGCGATGAGGTCCCGCCCGAGGGGCGTCTCGCCGAAGCCCGCCATCCGGGGCGTGTCGATGAAGCCGGGCGCGACGGCGTTGGCGCGGACCGCGGGCGCGAGCCGGGTCGCGAGATGGCGGGTGTACCCGGCGATCGCGGCCTTGCCCGCTGAGTACCACGCGGAGTCGGTGCCGACGAGGTTCCCGGCGACCGAGGCGACGTTGACCACCGCGGCGTCGGCGGGCGGGCCGGTGCGCAGCCACGCGGCGGTGACCGCTTCCACGCTGCCGGCGGTCGCGACGAGCCCGTCCCCGAAGCCGAGGGGCGCGCCGCCGCTGGCCGGGCCGGCGTTGTTGACGAGGTACCGCGCCGGCCCGGTCGCCTCCAGAGCGGCCTCGATCTGCAGAGGGTCGCGGACGTCGACCACGAGTCCGCCGTCGGTCGGGCTCAGGTCCCACACGACCGGGCGGAGCCCCTGCGCGGCGGCGAGGCGCACGATCGCGGCGCCGATGCCGCTGGCTCCGCCGGTGACGATGACGGTGTCCATCAGGCCTCTCCGCGCAGGGTCGTCTTGAGCACCTTGCCGCTGGCGTTGCGCGGCAGCGCGTCCAGGAACACGTAGGAGCGGGGCACCTTGAAGTTGGCGAGGCGTTCCTTGCAGTACGCGGCGAGGTCGGCCTCCGAAACCGGGCGCCGGGGCACGACGAAGGCGCGGGCGACCTCGCCGAGGCGCTCATCCGGCACGCCGATCACCGCGACCTCGGCGACGCCGTCGTGCCGGGCCAGGACCTGCTCGATCTCGGCCGGGTAGGCGTTGAACCCGCCGACGATGAACATGTCCTTGAGCCGGTCGGTGATGCGCAGGTACCCACGCTCGTCGAGGACGCCGACGTCGCCGGTGTGCAGCCAGCCGTCGGCGTCGATCGCGTCGGCCGTCGCCGCCGGGTCCTGCCAGTAGCCGCGCATCACGTTGTAGCCGCGCACGAGCACCTCCCCGCTGGCCGGGTCGACCCGCACCTCGACCCCGTCGATCGCCGCACCGCACGTGGTGGACACGGTGACGGGGTCGTCGTCGGGGCGGCACATGGTCGCGGTGCCGCAGGACTCGGTGAGGCCGTAGGCGGTGAGCACCGTCGCCAGCTTCAGCTCCTCCCGGAGCCGCTCGATCATCACCACCGGGACCGTCGTGGCACCGGTGACGGCCACCCGCAGGCTGGACAGGTCATGGTCGCCGCGTGCGGGATGGTCCAGCATCGAGGTGTACAGCGTGGGCGGGCCGGGCAGGATCGTGATCCGCTCCTGTTGCACCAGCCGCAGCGACTCGGCGACGTCGAACACCTGCTGCGGCACGATCGTCGCGCCGCGCAGCAGGCAGGCGATGACGCCGGCCTTGTAGCCGAACGTGTTGAAGCACGGGTTGACCAGCAGGTACCGGTCACCGGCGCGCAGGTCGGCGAGCTCGCTCCAGGCGGCGTACACCTGGGTGCTCTGCCCGTGGGTGAGCATCGCGCCCTTGGGCCGCCCGGTGGTGCCGGAGGTGAAGAACAGGTCGGACAGGTCGTCGGGCTGCACGTCGCTGACGACGCTTTTCGCGTCGCGCACGAACGCGTCCCACTGGTCGAACGTCACGATGTCTGGCATATCCGTCATTGCCAGGGAGTCCACATAGCGGTTGCCCAGGAACCCGTCCTCGACCAGCAGCAGCCGGGCGCCGCTGCGGGTCAGGATGTACGCGGCCTCCGGGCCCTTGAAGCGGGTGTTCAGCGGGACGAGGACACCACCCGCGGTGACGACCCCGAGCGCCGCGACGATCCACCGCCACGAGTTCGGCGCCCACAGCGCGACCCGGTCGCCCTTGCCGACACCCCTGGCGGCAAGGGCTCCCGCGAACCGGGCGACCTCCTCGGCCAGCCCGGCATAGGTGAGCCGGACCGGGCCGTCGACGATCGCCTCGCGGTCGCCGTGGTGCTCGGCGCCGGCGCGCACCAGATCCGGCAGGGTCCGGGCACTCAACGGTTCCATGTCCACCACCTTACCAACCAAGCGCTCGCTTGGTAAGGTGGTGGACATGACGGAGGCTTACCTGGTCGAAGCGGTCCGCACCCCGGTCGGCCGGCGGGGTGGTGGCCTCGCCGGCGTGCATCCCGCCGATCTCGGCGCGCACGTGCTGACCGCACTCATGGACCGCAGCGACGTCGACCCGGCCGCCGTCGACGACGTCATCTTCGGCTGCGTCGACGCGATCGGACCGCAGGCCGGCAACATCGCCCGCACCTCGTGGCTCGCCGCCGGCCTGCCCGACGCCGTGCCGGGGGTCACCGTCGACCGCCAGTGCGGCTCGTCCCAGCAGGCACTGCACTTCGCCGCCCAGGCGGTCATGTCCGGCACCGCCGACCTCGTCGTCGCCGGCGGCGTGCAGAACATGAGCGCCATCCCCATCTCCGCGGCGATGCTCGCCGGCCGGGCCTACGGCTTCGACGACCCGTTCCGCGGCTCCACCGGCTGGCAGCGCCGCTACGGTGACCAGGAGATCAGCCAGTTCAGGGCGGCCGAGCTCATCGCCGCCAAATGGTCCCTGAATCGTCCGGAGATGGAGGTGTACGCCCTGAGCAGCCATCAGAAGGCCACCGCCGCTCGTGCTTCGGGCCGCTTCGCCCGCGAGACCGTGCCCCTCGGGGACGTGACGGCCGACGAGGGCCCGCGCCCGGCCACCACCCTGGCTGCGATGGCGGCCCTGCCGACCCTGACTCCGGGCGGCACGGTCACGGCCGCCCTGGCCAGCCAGATCTCCGACGGCGCCGCCGCCCTGCTCGTCGCCTCCGCGCAGGCGCTGCACACCCATGGTCTGCGCCCCCGCGCCCGCATCCACCACCTGAGCGTCCGCGCCGACGACCCCGTCTACATGCTCACCGGCCCGATCCCGGCGACCGCGCACGCCCTGCGCCGCAGCGGCCTCACCATCGACGACATCGACCTGATCGAGATCAACGAGGCGTTCGTGCCGGTGGTCCTCGCCTGGCAGCGCGAGACCGGCGCCGACCCGTCCCGCGTCAACATCCACGGCGGCGCGGTCGCGCTCGGCCACCCGCTCGGCGCGACCGGGGCACGGCTGATGACCACGCTGCTGCACGCCCTGGAGGACACCGGCGGCCGGTACGGCCTGCAGACCATGTGCGAGGGCGGAGGGACGGCCAATGTCACCATCATCGAACGCCTCTGACCCCACTTCTGCCTCGGCCGCCCTGGTCACCGGCGGCACCCGGGGCATCGGCCGGGAGATCGCCGCGCGCCTGGCCGCCGCCGGCTACCGGGTCCTCGTCTGCGGCCGCCGCGCGCCCGCCGACCTGCCGCCCGGGGTGTCGTACACCGCCGCCGACGTGCGCGAGCCGGCCGAGGCCGCCGCCGCCGTCGCCACCGCGGTCTCGTCGTTCGGCCACCTCGACCTGGTCGTCAACAACGCCGGCGGCTCCCCCGCAGTGCCGGCCGCCACCGTCTCGCCGAACCTGGTGACCGCCGTCGTCCGGCTCAACCTCCTCGCCCCGTTCTTCGTCTCCCAGGCCGCGAACGCGGTCATGCAGACCCAGCCCGGCGGCGGTCTGATCGTCAACATCGGCAGCGTGTCCGCGCTGCGCCCGGCCCCCGGCACCGCCGCCTACGCCGCCGCGAAGGCCGGCCTGGAGACCCTCACCCGCGCCTTGGCCCTGGAATGGGCGCCGAAGGTCCGGGTCAACACGGTCACCGCCGGCGTGGTCCGCACCGACGACAACGCCGTGCACTACGGCGACGAGGCCGCCCTGGCCGCGGTCGCCGCGACGGTCCCGATGGGCCGCATGGCGACCCCCGCCGACATCGCCGACGCGGTGCTGCTGCTGGCCTCGCCGCTCGCCACGTACCTGACCGGCACGAGCCTCCTCGTCGACGGCGGCGGCCAGCTCCCCCGCTACACCGACACCGCCCGCCCCACCGCGTAGCGGACCATTCGGATGACCGGGCTTGACCCCCGGGCATCGGAACGCTCGAATCATCCGATGGCACCTTCTCCGTACACGCTGGAAGGCGCAGTCAAGGTATTGTCCGACCTTGGCGGCACGCTGACGGTGATCGCGCCCGGGTTGTGGTCTGCCCACGACCATGCCGTGAGCACCGCGCTGCACCAACTGGTGACCGCAGGTGTCGAGCGTCTCCGCGGCAGGCGGTCGCCGGAGCGGGCCGACCTCCTGGCCGCGACACACACGGCACTGGCGTACGAAGCCTTCTTCGACGCGCTGCCCGACACGCTCGTATCGGCCGCGGTGCCCGCTTCCGAACAGCTGACCCTCACGTTCACCACCACCCGGGTCCTCCTCCCCTGGGCGGGTTGCCCGTTCCAGGCCAACCGCGACGCGTCCGTCCAGTCGTTGCACTCGGAACTCGCTCACCTGTACGTCGAAGCAGCGTCATCGCCTGAGGCGCTGACGGATGTCGTGGGGCGGTCGCTCGACCGCTATGACGCCGGGTACGGCATGCTGGCCGCCGAGGTCCGGGAGTTCGACCTCTGGGCAATGCCCGACGGACCCGCCGCTGCGCGCACGGCCGGCGGCCAGGTCGCGGACTCCCTGGCGCGGCTGGAGCGGCTCATGGCGTCCCTGACGGAAACCACCCGGGATGAGGCCGACCACGTCCGACGGCTGAGCGCCGGCTTCAACCGGGCGGTCCTGAACGAGCCGCTGATCACCGCCGGCATCTCGCACGACCTTCCCGCGCTCAAGGTGCCGACCATCGAGGACGGCTATCTCAGCCCGTCGTTCCGCTCGATGGTGATGAGCGGCGACGCCAGACCGGCGAGTGAGTCCTGGTGGGCCGGCGCTACGGCCGAGCACACCGATCTCGACGCGTTTCTGGCGGCCTATTTCTCCTCGCCGCAGAGCTTTGACCGGCCGTTGGTGGTCCTCGGGCACCCCGGCTCGGGCAAGAGCATGTTCACCAAGGTCTGCGCGGCGCGGCTGTCGGGCAGCGACGCCTTTTCCGCCGCCCGGATTCCGCTGCGGCAGGTGCCGGACCCGAGCGCCCCGATCTATCAGCAAGTGACGGCCGTGCTCAGCAAGGCCACGAACGGCCGCGTCTCCTGGCCCGACCTCAGCAGCGCGTCCGCGAACGCGACCCGGGTGCTGTTCATCGACGGTCTCGACGAGTTCATGCAGGCGTCCGGCACCGCGGAGTCGAGTTTCCTGCAGAACGTGGTGGAATTCCAGCGCGTCGAGGCCATCACGTCCCACCCGGTCGCGGTCGTCGTCACGTCGCGGACCCTGGTCGCGGACATGGCCCGCATTCCTGACGGTTGCCTTGTGATCAAGCTGGAGGACTTCTCGCCCGGCCAGGTGCAGACCTGCCTCGACATCTGGCAGAACGCCAATCCTCGTCTGCGGCACAGCAACCTGGCCGGAATCCCGTCCGCCGAGTCCGTTCTCTCGTACGGAGATCTAGCCCGTCAGCCGCTGCTCCTCCTGCTGCTGGTGCTCTACGGCGTGTCGAACGGGCTGCCCCCAATGGAGAAGGACTCGTCGCCCGCACACATCTACGGCGGCATCCTGCGCCGGTTCATCCGGCGTGAACTGGGCAAGCCGACCGATGCGGAGGCGGTCGGAGACGAGGAAACACAGGTGCACGCCGAGCTCTGGCGGCTCGGCATCGCAGCGTTCGGCATGTTCAACCGGGGCAAGCACTACATCGAGGAACATACGCTCCTCGATGATCTGCATGCCCTGGACCCGGTTTCCCGGCCGCGGAAGACCCCGCGCGGCGGCGTTGCCTTGAACGCGGCACGCCGGGTGCTCGGACGGTTCTTCTTCATCCACGCGTCAGAAGCGGACGAGGGCCTCGAGGGGCGCAGCTACGAGTTCCTGCATGCCACCTTCAGCGAGTATCTCGTCGCCTACATCACCATGACCGAGATCGCAGAGCTCTGGAACTCCCGTGATCGTCCGTCCTCGCAGGACTGGGACGATGACCGCCTCTACGCATTACTGTCCCACCAGACCTTCGACTCGGGCGGATCGGCGATTCTGCCGTTCCTCGAACAGTTGCACGCAGCGCCCGACGTCAGATCGCACGCCGGCCGAATGCTGCGCATCCTGCTGAGCGAGGCCAGCGATCGATGGGACAGCGGCCGGTATGGAGCATATTCTCCCTCGTCGGGAAACTACCTGGAACGCTTCGCCATCTACACCGGCAACCTGATCCTGATCTTGCTGCGTCTGGAGAGTGGGCCCGTTGCGCTCACGTCGATCTTCCATGAGTCGGCCTACAACCAGTGGCCGAAGCTGGTCCGAATCTGGCAGAAGTATCTCGGCTTCGAATTCCTCGAATCGATGACAGTGGTCGCAGATCAGGATTGGGCAGTCATCCGGCACGAACGGTTCGATGAACAGTCGGTGGTGCACGCGGAGTGGCTCGGCCTTTCGCGAATCGATGCCACAATTTTCAACGCGGGCCACGGCATCATCGGCAACGACTATTCCATCGGGAGCTCCGACATCGAAATCGGCGCCATGGGACAAGTGGCGCGCGCCTTCGTAGATCCAACCGCAGTCCGGGACGCTCACCTGAGCGTGATCAGCCTCAGCTACGCAACCGAACGAGACAGACCGCGCGACTACACCGCCTGCCTGCTGACTGCCCATGTCGCCAACAGCCCGGAACTGTTCACGTACGAAGATGTCCAGGCACTGGCACCGTTCGCCATCCCGGGATCCAGGTCTGCCGCTGCGTGGCCCCTGTCGCTCATCGCCGCCCAGTACCCGCAGCTCGCCGAAGAGGCCGAGGTCGCCGCACACGCCGAATGGGTCGATGTCACGGGACCCCCCTTCGCCGCGCTGCTTGCCGGGGCGCTGGTCTGGCGGGACCATTGGCCGCTCGGCGCGAGGATCCTTTCCCGTGCTCCCGGCGACCTGTACGGCCCGCTCGAGGACCTGCGTCCCTGGATCGACGGGATGGCCGGGCTGGTCGACGAACGGCGCCAGGTGCTCGTCGTCGCCGGCCACCTGGCGAGTGTGCTGGACAAGCGCCTGCACGAAGCATCCGCCGAGGACGAGATCGATGTCGCGCCCCGGTCAGCGGGTGGTGACGCCGAGGCGGTGCAGGCCTGAGGCCAGTTCGACCTCGAACATCGGCTCGGGGTCGGTCAGGGCGAAGTGCAGGTGCCCGTATGCCTCCAGGGCGATCATCCCGTACAGCCGGATCCAGCACGACAGGGCGACCTGGGCGGCGCCGACCGGCACGGGCACCGGCATCCGGTCGACGTAGGCCTGCAGCTGGTCGCGCAGCGACGGTGAGATCTCGTCGGGGACCGGGAACGGCGACCGGAACCAGATCTCGGCGAAGAGGGCGCTGAACACCGTGGCGAAGCGGTCGCCGGCCTGGTGCACCGGATCCTCGAAGTGCTCGGGGTCCAGATATCTGGAGCCGTCCAGGGGTAGCGGCCTGCCGAACATGATGCCGAACTCGGCGGGGTGGTCCAGGGCCCAGCGGCGGAAGGCGCGGCACACTGCGATCAGGCGGTCGCCGGGGTCGTCGGAGGCCACCGCGTCCCGGGCCTGCTCCAGGTGGGCGCGGGTGTCGTCGTACAGGTCGCCGGTGAGCGCCTCCATGAGCGCTTCGAGGCTCGCGAAGTAGCGGTACAGCGCGGCCGGCACCATGCCCATCTCGCGGGCGATCGCGCGCAGCGACAGACCGGCGACGCCGTCCTTGACCAGCAGCGCGCGGGCCGTCTGCTTGATCTCCTCGACCGTCGCAGCGCGGTTCCGCTCACGTCGGCTGGGCGGTGTCGTCATGCTACTCCCGTTGACTAAAGCGAACGCCAGTGACAAAGTGAACGGCGTTCACTGAAGTGGACATCGTGTTCATCGTACGGCGGATCTGGGGGTCGGCATGCTCGCATGGTGGGGGCGGAACGTGTTGCGTGCACGGTGGGGGGTGCTCCTGGCCGGGGTCGCGCTCGCGGTGCTCGGCGCGGTCTGGGGCACCGGCGTCATCGGCACGCTGAGCAGCAACGGGTTCGAGGACCCGGACAGTGAGTCGGCCCGCGCCACCCAGCGGATCGTCGCGGAGATCGGGCGGCAGGACGCGGACGTCGTCGCGCTGTACACGTCGCGGGACCTGACCGTCGACGACCCGCGGTTCCAGACCGCGGTGCAGGACGCCCTGGCGAAGGTCCGGCAGCGGGCCGAGGTGGCCAGGGTGGTGTCGTTCTACGACACCGGCAACCCGGCACTGGTGTCGACCGACCGGCACGCGACCTACGCGGCGATCACGATGCGCACCGCCGACAACGACGAGGACTTCAAGGCGATCCGCCCGGACCTGCGGGCCACCGGCATCGACACCCAGGTCGGCGGGCACACGGCCATCTTCGCCGACGTCAGCGACCAGGTCGGCGAGGACATCGCGCACGCCGAACTGCTGTCGATGCCGATCCTGCTGGTCCTGCTCGCCCTGGTCTTCCGCAGCGTGGTCGCGGCCACCATGCCGCTGCTGGTCGGCGGCCTCGCCATCCTGGGCGCCTTCGTCGTCACCCGCCTGCTCGCCTCGGTCACCGAGGTATCCGTCTTCGCGCTGAACATCATCACCCTGATGGGCCTCGGCATGGCCGTGGACTACGCGCTGTTCGTGGTCAGCCGCTTCCGGGAGGAGCTCGCGCTCGGCCACGACGTGCCGCAGTCCATCGGACGCACCATGACCACGGCCGGGCGCACGGTCCTCGTCTCCGGGTTGACCGTGGCGTTCGCGCTGTCGAGCCTGCTGCTGTTCCCGCAGGCGTTCCTGCGCTCGATGGGTCTCGGCGGGATGGCCGCGGTCCTCGTCGGCATGCTCGTCGCGCTGACGATCCTCCCCGCGGTGCTCGCGCTGCTCGGCACCAGGATCAACGCGCTGCGCGTACCCCTGCCGAAACGGGAACGCAGCACGACCGGCGGGGCGTGGGCCCGCATCGCGCATGCCGTCATGCGCCGGCCGGTCCCGGTGATCGCGGCCGTCGTGATCGTGCTCGCCGTCCTCGCGTCGCCGTTCCTGCGGGCGGAGTTCGGCGCCGCCGACGAACGCGTCCTGCCCCCGGGCACGCCGAGCCGCGTGGTGTCCGAGCGGCTCGCCGCCGAGTTCCCGGGCGGCGGCGGGAGCACGCTCACGGTGCTCGTCAGCGGCGCGGACCGGGCGGCCGTGGACGCGTTCGCCGGCGACATCGGCCGCCTCGACGGGGTGAGCGCGGCGACCGTCACCGCGACGAAGGGTGCGTCGTCGGTCGTCACGGTCGCCTACGCCGGCCCGCTGAACCGGGCCCTGGTGCTGGACGTCCGCGCGCTGCCGGCCCCGGCGGGCGCGCAGGTGCTGGTCGGCGGCACGGCGGCCGACGTCGAGGACCGCCTGGACAGCCTGGGCAGCCGGTTGCCGTACATGGCGCTGGTCGCCGCGGCGGGCACGATGGTGCTGCTGTTCCTGGCGTTCGGCTCCCTCGTCCTGCCGGTCAAGGCGGTGCTCATGAACCTGGTGTCGATCGGCGCCTCCTTCGGCGCGATCGTCTGGATCTTCCAGGACGGGCACCTCAGCGACCTGCTGGGCTTCACCCCGACCGGCGACCTCGAGGCCAGCCAGCTCGTGCTCATCCTGGCCGTCCTGTTCGGCCTGTCGACCGACTACGAGGTGTTCCTGCTGTCCCGGATCCGCGAGGAGTGGGACCGCACGGGCGACAACGCCACCGCGGTCGCGACCGGCCTGCAACGCACCGGCGCCATCATCACCTCGGCCGCGCTGCTGCTCGTCGTCGTGGTCGGCGGCTTCGCCACCGGCGGCATCTCGTTCATCAAGATGATCGGCGTCGGCATGATCATCGCCCTGGTCGTCGACGCGACGATCGTCCGGGCGCTGCTGGTCCCGGCCACGATGCGGCTGCTCGGCCGGGCCAACTGGTGGCTGCCGTCGCCATTGCTGCGGGTGTACCGGCGCTTCGGCATCCGCGAGTCGGCGGGTGACGCGGACGGCGGGCCGGAAGCGCCCCAGCCGGACCTCGTTTCCGCTCAATCACCCAGCAGCGCCTGACACCGTCACCTCGCTGCCCGTCCGGGTCGCGGTGATGAAGCCGCCGGCCGGCGAGCCGGCGTCGGTGCGTCCGTAGCGGGCGGCGGCGTCGGCGCGGTGGTGCATCTCGGGCCGCCACCCGTGCTCGGCCTGCACTTCGCCCTGACCGACCCGAGCCGATGTTCGAGGTCGAACTGGCCTCCGGCCTGCGCCGCCTCGGCGGCACCGTCGGCTGAGCTTCGTTCAGGCGGCCTTCGGCAACAGTGCCGGCGCCGCCTTCCAGCTGGCGTAGGCGGATTCGAGCCGTTCGAGCTCGGCCTGGGTGCCGATGGCGGCGCGGTGCTCCGGCTGCTCCGCGTAGTGCCGCACGACCGTGGCCAGGAACGTGCCGTCGACCCGCATGCGGTACGTCCGCAGGCTGAAGCGCTTCTGGCGGCCGTCGGTCCGGTACAGCAGGCGCATCGTCCACTGCCCCGGCGGGTGCGGCCCGCCCGGCACCAGGTCCTCCCACCGCAGGTCGCGGCTGCGGAACGCTCCCCGAACGGTGATCCCGGTCGGCGTCAGCCGCACCGAGGGCGCCGGCAGCCAGATGATCGCCAGGGCCACCGTGGCCAGCACCGCGCCGATGGCGAGCAGCGGGATCCCGAACCCGGGGTCCGTCGGCAGCTGGATCCGCTCGGAGTTCGGTGCCCGCTCGTACGGCACCGCCATGCCGGCCACCAGCATCAGCGTGCAGGCGAGGTTGCCGGGCCAGACCGGCCCGTCGGGCACGACGAACGCCGCACCGTCGGCGGATCGCTGGAACGTCGCCGGGCTCTTCAACAGCCGGCGGCCCAGCCACAGCAACGCCAGTGTCGGCCCGGCGCCGGCAAGCATGACCACCGGGAAGACCACCCCGAGGCGCAGGGCGTCCGGCTCGATGTGCCAGGTCAACGGCACGATCACGAACTTGTCCACCACGAGCGCCACCAGCGTGGCCACGGCGGCTGCGGTGGCGGCGACCCGCCAGGCGAACGTCATGGCGGGAGTCTAGGCGGCGACGGCGTTTTCAGATGACCTCGACGGGCACGAACAGCATCGCCTCGACCCCGTCGAGCCGCTGCAGGTCCGCCAGTTGCGGGATCTTGCCGCCGTGCAGGCCGATCCGGAACCGGAACGAGGCCGGGATCTCGGACGCGTCGACCTTCTCGAGGGACGCGGCCAGGTCGCCCTTGCCCTTGCACCGCTGCAGGAGCCGAGCTTTGGTCTGCTCGCCGGTCTCGTACCGGATCGACGCCGTCCGCGGCAGGCCCCGGATCAGCTGCTCGACCGCGGCGCGCTGCCCGTCGGTCACCCCGCTCTTCAGCGGCACGAGCACGCCGATCTGCTCGTACTTGGTGACGTCGCCGTCGCCGTTGCGGAGGGTGGTGTCGGTGATCCCGTCGAAGGTGCCGATCACCAGTGCCACCGCCTCGGCGACCGACCCGTCGGCGACGGTCGCCTCGAAGGACGCCGGCAGGCTGTCCGGCTTCGTGCCGGCGATCAGGTCCGGAGCGTCGGCGAACTGCTGCTTGAACCGCTCCCACGCAGCTTCCCGGCTGACGAACGTGACCGACGTGACGGCCGGCACCGCCCGGATGCGCGCCTCGATCGCCGCCTGCTGCGCGTCCGCGTCCCGGTCGAGCAGGGCCGAGATCCTGGCCGGCAACGGGTCGGGGTCGTCACCCGTGCACCCCGACAACGGCGATGCGAACAGGGCGAGGGCGACCACGGTCGCGAGGCTACGGAACACGGCGTCCACAGTAGATCGACGACCGGGCGGCCGCTGCCCCGCTCGCGCTACAGGTCGGCCCGGGACAGCAGGAGGCGGCGCAACGTCACGGGGTCGCCGGCGAGGAGGCGGTTGGCGGTGGCGCGTTTCAGGTAGCGGTGGGCGTCGTGCTCCCAGGTGAAGCCGATCCCGCCGAGCAGCTGGATCGACGCCCGGGTCACCGTGTACGCGGCCTCGGTGGCGATGAGCTTCGCCAGCGGGGCGGCGGTGGCGAACTCGGGGGTGCTGGCGGCGCCCAGGGCGAACCACACCGACGACACCGCCTGCTCCAGCTGGACGTGCAGGTCGGCGACCCGGTGCCGCAGCGCCTGGAAGGTGGCCAGGGGCACGCCGAACTGGGACCGGGTGCGCAGGTGCTCGACGGTGAACCGCAGCGCGGCGCGGGCGACGCCGACGGACTCGGCCGCGAGGGCCGCGTGCAGCAGGTCCTGGGCGTGCGCGGGGTTGTGGGACACGAGCCGGCCGGGGGTCTGCCACAGCACGAGGGTGCCCTGGCCGCGGGTCTGGTCCAGGGTCGGCTGGGGACGTAGGTCAGGGTCGGTGACGGCGAACAGCGCGGTGCCGTCCGAGACCATGACGACGCCGGCCGGCGCGGCGTCGAGGACGTGGGCGAACGAGCCGTCGAGAACAAACGCGTCGCCGGCGGGGCGGGCGGTGCAGGTGCCGTCGAGGGCGACGGTGCCGATCAGGTCGCCGGCGGCGAGGGCGGGCAGCAGGTCCGCGGCGGCGGGCAGGGACGGGTCGACGGCGAGGGCGGCGACGGTGGTGGCCAGCAGCGGCGAGCTGAGCAGGGCGGCGCCGGCCTCCTCCAGGACGATGCCGACCTCGACGAGGGACGCGCCGAAGCCACCGTGTTCCTCGCCGATCGCGAGGGCGGTGAGCCCGAGTTCGCCGGTGAGCCGGCCCCAGTCGGCGCCGGTGGAGAAGAAGTCGGCGACGCTGGCGCGCAGCGCCTCCTGTTCGGGGGTCATCGCTGCACCCGGCCGAGGACGCGGTCGGCGACGATGTTGCGCTGGATCTCGTCGGAGCCGCCGTAGATGGTGTCGGCGCGGGTGAACAGGAACAGCCGCTGGGAGTCGGTCAGGTCGTCCGGCGCCTCCGCCAAAACGGTGGACAAGGGCCCTCCGACGTCCATGGCGAGTTCGCCGAGGCGCTGGTGCCAGCCGGCCCACAGCAGCTTCGCCACCGAGGCGCCGGTCGGGTCCGGCGACGTGGCCGACAGGGTCCGCAGCGCGTGGTGGCGCAGGCCCTGCAGCCCGGCCCAGGCATCGGCGATGCGGTCCGCGACGACAGGGTCGTCGAAGGTGCCGTTGGCGCGGGCGGCGGCGACGACGGCGGCGAGTTCCCGGGCGAAGCCGAGCTGCTGGCCGAGGGTGGCGACGCCACGCTCGTAGGACAGGGTGCTGGTGGCGATCCGCCAGCCGTCGCCGGGCGCGCCGACGACCAGGTCGGCATCCGCAACAGCGCCGTCGAAGAAGACCTCGTTGAACTCCGAGGTCCCGGTCAGCTGCACGATGGGCCGCACCGTGACGCCGGGCTGGTGCATCGGCACCAGCAGGTAGGACAGGCCGGCCTTGCGGGTGGACGCGGGGTCGGTGCGGGCGAGCACGAAGCACCAGTCGGCGACGTGGGCCAGGGACGTCCAGACCTTCTGCCCGGTGACCAGCCAGCGGTCGCCGTCGAGGGTGGCGCGGGTGCGCACACCGGCGAGGTCGGAGCCGGCGCCGGGTTCGGAGTACCCCTGGCACCACAGCTCCGACGCGCTGGCGATCGGCGGCAGGAAGCGGCGGCGCTGCGCGTCGGTGCCGTGTTCGATGAGGGTCGGTGCGAGGAGGTACTCGCCGATGTGGCTGAGCCGGCCGGGGCCGCCGGCGCGGGCGTACTCCTCGAAGAACACCACCTGCTCGGCGATGCTCGCGCCGCGGCCGTAGGGTGCGGGCCAGCCGAGGCCGATCCAGCCGGCGGCGCCGAGGACCCGTTCCCATCTGGCCCGCAGGTCGAGGTGCTCGTGTTCGCGGCCGGGGCCGCCGGTGCCGACGAGTGGGGCGAACTCGCCGGTCAGGTGGTCGCGCAGCCAGGCCCGGATGTCCGGGGCACGCAACGAGATCTCAGGCGCCATAGACGGCCGCCGGCAGCGGGGCGCGGGACAGCAGGTCGCGCACGACGGGGCCGAGTTCGTCGGGGTGCCAGCGGCGGCCGGCGTCGCGGGTCTCGCCGTGCTGCCAGCCGTCGGCGACGCCGATCTTGCCGCCGGAGACCTCGAACACGCGGCCGGTGACGTCGCCACTGTCGGCGCCGGCGAGCCAGACGACCAGCGGCGACACGTTTCCCGGGGCCATCTCGTCGAAGCCGGCGTCGGGGGCGCGCATGGCGTCGGCGAACACGACCTCGGTCATCGCGGTGCGGGCGCTGGGCGCGATGGCGTTGACGGTGACGCCGTAGCGGGCCAGTTCCGCGGCGGCGACCTGGGTCAGGGCGGCGATCCCGGCCTTGGCGGCGCTGTAGCTCGCCTGCCCGACGCTGCCCATCAGCCCGGCGCCGGAGGTGGTGTTGACGACCCGGGCGGCGACGTCGTCGCCGGCCTTGGACCGGGCCCGCCAGTGCGCGGCGGCGTGCCGCAGCGGGGCGGCGGTGCCCTTGAGGTTGACCCGCATGACGGCGTCCCATTCGTCTTCGGCGAGGTTGACGACCATCCGGTCGCGGGCCAGGCCGGCGTTGTTGACGAGGGCGTCGAGCCGGCCGTGTTCGGCGACGGCCGTGCCGATGAGGGCGGCGGCGAAGTCCCAGTCGGCGATGTCGCCGGCGAGCGCCACCGCGCCGGTGAGCTCGGCCACCTCGGCCAACGCGTCGGCGTCCAGGTCGTTGAGGACGAGGCGGGCGCCGGATTCGGCGAAGGCCAGGGCGTGCGCGCGGCCGAGGCCCTGCGCGGCGCCGGTGATCACTACAGATCTCATACTCGCAGGACCTCTCGTTGATACCGGCGGATCTTGTCGCGCGCAGCCACCGGGTCGGTCGGGTCGGCGCGGATGACGACCCGGGCGACGCCGAGGGAGCGCAGGGTTTCGAGGTCGCCGACGTTGCCCGGGGCCCGCATGGTGATCTCGATGTCGTCGGTGCTGCGTCCGGCGGCGGCACACTCCTCGGCGAGGGCGGCGCGCAGCGCGGCGAACCGGTCGCCGGTGACGCCGAGCGGATACCAGCCGCTGCCGTAGCGGGCGGCGCGGCGGACCGCGGCCATGGAGTGCCCGCCGACGACGATCGGCACCCCGCCGGGGCGGGTGGGCCTGGGCCGGCTGTGCACGTCGCGGAAGGTCACGAACCGGCCCGCGTAGGCGGCCGGCGCCTGGGTCCACAGGGCATGCATGGCGGCGAGGTATTCGTCGGCGCGGGCGCCGCGCTCCTCGAACGGCACGCCGACGGCGTCGTACTCCTCGCGCAGCCAGCCGACGCCGATCCCGGCCAGCAGCCGCCCGCCGCTGAGCACGTCCAGGGTCGCGAGCCGTTTCGCGAGGTCGACGGGGTGGTGCTCGGGCAGGATGAGCATGGCGGTGCCGAGGCGCAGCGTCGTGGTGCAGGCGGCGGCGAACGTGAGCCAGACCAGCGGGTCGGGGATGTCGTCGTCGGCGCCGAGGCTCATCCGGCCGCCCGGGTCGTACGGGTAGATCGAGGTGTAGTCGCCGGGGACCACGACGTGCTCGACGGCCCAGACGGATTCGCAGCCGAGGTCCTCGAGCAGCCGGACGAAGCGGGCGGTGGTGGCGGGATCGGCGGCACCGCTGCCGCCGAGGACCGGCATGACCCCGAGTTTCAGCTCCACGACGGGTACTCTACCAAACGCTTGCTTGGTAACGTAAGCGCATGGATTTCAGGTTCCGCAAGGGCGTCGCGGTCGTCACCGGCGCCTCGGGCGGCATCGGCACCGCCGTCGCCCGCCTGCTCGCCGCCCGGGGCAGCCGCGTGCTGCTGGCGTACCGTGGCAACGCCGACGCCGCCACGGCCCTGGCGGCGACGCTTCCGGACGCGACCGCGCACCGGGTCGAGCTCGGCGATCCGGCGTCGTGCGCGGCGCTGATCGACGCGGCACCGGTCGTGCACACGCTCGTACACGCCGCCGGCCCGCACGTGCCGATGCTGCACCTGAGCCGGGTCACCCCGGAGCGGTTCGCCGCGCAGCTGACCGACGACGTGGCCGGGTTCTTCAACATCCTCGCCGCGACCCTGCCGCGGCTGCGCGAGTCGCGGGGCAGCGTGGTCGCGGTCACCACCGCCGCCACCCGCCGGTTCCCCGTCCGCGACGGGCTGTCCGCGGGCCCGAAGGCCGCGGTGGAGGCCCTCGTGCGCGGGATCGCCGCCGAGGAGGGCCGCTACGGGGTGCGGGCCAACTGCGTCGGGCCGGGCATGCTCACCGACGGCATGGCGGCCCGGCTGATGGCCGACGGCGACCTCGACGACCGGGCCCTCGAGGTCACCCGCGCGAACATCCCGCTGCGGACGTTCGGCACGGCCATCGACGTCGCCGAGGCGGTGTGCTTCCTCGCCAGCGACCGGGCCCGGTTCATCACCGGCCAGAAGCTCGACGTCGACGGCGGCTATGCCGCCTGACCGCGGCCGCGACTCAATGCTCGAACAGCAGGCCGTGCCCGTCCCGCGCCGCGCGGTGCGCCATGATCCGGACGAACGACAGGGTCAGCGGCAGCCAGGGGATGCTCGGATCGTCCATCGAGGCGCGATGGGCCCGGCCCATGGCGGCGTCGGTCGGCTCGACGGCGGGCAGGTCCAGCGGGTCGAGGCGGGCTGCCAGTTCCACGGCTTCGGGCGGGGTCAGCCAGCCGTGCACGCCGTCCGCGGCACCGAGGGAGAAGCCGTTCGCCCAGCCCCGGCCGCCGAGGGCGGCGAACAGCTCGAACACCCGGTCGCCCGCCGGCACCCCGAGGTCGGACAGCAGCGGCCGGAGGCCGTGCAGGGTCGCGTTGCGCCCGATGAACCTGCCCAGGCCGACGCAACAGTCCTCCGTGACCGCCTCGACCAGGATGAACAACTCCTCCATCAGCTCCGAGCGGGCCCGGCCCAGCCGCTCGTGCAGCAGGCAGTGGGTCCGCTCCGGGCAGGTCTGCGACGAGCAGCGGACGAGGTCCCAGCGGCCGCGGCGGCCCTCCCACGCATCGCGGGCGGCCGGCGACCGGCCCGGGTGGCGCAGGTCCTCGCCGAGCCAGGTGCAGTGCCGGGCCAGGTCGGTGGGTCGCTCCCGCAGCTCGGCGGCCAGCTGCCGCCATCCGGGTTCGAAGCCGCCGCCGAGCCGGTCGCACACGTCGTTGAACCACGGGGTGGGCCCGGCGCCGCCGATCAGTCCGATCAGGCCGGGCACCACCGTGTGCCGGTACCGGTCGTAGTCGAAGACGTGCACCGTGCCATCCGCACCCACCCGATCGCTCCCCGTCGCGCCCTTCAGCCGGGCTGAACGGTACCGCGGTCAGTGCGCGGCGGTCTTGAGCACGCCCATGCGGGTGCGGTACTCCTCGTCGAGGGCCGCGCCGCCGTCCTCCCGGGTCGCCACCACCTCGCCGCGGACCAGGACGTAGCCGCGGTCGACGGCGCCGCGGACCGCACCCAGCGCGGGCTCCGCCATGAGGACCGCGACGCCCTCGGCGGCGAGCTGGGTGACGGTGCGCAGCAGCTCCTGCACCACGAGCGGGGCCAGGCCGGTCATCATCTCGTCCAGCAGCAGCACCCGCGGCGAGCCCATCAGCGCCCGGGACACGACGAGCATCTGCTGCTCGCCGCCGGACAGCACGCCGACCAGGCTCTTCATCCGGGTCCGCAGGATCGGGAACCGGTCGATCGCGGTCTGCACCGCGCTGCGGGGCAGGTGCATCAGCTCCGCCATGACCTGCAGGTTGTCGGCGACGTTGAGCTTCGGGAACAGCTGCCGGCCCTGGGGCACCACGGCGATGCCGGCGCGGGCCCGGGCGGCCGGTTTGAGTTTGCTGACGTCCTCGCCGTCGAGGAACACCCGGCCGGTCGCGGCGACGGAGCCGTACGCGGCGAGCAGGGCGCTGCTCTTGCCGGCGCCGTTCGGGCCGACCAGGGCGGTGATCACGCCGCCGGGCGCCACGATGTCGACACCGGCCACCGCGCTGGCATGCCCGTACCGGACGGTGAGCCCTTCCAGGCGCAGCTCATGAGCCGACACGGTCGACCTCCTCGGGGGTTTCGGTGACGCCGAAGTACACCTGCTGCATCTGCGGGCTGTCGAGGCACTCGCGCGGCGAGCCGTCGAACACGGACTGCCCGCGGTCCAGCAGCATGATCCGGTCGACGAGACCGGCGACCAGGTCGACGTTGTGGTCCACCAGGATCACCGCGTGGCCGCGCCGCTGCACGGTGCGCACGACCTCGGAGATGCCGGTGACCCCGGCCGCGTCGGAGCCGGCGAAGGGCTCGTCGAGCAGCAGGACCAGGGGGTCCTGGCCGAGGGCGCGGCCGACCTCGACGAGGCGCTGCTCCCCCAGTGACAGGTCGCCGGCGGGCCGGTCGAGTCGGTCGACGCCGAGCTCCTCGGCGATCGCCGCGACCGCAAGCGTGTCCGCCCTGTCGTACGGGCGGAACGCACCGCGGAACGCGCCGGTGATCATCTGCCAGACGGTGCCGTGCCGGCGGGCGACCCGGCCGAGCAGCAGGTTCTCCGCGACGGTGAGCTCGAGGGCGAGCTGCGGGTACTGGAAGGTGCGGGCCAGGCCGGCCTTGGCGCGCCGGGACGCGGGACCGGCGAGCCGCTGCCCGCGCAGCGTGAGGGAGCCCTCGGTGGCGGGCTGCGCGCCGGAGATGAGGTCGACCAGCGTGGTCTTGCCGGCGCCGTTGGGCCCGACGAGACCGAGGACCTCACCGGCGGTGAGCGAGAACGACACGTCCTGCAGGGCGGTGACCCCGCCGTAGCGTTTCGTCAGGCCGGATCCGACGAGGAGCGTCTCAGCCACGGCGTCCTCCTGCGTTGTTGATAAGCCTGACAAGCCTGTTCGCATAGCCGATGACGCCCTGGGGCGCGACGAGCAGGATGACGAGGACCCCGAGCGCGAGGATCAGCGTGCCGCTGGTCTCCACGGCGGGGAAGTTCAGGGTGAGCTCGACCGCGATGACCGCGCCGAGGACGGCGCCCCACGGGGTGGCCGAGCCGCCGATGAGCGGCATGAAGATGGCCAGGAACACCAGGTTGAGCGTGAACGTGTCGGGTGTGACGCTGCCGGCGGAGTAGGTGAACAGGCCGCCGCCGACGGCCGCGATCGCGGCGCCGATGGCGAGGGACACCAGGTTCATCACCGGCACCCGCACGCCGGCGGCCTCCACCGCGCGGGGCGCGTCACGCATGGTCCGCACGATGACGCCCCACGGTGACATCCGCAGCCGGTCGAGCAGGAACGCGATGACGCACACGACGACCGTGGAGCCGACGACGACGTCGTAGTGGTCGGGCTGCCAGCCGAAGAGGTTCAGCTTGCGGAGGCTGCCGAGGCCGGCCGAGCCGCCGGAGATGCCTTCGGCGTCGACCAGCCAGGCGGTGAACGCCATGCCGAACAGCAGGGTCACCGCGGCGAGGAAGAAGCCGGACAGGCGGCGGGTGGCCAGGCCGAGCAGCACGGCGACGGCGGCCGCGACGATCGGCCCGACGATCCAGGCGACGACCAGCGGCAGGCCACTCTTGCTGGAGATCAGCCCGACGGCGTAGCCACCGATGCCGGCGTACGCGCCGTAGGCCATCGACAGCGAACCGGCCATCAGGTACGGCACGTACATGCCGAGCGCGATCAGCGCGTAGGTGGCGGTCGTCGTGACGAGGGTCTGCTTGTAGCCGTCGGCGCCGACCCACAGCAGGATCAGCACCGCGCCGATGACCCCGCCCAGCAGGCTGAAGGAGCCGGGGAAGCGCTTCACGCTCGTACCCTCCGCACGAACAGGCCGCTCGGTTTGAGGGCGAAGAACAACAGGGCGACGATCAGCAGCCCGTACACGTGGGACTGGCCGCCGAAGTAGTAGGGGACGAAGACCTCGACGGCGCCGAGGAGCAGCCCGCCGAAGAGCGGCGCCCACACCGAGCCGGTGCCGCCGACGACCATCGCGAGGAAGCCCGACAGTGCCCAGCTGAGCCCGGACAGTGAGCTGACGCCGGCCTTGGGCGCGAACAGCAGGCCGGTGATCCCGGCGAGCAGGCCCGAGAGGACGAACGCGATGAGCCGGACCCGGTTGACCGGCAGGCCGAGGAGCCGGGCGGCGTGGGTGCTGTCACCGACGGCGCGCAGCAGCCGGCCGGTGCGGGTGCTGCGGATCCACACCGCGAGCCCCGCGAAGGCGACGACGGTGAAGGCGAGCAGCACCAGCGTGCTCGGCTGCACCACGGTGTCGCCGACGCTCACCGGGTCGAACGTGAGCACGTTCTGGCCCGGCAGCGTGGTGTAGCCGAACAGGTACCCGGCGAGCTGCTGGATCGCGAACAGCACCGCGGCGACGGCGACCAGTGCGGGCAGTTCGCCGCCGCCGGAGCGGCGTTGCACCGGGCGGACCACCACCAGCTCGGTGACGACGGCGAGCGCCGCGGCGGCGGTGATCGCCACCGCCGCCGCGGCCCACACGTTCATCTCCTCGTAGAGCACCAGGTAGGAGGTGCACAGGCCGCCGACCATCGCGTACGGCCCGATCGCGAAGTTGAAGAACCCCGCACCCACCAGGACCAGGTAGTAGGCCAGCGCGAGCAGGCCGAAGAAACACCCCATCTCCAGGGCGGACAACCAGAGTTGCAGCTGGCCCATACCTGTTTTCCCCCTACTTGCTTACTTGGCGCACGGCGGCTGGAAGGTGGCCCACGGTCCCTTGGGCTTGTTGTCCGCGCCGAACTCGATCAGCGAGAGTCCGCACGGCCCGTCGGCACCGAGGTGCTTGTCGGCACCGAAGGACAGGGTGAAGTTGGCCTGGCCGAAGGTGGCAGGGTAACCCTTGATGCTCTGGATGGCCTCGTTGAGCTTCTTGGAGTCGTCGACCCCGCCGGCCTTCTCGATCGCCTGCTTGAGCACGTGCACCGAGTCCCACGCCTGCGCGTCGTAGGCGGTGATGTCGTAGTCCTTGCCGTACTTGGTCTGCAGCAGCTTGACGAGCTCCTGGGTGCGCGGGTTCGCGGTGTTGATGGAACCCATGAAGATGAGGCCTTCCAGCGCGCCGGGGGCGGCCAGCTTCCAGGAGGATGGCTGGTTGCCGATCGAGGCGAGCGAGAAGCGCTTGGTGCCCTTCATCTGGCTGCCGAGCGTGTTCTGGGCGAGCACCTCGAACGCGCCGCCGACGCTGGTCACCAGGATCGCGTCGGGGTTGGCGTTCTTGAGCCGGGCGACCTGTGCGGACAGGTCGGAAGCGTTGGCCGCGCCCTTCTCGGTGGCCACGATCTGCACGCAGGACAGCGACGGCAGCAGCGCCTTGTCGAGCGCGGCGATGGTGGTCGTGTCGTCGGTGAGGACGCCGATCTTGGTGATGTTGGCGGCCTTGAAGGCTCCGCAGTACACCTGGGCCCAGTCGGTGGTCGTGTTGGCGAGCATGTAGATGAGCTCGTTGTCCGGCGGCTGGACCAGGGTGGCGGTGACGCCGGTCGGGGCGATGGCGGGCAGGCCGAGCTGGGTGAGCGTCGACTTCGCCTGGAGGATGGCGGCGCTGCCGCTCTGCAGGAACAGCGCCTTGGCGCCCTGGCTGGCGAGCTTCTGCAGCACGGCCGGCACCTTGGTCGGGTCGGACTCGTCGTTCTCGACGACCAGCTGCAGCGGGCGGCCGAGCACGCCGCCCTTGTCGTTGACGTCCTGGATCGCCAGCCGGATCGTCTTGCCGGCGATGGTGCTGTAGGAGGCACCGGAGCCGGTGCTGTCCTCGTCGAGACCGATGATGATCGGAGCGCCGGAGGCGGTCCCGTTGCTCGGCTTCTCATCCCCCGCTTTGTTGCCGCAGCCGGCGACGGTGAGCGCCGCCAGCGCGAGGCAGCTGACGATGCGACTCGTCGTTGAAACGCCCATTTGTACCCCTGTCACGGAATTATACGAATCGTCAGCCTCAGGAGGTGTGTTCGCGGTGAACGCCGCCAAGATCCCGTTTTCAAAACCTAACAAGCGCTTGGTTTCTACATCTTGGCCACGGGCGCGCGGGGTGTCAAGAACACGGGGGACGCATGGACGTAACAGAACCGTCAAATAACCTCGGGCAGCACCTCCCGGGCCAGCCGCTCGACCGTCTCCTCCCGGCCGGGCCCGGCCGGCTTCAGGTTCAGCACCGTGAACCCCATCGCGGTCAGATCCCGCAGCCGCTCGGCGAGCCGGCCCGGCTCCTCCAGCTCGGCCGGTCGCACCTCGACGTTGAGCGCGCAGGTGATGTCGTCGATCGAGCGGCCGGCCTGATCCGCGGCGGCGGCGATCCGGTCGCGCATGACGGGAAGCTGATCCAGCGGGGCGTACCCCAGCGACGGCATCCACCCGTCGGCCAGCCGCCCGGTGACGGCCAGGGCGCGCGGCCCGAACGTGCCCAGCCAGATCGGGATCCGCCGGGCCGGCTTCGGCTCCATCGGCGCGGCTTCGGTGTGATGCAGGCGGCCGGGGTAGGTGAGCGCCGGCTCGGTCCACAGCCCGCGCATGATCTCGATCGCCTCGGCGAGCCCGTCGACCTTGTCCCGCGGTGACGGCACGCCGATGCCGAACGCGCGGAACTCCTCGTCGGAGTGGCCGCCGCCGAGCCCGAGGATCAGCCGGCCGCCACTGAGCCGGTCGAGCGTCTCGGCCATCTTGGCCACCATGGCGGGGTTGCGGTACGGCACCCCGAGCACCCGCGGCATGACGCCGATCCGCGACGTGTGCGCCGCCATCCAGGCGAGCATCGTCCAGACCTCGTGGCTCGGGTCGGTGCCGCTGGGGTGGTCGGCGGTGGAGACGAAGTCGTAGCCGAGGTCCTCGGCGGCGCGGACCGCCGCGACCGGGTCCACGCCCGTCGACGCGGGGATGTCGAGACCGAAACTGATCATGATTGCCCTTTCTGGAGCACGATGCCCCGCGGGTTGCGGGGGGTCACGGCGAGGCGTGGCATGAGCCAGCCCACGAGAGGTCCGATGGCGAGCGCGTACGCGAGGGTGCCCGGGCCGACGGTGCCGCCGAGCAGCCAGCCCGCGCCGAGCGCGGTCAGCTCGATCGACGTGCGGACCAGCCGCAGCGAGTGACCGCGCGCGGCAAGGCCGGTCATCAGGCCGTCGCGCGGGCCGGGGCCGAACCCGGCGCCGACGTAGAGCCCGGTGGCGACGGCGTTGGCGAGGATGCCCGCGACCAGCAGGCCGGTGCGCGCGGCGAGGTCGTGGACGGGGGCGGTGAGAGCGAGGGTGGCGTCGGTGACCAGGCCGACCACGATCACGTTGCTGACCGTGCCCAGGCCGGGACGCTGCCGCAGCGGGATCCACAGGAGCAGGACCGCCACCGCGACGAGGTTGGCGACCAGGCCGATCGAGATCCCGGTGTGCCGGGAGATGCCCTGGTGCAGCACGTCCCACGGGCCGAGGCCGAGGCCGGCCCGCAGCATCAGCGTGAGGCTGATCCCGAAGAGCACCAGCCCGCCGTAGAGCCGGGCCAGGTTTCTGCTTGACATGTCAAACACGCTACGTCCGCTCTGCTTGACATGTCAAACAGATCTCGTAGGATCGGCCCCATGACGCGTTGGCTCACCGATGCCGAGATGCACACCTGGCGCGGCTACCGCCGCATGCGCGCCCTGCTCGACCTGCAGCTCACCCGCGACCTCGGCGCCGACTCGGGGCTGTCCGACGCCGACTACGACGTGCTCACCTCGGTGTCGGAGGCGCCGGGCCGGCAGCTGCGGCTCGGCGAGCTGGCCGCGTCGATCCGCTGGTCGACCAGCCGCCTGTCGCACCAGGTGACCCGGATGGAGCAGCGCGGCCTGGTGGCCCGCGGCGACTCCCCCGACGACGGCCGCGGCGCGACGGTCGCCCTCACCGACGCCGGCTGGGCCACCGTCCAGGCGGCCGCGGTGCACCACGTCGCGTCGGTCCGCCGGCACTTCATCGACGTGCTCGACGAGCAGGACGTGGCCGACCTCGGCCGCATCGCCGACAAGGTGCTCGCCCACCTCACCGAGGCCACACCCCCGACCCCGCCGCGCCGCCGCCGCGCGTCGTAAACCTGGTGCGGCTCTTGCGCGAGCGCCGCTACGGTTACCTTCCAGCCGCCTACAGAGGAGATCGACATGTCACAGGTCGCCGTTTCGAGCGTCAGGCCGTCGGTCTCATCTGGAGGTAACGCTTGTTCCGCCTGCTCGCGCGCTGGGTCGACCCGTTCCGTGACGACGTAGCCGCCCCGCCCGCCACCGTCCCCAGCTATCTCCGGCAGGTCCTGCGGCCCCTGCGCGGCGTCGTCGCGGTCAGCGTCGGGCTTTCCGTCGTCGTCGCCGCCATCGACGTCTGGCTGGTCGCCTACGCCGGTCGCCTGGTCGACCTGCTCGGCGCCGCCGCCCCGGACACGTTCTGGGCCGAACACGGCACCGAGCTGCTCGGCGCCGCGGCGCTGGTGCTGGTCGTGCGGCCGGCGACCAACCTGGTGCGCGAGGCGATCGACGACGTCGCGCTGAAACCGAACGCGCTGACGATGACCACCTGGCGGGCGCACCGGTACGTGTCGCGCCAGTCCGTCGGCTGGTTCCGCCGTGACCTCGCCGGCCGGACCGCCACCCGGGTCCGCGACGGGGGTGCCGCCGCGACCAGCTGCGTGTACAACACGGTGCACGCGCTGGCGTTCATCGTGGCGTACATCGCCGGCTCGGCCTGGCTGATGGCCGCCATCGACCCGCGGCTGCTGCTGCCGCTCGCCGCGTGGCTCGGCTGCTACGCCGCCCTGATGTGGTGGGTGGTCCCCCGCTACCGGCGCGCCTCGGCCCGGCAGCAGGACGCGAACTCGGCGCTGACCGGGCTGCTGGTCGACGCGTACGCCAACGTCGACACCCTGGCCCTGCTCGCCGACCGGCCCGGTGAGGAACGCGCCGCCCGGCGGGTCTTCGCCGACGCGCGGCAGGCCCAGCTCGGCGTGCAACGGCTCGAGGTGACCATGAACGCGAGCATGGACGTCCTCAGCGGCGTCCTCCTCGTCGGCCTGGTCGGCTACGGCGTCGCGCTGTGGCGCACCGGCACCGCCCCGCTCGGGCTGGTCGCCGCCGCGATCGCGCTCAGCGTCCGGATCACCTCCCTTGCCGAATGGCTCCTCGACGCGGTCTCGGCGCTGTTCGGGGCCGTCGGTGCGCTGCGGCAGGCGCTCGCCACCGTCGCCCAGCCGCTCGAGGTCGCCGACCGCCCCGACGCCGCTGCGCTGCAGGTGACCGCCGGCGCGATCACCTTCACCGACGTCAGCCACCATTACGGCAACGGCGCCGGCGGCCTGGACCGGCTGTCGCTGGACATCGCCCCCGGCGAGCGGGTCGGTCTCGTCGGCCGCTCCGGCGCCGGCAAGTCCACCCTGGTCAACCTCCTGCTACGGTTCTACGACCCGGAGCAGGGCACGATCCTCATCGACGGCCAGGACATCGCCGCGGTGACGCAGGAGAGCCTGCGCCGGCACATCGCCATGGTCACGCAGGAGACGACCCTGCTGCACCGCACCGTCCGGGAGAACATCGGCGCAGGCGCCGTGGAGACGGCGGCCCGGGCCGCCGCCGCGGACCGGTTCATCGCCACCCTCCGCGACGCCGACGGCAACCGCGGCTACGACGCCCGCGTCGGCGAACGCGGCGTCCGGCTCTCCGGCGGCCAGCGGCAACGCATCGCCCTCGCCCGGGCCCTGCACCGCGACGCGCCGATCCTCATCCTGGACGAGGCCACCTCGGCCCTGGACTCCGAGACCGAGGCGGTGATCCAGGAGACGCTGGACCGCGTGATGGCCGACCGGACCGTCCTCGCCGTCGCGCACCGGCTGTCCACGATCGCGCGCATGGACCGCATCGTGGTCCTCGACGCGGGCCGCATCGTCGCGCAGGGCACCCACCAGGATCTGCTCCACCAGGGCGGGCTCTACGCGACGCTGTGGGCCCATCAGTCCGGCGGCTTCCTCGGCGCCGACCCGTCGTGACGGTCGCCGTGGACGTCGAGGACCGGGTCGATGCCCTCGGCCAGCAGTTGCCGGCGGGTGGCGTGGCGGGCCGCGAGCGCCGCGTACTCCCTGACGGTCTCCTCGGGCAGCCGCGCGGGTCCCGTGCGGGCCGCGTTGCGGCGCAGCAGGACGTCCACGTCCACCTGGAACCGCAGCGCCGCCGCCGGGCGGTCGTGCTGCCGCGCCCAGGCAAGCATCCGGGCCCGGGCGTGCGGCAGGACGTTGGTGGCGTCGACGACCACGGCCTGCCCGGCGGCCAGCCGCGCCGAGACCCGCCGGTCCATCTCCGCGAACACGTCCGGGTCGTCGGCGACGTCGACCCTGGTGCCGAACAGCTCGGCACGGACGGCGTCGCAGGACACCACGCCGCCGGCGTCGATCCGGCCGCCCTCGACCCAGCTGCGGGCGAACGTCGACTTACCCGCCGCGGGCGGGCCGACCAACAACGTCAGGCCGTGCATCGGGTTGGCGTCACCGGATACGGTCACATCACAACGATATCGGCGGGGGACGCATGGGTACGTGGGACGTGGGGCCGTTCGACAACGACACCGCCGCCGACTGGTGTTACGACCTGGACGAGGCCGCCGCGGATGAGCGGCTGCCGTTCATCCGGGTCACGTTCAGCGCCACCGTCGACGAGCCGCGCCTGCGCAACCGGCTCGCGGACCGGGCGTTCGCGGCGGCCGCCGTGGTCGCGTCCCAGTTGCCGGGCGGGGAGCCGGTCGTCTCGCCGTACGCGCCGGACTTCCTGCTGGACGGCGGGACCCTCGACGTGCCCGGTGACGTCGTGCCGCTGGCGCTGCGGGCGCTGGACCGGATCGTCGGCGAGCACTCGCAATGGCGGGAGTTGTGGGAGGACGCCGGCCTGTACGACGACGCGGCCGGCGCCCTGCAGACCGTCCGCGCGACACTACTGCGGGCCGTCGAGCGGCGATGATCCGCGGGCCAGGACCGACAGCCGCGCGTGGTCGATCGGGCGCACCAGCGGGTCGGCGTGCCGGTGGACCAGCTTCCAGCCGCCGTCCTCGAAGCGGAACACGAGCGTGACCCGCAGCGACCAGTCCTGCTCGGGCAGGCCGCCGACCACGCCGCGCTGCCGTTCGACGGCCGCGATGACCGCCAGGTCGCCCGACCGGTCCACCCGCACGACATCGAGCTCGGCCTCGCCGCCCTGGAACCACTGCGCGGTCGCGGCAAGCGACGCGTCGGAGTGGTCGAAGCCGTGCCGGACCTCACCGTAGGGCGGCATCAGCGTGTAGTCGTCGGCGTGCGGGAGCAGGTCGACGTAGCCGCGGACGTCCCCGCGGATGAACGCCTTCGCCGCGTCCGAGGTGCGCCGGACCAGGGCCATGAGCTCGTCTGCCTGCGTCATGCACCGGTGCACGCACCGGACGCCCGCGAGGTTCAGCCGCGCCCCAGGGCCGTGGTCAGCGCACGGGCCCGGGGTGGCCCGGACGCACCGAGCCACCGCGAGGTCAGGACGGGAACGCCGTCGGGCCGGCGGTCTGCCGGAAGGTCGTGCCGTCCCAGGTGAACGTGCGCTGTTGGACGGTGCCGTCGCGACGCTGCTCGACCGTGGCGACGAGCTGGCCCTGGTCGACCGTGACGCCCGGGATGTTCTCGCCGACCGGTCCGGCCCAGCCGAGGCCGACGACGGCACCGCCGGTGGCCGTGAACACGGCGAGCCCGCCGCTGGCGGGGCCGGCGTGCATGCCCGTGGTGGCCTCGCAGTGCACCAGGGCGACCGCCTCGGCCCGCCCGTCGCCGGTCAGGTCACCGACGGCCAGTTTGATCACGGACACCCGGATGCCGTCGGTGATGGCCGGCGTACCCTCGCGCAACGTCACCGTGCCGCCCGGCGGGCAGCCGTTGCCTGCCTGCGGTGGCAGGGTGAGCGTCACGTTCTTCCAGTCGACCGTGGTGAGGTCCAGGTCCGGCGGTCTGCTCGTCGGGTCCGGGGAGGGTGCCGGGCCGGCCGTCGCGGGCACCGGCTGCGGCGGTGGGGCGTCGGTGCCGGTGCCCGCGAGCGCCACCCCGCCGGTGACCCCGGCCACGGCGATCGCGGCCACGAGCGCGGTGTTCCGGGTCTGCCGGCGCCGGCCCGCGGCCTGCACCGCGGCGACCGGCGGCGGGACGAACGCCGACGGCGCCGCCTGCGCGAACGACCGCAGCGCGTCCTCCGGTGCGATGTTCATGTGCGGTCACTCCCTTGCAGTTGGTCGGCCAGGCGGGCCCGGCCACGGGACATCCAGCTCGCCACACTGCCGCGCGGCGCCCCGAGCAGTTCGGCGATCTCGTCGACCGGCAGGTCCGCGATGTAGTGCAGGACGAGCGCCTGCCGCTCCCGGTCCGGCAGCTGCCGCAGCGCGGCGACCAGCGCCACCCGCTCCGGGCCGAGCGCCTCGACCACGGTCACCGGCCGCTGCGCGCGCAGGGTGCGCGCGGCGACGGCGACGCGGCGCAGCCGGCTGGTGGCGAGGTTCCAGGCGACCCGCCGCACCCAGGCGACCGGGTCCGCGTAACCGCTGACGGTCTTCCAGCGTTGCCAGGCGCGCAGGTACGCCTCCTGCACCACGTCCTCGGCCTCGGCCGCGTCGCCGAGGTAGGCGTACAGCTGCGCGGTCAACCTGCCGTAGTCGGCGTGGTAGAACGCGGCGAAGTCCGCCGTCGTCGGTTCACCGGCGGTCGTGATCACGACGTGTCCGTTTCCGGGCCTCGGCCCGCGTGGTCCCTTTCATGGTTATGACACGCCACCGCCCCGCCGCCGTTTGCAGCGACCGGACGGTTACCGCAGCCGGCGCAGCGCGGCGTCGGCGGTGTCGTCGGGGGTGCTGTTGAAGGCGATCTCGGCGCCAGGAGCGTGCCGGTGGACCAGGTTGACCACCGTCTCGAACAGCTCCAGCAGCGGCTCGTGCTTGCGGATGCCGCCGCCGACCACGACGCAGTCGTACTCGGCGGCGGTGAGCGCCTCGACGATCGCGGCCTCGGGCGCGTCGTCGGGGGCGACCAGGCACAGGTCGGCCTCGAGGCCGTGTTCGGCGAACCGGGCCTGGCCCCGCGCGATGGCCGCCACGACCGGCGCCGGGTCCCAGCCCGGGATCCGGACGGGGTCCAGGCCGATCACCAGTACTCGCTGCATTGTCCGCCTCCGAGAGTCACCCGCCGCCGTGCCAGGAGTGCCACAACGCAGCGTACGGGCCGTTCGCGGCGACGAGGTCGGCGTGGGCGCCGAGCTCGATGATCCGGCCGTCGTCCATCACCGCGACCCGGTCCGCGTCGTGCGCGGTCTGCAGCCGGTGCGCGATCGCGATGACGGTGCGCTCGTGCAGGACGGCGGCCAGGGCCCGTTCCGCGGTCCGGGCGGCGGTCGGGTCGAGCAGCGCGGTCGCCTCGTCGAGGATCACCGTGTGCGGGTCGGCGAGCACCACCCGGGCGAGGGCGACCTGCTGCGCCTGCGCGCCGTCCAGGGGCTGCTCGCCGAGGTCGCGGTCCAGGTCGTCGGCCCAGTCCGCGCCGACGGTCTTCAGCGCCCCGCGCAGCACGTCGTCGGGCGCGGCCACGATGAGATTGTCACGCAGGGACTCGCGGAAGACGTGGTGCTCCTGGGTGACGAGGACGACCTGCCGGCGCAGCTCGTCCGGTGGGAGGTCGGCGATCGGCACCCCGCCGACGCAGACGCTGCCGGCGGTGGGGCGGTCGACGCCGGCGATCAGCATGCCGAGCGTGGACTTGCCCGCGCCGGACAGGCCCACGATCGCGAGCCGCTCGCCGGGGCGGATGGTCAGGTCGACGCCGTGCAGGACGTCGTGGCCGGGGTCGTACGCGTAGCGCACGCCGCTGACCTCGATGCGTTCGTCCCGCGGCGCCGACGAGGCGGCGGGCGGGTCGGCGGGGATCGCGGCCAGGCCTTCGACCCGGGCGAACGACGCGCTGCTGCTCTGCAGCTGCTCGATCCAGATCAGGATGCCGTCGAGGGGCCCGACCAGCTGCCGCAGGTACAGCACCGCGGCGACGACCGTGCCGAGGCTGACCCGCCCGTCGATGTAGAGCAGGCCGCCGAGCAGCAGCACGAGGACGCCGGGCACCGCGTAGGACGTCTCGACCAGCGGGAAGTACACCGAGCGCAGCGCCAGGGTGTTCAGGCGGGTCCGGCGGGTCTCGGTGATCGCCGCGTGCCCGGCGGCGAGCCGGCGCTCCCGCAGCGCGAACGCCTCGATCGTGCGGGCGCCGGCGGTGGTCGCGGTCAGGTCGTCGGCGAGCACCGAGTTCGCCGCGCCCTCGGCGAGGTACGCGTCGCGCGCCCGCCGCAGGTACCACCTGGTGACGAACCAGATCCCGGACAGCCCGGCGACGCCGACCAGCCCGAGCACCGGGTGCAGGACCACGACCGCCGACACGATGAACACGATCTGGACGGCGCCGACGGCCATGCTGGGCACGAGGTCGCGCACGGTGTTGGCGACGGCGTCGATGTCGGTGGTGCCCCGCGCCGCGAGGTCTCCCGCCGGCACCCGTTCCACCACGGCCGCCGGCAGTCCCAGCGCCCGACTGAGGAAATTCTCGCGGATGCGGTACGCCGTGCGCTCGCCGAACCGGTATGCGATGGCCAGTGCGAACCGGGTCAGCAGTGTCTGGGCGACGGCGCAGGCCAGCACCGCCAGGGCGAGCCGGTCGACGTGCCCGCCCCGGCCGGTGACCGCGTCGATGATCCGGCCCAGCAGCCACGGGGCGCCGAGCCCGGCGAGCGCGGCGAGGGAGTTGAGCGCGATGATCGTGGCGACCGAGCGGCGGTCGGCGGCCAGCAGCCGCAGCGCGGCCCGGCCGACCATGCGCTGGTCGGCGATGGGCAGGTTGGCCGTCATGCGTCGTCCCCGAAGGCCCGGTTGACCAGCGCCCGGTAGCCGGGTTGTGCGGCCAGCAGCGTCCGGTGCGTGCCGGACGCGGCGACCTTGCCGTCCACCAGGTAGTGCACCACGTCGGCGCGGTCCAGCAGCACCGGTGACGTGGTCGCCACGACGGTGCCGCGGCCGGCCCTGGCGGCGGAGAGCCGTTCGGCGATGGCGGCCTCGGTGTGCGCGTCCACCGCGGACGTCGGCTCCGCAACGAGCAGCATCTCCGGGTCCGCGTGGACGGCCCGGGCCAGCCGGACCCGTTGCCGTTGCCCGCCGGACAGGTTGCGGCCGCCCCATTCGACCGCGCGGCCCAGGTCGGCGGCCACGTCGTGGGCGACGGCGGTGCGGATCGCGAGGCGGACCAGGTCGTCGTCGGGTTCGTCCGGCCCGGCGACCACCTCCCGCAGCGGCCCGGCGAACAGGTCCGCGTCGTGGTCGGCGACCAGGATCCGGGCCCGGACCTCGGCCTGCGCGATGTCCGACAGGCGCAGGCCGCCCCAGGTCGCGTCGGTCGGCCCGTAGCGCCCGAGCCGGTCGATGACGGCGGCGGCGTCCTCCGGCCGGGCCCCGGCCAGGGCGGTCAACCGGCCCGGCTCGGCGACGACCCCGGAACCCGGATCGTGCAGGGTCGCCGGCGCGGCCGGCGCGGCGCCCCCGGACGGGTCGTCCACCGGCAGCCGCAGGAAGTCGACCACCCGCCGGGCCGCGACCAGCCCCCGGATGATGTCGGACCCGCAGAAGATCATCACGTTGACGGGGACGACGAGCATGGCGGTGTACCCGTACACGGCGACCAGCTGACCGACGGTGAGCTCCCCCGTGGCCGCCAGCCGCGCGGCCAGCCACACCACCACCCCGAGGAACACGACCGGCAGCCCGTCGCCGAACGCGCCGATCCAGCTGTTCGGGCCGCCGACCCGGTACCCCTGATCCCGCAGCGCCGCCGACTCCTTCCGATAGCGGCCGAGGTAGGTCTCCTTGCCGCCGAGCCCGTTGAGGATGCGCAGCCCGCCGAGGATGTCGACCAGCCTGGCGTTGAGCTCGCCCTGCCGGTCCCGGTAGCGCAGCCCGGCCCGCTGGGTGCGGTGCAGCAGCGGCCCGACGATCAGCAGCAGCACCGGCAGCCCCGCGGCGACGACCACGGCGAGCAGCGGCGACGTGCGCGACAGCAGCACCGCGACGACGACGTACGCGAGCGTCGAGGCGAACCCGACGCCGCCGACGTTCATCGCCCGGCCGATGGTCCACACGTCGGAGATGCCGATGGTGACCACCTCGCCGGCGGTGACCCGCCGGGGCAGCGCGGCGCCGAGCCTGGTCGCGTGGGTCATCACCAGGTCGGCGGTGCGTAACGCGGCGGCCATCCGCAGCTTCGTCATGCTCCGGTGCCGCATGATCCCCAGCCCCGCGCTGGCCACCCCGACGACCAGGACGGCCGCCGCCCACCCGATCAGCACCCCGGGCCGCCGCGACTGCAACCCCCGGTCGACGGCCTGCGAGATGAGGAACGGCGTGAACGCCAGGCTCATGAACCACAGCGACCCGAACATGGCGCCGAGCGCCACCCAGCCCTTGACCCGCCGACCCAACCACCACAGAAAGCGCGCCGGTCCCCGTACGTCCACGCCCCCATGCTGCCTGACACCCCCCGGTCCCCGTCGCCCCAATATTCGCCGGCGTCTACCACTGTCGTGTCCGGCGCGGGTTGTGGATCTTCTTGTCGGATGCCATGTCTACACTGCTGGCCAAGATCGTCCGTCGAGGTCAGGCAGGGCCGGCAATGGGTTTCTGGGCAGATATGTGGTCGTGCGCTCAGCCGAGCCGCCGGCGCGGCTCCTGCCGGGGACCATGGCGTTGGGCGATGCCGTTCCCAGCAGCGGCGGGCCGTGGCGCGCGGGCTGGCAGGTGTGGGTGGTCCGGGACTCGTCCGGGCCGCTGCCGGAGGATCTGCTCGACCGGCTGCGCACCGCAACCGGCGGGCCGGTGCTGCTCGGCCGGGTGCTGGACAGCAGCGCCGTCCGGGTCACCGGGGTCGGTGCGGCTCCGCCGCCGTGGGAGGTGTGGCTGCAGCTCGACTATGCGATGGGCTACCTGCTGGCGCCGCCGAGTCCTTTCGACGATGACGGCAACTTCCTTGGTAGCGATTGGCGCGACCCCGAATACGAGGCAGAGGTCGAACTGGTCCGGCGCGAGATCCTCGATGAGGCACCCGGCGGCACGGCCGGAGCCCGCACCGTGACGGACTGGGCTCGCGGCGCGGGCCTGACCCCGGACAGCGTGGAAGCGGTCGCCGGTGTCCTGGACGGCAAGGAGACGTTCGCCGAGGATCTGTTCTTCGACCTGCTCCGGCGGCTCGGCCTCAGCACCGGGTAGCGGATCAGCCGCCGGTGAAGAAGTCGATGAGGCTGAAGGGGGCGCGGTCGCCGAGGCAGGCCTCCAGGATCTCGTGGGCGTCGGCGGCCTCGGCCGCGCTGCGGGCGAACATCGCCGACTCGTGGGCGGCGAGGGCGGCTTCGAGGTCGCCGGGGTTGGCGGCGATCGCCTTGCCGAGCTCGGCGCCGTCGAACATGGCGAGATTCGCGCCCTCGCCGGACGGTGGCATCAGATGGGCGGCGTCGCCGATGAGGGTCACCCCGGGCACGCGGTCCCAGCGGTGGGCGTCCGGCAGGGCGTGGATCGAGCAGCACCTTGCCGTGCTGGTCGAGCACCCGGGACGCGGCGCCGCCCACGTGGATGAACGCCGTTCCAGAACATCATGGAACGGCGTTCCAGAAGCGTCAAGGTCGTACCGATGATCTCACTCTGAAAGCGGCAAATCAGGCAATACAGCCGCGATCGCGTCGAGGACGATGTCGAGGCCGAACTGGAACCGCACGTCCGGCGGCTGGTGCGACAGCCGGCCCTCGCGGATGTTGCGGTTGAACATCGGGTACCGGCCGGACGCGACGACCTGGCTGACGTACGGGCCGACGTACTGCGCCATCCACTGCCCGCGGTCCATGCCGGTGTGCCGGGCGTGCTCCAGCCAGCCGATCTCCTCCCGGACGGCACTGTCGACGTAGTTGACCACCATGTTGTTCAGCGTCGTCATCGTGTCGACGGGCAGGCCGAAGCCGTCCAGGGCGCCCAGCGCGAAGTCGAACACGCGCAGGGACTGCGGGCCGAGGGTCGGGCGCCGGGCCAGGCTCACGCTCCAGGGGTGGCGCAGCCCGGCCTCGCGCGAGCGGTGCGCCACCAGGGACAGGTCGGCCCGCCAGTCGCCGCTGGGCCGCCCGGGCAGGTCGATCTCGCCGGTGACCGCGTCGACCATGAGGTCGAGGAGGTCGTCCCGCCTGGGCACGTACCGGTACAGCGACATCGCGCCGGTGCCCAGTTCCTCGGCGATGCGGCGCATCGTGGCGGCGTCCAGGCCGTCGGCGTCGGCGATGCGCACGGCGATCGCGGTGATCTGCGCCCTGCTGTAGCCGGGGCGCCGACCGGGACCCGACCGCTGCACCTGTTCCGGCCGCATCCAGATGCTGACGTTGCTGTCCGTCACGTCACACCTCCCTCTCTTGCGTACATCGTACTCGAATGGCAGGGTTCGAATTCAGGTACGGCGTACGCGAATGGAGTGGAACGTGAACCGAAGGCTCTACGCAGGTGTGGTCGGGGTGATCCTCGGCATGGTCACCGCCCCGCTCGACGGGATGATGCTCGGCCCCGCGCTGCCGGTCATCGTCACCGATCTCGGCGGGGCGCAGGACTTCTCCTGGGTGATGACGGCATATCTGGTACCGATGGCGGCGGCGACGCCGATCTGGGGCAAGCTCGGCGACCTGTACGGGCGCAAGGCGGCCTACCTGTCGGCGATCGCGCTGTTCCTGCTCGGTTCGGCCCTGGCCGGCACGGCGCAGGAAATGTGGCAGCTCATCGCCTTCCGTGTGGTGCAGGGCCTGGGCGGCGGCGGCCTCATGGTCGGCGCGCTGGCGCTCATCGCCGAGCTGGTCCCGCCCCGGCAGAGCGCCCGGCTGATGGGCCTGTTCGGCGTGATCATGCCGGCCGCGCTGATCGCCGGGCCCCTGCTCGGCGGCGTGTTCGCCGAGCAGCTGAGCTGGCGGTGGGCGTTCTACGTCAACCTGCCGGTCGGCGCCGTCGCCGCGCTGCTCGTCGCGACCAGGATCCGCCTCGAGCGGCGCCGGCTCGCCGCCCGGATCGACGTGGCCGGGGCGGCCCTGCTGACGACCGTGCTGGTGTCGCTGAGCCTGCTCGCCAGCTGGGGCGGCACCCGGTACACCTGGACATCCCTGCCGATCGCCGGGCTGGCCGGGACCGCGGTCGTGACGACGGCGGGCTTCCTGTGGGTGGAACGGCGGGCGGCCGAGCCCGTGGTGCCGCTGCGGCTGTTCGCCGACCGGAGCTTCACCCTGGCCCAGGTCGTGCGCCTGACCGCGGGTGCGGCGATGATGGTGTTCGCCGCGTTCCTGCCGCTGTACATGCAGCTGGCGAAGGGCGCCTCCCCGACCGCGAGCGGCCTGCTGATCCTGCCCGCGATGCTCGGCATGGTCGCCGTTTCGGTCGGCAGCGGCCAGTACATCTCCCGCACCGGCAGGTATCGCGGCATCGCGGTCCTCGGCGGTGCGGTGCTGACCGGCGGCATGCTCGCGCTGTTCGCCCTCACACCGGACACCGGCCTGGTCCCGGCCTCGGCGCTGACCCTGTTCGGCGGGGCCGGAGTGGGCCTGATCATGCAGAGCACCACCATCGTCACGATCAACAGCGCGGCGCCCCGGGACATGGGCGCGGCGAGCGGCTCGGTCACGCTCTGGCACACCATGGGCGCCTCGCTCGGCGCCGCAGTGCTCGGTGCCCTGTACACCGGCCGCCTGACGGACACCCTCCAGGCCCGCCTCGGCACCGGACGGGCCGGTGAGGTCCTCGCCGACGGCCGGCTGACCGTCGCCGCACGCCTGCCCGGCGAGGTCCAGGACGCGATCCGCGCCGGCGTCACCGACGGCGTGCACGGCATGGCCGCCGCCGGCGCGGCCCTCGGCGTCGTCGCGTTCACCCTCGCCTGCCTCATCCGCGAGACCCCGCTGCGCGACCGCAACACCCCGGCATCCACGACAACCCTTGAGGAGCACCATGTCTGAGCAGCGCCTGCAGCTCGCCGTCATCATCGGCAGCGTCCGCGACGGGCGGTTCGGCCCGACCGTCGCCAACTGGTTCGCCGGCGAGGCCGCGGGCCGCGACGACGTCCACGTCGACCTGGTCGACCTCGCCGAGGTGCGCATCGGCGCCGCGGCCCCGACGATGTCGCCCCCGGCCGAGGTCCTCCGGGCGCTCGGCGACCTGACGCCACGGCTGGCCGCCGCGGACGCGTTCGTCGTGGTCACCCCGGAGTACAACCGCAGCTACCCGGGTGCCCTGAAGAACGCCATCGACTGGCACAACGCCCAGTTCCACGCCAAGCCGGTCGGGTTCGTGTCCTACGGCGGCCGCTCCGGTGGCCTGCGCGCCGTGGAACACCTGCGGCTCGTCTTCGCCGAGCTGCACGCCGTCACCACCCGCGACACGGTCAGCTTCCACGGCACCTGGGACCAGTTCGACGGCGACGGCCGGCCCAAGGACCCGCAGGGCCCCGCGTCCGCCGCGTCCGCCCTGCTCGATCAGGTCACGTGGTGGGCGCGGGCGCTGAAGGACGCCAAGCGCGCCACCCCGTACCGGGCCTGACCCGGCGGCGGTGCCGCAGGAGCGCCGGCAGCCACGGCCCGGTCCCGAGGACCGTCAGGATCAGCAGCAACGGCAGCCGCCACCACCACGTGATGCTCGCCGGCGGTGCGGGTGGCGGCGCCGCGACCCAGGGACGGGCGGTCTTCGACCAGGCCAGGAACGCGTCGCCGACCGGGAGCAGACCGAGGGCGTAGCGCTTCGTCCACGGCGTGCTGACCGGGACACCGGCGAACTCGCCGTAGTTCGCGAGGGCCCCGGCGAGCGCGTCGTCGTGGTTGACCTGGGCGGCGCCGATGGTGACCACGGTCGCGGACAGGCTCACGCCGAGCGGGAGGGGACCGGAGTCGACGTCCGCCGGGCCGTCCATCCCGGCGGGGTACTCGCGCACGGCCGGCCCGAGCCGTCGCACCACGTACTGGTCCCGGAACCGCAGGTACTGGTCACGGGCGAACGCGGGGTCGATGTCGGGCAGGAACCGGTGGATGATGCTCTGGGACGTGGCCCGGGCCACCTCGGCCGGCTCGCCGGTCCCGGCGGAGACCCGGTGCGGCATCAGGCCGGTGCGCGGGTCGAGCCGGTCGCGGACCCCGCCGAGCCACCGCTGCACCGTCGCGGTGTACCGGGCCGGCAGCAGGGCGTCGTGCAGGCGCAGCGACGCGATCGCCACCGTCGAGTCCACCGGCCACGCCTGCCCTGGATAGGCGGTCAGGAACGGCGACGCCGACGCGTCGAACGCGGCGCCGAGCGCGGCGGAGTCGTCGACGAACCGGCGCAGCTCCCCCGGATCGCGCCGGTCCGCCGGTTGCAGGCCGAGCACGCCACCGAGCAGCCAGTTGCTCCAGCCGCGGTAGAACACGCCGTAGGACGGGGTGAGACCCTCGCTGAACGGTGCCCGGCCGGCCGGGGAGCTCAGCTGCGTGAACGCCCACCGCGCCTCGCGCAGCGGCGCCGCCCGGTCGGCGGGCTTCCCGCGCATGCCGAGCTCGACCCAGGTCAGCCCGTACAGCACGTGCATGAAGAAATAGCCCTCGGGATAGAGCGCCTGCGCGTCGGTGGCGGCCCCGCCGTCGATCGCGGCGCGCAGGAACGCCAGTTGCCGCCGCACCCCGGCGGCGTCGCCGGCCGTTGCGGGCGCGACCAGCCGGATCGCACCGACCAGCGCGCACAGGCTGACGGCGACCAACCGGAACGACCATCGCAGGACCCGGCGTACCTTCGACGGCATCCGCTGATCGTACAGAGCGTCCGAGATGGAGCGACATGAGCGACCGGGAGCCGGCACCACCTGAGGTGCAGCAGCGCGTCAGGGCCAGCTTCGAGCGGCAGGGGCTCATGGCGCATCTCGGTGCCCGGCTGACGCACATCGGGCCCGGGCGGGCGCACATCGAGCTCGACAGCCGGCCCGAGGTGACCCAGCAGCACGGCTACATCCACGCCGGCGCGACCAGCGCCATCGCCGACAGCGCCGGCGGATACGCCGCGCTCACGCTGTTCCCCGACGACGCCGACGTGCTCACCGTCGAGTACAAGCTCAACCTCCTGGCGCCCGCGCGGGAACACATCGAGGCGGTCGGCACGGTCCTCAAGTCGGGCCGGACGTTGACCGTGTGCCGCCTCGACGTGTTCGACGCCGGCGGCCGGCTCGTCGCCGCCGGCCAGCAGACCCTGATCCGCCTTCCAACCGTCTCGCCGGCCGTCTCGCCGGGCCTCTCGCCGGGCGGTGATGCCGGCGGCGCCGTCAGCGCAGGCGGGTGATCGCCGCCCGCAGCGTCTCGCGGAGCGCGTCGTCGCGCCAGACCCAGCCCATGGTCCCGGCGCAGACCACCCGCTCGTCGCGTTCTGCCAGGTCGACCAGGCCCGGGACGGCCGTGACCGCGTCCATGTCGGCGAGGAGCGTCACCGCTGCCGGGTTCCCGCCCGGATCGGCGGCCGTGGCGAGCAGCGACGGGACCAGGTCGGCAACCGGGGTGCCGAGCTTCCACAGCGCGCGGGCCGCGTCCACCCGGCTCCACGGCGCGCCTTCGCTCAGCAGCCGCCACAGGCCCGGGGCGAGTTCGGCGCCGGCCGGGGCGAGCTCGGCGGCGAGGCTCGCGGCGGCGTCGGCCTGCCGGTGGTCGGCAAGGACGGCGGCCACCACCGGCAGCGCCCGCCCAGGGTCGCCGGTGGCGCGCCACAGCACCTCGGCGAGCGCCAACCGTATGTGTGCGTCGCCCGACGCCAGGTCCCGCAGTCGCGTTTGCAGGTGTGGTACGGCCGGCGCAAGGTCCGTCCCGGCGGCGGCCGCGAACCGCAGGTCCCACGCGCCCGGACGGCGTTGCCCGCCGATGGCCGCGACGAGGGGTGCCGGGTCGCGGGTGAGGTTCCAGACCGCGTGCCCGGCGCGGATATCGCCGCCGGCGGCCCGCTCGCGCAGCGCCGGCACCGCGGGCAGTGCCGCCGGCCCGATCGCGGCGAGGGCCCGGGGCGCGACGCCGGACGCCCGGTCGTAGGCGGCGATGAGCTCCGGCACCGCGTCGGCGGCCGCCGGACCCCACGTGCCCAGCAGCTGGACGAGGTAGATCGATGCGTTGGGATCCTCGCCGTCGGTGAAGGACGCCATGATGCTGCGGCGGCGGCCGGCTGGTGCGGCACTGTGGGCGCTGAGGCGCTGCCGCACCGCGGCAAGAACCTCCGCGTCGAAGGCCGGCGGGTGCTCGTCGAACAGTCTGGCGGCGCTGAGGTCACGGCCGGCCGACCACACCGCGAGCGCCGGCGCCTTCCACCGGGCGTCACCGAGCCTGATCAGGGTGTCCAGCGCGGTCCTCGCCGGCTCGTCGTCGGTCGCGGCAGCGATCGACGCCAGCCGGTCGGCCACCGCCGCCACGGGCCGGCCGGCGGCGTCTGCGGCGGACACCGCGGCGGCGCGCACGGCGGCGTCGGGGTCGTCCAGCAGCCGGGCGAGCCGGTCCATCAGCAGCGGTGGCGCGGACCGCAGGGCCCGGAACCGGCTCTCCAGGCCGGCCGCGGCCCGCTGCCGGGGAAACGCGGTGGGCCGGGCGAGCAGCGCGTCCGTCAACGCCGCCGCGGCCTCGGCGGGCAGGACCCGGGTGAGGTCGCTCGGGTCGCCGTCGGCGGTGTGCCACGATCCGAGCCAGCGCCGGCCCTGGTCGTGCGCCACTGCCACCAGCGTCATATCGGCGGCCGGCAGCGCCAGTCCGGCCCGCGCACCGGCGAACGCCGCTGCCAGGGGCACCGGGAACGGCTCGGTCAGCGCCGTCCGCAGCAGCGCGGCATCCGGGGCGGCGTCGTGCAGCGCGATGCCGAGCAGCAGCGACGCCCGGACGGCGGGTGCGGGCTCGACGGCCCAGCGCGCCCGCAGGTCCTCCGCGTGATGCGGGCCGCTGCGGGCGAGGGCATACGCGGTGGCCTCCCTGACCTCCGGATCAGGGTCCTCGAGGCCGGGCAGCAGCCGCGCGCTCACCGCCGCGATCGCGGCGTGGACGGCCGGCTGTTCCTGCCCTCTGCTCGTGTCCGGGTCACACAGGTTGCCGATGGTGGCGATCAATGCGGCCCGGCCGTGCACACCGGGCCGGACGGCCAGCTCCACCAGGAACGGCACGGCCACGACCGTCGCCGGGTAGACGCTGCCCTGGTGATACAGCGTCGAGTGCAGTTCGAACCGCCCGTCGTTCGCCGCCTGCGGGTCGGGCGAGGCGATGGCCCGGAGGATGTCCGGCGCGTCGGTCGCCGGCCCGTAGGCGCCCTGGTGCAGCGCCCAGTCGATGTCGTCCCACCCGTGCGTCACCGGCGACACGGTACGCGCCGGTCAGCCGCGGTGCGGCCCGGGCAGCCCACGCACGAGGTGCCGCAGCCGCAGTGGCGCCTCGGCGAGGTATGCCTCCACCGAGCGTCGCACCAGCCGGGCGGCGACCAACACCTCGGCGTCGGTCCCGCGGTCCAGGGCCTCCGACAACATGGCGAGCGGTGTGACGATCGCCGATTCGACGGTCTCTGTGAGCGCGTCCAGATATCGGGAGTCCTCGGTGAGGACGAGGTCGACCAGTTCGCGCGCCGTTGCGCGCACGGCGGCCAGGTCGGCGTCCCTGACCGCGTCCGCGGCACCGTTCCAGTCGGGCAGCCAGGCCGGCAGCACGGGTCAGCCGCGCAGCCTGGTCCGGAGCGCGGACAGCTGCGCCGGCGTCAGGCCGTGCTCGAGGAGGTAGCCTTCGGCGCCGCCCCAGCGCTCGTCGACGAGTTCGAGCATGGACAGGATCGACTCCGGCTCGCACTCAACCCCGGGATGCGTCGGCGAGTAGGCGTAATCGTCGGCGATGGCGTCGTCGGGCACCCCCGCCACCCGCAGCAGCAGCGCGACGAGCATGCCCGTGCGGTCCTGGCCGGCCTGGCAGTGCACGAGCACCGCCCCGGGCGGCGCGTCGGCCACCGCCGCGACGGCAGCCACGACCCGGCGCGCGTCACCGGCGATACGGCACCGGTACAGCTCGTCGATGCCCGCCAGGTCCGACAGCTCGGCGGCGGGGTCGTCGTCGGGATCGGTGAACGGCACGAGCCGGTACATCGGGTCATCGGCGAGCACGTTGGGCCGCATCCGCGCCTCGTCCGCGCACCGCAGGTCGATGATGCGCGTGACCCCGTGCGCGCGCAGCGCCGCGACCCCGTCGGCGGTCAGCTCGTGCGGGGAGTCCGAACGCACCACCGCCCCGTGCCGCACCCTGCCACCGTCCACCGCCGGCAGCCCACCGAGATCCCGGGCGTTGTGCAGCCCTTCCCACCGCAGCATCGTCACCCGCCAAGCGTAGGCGACCACCGTGAGAGACAATCATGCTCGTGCTCGCCAGATGGAGACGCGCCAGACCCCGACCGACGCTCGACCCGGGCACCGGCAATTTCAGCTTCGCGGCCCTGCAGGCAATGGGCAACCCGATGCCGCTGCTCGTGCAGAACGACAGCGACGCCCTGCTGCAGCTGTTCCTGGAGCCGTTCGGCCAGGGCTACTGGCTCGGTCCCGGCGAGGCCGTGACGGTGACGTCCTACGGGCCCTGGGAGGACCACCCGTTCGAAACCGTCCACGAACCCAACCGCATCACCGTCTGGGCCACGTCCTGCTTCGCCGCCGTCTCCGACACCGCCGGCAACGAGATACGACCCGGTCTCCCCTCATAACGGCCGGTCCTGGTCCAGTCGTTTCGCGAGCTCGGCCAGATCGTCGCAGGTCCGGGGGCGGTCACCGAATCCCGGGACCGGCACGAACACCGCGCGGCGCCACTGCTCCGGGATGTCGTCGACGCCGTGGACCGCGCCGGCGAGGCCTCCGGTCACCGCGGCGAGCGTGTCGGTGTCGCCGCCGAGATCGATGACGCCGGCGACGGCTTCCGCGTACGTGTCGCAGGTGCGCACGGCCCAGACGGCGCAGCCGAGCGTCGGCCAGACCGCGCCGTTGGACTCCGTGGCCTGGTCCGGGTCCCAGTCCGCCGCGAGGACCCGGGCCCAGCGGGCCCGGTGTGCGGGCGCGACCGCGTCGAGCGCGCCGTCGACGGCGTCGAGCGGGTCGCCGCCGTCGAGCGCGACGCGCAGCAGCTCGTGGTAGATGGCGCATCCCTCGCCGGCGGCCGGGTCGCCGTGCGTGAGGGCCGAGATCCGGCGGGCCGCGTCCATCGTGGCGGCGCGACCACCGCGGGCATGGAAGACGGCGGCCGGCACGGTGCGCATGAGCGAGCCATTGCCCGCGGCCCGCTGGTTGTGCGCGGCGTGGTCGGCGGCGGCCAGGTCCCAGGCCAGTCCGCTGGTGAGCACCGCCTCGGTCTGCAGCCCGACGTCCTTGGGCTCCGCGGCCACCCACCGGCAGAACCGCTCGAACATGTCAGCGCCGTCGAACCCGCCGCGCTCCAGCAGCGAATCGGCGACGAGCAACGCCATCTGCGTGTCGTCCGTGCCCTCCCCGGCCTCCCATCCGCCGCCGGCTTCCATCGTGGCCTCGGCGGCGTCCGGAAACTTGCGGCGGAACGCCCCGGCCGGCCCGAACTCGAACGGCGCGCCGAGCGCGTCCCCGACCGCTGACCCCACCACCGCCCCGACCACCCGATCGGCGCGGCTCCCCCGTGCGCTCCCAGTTGTGGTCACCCCGGTGGTCACCGGCCGACCCCGCAGGAGAGACGGCCCCCGCAATCGTCCAACCCGGCCGCACAGTGGTCATCCACGAAGCCCATGAAACGATCATGCACCCGGAACGGCGCGGGCGGTGCACGGCACCGACCTCGACCGTGCCGGCGCACCCGAACGGTGACGCGGCGGATCGGCGCTCCGGGCCCGCGCTCCCGGAGCGCCGCAACCGGCAAACCCTGCACAGGAAGGGTCGCGAGACAGAACGGACACGGCGCTGCCCACGCGGACCGTGCCGAGGTGGGTCCGGCCGGGAGCGCCGGGGTCGACGCTCATGCGGCCGGGGTGGTGGTGCAGGCCCAGTCCTGCTGGGCGGGCGGCGTGTAGGCCGAGACGCCGGCGGGGTTGTGGGCGCGGACCTTGAAGCACATGTAGGTGTTGGGTGCCAGGCCGTCCCAGGTGTACGACGTCGCGTTGGCGCCCGCGCTCCGCGACGTCTCGCCGTTGATGACGGTGAAGCCGCTCTCGTCGGTGGAGTTGTCGGTCCACTGCAGACGGATCGCGGTGGCGCTCACCGGGGTTGCCGTGAGGCCGGACGGGGCCGCGGGGCCGGTGCCGGGCAGGGTGACGGCGCAGACCCAGTCCTGTTGCGGGGTCGGGAAGTACAGCGACCCGCCGGCGGCGTTGTCGGCGCGGACCTTGAAGCACATGCGGGTGTCGGGGGCGAGGCCGTCCCAGTTGAGGGTGGTCGCGTTGGCCGCGGTGGTGCGGGACGTGGCGCCGTTGATGACGGTGAAGCCGGTCTCGTTGCTGGACGTGTCCTTCCACTGCAGGCGGATCGTGGTGGCGCTGACCGGGGTCGCCGTCAGGTTCGCCGGCACCGGCGGCGCGCCAGCGGGCGGGGTGCCGGTGGGCAGGCTCGGACGCGCGGACCCGGGCGCGGATGCGGACGAAGCCGCCGGGGACGGAGCCGGGCCAGTGGCACCCGCGCCGAGGCCGGCCGAGTCCGCCGCCGCGGTGGTCGAGGCGGCGGCCGGGGACTCGGGGTCGCCGTCGCGGCCGGGCAGCAGCAGCGCCGCGGCGACGACCGCCACGACAACGACCGCGGCGCCGGCGACGAGCAGCATGCGGCGGCGGTTGGTGGCCGGCACCGGAACAGGCAGGACGCGGGTGGTGGACAGCGCGGCACGGGCCGCCGCGGCGAAGGCCGCCGCCGAGGGCCAGCGCTGCGCCGGGTCCTTGGCGAGGGCCCGTTCGACCACGGCACGCACGCCGGGCGGCACGTCGTCCGGCAGCGGCGGCACCTCGTCGTTGGCGTGCCGCAGGGCGATCTGCAGCAGGCTCTCGCCGACGAACGGCAGGCGGCCGGCGAGGCAGCGGTACGCGACGACGCCCAGCGAGTAGATGTCCGACTGGGCCGTTGCCGGGTCGCCGGCGGCCCGCTCGGGCGCGATGTACGACGCGGTGCCGAGCAGCAGGCCGGTCGAGGTCTGGTGGGTCGCGGCGGCGGAGCGGGCGATGCCGAAGTCGGTGAGGACCGTGCTGCCGTCGGGGCGCAGCAGCAGGTTCGCGGGTTTGATGTCGCGGTGCGTCACGCCGTTGTCGTGGGCGGCGTGCAGGGCCTCGGCCGCCTCGGCGATCAGGCGCATCGTGGCCGCGGGCGGCAGCCGCTCCTCGCGTTCCAGGGTGCGCTCGAGGGACTCGCCCTCGATGTACTTCATGACGAGGTACATGCCGGCGGCCGGGTCGTCGCCGAAGTCGTACACGTCGACGACGCCGGGGTGGCTGATCGTGGCCATGGTGCGGGCCTCGGCCACGAACCGGCCGGCGAAGGCGAACTCCGGCTCGTCCGACGGGGCGCGCAGCAGCTTGACCGCCACGGTGCGGCCGAGCACCCGGTCGACGCCCTGCCACACGTCGCCCATGCCGCCGCTGGCGATGTGCTCGCCGAGCTCGTATCGGCCTGCCAGCACCGTTCCCGCGCCGATCAACGCCACATCCTCTCGCCCCGGCCGCAGGATCGTTCCGGCGGCGATGGCCCGGCAGCAGTGAACTCCGTGTATATACGATGTGCCCGTGACGTATCCCGGGGGACCGCCAGAGCCGTACCAACCGCAGCCACCCTACGCACCGCAGCCGCCGGTGCAGGGTCAGCCCTACGGTCAGTACCTGCCGCAGCCTGTCCAGCAGCCGGTGCCCCCGGGCGGTGAGCAGCGCGGCGGCAAGGGGGCGCTGCTCATCGGTGGCGCGGTCCTGCTGCTGATCCTGGCCGTCGTCGGCGGTTACTTCACCTTCCAGAAGGTGTTCGTGCAGACCCCGACCGAGGTCGTCGAGGCGTACCTGTCCGAGGTCGTGAAGGAGCATCCCGACGCGGGCAAGGTCGAGAAGTACCTGTGCAAGGAGGAGGCGGCGAAGCTGAGCAAGGACCTGGCCAACGACACGTCGTCCGGGTCTAGCCGCAGCACCGTCCTGGACTGGCACGTGACCGGCGAGACGATCAGCGGCAGCACCGCGACCGTCTACACGGCGTTCACCGTCAAGATCACCAGCAGTGGCCGGACGTCCACGAACAACCTCGCGCTGACGCTGGTGAAAGAGGACGGTGACTGGAAGATCTGCGGCTACGGCGAGTGACGCGGCACCCCGCCGACCCAGGTCTGCGTGACGCGGGTCGCCGGGGTGAACGGGTCGCCGTCGCAGATCGCCAGGTCGGCGGGCTCGCCCGCGGTGATGCCACCGGCGCCGGGCGCGCCGATGGACGCGGCCGCCGTCGTGGTGAGGGCCCGGACCGCCTCCACCCGGGTGAGCGCCTGCGCCGGCTGGATCGTGCGATGCACGGCGTGGCGCAGGTTGCCCAGAGGGTCCAGGGGACCGGCCGGGTGGTCGGACGCGAGGGTCAGCGGCACGCCCGCGTCCAACAGCTGCCGGCCGCCGAGCACGGTCAGGAACCGGTCGGTGCCGCCGTCGACGATCTGCGGGCCGAACGTGGTGAGGAACCCCGGCTGGTAGGTCGCCCACGCGCCGCTCGCGGCGACCAGGTCGACGGTGGCCGGGTCGAGCAGCACGAGGTGGTCGATGACGGCCGCGCCCGGTCCGGCGCCGGCGGCGCGCAGGGCCTCGGCGGCCTGCCGGACCGCGAGGTTGCCCAGGGCGTGCAGCCGCGGCCGGATACCCGCCTCGAGGTAGCCGGCCAGCAGCCGGGTGAGATCGGCGCCGGCGTAGCGCAGGTACTGCAGGTGCAGCTCCCGCCCGCGCACCGCGGAGCGCCGGCGCAGCGCGTCGCGCAGCGGGCCGGGGTGGCGGGCGGCGACGGTCTCGCGGACGGCCTGCAGGGTGAGCCGGCCGAGGGCGCGGGCCGGCAGGCACACCGCGCACCGGTCGCCGCCGTCGAGGAACAGTTTCGCCTCGCGGCTGGCGGCGCCGTACGGGCCGTCGGGCGCACCGGCGGGTCCCGGCGCGGGGCTGAGCAGGCCGGATCCGGCGCCGACGGCCCAGGACAGCCGGGGCGCCGAGGGCGCGGCCAGGCGCAGCATCAGCTCGTGCTGCTGCGGCGCGACGTACGCCTCGTGCGCGTGCGTGATGCCCAGCGCAAGGCACCGGTCCAGCGCCCGCCGGGTCAGGTCCTCCAGTGAGCCGGGCGCGTCGGCGAGGGCCCGGGCGAGGGCCTCACCGTAGGCCTGTTCCCAGATCTCGCCGGTGGGCCGGCCACGCCGGTCGCGGGTGACGTCGCCGGCCTGGGCGCGCAGGGTGGTGAGGCCGAGGGTGCGCATCGCCTGGGTGGAGACGGCGCCGCGGTGCACGTCGACGCCGCTGACAAGTATCTGACGGCCGGGTGCGACGGCGTCGAGCTCGGCGGCGGTCGGCAGGCGGCGCTGCGGCCACCGGAACGGCCGGGCGTTCCAGCACAGTAGCCAGGGCGCCTGCGGGTCCGCGGCGGCCGCGGCGCCGATCGCCGCCAGGGCCTGTGGCAGGTCGGTCCAGGCGGCGCCGTCGATGCCGAGCGTCTGCCACCCGACAACGGTGGTGTGCAGGTGCGTGTCGACGAACCCGGGCAGGATGTGGCAACCTGCGAGGTCGATCATGGTGGTCGCCGGTGGGGGCGGCGTGTCCTGCCCGCCGACGGCGGTGATGCTGTCGCCGGTGACCAGCAGCCAGCCGGGCTGCGGGTCGCAGGTCGGGCCGGCCCAGATCGTCGCTCCGGTCATGAGGGTCCCGGCCATGTGCCAACCATACTTACCCGGATGCGAGTAGGACGGCTCAGGCGCCCGGACCGCCGCGAACCGAGGATGGTAGTGGTCCAGGAGAAAGGGAACGTGTCGTGACGTTCGTGCGGCAATGGGTGCTTCGCGTCAGCAGCTTCGGGCTGACCTGGTTGTACGCGATCTACCGCGTGCATCCGGCGGTGTGGCGGCTGATGGCCCGCAACTACCGGCCGTGGATGGCCCGGTTCGCCCGCCTGCACGCGTGGATGACGTGCCAGTTCGCCGCGATCGACGTGCCCGCCTACGGTGACTTCCTGCGCCGCAACGGCTGGCAGTTCCGCTGGTTCGACCTGACCTCCTACCCGCCGACCGACAAGCTGTCCTACGTGAAGGCGTACTCGCAGGAGCAGCGCTGCTGGCACGGCCGGTTCGAGATCGCCGGCAGCGTCGTGGACGAGTCGTCGGGCTCGTCGGGCCAGCCGTACAACTGGGTCCGCAGCCGCCGCGAGCTGAACACGGTGCACAAGAACCTGGCCGGGTACACGACGCTGGTGTTCCCGTCGAAGCGGCGGTTCGTCATCAACGCCTACTCGATGGGCGCGTGGGCGACCGGCACCAACACCGGCATCGCCATGGCCCGGGTCGCGATGGTGAAGAACACCGGCCCCGACCTGGACAAGATCATCGACACGTTGCGGCACTTCGGGCCCGGCTTCGACTACGTCATCACCGCGTACCCGCCGTTCCTGAAGCACCTGCTGGACAAGATGGACGCGATCGGCTTCGACTGGGCGCCGTACCGGTTGAGTGCACTGGTCGGCGGCGAGGGGATGACCGAGGCGCTGCGGGACTACCTGGAGCAGCGGTTCACGAAGGTCCGCTCCGGCTACGGCGCCAGCGACCTCACCATCGGCATGGGCGGCGAGACCGACCTCAGCGTGTGGCTGCGCCGCCGGCTGCGCACCGACCAGCGGCTGCGGGCCGCGCTGCTCGGCCCGGACGAGCACCGGCTGCCGATGATCTTCCAGTACAACCCGCTCGAGACGTACCTGGAGACCACCGCCGACCACGAGATCCTGTGCACGATCAACACCACCGCGGTGCTGAACCCGAAGGTCCGCTACAACATCGGCGACGAGGGCAAGCTGATGTCCTACGACGACCTCGCGGCGGTCCTGAAGACCGACCCGGCCGCGTGGGCCGAGGCACAGCAGGCGTTCGCGGTGGACCGGATGCGGCTGCCGCTGCTGTTCCTGTACGGCCGCAAGGACAGCACCATCTCCTACATGGGCGCCAACATCTACCCGCAGGACGTCGAAAACGGCCTGTACCGGGACAACCCCCTCGCGCACCAGATCGAGAGCTTCTGCCTGACCCTGGAGGAGAGCACCGACCTGGAGAGCCGCCCGGTCGTGCACGTCCAGCTCCGCGACGGTGTCGACCTGGCCGAGGCCGAGGTGGCGCAGCTCGCCGACGTGTGCCGGCGCGGCCTGGTCCGCTACCTCGCCGAGGTGAGCCGCGACTTCGCCGAGTCCCTCGCCGAGGACCCGACCGCCGCGGACCTGCGCATCCGCGTCCACGAGCACCAGACCGGCCCGTTCGCCGGCACCACCGGCAAGATCAAGAACGTCTACCTGGCGAGGAGCACCGCCGCATGAGGACCACCGACTTCTCGAAGGTGCCACCGGTCGGCCAGGCCACCGCGATGTTCGTCGGCGCCACCCGCTACCGCGGGCCGCACTCCATCTTCATCCTCACCTTCACATGGTTCAAAATGGTCCGCCAGATGCGGCGGCTGCCCGGGTACTGCTGGCACACCGTCTACTGGCAGTGGCCGTTCACGCTCGGCACCATCGCGTTCTTCCGCGACAAGGACGCGCTGCTGAAGTTCGCCCGGACCAAGCACCACCGCGACCTCATGTGCTGGATCACCGACCACGGCAAGCGCAACGCCAGCGGCGGCTACATCCGCCTCTACAACGCCGAGGACAGCGGCTACACCAACGGCGTCTGGCGGGCCGAGGGCGACACCATGGCCCACATCGAGACCTACACGCCGCTGTCGCACGAGACCGACGGCCCGAGCGTGCACCGGCGGCTGGCGTGAGCGGCCAGCGGAGCGTCTCGGGCCGCTCACCAGGATTGCAGTTTGGCTCAGGCCGACGCCGGAGCGCAGCGGAGGTGGCGGCATGAGCGTTTTCGTCTCTCCGGTCACGGACCGGGCCGGGCTGCGCGCGTTCTGCGACCTGCCGCTGCGCCTGCACCCCGCCGACCGGTACGTCCCCCTCGCGGCGCAGGTCATCGCCGGGTTCAAGGACGTGCAGCTGTTCCTCGCCCGGGACGCGGCCGGCACCGTCGTGGGGCGCACGACCCTGCACCGCAACGCCAAGTTCGACGCCAAGCTCGGCCGCCGGCACCAGCTCTTCGGGCTCACCGAGTTCCGCGACGAGGAGACCGCCGCCGCCCTGTTCGACCTGGTCGCCGACCGCGGCCGGGACACCGACGCGCTGTTCGGCCCGGTCGGGCTGCTGCCCAACCAGACCGGCGGCGTCATCACGTCCGGCTTCGAGGAGCGCGGGTTCATCGACTCCGCCTGGAACCCCGCGTTCTACCCGGAGGCATACGAGCGGCACGGCTTCACCCGCCGGTTCGAGGCCGACACGTGGATCTGCGAACGGCTCGACGTCGACGCCGACGCGGTGTTCGCCTTCGACGACGCGCGCATCGAAGCGGAGCACCTCGTGCTGCGGCACGGTTCCCGCCGCGGGTTCACGAAGCAGCTGCCGATCCTGCGGGAGATGCTCAACGCCTCCTTCGCGCAGCTCGGCTACTACACCGAGATCTCCGCCGACGAGCTCGCCGCGCAGACCGACGGCCTGGCGTATCTGCTCGACGAGTCGCTGCTGCTGTGGCTGGAGAAGGACGGCCGGCCGGTCGCGTTCGTCGTCACCGTGCCCGACGTGTCGGAGTTCTTCATGAAGGTCCGCGGCCGGCTCGGCGTGCTCAACCAGCTGCGGCTGCTCGCCACCCGCGGCCGCTACCGCCGCGACGCCGTGCTCATCATCAAGGGCACCGTCCCCGGCGAGCAGGGCCGCGGCTACCTGACGCTGCTGTCCCGGGAGCTGCACCGCAACCTGCGCGCCGGCGGCTACCGCACACTGCGCAGCACCTACGTGGAGCGCGACAACCCGGCTTCGGCGGCCGGTTACCGCCGGGTGGGCGGCCGCCCGCTGCACGGCTACACCTTCTACCAGCGGGATGTCGCATGACCTGGACTGACGCGTTCAGAGCGCTGGAGGACGACTGCCGGCGCGCACCCAGCGCGCACAACACACAGCCGTGGCTGCCGCGGTACACCTCCGACAGCGTCGACATCCACTGGGACCCGGCGCGGGCGCTGCCGGATTCCGACCCGACCCGGCGGGACCTGTTCCTGTCGCTGGGCGCGTTCGTGGAGACCTCCCTCATCGTCGCCGCGTCCGCCGGGCTGCCGGTGCGGGCCGAGATCGCCGTCGACCACGCCACGCTGCGGGCCGCCCGGTTGCTCCCCGGTCCGGAGGTGTACGACACCCCGTTCACCGTGGAGTCCGTCCGGCAGCGGCGCTGCGCCCGCGGCGGCTACACGCCCGGCACCCTCGACCCGCAGAGTCTCGCCGGGCTCGGCGCCGACCTGCGGCAGGTCCCCACCCGGGAGCTCGCCGGGCCGCTCGCCGAGGCGGACCGCTGGATGTTCGGCACGCCCGCCGTCGTCGATGAACTGCGCGCCTGGATGCGCCTGTCGCCGAAGCACCCGCGGTATCACCTCGACGGCCTCACCGACCGCGCCATGGCCCTGTCCCGGGTCGAGGCGGCCGGCCTGGCCGCGATGATCGGGCCGCGCGCCTACCGGGTCACCCGCCGGCTCGGTGGACCGGCGCTGCTCGCCGCCGCGTCGAAGGGGCTGCTGCGCTACGACGGCAGCGTCCTCATCCTGGTCGGCAGCGCCGTCACCCCCGAAGCGGTCATCGACCACGGCCGCGCCCTCGTCCGCGTCTGGCTGGCGCTGTCCGAACGCGGCCTCACCGTGCACCCGCTGAGCCAGCTGCTGGACTGCGCCGCCACGAGCGCCCGGCTCGCCGCCCGCCTCGACCTCGCCCCGGACGAGTCACCCCTGGCCGTGTTCCGGGCCGGCCGCCCCCTCCAGACCCCGGTCCGGTCCGCCCGCATCCCGGCTGCATAGGCTTGACCCCGTGGCGGGGGCGCGGTGGGTGCAGGTGCGGCGCAGCGGGGCGTACCTGCTGGTGTCCCTCCTCACCGGCGTCGTCACGGTGCTCGCCCTGCCCCTGTTCCTCGTGCCCCGGCTGGCCCGGTGGTGGGCGGACCGGCACCGCAACCGGGCCGGGCGGCTGCTGGGAACGCCCGACCCAGGACGATCCGGCACCGGGCGCAGCCTCCTCTGGCTGCCGGTCAACGCCGTCACCGGGCTGGTGTTCGGCCTGGTGGCGCTGCTGTGCCTGGGCAACGTCGTGGTCGCCGCGATCGCCACGCCCCTCTGGTGGGCGTTCACGCCGCCGGAACGGCCCCGGCTGTTCGTCGACGTGCCGGTGCCCGGCTGGGGCACCGCCCTCACCCTCGGGCCGCTGCAGATCCTGCTGCTCGCGGCCCTGGCGTACCTGACGTTCCCGCCGGTCGCCCGCGCGCATGCCAGGATCTGCCTGATGGTGCTGGCGACCTCGACGGCCGAGCAGCTGGCGGAGCGGGTCGCGGTGCTGACCCGCACCAGGGCGGACGTGCTCGACGCGCACGGCGCCGAGCTGCGCCGGATCGAACGCGACCTGCACGACGGGACCCAGGCCCGGCTCGTGGCGATCGCGATGCGGCTGGCCGTGGCCCGCCAGGCCCTGTCCGACACACCACGCGACGAGCAACTCCTGGAAGACCTGCTGCGGGAGGCGCACGAGGGCACGGAAGCGGCGATGACCGAGCTCCGCGCGGTGATCCAGAGCGTGTACCCGCCGATCCTCGCCGACCGGGGCCTCGCCGGCGCGCTGACCGCCGTGACCGCTCAATGCGGCGTGCCGACCCGGCTGGACGCCGGCGACCTCGACGACGTGCCGGCGGCCGTGGAGACCGTGGTCTACTTCGCCGTCGCCGAGGCACTCACCAACGCCGCCAAGCACAGCCGGGCCACCACGGCCGGGGTCCGGGTGCACCGCAACGCCGACGTGGTGTCGGTGGTGATCACCGACGACGGCGTCGGCGGCGCCGACGACCGGCGGGGCACCGGCCTCGCCGGGATCCGCCGCCGGGTCCTCGCGCTCGACGGCACCATCGACGTCGACAGCCCGCCCGGCGGGCCGACGACCATCACCCTGGAGCTGCCGTGCGGGTCGTGATCGCCATTTTCGTCGGGGAGCTGCCGTGCGGGTCGTGATCGCTGAGGACAACGTGCTGCTGTCCAGCGGGCTGCAGCTGCTGCTCGGCCGCGCCGGCTTCGACGTCGCCGCCGTCGCCGAGGACGCCTCCGGGTTCCTGTCCGCCGTGCGGGAACACCGGCCCGACGTCACCATCGTCGACGTCCGGCTGCCGCCGTCGTTCCGCGACGAGGGCATCCGCGCCGCCCTGCAGGCCCGCCGCGAACACCCCGGACTGCCGGTGCTGGTGCTGTCGCAGTACGTCGAGCAGCAGTACGCCGCCGAACTGCTCTCCACCGCCTCCGGCGGCGTCGGCTACCTCCTCAAGGACCGGGTCAGCCGGGTGGACGAGTTCATCGACGCCCTGCGCCGGGTCGCGGCCGGTGGCACCGCGATGGACCCCCAGGTCATCGCGCAGCTCGTCCAGCGCGCCGGCGACCCGATCGCCGCCCTCACCCCGCGCGAACGCGAGGTCCTGGCGTTGATGGCGCAGGGCCACGACAACAAGACCATCGAGCGGCAGCTCGTCATCACCGACAACGCGGTGCAGAAGCACATCGGCAACATCTTCGCCAAGCTCGGCCTGGCCGTGACCGACAGCGGCCACCGCCGGGTCCTCGCCGTCCTCGCGTATCTCAACGGGAGTCGCTGACCGGGCGCATGGCGACGCGGGTCGAGGTCATGACGGCCGCCCAGCCCAGCAGCCCGGCGACCGCGACGATGCCCAGGTAGACGAGTGGCGGGATCGACGGGGTCAGGGTCCGGGTCAGCGCGATGCTGGTGCCGACCAACGACGGCACGGCGGCGGCGGTGCCGATGAGCACGGCCGCAACCACGATGATCCTGGTCTCGGCGCGCATCATCGCCTGCACCTGCTTCGGCGTCGCGCCCACCAGTTGCAGCAGCGCGAACTCGCCGGAACGCGCGGCGGTCGCCATCACCAGCGTGTTCACGACGGCGATCGCCAGGTAGCCCAGCAGCACCGCGTTGAGCATCAGCCCGACCGCCGACTCGCCGGCCATGGCCTCGCGCCGCGCCGCGGCGAACGACCCCCGGTCGTCGACCCGGACGGTCGGCAGGTCCCTGACGGCGGACCGCAGCACCCCGACGTCGGTGCCAGCCGCCGCGATCAGCACCGCGGCGTCCACCCGGTCGGTGGTGTGCGCCAGGACGAGGTCGTGCGGCAGCGTGACATCACCGAAGCCGAGTCCCCGCTCGTAGATCGCCACCACCGTGGGCCGGACCGGCGTGCCGTCGCCGAGGTTCATGGTGACGGTGGCGCCGACGGTGGCGCCGAGGGTGCCGGCCGCGATCCGGCTCAACGCCACGGTGTCGCCCCGCAGGTCCGCGAGGTTCCCCGCGCGCACCGCCAGGTCCAGGGTGTCGGCCAGCCGGTCCGCCCCGACGCCCTGCGCCGCGTACTGCCTGATCTGCAGGTCGTCGCCGTTGCGGAAGGTCGCCATGACCCGGGTCCGCACGACCGGGGTCACCGTCTCGACGCCCGGCACGTCGCGGAGCAGGCCGGCGAGCTCCGGTGACACACCGGCGGATGTGGACGTGACCACGTAGTCGGCGCGCAGCCCGTCGGCGGCCTGCCGCTGCGCGGCCTCGGTGGCGGTCGTGCCGCTGAAGAGCTGCGCGGCGGCCAGGGTGATCCCCATGATCAGCGGGGTGGTCGCCGCCGCCAGCCGCCGCGAGTTGGCGTGCGCGTTGCGACCGGCGAGGAACCCGCTGACCCCCGACCCGCGGTTGAGCACCGGGCCGAGCACCGTGACCGCGCCGCTGAGCAACCGCGGCCCGAGCAGCCCGACGGCGATGACGAGCAGAAACGCGGAGAAGGCGGCGCTCTCCTCGGACCCCTCACCGGGCAGCGACCACGGCAGCACGACCGCCATCGCGAGACCGGCGGGGACCAGCAGCACGCCGACGGTCAACCGGACCCACCCCAGCTTCGGCGGCTCCAACGCGGCCTCCCCGAGCGCGTCCACCGGCCTGAGCCGGGACGCGCGCCGCGCCGCGATCCAACCACCGAGACGCGCCCCGACCAGGCACAGCACCAGCGCCGCGAGCACCGGCAACGGGCCGACCGTGAGCCTGAAGTCGTCCGGCACCGCGCCGGCCGCCGTGAAGGCCGCCAGGAGGACCGCGCTCAGCCCCACACCGGGAAGCACCCCGAGCACCGCACCCAGGATGCCCACCACCATCGTCTCGGCGGCGATCATGCGCAGCACCTGCTTCGGCGTCGCGCCGATCGCCCGCAACAGCGCCAGCTCCCGCAACCGCTGCCGGACGGACAGCGCCAGGGTGCTGCCCACGACGACCATGATGACCAGGACCATGCTGCCGCCGAACGCCAGCGACAGTTCGCTCAGGAACGACCGGGTGCTGCCGACGTCGAGGAACTCCGCGTCGCTGCGGTCCGCACCGGTGTAGACGACCACGCCGGGGACGGCCGCCTCGACGCTCCGCGCGAGTTCGCCGGCACTCACCCCTGGTGCGGCCAGCACGCCGATGGTGTCCACCCGGTCCGGCCGGCCGGTCAGTTCCCGGGCCTTGTCGTCGGTGAAGTACGCCGCGGACCGCCTGCTCGGCCCTCGCAGGTCAGCGACACCGGTCACCCGGTAGGTCTGCGGAGTAGAGCCGACCGCGAGCCGGACCGACCCGCCGGCGGTGACCCCGGCCCGCCGGGCCAGGTCGGCGTCCAGCACCACCTCGTCCGGCCCGGCCGGCGCACGGCCCGCCCGCAGCGTGAACGGGCCGAGCACGGCCGACTGCCAGCCGTGCCCGACCGCGGGCCCGGCATCGGCGGTCACCACGGTCACCGCGACACTCACGTCGGCGATCGCCGCCCGCACTCCGGGCACGGCCGCGACGTCGCCGACCCGGCCGGCGGGCAGGGTGGCCCGCTCGGCGAACAGCGGGTCCACGTCGTCGGCCACCCGCAGCGCCTGCGGGGCACCCACCACCACGTCGGCGGCCCGGTACCGCTCGACCGGCACCCCCGAACGCTCGCTGCTCTCCAGCAGGATCCCGCACGCCGTGATCACCGCCGAGCCGAACAGCACCGCGACGAACGCCGCGACGAACCCGCCCCTGCGCCCCTTGACGGTGCTCCAGGCCAGCCTGAGCATCACCGCTCCCCCAGGCGGGTCGTGCGCGCGTCTCCCAGGTTGGTCATGCGCTCGTCTCCCGGGCGGGTCATGCGTTGGTCTCCCGGGCGGGTCATCCGCTCGTCTCCCAGGTGGGTCATCCGCTCGGCGATCTGCTCGGCGGACGGCCGGGTCAGGTTGCCGGCCAACCGGCCGTCCACGAGGAACACCACGGCGTCGGCCTGCGCGGCCACGACCGGGTCGTGGGTGACCATCAGCACGGTCTGCCCCAGCTCGTCGACGATCCGCCGGAGCAGCGCCAGGACCTGCCGCCCGCTGTGGCTGTCCAGCGCGCCCGTCGGCTCGTCCGCACAGACCAGGTCGGGCCGGTTGATGAGCGCCCGGGCGATCGCCACCCGCTGCTGCTGGCCACCGGAGAGCTGACTCGGCCGCCGGTCGCGGTACTCGGCGATCCCGACGGCGGCGAGGACACCGGCCAGCCGTTCCGGATCGACCGGCTTCCCGGCCAGCCGGACGGGCAACGCGACGTTGTCCGCCACCGTCAGCGCGCCGAGCAGGTTGTACGCCTGGAACACGAACCCGATCCGGTCCCGCCGCAGCTCGGTCAGTTCCGTCTCCGACCGGCCGGACAGGTCCGTGTCGCCCAGCACGACCCGTCCGGACGTCGGCCGGTCCAGCCCGGCGGCGCAGTTGAGCAACGTGCTCTTACCTGACCCGGACGGCCCCATCACCGCGGTGAACGAGCCGCGCGGAAACCCGGCCGTCACGCCGTCCAGGGCCCGCACCGCACGCCCGTACTCCTTTGACACCGACTCCAGCCGCACCGCATGGTCCAAACTCATGCGCTCGACGCTAGGCCCGCCGCCCGCGTGATCCGATACGGTGCGCCGCCGTCCCCGAGGTACAGCTGGCTGTACCTGTTGCTGAAACTCGCAGGCCAGAGCCGGTCACCGAACAGGTGAAGAACCATGACCGATGACGGGCCACACAGCGCGTAAGGCATCCTAGGAAACTAGATATGTTGCTGCTTTGTGGGCCTGCCAGCGGATCCGGCGACGGTCCGGTGGGGCGCCCGGCACGATCGTCGCGTCGGGGGCATGGACGGTGACCGGCGCCGATGGGGGCAGTTCGACGGTCAAGGGTCCGGTGGTGCCGGCGACGATGCGGGCCGTGGCCAGCCGGCCGCCGGTCCAGGAGACGTCGACGCGGTGGCCGCCGCGGCAGCGGATACCGCGGATGTGACCGGTGGGCCACGCCGACGGGAGGGCCGGGAGAAGGCTGACGGCGCCGGCGTGGCTCTGGACGAGGAGTTCGGTGATGCCGGCGGGGATGCCGAGGTTGCCGTCGATCTGGAAGATCCAGCCGCTGGGGCGGCCCGCGTCCGGGTGCAGGGTCAGCAGCGACGCCGAGCACAGTTCCTCGACGAGGGCGGTCAGGGACTGCTCGGCCAGCTCGGGGTCGCGCAGACGGGCGGCGAGGCAGAGGACCCAGGCGCGGCTCCAGCCGGTGTGGCCGGTGCCGTGGGCGAGGCGGGTCCGCAGCGCGCGGCGGGCGGCCGCGTAATCGGTTGAGGACTCCGTGATGCGGGTGCCGGGGAAGAGCCCGTACAGGTGGGACAGGTGCCGGTGGCCGGGTTCTCGGGGTGGGCGGTCGTCGTGCCACTCCAGCAGGGCGCCGTCAGGGCCGGTCTGGACGGGGCGGAGGGCGGCGAGGGCGGCCGTCGCCTCGGCGGCGAGAGCGGCGAAAGTGGCGAAAGTGGCGAAAGTGGCATCCGGCCACCGGTCCAGGAGGACCAGCAGTCGGGTCAGCACCTCGCGGGCGAGTTCCTGGTCGAGGGCGCAGCCCCAGGAGACCGCGGTGTGGCCGCCGGCGGCGGTCAGGAACTGGTGCTCGGGCGACGTCGACGGGCTGACGACCAGGGCGCCGGAGGGGTCGGGGACGAGCATGTCGAGGGTGAACTCGGCGGCGGCACGCAGCACCGGCAGGGCCACCTCGCGGGCAAAGGCGGCGTCGGCAAAGGCGCCGAACTCGAGGTGGTCCCAGACGTGCGCGGACAGCCACAGCAGCGCCGACGGCCAGTTCGCCCACTGGGGGTCGCCGGGCACCGGTGCGGTGAATCGCCACAGGTCGGTGTTGTGGTGCACAGCGGCGCCGCGCGCCGAGTAGTACCGGGCGGCGGTCGGCACGCCGGAAACGGCCAGCTCACGGGTCAGGGTGAGCAGCGGCTCGTGCAACTCGGGCAGGCCGGTCGGCTCCGCCGCCCAGTAGTTCATCTGCGCGTTGATGTTGGTGGTCCAGTTGCCGCACCAGCCGGGCCGCACATCGGCGTTCCAGATGCCCTGCAGGTTCGCCGGTTGGGTGCCGGGGCGGGAGCTCGCGATCAGCAGGTAGCGGCCCAGGTGGAACAGCAGCTCGGCCCGGTCGGCGCCGGGCAGTGCCAGGTCGGCGCGGTCGAACAGCGCCCGGTGGTCCGCTACGTGCCGTTGCAGCAGTTTCGCCATGGGCACGGCCAGCGCTCGCGTGACCCGGGCCAGCGCTTCACCGGCGACGGTCGCGAGGTCCGCGAAAGGCGCGTCCGGGCCGCGGAACCCGGTCGCGGCGGCGACGATGAGCCGGGTCTCGGCGGCGGTGTGGCGCACGGCGGCGGCGACCGCGAACCCCATACCGGCGGTGGTGTAATCCACGGCCGGCGAGCGGTCGACGTAGTTGGGCAGCACGTGCGCCGGCGCGTGGCCCGTCCACAGCAGGCACGGCCCGGCGCCGGCGTCGACCACCCCGGTCGTGGCCGGGTGCGGGGTGTGCAGCACCGGCGGGACGGCGGCGGCCAGGCTGCCAGGGCCGGTGGCGGACACGACGAGGACGCCGTCGGGCGCGGAGACGAACGCGGTCAGCCGCACCGGCCCCGACGCGGTCACGTAATCGGTTTCGGCGAGGGCGTCGGCGAGGTCGAGGTGGCGGTGGTACCCGGTGACGTCGTGGTCGTCGGCGTAGGCCCATTCGAGGCGGCCCAGCGGCTGGAACGACTGGGTCCATGCGTCGCCCTGCAACTGCCTGGCGAGGAGGTCCGCGGTCGCGTGGTCGCCGTCGGCGACGGCCTGCCGCAGCGCGGGCAGCACCTCCACGGCCGGGCCGGCGGCCGACAGCAGCGGGCCGGCCGGCTGCCGCGCCTCGCCGGCGGACGATGCGAGCGGGCCGCCGGACCAGAACGTGTCGGCGTTGAGGTCGATCCACTCGAGGCCGGGCCGCCCGTGCAGCATGGCGCCGAGGCTGCCGTTGCCGAGCGGGAACCCGTCGTGGAACTCCCCCGCCGGCGCCGTGAGGGAGATGCGGTGCCGGGTCACGGCGCCGCCTCACGCCGGAACTCGACCCGGCCGGTGTCGTGGTGCAGCAGGAACACCAGGTCACCGCGGCGGACCGCCTCGACGTCCGGCGGCAGGTCCGGCAGCACCGGCGTCACCCCGGCCTCGGTGCAGACGTGGCGCAGCAACCGGCGCAGCGCGTCGGGCGCCGGCAGCGTGGCGACGTACCACGCCGTGCCCGCGCCGTGGCGGTGCCGCAGCACCACCGGCCGGTCGTGCAGCGGGCCACCACGCACGGACGCGACGGTCTCCGCGCCCCGCGCCACCGTCCACTCCGCCCACATGGTGGCGGTGAAGTCGCCCAGCAACGGCGACACGATGTCGAGCAACGAACCGTCCGGCAGCGGCCAGTGCTCCTCGACCCGGACGCCGAGCAGGTCCTGCCATGGCCCGGGCCAGCCGCCGGTGTACACGCGCTCGTCCCGGTCGGTGACCCCGCTGAACGGGCCGACGACCAGGGCGCCACCCCCGGCCACGTAATCGGTCACGCACGCAGCGTCCGCCGGGCTGAGCTGATACAGGTTGGGCACGACGACGAGCCGGTAGCCGTCGAAGGGCCCGCCGGCCGGGGCGAAGTCGCAGGTGACGTTGTCCCGCCACAGCGGCGCGTAGTAGTCGAGCAGGCGGTCCACGTAGCGGAACGCGAAGTGCGGCTGGTGATCGAGTTCGACCGCCCGCCAGGCGTCCCAGTCCAGGACGAGCGCGACATCGGCGGGGACCCGCGCACCGACCACACCGGACAGTCCAGCCAGCTCGCGGCCCAGTGCGCACATCTCCCGGAACACCCGCGAGTCCGGGCCGGCGTGCGGCACCATCGCGCCGTGCCACCGTTCGGCGCCCTGCCGGGAGGCGCGCCACTGGAAGTGCAGGACGCCGTCGGCGCCACGGGCGACCGCCTGCATCGACCACAACCGGTGCAGGCCGCGGCGCAGCGGGGTGGCGACCGGCTGCCAGCTGGCGGCGCCGGGTGACTGCTCGGCGAGCAGCCACGGCCGCCCGCCGCCGAGGGACCGCATGATGTCCTTGGACATCGCGGCCCGCATCGCCGCGCCGGGATCGTTCGGGTCCGGATAGGTGTCCAGGGACACCAGGTCCTCCTCGGCGGCCCACCGCCAGCCGTCGGTGTGCCGGTAGGTGTCCATGAAGTTGGTGGTGACCGGCACCGCGGGATTCGCCGCGCGGACGGCGTCGCGTTCGGCGGTGAAGCACTCCAGCAGCATGGCGTCGCAGAAGCGCTGGTAGTCCAGGTCCTGCAGCGGGTTGATGACGTACTGGACGCGCCGCGGGGGCAGCACCTCGGCCCAGTCGCCGTAGCGTTGCGACCACACGGCGGTGCCCCAGGCGGTGTTGAGGCCGTCGAGGTCGCCGTAGCGGTCGCGCAGCCAGCCGCGGAACCGCTCGGCGCAGTGTCCACAGTGGCAGGTGGTGCCGTACTCGTTGCCGATGTGCCACAGTCGCAGCGCCGGGTGGTGGGCGTAGCGCGTCGCAATCAACGAGCTGATCGCCAGCGCGGCCCGCCGGTACGCGGGCGCGCAGGGGCAGTACTGGTTGCGGGAGCCGTACAGGCGCCGGATCCCGTCGGGGCCCTGCGGGAGGGTGTCCGGGTGATGGTGGCCGAGCCACGGCGGCGGGGACGCGGTGGGCGTGGCCAGGGCGACGCCGATGCCGCCGTCGTGCAGGAGGCCGAGCACGGTGTCGAGCCAGCCGAACGTGAAGCGGTCCGGCGCCGGTTGCAGCGCCGCCCACGCGAAGACCCCGACGGTCACCAGGTTCACCCCGGCGTCGCGCATGAGCCGCACGTCCTCGGCCCACACGTGCGGCGGCCACTGCTCGGGGTTGTAGTCGCCGCCGTACAGCAGCCGCCCCCGCGTCACGTCCTGCAGTCCGGGCACCGCATCAGCCCTTGATCGCGCCGGTGAGCATGCCCTTGGTGAAGTGCCGCTGCACGAAGGGGTACGCCACCACGATCGGGATCAGGGTGAGGGTGACGACCGCCATCTGCAGCGACAGCTGGGCGATCTGCTGGTGGCCGGCGTACTGGCCGGTGCCGGTGACCCCGCCGCCGGGCATCGAGCTGCCCTGCAGCGTGTACGTGTAGAGGATCATCTGCAGCGGCCACTTGCCGTTGTCGGGCAGGTACAGCAGCGCGTTGAAGAACGAGTTCCAGTAGCCGACGGCGTAGAACAGGGTGATGACGGCGGTGACGGCCCGGGACGTGGGCAGCACCACCGACCACAGGATGCGCCACTCCCCCGCACCGTCCATGCGGGCCGCGTCGATGAGCTCCGGTGCGGTGCTGCTGAAGAAGCCGCGCATCACCAGGATGTTGAACACCGACACGGCGCTGGGCAGGATCATCGTCCAGTACTCGCCGTAGCCGCCGAGCGAGGTGACGACGAGGAACGTCGGGATCAGCCCGCCGCTGAAGAACATGGTGACGACCAGGAACAGCAGGATGCCGCGGTGCCCCAGGGATCCGTGCCGGGACAGCCCGTAGGCGCACAGGACGGTCACCACCATCGACAGCACCGTGCCCACGGCGGTGATGGCGAGGCTGACCAGCAGCGAGTGGGTGACGAGCTGGTTGGTGAAGATCTGCCGGTACGCCTCGACCGTCAGCTCCGTGGGCACGGTGACCAGCCCGCCGGCCTCGTTGATGGCCGCCTGCGTGGAGAAGCTGGTGAGCACGATCGAGTACAGCGGCACCAGGATCACCGCCACGACCAGGAACAGCGTGACGCCCTTGCCTGCCTTGCCCGCGGGCCCGAGCGGCTCCTCCCACACGGGGCCGGTGTGCTTCTTGCGAACAACGGTGGCGGCGGTCATTTCCGGTAGAGTCCGTCCTCGCCGAAGGCGTGTGCGAGCTTGTTGGCGGCCAGCACCAGGATCAGCGACAGCACGCCCTTGAACAGGCCGGCGGCGGCGCCGTAGCTGAAGTTGTTGTTGACCACGCCGTAGTAGTAGGCGAACGTGTCGAGCACCTCGGCGGCGTCCCGGCCGACCGCTCGCCGCTGGATGAGCATCTGTTCGAAGCCGACGGTGAGCGCGTTGCCCAGGCGCAGCACCAGCATGAGCACGATGACGCCGCGCATGCCGGGCAGCGTGATGTGCCACAGCCGGCGCCACCGGCCGGCACCGTCGGCAGCGGCCGCCTCGTAGAGGCTCTGGTCGATGGCGGCGAGCGCGGCGAGGAACACGATGACGCCCCAGCCGGCCTCCTTCCACACGGCCTGCGCGGTGACGAGGTACTTGAAGGCGTCGGGGTCGGTCATGATGTCCCAGGTCGCCCAGCCGTGCCGGCGCAGCATGGTGTTGAGCGCGCCGGCGCCGCCGAGCATCTCCTGGAACACGGTCACGACGAGGACCCAGGAGAAGAAGTGCGGCAGGTACACCACCGACTGCACGAACGAGCGGAGGCGGGCGTTGACGACCTCGTTGAACACCAGCGCCAGGGCGATCGGCACCGGGAAGTACAGCACCAGTTGCACGGCGCTGATGACGAGCGTGTTGGACAGCGCGTGCCAGAAGATCGGGTCGTCGAGCAGCCGCCGGAAGTTGTCGACGCCGGTCAGCGGGCTGTACCAGAAGCCGGAGTAGACGTCGTAGCTCTGGAAGGCGGTGACCAGGCCGAGCATCGGCACGTAGGCGAAGACGGCGAGCAGCACGACCGCCGGCAGCGTCATGAGCAGCAGCGAACGGTCCCGGCGCAGCCGGATCCGCCACCGCCGCTGCGTGACGGTCGCGGCCGGAGCCGGACGCGGTGGCGCGTCCGGCTTCGTCGCGGTGCCGCCGGTGGTCATTTGCCGGTGCCGAACTTCTCGCGGATGCCGTCGTAGAACTTGCGCAGGTCGTCGCCGCCCTGTTTGCGCCAGGTGGCGACCGCCTCGGTCCACGCCGAGATCGGTTTGCGGCCGAGCTTCACGTCGGTGATCGTGTCCATCATCGGCTGGCCCAGCGCGGAGAACTGCGCCGGCTCGGACACGTTCATGCCGTAGAACAGCGGCTTCACCGTGTACTTGACCAGGTCGGCCTGCCAGGCGGCGGCGTCCTTGACCACCTGCACGGCGCCGGACTGCACGGTGCTGGCCGACGCGGGGCAGGCCAGGAACTGGAACGTGGTGGCGATCTCCTTGCTGCCCTGCTCGGTGAGCAGCGGATTGCCGGCGGTCATCGTGTGGTGCGTGCCGGCGGTGCCGAAGTTGACGGTGAGCCACTCGGCGGAGCCGTAGGGCGCGGCGAGGTAGTTGGCGATCGCGAGGAGTTCCTTGATCTGTCCGTCGTTGAGCTTCTTGTTCAGGTAGCTGTACATCGACGCGCCGTTGCCGAGCTGGATGGTGGGTTTGTCGCCCTTGGCGCTGAACAGCTTGAACGCCTGCCGGTTGTAGCCGGGGTTGGCGGCGGCGCCGGACTTCGCGTCGTCGCCGTTCCAGGCGCCGGTGCCGTCGACGCACACGGCGACCTTGCCGCTCCAGAAGCGCTGCTTGGCGTTCTGGCTGTTGTCGGCGACCGCGTCCGGGTGCAGGTAGCCGGCCTTGACCATCTTCGCGTGCCAGTTGAGTGCCTCGACGATGCCGTCGGTCTCGTACCGATGCTGCAGCTTGCCGCCGGAGTCGGTCGTCCACGGGTACCCCTGGCTGGGGAAGCCGAAGAGCTGGCAGATGTAGCCGGCGTCGTTGCCGAACAGGTCGTCGAACGCCCACTGCCCGGCGGTGGCGTTGGTCAGCGCCTTCCCGATCGCCTCCAGGTCGGCGATGCTCTTCACGTCGGCGGAGACGCCCGCCTTGTCGAAGATGTCCTTGCGGTAGTAGTACGCGCCGGCGATGACGGCGTTGGAGGAGTAGATCGGCAGGCCGTAGAGCTTGCCGTTCCACACCCCGGACACCCAGGCGTTGGTGGACAGCGCAGCCAGGTTCGGATACTGCTTGACCTTGTCGCCGGCCAGGTACGGGGTGAGGTCGGCGAACTTGGTGCGGACCGCCTCGCCGAAGTTGAGTTTCGTGATGGTCCAGCTGGGCACGTCGATCCAGTCCGGCAGCTTGTCGGCGGCGAACAGCGGCGGCAGCAGGTCGGCGTAGGTGTTGCCGTCGGCGGGCTGCAGTTTCAGGGTCGCGCCGAGTGCCTTGTTGACCGCGTCGTAGTAGGCGTTGCCGCTGGACGGCGGGATGGCGCCCCACAGCGGGGTCATGGTCACGTAGGTCCCGCCGGCGCCGACCGCGCCGGTGACCGTGCGGACCGGGTTGGCCGGGTACGCCAGGAACGCCGGGTCGGTGGACGCGCCGTTGGCGCCGGCGACGACCGGGATGTCGGGCTTGACCAGGTCGCTGGGTGCGTAGGCGGGCAGTGCCTTGGACAGGTCGCCCTCGGTGGTCGTGCCGGCGCCCTTCTCCTTCGGGCTGCCGCAGGCGTCCAGCAACGGCACGGCGGCGATGACGGCGATGGAGGTGAGCAGGCCGCGCCGGCTCAGCCCGCCGGCGTCTGGGATCGCTCCGCTTTGCATGGTGGTTCCACCCTCCGGGTGATCGAGGTGCACGATGCGGTGCGCGAAGTATCGAAGCGCTTCGACAGCGCGACGACTGGCCAGACCGTAGGGCATCGACGCCCATGCGACAAGGACACGACAGAGACACGACCAGGACATCGACGTGGGCCGTGCCACCGAGCGTGAAAGTTTCGCCCGGTTTGACAGGCACCGGCCGGACACCGATCATCGAAGCGCTTCGACTGGCCGGCAATCCAGCAGATCGGGGACCTCGCATGAGCGGACCGGAGCGCAGCGGAGGTGCCGCGCATCAGGGGCGCAGGGTCGGCTCAGGCCGACGCCGGAGCGCAGCGGAGGTGGCGGCATGAGCCCGCCCGACGCCGTCGCGGACCTGCTGCGGCGGCTCACCACCGCCGAGAAGATCGCGCTGCTGCACCAGCGGCAGCCGGCCGTGCCGCGGCTCGGCCTGGCCGCCTTCCACACCGGCTGCGAGGCGCTGCACGGCGTCGCCTGGCTCGGCCGGGCCACCGTCTTCCCGCAGGCCGTCGGGCTCGGCGCGAGCTGGGACCGGGCGCTGCTGCGCGCGGTCGGCGAGGCCGTCTCGACCGAGGTCCGGGCGCTGCACCGGGACGGGCGCGCCTCGCTCAACGTGTGGGCGCCGGTGGTCAACCCGCTGCGCGATCCGCGGTGGGGACGCAACGAGGAGGGGTACAGCGAGGACCCGCTCATGACCGCCGAGCTGGCCGTCGCGTACTGCACCGGGCTGCGCGGTGGGCACCCCGACGTGTGGCGGACCGCGCCCGTCCTCAAGCACTTCCTCGCCTACAACGTGGAGACCGCCCGCGACGTCGTCGACATCGCCGTGCCGGAGCGGGTCCTGCACGAATACGAGCTGCCCGGCTTCCTCGAGCCGCTGCGCGCGGGCGTGGCGGCCGGGGTCATGCCGGCCTACAACCTCGTCAACGGCGTGCCGAACCACGTGCATCCGCTGATCGCCGACGTGCTGCGGGCCGTCGCGCCCGACCTGGTGGTGTGCTCCGACGCGCAGGCACCGTCGAACCTGGTGGACACCGAGCGGTACTTCCCCGACCACGCCGCCGCGCACGCCGCGGCGCTGCGGGCCGGGGTGGACAGCTACACCGACAACGGTCCCGACCCGGCACCCACCATCGCCCGGTTCACCGAGGCCCTCCGGCGCGGCCTGATCACCGAGGCGGACCTCGACACCGCCCTGGGACGGATCCTGCTGCTGCGGGCCCGGACCGGGGAGTTCGAACCGGCGCGGGACCCGTACACCGGGATCCGCGACGACGTCATCGGCTGCGAAGCACACACCCGGCTGGCGGCCCGCGCCGCGCACGCGGGTGTCGTGCTGCTCAAGAACGCCGCCGGCGCGCTGCCGTGGACCGGGACCGGCGGCGTCGCCGTGATCGGGCACCTCGGCGACCGGGTGCTGACCGACTGGTACAGCGGCACGCCGCCCTACACGGTGAGCGTCGCCGATGCGTTACGAGCTCGGCTCGGCTGGCGTTCGGTGACCACTGTGGACGGTGTCGACCGGATCCGGCTGGCCACCCCCGACGGCCGCCAGGTGCTCCTCGACCCCGACGGCACGCTGCGGCTCGGCGACGCACCCGGTGCGATGTTCGCCCATCAGCAGTGGGGCACCAGCGTGCCGTGCCCGGTGCCGGTCCACACCCTGCGGGAGCACAGCACCGACCGTTACGTCACCGTCGAGGAGTCCGGCGTCCTCGCCGCGACCGCGGTGACGCCGGACGGCTGGGTGGTGCGCGAGCTGTGGGAGCAGCACCCCGCCGGCGACGGGGAGTTCCTGCTGCACTCCAACGCGCTGGGCCGGTACGTGACCGGGTCCGCCGACGGGCGGCTGACCGTCGGCGACGGCGGTGCGCTGCGGCTCACGCGCCTCGAGGTGACCTCCGGGGTGGCCTCGGCGGTGGCGGCCGCCCGGGCCGCGGCGCGGGTCGTGCTGGTGCTGGGCAACGACCCGCACATCAACGGCCGGGAGACCGTCGACCGGGCCGCGCTGCCGCTGCCGCCGGAGCAGGAGACGCTGCTGCGCGCGGTCCTCGACGCGGCGCCGGCCACGGTCGTCACGCTGGTGTCCAGCTACCCGTATGCGATCGACTGGGCGCAGGAGCACGCACCGGCGATCCTGTGGAGCAGCCACGGCGGGCAGGAGCTCGGCAACGCCCTCGCCGACGTGCTGCTCGGCGCGGCGAACCCGGGCGGACGGCTGCCGCAGACCTGGTATCGCGGCGACACCGCGCTGCCCGCGCCCACCGACTACGACATCATCGGCTCCGGCTGGACGTACCAGTACCACCGCGGCGAGCCGCTCTACCCGTTCGGCCACGGGCTGTCGTACACGACGTTCGGCTACGGCCCGCTGGACGTGACGGCCACCGGCACCGGGTACACCGCGTGCGTGACGGTCACCAACACGGGCGACCGCGCCGGCGACGAGGTCGTCCAGCTGTTCGTGACCCCCCGGTGCTGGCCGGTGCCGGCGCCGGCCCGGCGGCTGGTCGGCTTCGAGCGGGTGCCCCTGGCCGCGGGCGAGGCGCGCGAGGTCCGCTTCGACGTGCCGGTGACGGCCCTCGCCTACTGGTCCGGGGAGTTCGTCGCCCCGCCCGGCGAGTACGTGTTCCACGCCGGGCCGGACGCCCGGTGCACGGTGACCCGGAGCGCCTGACCCGGACCCGCCTCAGGCCTGGACCACCGGATCGCCCGGCAGCGCGGCCTGCAGCTCGGGCAACGGCTGGAGCCGGTGCCGGCCGACCGCGCCCGTCGCGGCGGCCTGCCGACGCCCGGTGCGCAGCAGGCCGGTGAGATGATCGGCGGGCGCGGGCATGCCGAGGTGGTAGCCCTGCGCAAACGGGACCTGCAGCTGCCGCAGCCAGGTGAGCTGCTCGTCGACTTCGACGCCCTCGGCCGTCACCTCGATGCCGACGCTGCGGCCGAGATCGCCGAGCAGTTTGACGACCGCGTGGTCGTTGCGGCTGTCCAGCATCCTGGCCACGAACGACCGGTCGATCTTGATGCCGGTCACGGGCAGGACCGACAGATGGCGCAGCGTCGCCGAGCCGGCTCCCATGTCGTCGAGCACGATGCCGACCCCGTGGTCGCGCAGCCGCCGCAGCTGGTCGACGGCGCCCTGCAGCTGGGCGAGGTCGGCTGACTCCGGCAGCTCCACCCGCAGGCGCTCCGGTGCGAGCCCGACGCGGCGCAGCGTGGCCAGGACGGTGCCGGCGAGGTCGGCGTCGCTGAGCGTCTCGACGGTGAGGTTCACGTTGACGCACCGCGGCGCCCGGCCGCCGTAGGCCGCCTCCCAGGCGGCAAGGTCGGCGCAGGCGCGCTCGAGGACCCAGCGGTCCAGGGCGGGGAACTGGCCCGCCTGCGACACCGCCGGCAGGAAGCGCTCGGGGGTGAGCAACCCGTGCCGGGGGTGCAGCCAGCGGACGAGCGCCTCGACGGACCAGACCCGGCCGTCGTTGACGCCGATGATCGGCTGGTAGAACAGCCGGAGCTCGCCGCGGTCGATGGCACCGCGGATGCCGTCGCCGGCGCCGGGCACCGGGTCGCCCTGCGCGCCGGTGGCCGACGCGGTCCGGACCGTGCCGCCGCCGGCGCGCTTCGCCTGATACATCGCCAGATCCGCCTCCCGCAGGAGGGTCTCCGCGTCGGACCCCGCGCTGCCGATCGCCACGCCGACGCTGGCCGTGCTGTGCGCACCGGCCGGCAGCGCCGGATCGGGCGTCGCGATCGCCTGGCAGAACCGCTCGCCGAGTGCCGCGGCCGACAGGTCCGCGCGGGCACCTGCGGCGATGGTTGTCAGCACCGCGAACTCGTCGCCGCCGAGCCGCGCGACCAGGTCGCCGTCGCCGGCGAGCGCGCTGAGCCGGCGGGCGACGGAGACGATGAGCCGGTCACCGACGTTGTGCCCGAGCGTGTCATTGACCTGCTTCATCCGGTCCAGGTCGAGGAACACCACGGCGATGCCCGGGTGCTCGGCGTCGCGGCAGGCCGCGGCGAGCCCCCGGAGGAACCGGGCCCGGTTCACCAGGCCGCTCAGCGGATCCCGAACGGCCTGGTGGTTCATGAGATCGGCGAGCGCCTCGTAGAGCCGCGCCGCCGACACCCGGGCGAGCTGGCCACCGGGCCGGCGCACCAGCACGTCGTCGTAGCGCCGCGTCCGGTCGCGCCGGCCGAGCTGCTCGCACACGTCGACGACCAGCGCGTCCTCCGCCACGATCATCGGCGCCGGATCGGCCGTGCGCCCCGCCGGCGTCCTCTCCCACAGCGCCCGCCCGTAGCCGAACGGCCCGGCCATCAGCTGCGCGAACCGCTCGCGGCTGATCAGGCCGACACCGCCGTCGAGATACAGCACCGCCACGCAGGGCAGCTCCGGGTCCGCACGGAAGTGCAGATCGAGCTCGCCGCAGCGCATGGTGGCGTTGACGACGGCGATCGGACGTGCGAGGGGCCCGACCACGTCAGGCGGCGTCGAGGACGCATGCTGCGACACGCAGTCCATCATCGACGAGCGGCCAGTGCGGACAAAGCCCAATCTTTCCGGACGATCGCCCGTTACCTGCCGTTCATGTCGGTGGCGGCTTACCCGGCCCCGCTACCCTGCTCAGCGGAACTCCTCCCCGCGGGCGGCCTTGTCCAGCAGGAGCTGGGGCGGGTCGAAGCGGGGGCCGTAGCGGGTGGCGAGCTCGCGGGCCCGGGCGATGAAGCCGGGCAGGCCGCCGGTGTACTGGTTGACGTACTGCAGGACGCCGCCGGTCCAGCCGGGGAAGCCGATGCCCAGGATGGAGCCGATGTTGGCGTCGGCGACGCAGGTGAGGACGCCCTCGTCGAGGCACCGCACCGATTCGAGGGCCTCGGCGAACAGCATCCGCTCCTGCAGGTCGATCAGCGGCGGCCGGACGCCGTCCCTGGCGAAGTGTTCGCGCAGGCCGGGCCAGAGCCGGGTGCGCCTGCCGTCGGCGTACTCGTAGAACCCGGCGCCGCCGGACCGGCCGGGCCGCCCGAACTCGTCGATCATGCGGTCGATGACCGCGTCGGCCGGGTGCGGGGTCCAGCTGCCGGCGGCGGCGTTCTCGCGCCTGATCCTGCGGGGCAGGGTGAGGGTCAGCTCGTCCATGAGTTGCAGCACCGGCGCGGGGTAGCCGGCCTGGGAGCTGGCCTGCTCGATCGACGGCGCGGCGATGCCCTCGGCGAGCATCGCGACGCCCTCGTTGGTGAAGGTGCCGATGACGCGGCTGGTGAAGAAGCCGCGGCTGTCGTTGACCACGATCGGGGTCTTGCGCAGCTGCCGGACGACGCCGAGGGCGCGTTCGACGGTGGCGTCGGAGGTGCCGGCGCCGCGGATGACCTCGACGAGGGGCATCCTGTCCACGGGTGAGAAGAAGTGCAGCCCGACGAAGTCCGCCCGGCGGCGCACGCCTTCGGCGAGCCCGGTGATGGGCAGGGTGGAGGTGTTGGAGCACAGCAGCGCGTCGGGGGCGACGATGTCCTCGATCTCGGCGAACACCTGGTGCTTGAGCGCCGGGTCCTCGAACACGGCCTCGATGACCAGGTCCGCGCCGGCCAGGTCGGCCGGGTCGGCGGTCGGGATGATCCGCTCGAGGAGGTCCGGTCCGCCGCGCCCCTTGGCGACGAGCCGTTCCGAGTATGCCTTGCCACGCTGGGCGGCCTCGACGGTGACGTCCTTGAGCCGGACCCGCATGCCGGCACGGGCGCACACGTAGGCGATCCCGGCCCCCATCATGCCCGCGCCCAGCACGGCGACCTCGGCGAACTTCTGGGACCCGCCTCGGGCGTTGGCGGCCTGCAGGTCGAAGAAGAACGCCTGGATCATGTTCTTCGCGATCTGCCCGGTGACCAGTTCGGCGAAGTACCGGGCCTCGATGTCGGACGCGGTCGCCAGGTCCACCTGCGCGCCCTCGACGGCGGCGGCGAGGATGTTGCGGGGCGCCGGATACGGGGCGCCCTTGAGCTCCTTGCGCAGGTTCGCCGGAAACGCGGGCAGGCTCGCGGCGAGCTTCGGGCTGCTCGGCGTGCCGCCGGGGATCCGGTATCCGGGCACGTCCCACGGCTGCACCGCGCCGGGGTTGGCCGCGATCCAGGCCCGGGCCGCGTCGAGGACCTGCCCGGCCGGCACCACCTCCTGGACCAGGCCGATCTCGAGGGCCTTCGCCGGCCGGTGCCGCTGGCCCTTGAGCAGCACCTGCAGCAGCGCCTCGGTGAGGCCGAGGAGGCGCACCGTCCGCACGACCCCGCCGCCGGCCGGCAGCAGGCCGAGCGTGACCTCGGGGCACCCGATCTCGATCGTGCGGTCGTCGGCGACGACCCGGTGGTGGCAGGCGAGGGCCAGTTCCAGGCCGCCGCCGAGGACGGTGCCGTTGATCGCCGCGACCACCGGCCGGCCCAGCGTCTCCAGGCGGCGCAGCTGGGCCTTGACCCGCATGCTGGCCGCGTAGGCCGCTGCCGCCTGGTCCGCGCCGATGCTGCCGAGCATGTCCAGGTCGCCGCCGGCGAACCAGGACCGCTTCGCCGAGGTGATGATCACGCCCGTGATGTCGGCCCGCTCGGCTTCGAGGCGGTCCAGGACGGTGTCGAGGCTCGACAGGAACGCCTCGTTCATGGTGTTGACGCCCCGGGCGGGGTCGTCAACGGTGAGCACGACGACGCCGTCGGCGCCGAGGTCGTATCGGATGGTCATCAGATCCGCTCCACGATCGTCGCGATGCCCATGCCGCCGCCGATGCACAGGGTGACCAGGCCGAACCGCTGGCCGCGGCGTTCCAGTTCGTCCACGATCGTGCCGAGCAGCATCCCGCCGGTCGCACCGAGCGGGTGCCCCATCGCGATCGCCCCGCCGTTCACGTTGACCTTGTCCAGGGGGAGGTCCAGGTCCTTGGCGAACCGCAGCACGACGGCGGCGAACGCCTCGTTCATCTCGACCAGGTCGAGGTCCTCGGCGGTGAGGCCGGCCTTCGCGAGGGCCTTGCGGCTGGCCGGCGCCGGTCCGGTCAGCATGATCGTCGGGTCGGCGCCGGACACGGCGGCCGCGACGATCCGCGCCCGTGGTGTCAGCCCGGCCGCCGCACCCGCCCGTTCGCTGCCGATGAGGACGAGGGAGGCGCCGTCGACGATGCCGGAGGAGTTCCCGGCGGTGTGCACGTGCTCGATCCGCTCGACCCAGTGGTACTTCTGCAACGCGACGGCGTCGAAGCCGCCCAGCTCGCCGATGGCCCCGAACGACGGCGGCAACGCCGCGAGGCCCTCCGGTGTGGACGCGCGGAGGTGCTCGTCGCGGTCGAGCACCACCAGGCCGTTGCGGTCCCGGACCGGCACCACCGAGCGGGCGAAGTATCCGCCCGCCCAGGCCTTCGCCGCGCGGGTCTGCGATTCGAGGGCGTAGGTGTCGACGTCCTCGCGGCTGAAGCCCTCGATGGTGGCGATGAGGTCGGCGCCGATGCCCTGCGGGACGAACCGGGTGGTGTAGTTCGTCTCCGGGTCCATCGCCCAGGCGCCGCCGTCGGAGCCCATCGGCACCCGCGACATCGACTCGACACCGCCGGCGAGGACCAGGTCCTCCCAGCCTGCGCGGACCTTCTGCGCGGCGATGTTCACCGCCTCCAGGCCGGACGCGCAGAACCGGTTGAGCTGCACCCCGGCGACCGTGTCCGGCAGCCCGGCGGCGATCGCGGCGGTCCTGGCGATGTCGGACCCCTGGTCGCCGACGGGCGAGACGACACCCAGCACGATGTCGTCGATCGCGGCCGGGTCCAGGCCCGGGTGGCGGGCGCGCAGCTCGTCGAGCAGCCCCACGACCAGCGACACCGGCTTCACGCCGTGCAGCGCGCCGTGCTGTTTCCCGCGCCCGCGCGGCGTGCGGACCGCGTCGAACACGTAGGCCTCTGGTGTCATCGCAACCTCTCCGGTCGGCGTGCGAATCTTCGTTAACTTTGTCGGAGATGCTCCGCGCCCGTCAAGGCCGGGCCTGCCGTAGGCTCCACGGTGTGCCAGCCACCGACCTCGCACCCAGGAAGCGGCCGAAGAACCGAAAGGCCCAGATCGCGCTTGTCGCGGCCGAGCTGTTCTGCGAGCGCGGGTATCACCTGGTCGGCATCGACGAGATCGCGGCGGCGGTCGGGATCAGCGGGCCGGCGGTCTACCGGCACTTCCCCAACAAGTACGCGATCCTCGTGCACGCCACCCGCGAGCTGGTCACCGCGGCCCTCGACGCGGCCCGGGAGGTGCCGGGCGACGACCCGGCCGGGGTGCTCGACGCGCAGCTGGCGGCGCTCGCCCGGTTCACCGTGGAGCGGCGCAAGGTCGGCGCGCTGTATCAGTGGGAATGGCGCTACCTGGCCGAGGAGCACCGCACCGAGTTCCGCGCCGACCTCGCCGGCCTCGACGCCCGCCTGGTCGCCCCCCTGCGACGGCTGCGCCCGGAGCTGTCCGCCGGCGGCGCCGAGTTCCTGGTGCGCGCCGCGCTGAGCACCTTCGGCAGCCTGACCACGCACCGGGCCGCCGCGCCGAAGGCCCGCGCCGAGGCGACGCTGCACCGCCTCGGCTGGGCGATGCTGCGCGCCGATGCGCCGCCCGCGGCCGCGATCCGGTCCGCCCGCGGTGCCGCCGGCCGCGCCGCCGCCGATGCCGCCGAGCCGCTCGTGCCCGGGCTCGAGTCGCGCCGGGAGCTGCTGCTCGCCGCGGCGATCCGGCTGTTCCGCCGGCTCGGGTATCACGCCGTCGGCATGGAGGACATCGGTGCCGCCGCCGGGATCAACGCCTCCAGCGTGTACCGCTACTTCCCGAGCAAGGGCGACCTCCTCGCCGCCGCGTACTACCGCGCCTCGGACCGGCTGGCCGCCTCGACGGCGACGGCGCTGCGCGGCGCCACCGACCCCGGCGACGCGTTGCGCCGGCTCGTCGCGGCCTACGTCGGGTTCGCGTTCGGCGAGAGCGACCTGGTCTCGGTGTACCTCGCCGAGAACAACAACCTGCCCGAGCCGGACCGGCACGAGCTGCGCAAGGTCCAGCGGCTGCACGTCGAGGAGTGGGTGCGGCTGCTCACCCAGGCCCGGGCCGACCTGCCGGCCACCGACGCCCGGGTGCTCGTGCACGCGGCCATCAACCTGGTCACCGACCTGGGCCGGGCGGTCCGCTTCACCGAGACCGGCGGCGTTCCCGCTGCCGTCGCGCAGCTCGCGCTCGTCGCGCTGCACACCTTCCCAGAAAGTTAACCGTCGTTTACAGTGCCCACAGGAGCGACGGCGGTGTGCCCGTGCCCCGCTCCGGCGACGTCAGACGCCACGACGCTCCGGTGACCACACCCCCGCGCACGGCCACCGGGTAAGGGAGGCACCACGATGACCTCTGCCACCGACACCCAGGACGACCTCGCGCGGCGGTTCGCCGCGACCGCCGACGGCCTGACCATCCCCTCGCTGCTCGACCGCAACGCCCGAGAGTTCGGCGACCTGGCCGCCCTCAGCACCCTCGCCGGCACCGGCACCCTGACCTGGGCGCAGCTGCGCGACCGGGTCGCCGCCCTCACCCTCGGCCTGCACGAGCTCGGGCTGCGCCCCGGCGACCGCATGCTGACGCTGATGTCCAGCCGGCCCGAGCACTGGCTGATCGACCTCGCCGCGGTGCACCTCGGCGCCGTGCCCGCCACCGCCTACGCCACGCTCAGCGGCGACCAGTTGCGCTACGTCGCCCAGCACAGCCAGGCCCGCGTGATCGTGGTCGAGGACCCCGCCCAGCTCGACCGGATCCGGCCGTTCCTGGACGAGCTGCCGTCGCTGCTCCGGGTGGTCCAGCTCGACGGCCCGCCCGAACCCGGCACGACGGCGCTGCACGACCTCGAGACCGCGGCCGACCCGGCGGCGTTCGAGCGGCTGTGGCGGGCGGTGCGCCCGGACCAGCCCGTCACGCTGCTCTACACCTCGGGCACGACCGGCGACCCGAAGGGTGTGCTGCTCAGCCACCGCAACGTGGTGTACCAGGCGGTCGTGCTGGAGGCGACCGTGCCGGTGCCCGACCACGCGCCGGCGCTGGCGTACCTGCCGCTCGCGCACATCGCCGAGCGGATGCTGGGCATCTACAACGCGGTGTACCGGGCCGGGCACGTCACGATCTGCGCCGACCCCGCGCAGCTGGCCGCCGGGCTGCTGCAGGTCCGCCCGGTCTCGTTCTTCGGCGTGCCCCGCGTGTGGGAGAAGATGGTCGCCGGCATCCAGGCCTTCGTCGCCGCCGCCGACCCCGCCGTCCGAGCCGCCTTCGAAGCGGCCCAATCGGCCGCGTTGGAGGGTTATGTACTGCGGGAGGCCGGCCTGCCGGTGCCCGCGGACCTCGCCGCCAAGGTGGCCGCCCTGGACGAGCAGGTCCTCCGCCCGGTGCGGGCGCGCCTCGGGCTGGACCGGGCCGGCTGGGCCGGCAGCGGCTCGGCCCCGATCCCGGTCGCGGTGCTGCGGTTCCTCGCCGGCTGCGGCCTCGACGTGCTCGAGGTCTGGGGCATGACCGAGACCACCGGCACCGCCACGATCAACGCCCCGGACGCGTTCCGCACCGGCACGGTCGGGCGGATCAACCCCGGCATGCAGCTGCGGCTGGCCGACGACGGCGAGATCCTGGTCCGCGGCCCCCTGGTCTGTCTCGGCTACCTGCGCGCCGACGGCGGCGTGGAGCCGGCCACCGACGCCGACGGCTGGCTCGCCACCGGCGACGTCGGGGTGCTCGACGGCGACGGGTACCTCACCATCACCGACCGCAAGAAGGAACTCATCATCACGTCCAGCGGCAAGAACATCGCGCCGGCGCAGATCGAGAACCTGCTGCGGGCGCATCCGCTGATCGGTCAGGCGGTGGCGATCGGCGACCGCCGCCCGTACGTGACCGCCCTCATCGTCCTCGACGAGGAGATGGCCCCGATGTGGGCCCGCGCCCGCGACCTCCACCTGGAGCTGGCCGCACTCGCGACCGACCCGCTGCTGCTGGCTGAGATCCAGGCAGCGGTCGACGCGGCGAACGCCAAGCTGTCCCGGCCCGAGCAGATCAAGACGTTCCAGGTGCTGCCGGCGGCCTGGTCCCCGGTGACCGGCGAGGTGACCCCGACCCTGAAGCTGCGCCGCCGCGTGATCGTCGAGCGTTACGCCGACGTCATCGACGGGCTGTACCACTGACGCACGACGCCCACCCCGCTCACCGGCGGGGCGGGCGCGGCGAGGTCCAGCCGCTCATGCCAGCATGTCCTTGACGGCGGCGAGCTGCCGCTGCGGGTCGGGGCCCAACGGCGTGACGTTGAGCGTCGTGACACCGCTGTCCTTGAACGCCGCGATCCGGTCCCGCACGTATCCCGCCGGCCCGATGAGGGTCGACAGCTCCACCAGCTCGTCGGGGACGGCGGCGGCCGCGGCCTCCTTCTGGCCCGACAGGAACAGGTCCTGGACGCGGTCCGCGGCGGCGCCGAAGCCGTACCGGGTGACCACGTCGTGGTAGAAGTTGCGGCCGCGGGCGCCCATCCCGCCGACGTAGAGCGCGATCATCGGACGTGCCAGCGCGCGCAGGTGGGTGACGTCGTCGCCGATCGCGAGGGGGCCGCCGGCCACGATGTCGAGCGGGCCCAGCGCCGGGTCGCGGAGGGCGGCACCGGCGGCCAGGGCGTCGCCCCAGACCTGGCCGGCGCGCTCCGGCAGGTACAGGAACGGCAGCCAGCCCTCGGCGAGCTCGGCGGTCATCGTCACGTTGCGGTCGCCGAGCGCGGCGAGATAGATCGGGATCCGGTCGCGGACCGGGTGGGTGAGCATCTTCAACGGCTTGCCCAGGCCGGACGGCAGCGGCAGCCGGTAGAGGCCGTCGTGCGCGAGGGGTTCGCGGCGCCAGGCCTGCCGGCAGATCTCGATGATCTCGCGGGTCCGGGCGAGCGGCTTGTCGTACGGCACGCCGTGCCAGCCCTCGACGACCTGCGGGCCGGACGCGCCGAGGCCGAGCATGGCCCGGCCGCCGGACAGCGCGTCGAGGCCGGCCGCGGTCTGCGCGAGCAGCGCCGGGGTGCGGGAGTAGATCGGCAGGATCGCCGAGCCGATCGCGAGCCGTTCGGTGCGGGCGGCGAGGTATCCGAGGATGGTCGGGGCGTCGAACCCGTACGCCTCGGCGACCCAGATCGCGTCGAGCCCGGCCGATTCCCATCCGGCGGCCTGATCCGCGGCGGTCCTGGGGTCTGCGGCGTACTGCAGGGTGGTGGCGAGGCGCATCAACGGACCTTCCATTCCTCGAGGATCTGCCGGCCGTGCTGGCCGGGCAGCGGCGGCGGGCCGGTCAGCTCCGCCGGGGTGGCCGAGAACCGGGGCGCCGGCGCCGGCTGGATCGTGCCGTGCCGCTCCACGAACGTCCCGCGGGCGGCCAGGTGCGCGTCCCGGGTCGACTCGTCCAGGGTCAGCACGGGGGTGACACAGGCGTCGCCACCGGCGAAGTGGTGTGTCCATTCCTCCCGGGTACGGGTGGCGAAGCGCGCTGCGAACACGCGGCGCAGCCGCGGCCAGCCGGCCGTGTCGTGCTGGCCGGGCAGGTCCGGCTCGCGGTCCAGGTCGAGGCGGCGCAGCAGCTCCGCATAGAACTGCGGCTCGAGCGCGCCGACCGCCATGTGCCGGGCGTCGGCGGTCTCGTACACGGCGTAGAACGGCGCGCCACCGTCGAGCAGGTTCGCGCCCCGCCGGTCCTGCCACCGGCCGGCCGCGCGCAGGCCGTGCAGCAGCGTGGTGAGGTGCGCGGTGCCGTCGACGATCGCGGCGTCCACGACCTGCCCGCGCCCGGTGCGGTCCGCCTCGCGCAGCGCGGCGAGGATCCCGACGACCAGGTACAGCGAGCCGCCGCCGAAGTCGCCGACCAGGTTCACCGGGATCTGCGGCGGGCCGCCGGCCGGGCCGATCGGGTGCAGCGCGCCGGCAAGGGCGATGTAGTCGACGTCGTGGCCGGCCGTGGTGGCGAGCGGGCCGTGCTGGCCCCAGCCGGTCATCCGCCCGTAGACCAGCGCCGGGTTGCGGGCCAGGACCGCGTCCGGGCCGACGCCGAGCCGTTCGGCGACGCCGGGGCGCCAGCCCTCGATGAGGGCGTGGGCCCGGCCGGCGAGGCCCAGCACCGTCTCGACGCCGGCGGGCTGCTTGAGGTCGACCGCGATCGAGCGCTTGCCCCGGTTGAGCAGGTCACCGGTCGGGTCGGCGCCGATCGGCGAGCCGCCGCCGGCCCGGTCGACCCGGACCACGTCCGCACCCAGGTCGGCGAGCAGCATCGCGGCGAACGGCCCCGGCCCGATGCCGGCCAGCTCGACGACGCGCAGCCCGTGCAGCGGGCCAGTCATAGGATCTCCCGGAAGCCCGATAGTTTGATATTTGATAGAGTAAGCCGCTTTCGGGAGGAGACACCATGGCCGTCGAGCGGCCGCAGCTGGCCGACGAGGTCGTGGCACACCTGCGGGACCGGATCATGTCGGGCGACCTGCGCCCCGGCGAGCGGATCCGCCTCGAGGAGGTCGCCGAGCAGCTCGGGGTCAGCATCACCCCGGTCCGGGAGGCGCTGCTGACGCTGCGCGGCTACGACATGGTCGAGCTGCAGCCGCGCCGGGGCTACGTGGTGGCGCCGCTGTCCCGGCAGGACATCGTCGACGTCTTCCAGCTGCAGGCGCACATCGCCGGCGAGCTGGCCACGCGGATCGCCGAGCGGGCGACGGCGGCGGACCTGGACGAGCTGACGGCCGTGCACAAGGCGATCCGGCGCGCCGCGCAGGGTCGCCGGGCCGCGGTCGCCGAGCTCGAGCGGCTCGAGTTCGAGTTCCACCGGGCCGGCAACCGGATCGCCGGCGCCCGCAAGCTGGCCTGGCTGCTGCACTGGGCGACGCGGTACACGCCGGCCAGCTTCCTCGCCGGCGACCCGGCCTGGCGGGCCGGGATGCTCGCCGACCACGACGCGCTGCTCGCCGCGCTCGCCGATCGGGACGCGGCGGCGGCCCGGGCGGCGATGGCCCGGCACTTCACCGACGGCGCCGACCGCCTCATCAAGCACCTGGACGACCTCGGCAGCTGGGCGTAGGCCCGCCGCCGACCTTGGCGTCGCCGCCGGCGGTGCGCTCCTCATCCGCGCGCGTGCCGGAGCCGGAACAGCCGGGTCGCGCGGGCCAGCGCGGCCGGCCGGCGGTCCAGCCGCAGCAGGTCGATCGGCGCAGCGAAGCGTTGCCGGGTCACCGACTTGGGCCGGGAGAACTCGCGCAGCCCGTCCGCGCCGTGGATGCGGCCGAACCCGGAGTCGCCGACCCCGCCGAACGGCAGCGCCGGGACGGCGGCGAAGCCCAGGACGGCGTTCACCGAGACGGCGCCGGCCCGCAGCCTGGCCGCCAGGTCCGCCGCCGTGCGCCGGCTGCCGGTGAAGACCGAGGCGGCCAGCCCGTAGCGTGAGGCGTTGGCCCGCTCGACCGCCTCGTCCAGGTCGCGGACCGGGTTCACCACCACCGTCGGGCCGAAGGTCTCCTCGGTCACCGCCAGGCTGTCCTCCGGCACGTCGGCGAGGACCACCGGGTCGACGAACGGCGGGCGCACCGCGGCCGGGCCGCCGACGACCGCCCGGCCGCCCCTGGCCAGGGCGTCCCCGATGTGCGCGGCGACGATCGCGGCCTGCGCCGGCGTGGTCATCCGGCCATACCGCGCGTCGGGCTCCTCGCCCGGCCGGGTGGCCCGGGCCAGTTCGGCCAGCCGGTCCAGGAACGGCTCGTAGACGCTGCGCTCGACATAGACCCGCTCGACGCCCGCGCAGGTCTGCCCGGCGTTGCCGAACCCGCCGAACGCGGCGGCCCGGGCGGCGGCGTCCAGGTCGGCGTCGGCGGCGACGATGAGCGCGTCCTTGCCGCCGGCCTCGACCACGACCGGGGTGAGGGTCGCGGCGCAGGCGGCCATCACCGTGCGGCCGGTCGCGGTGGAGCCGGTGAACGCCAGCTTGTCGACGCCGGCCCGGCACAGCGCCGCGCCGGTCTCGCCGTCCCCGGTCACCGCCTGGAACACCGCCGGGCCCGGGACCGCCTCGGCCCACCGCTCGGCCAGCCACCGGCCGACGCCGGGGGTGTGCTCGCTGGGCTTGAAGACGACCGCGTTGCCGGCCGCGAGGGCGTAGGAGATCGAGCCGAGCGGCGTGTACACCGGGTAGTTCCACGGGCCGATCACGCCGATCACGCCGAGCGGCTCGTAGCCGACGCTGGCCGCCTGGTTGGCGGCGAGCAGCCCGGCCGGCACCCGCCGCCGGCGCAGGACGGCCCGGGCGTGCCGGGCGGCCCAGTCGAGGTGCTCGACGGCGAGCATCACCTCGAGGACGGCGTCGCCGTGCGGCTTGCCGGTCTCCGCGCGGATCTGCGCGGCGAGCTCCTCGACGCGGCCGGCGAGGGTGCGTTTCCAGGCGAGCAGCGCGCGGCGGCGGCCGTCCCACCCGAGCCCGGCCCACCAGCCGGCGGCTGCCCGGGCCGCGGCGACCGCGGCCGGCACGGCGTCCGTCTCCGTCGATGGCTTCACGGTCTCCGCCGGCATGGTGAACCCCTCACGACAGGTGCTCCAGATTTGATATTTGATATGCTACGGTCGCTGTCAATCCCGAGGAGTGGCAGCATGCTGGATCTCACCGACGAGCAACGCGCGTTCGTCTCCGCCGTCGCCGACTTCTGCCGGCGCGAGGTCGGCACCGGCCCGCGCGGGGCACACGATCCCGAGCTCTACCGCAAGGTCGCCGCGCTGGGCTGGCTCAGCGTCGCCATCGCCGAGGAGCACGGTGGCGCCGGCGGCGGCATGCTCGACTCCTGCCTGTTCCTGGAGGCGACGGCGCACGGCCAGCTCCCGATCGGCGGCTTCAACACCTCGATCATCGTCGCCGGCGCCTACGAACGATTCGGCTCACCGGAGCAGCGCAGGACCGTCCTCGGCGGCATCGGCGCCGGCGACGTCTGGTCGATCGCCATGTCCGAACCGGAGGCCGGCTCCGACATCGCGGCCCTGGCCTGCTGGGCCGAGCCCCGCGACGGCGGGTTCGTCGTCAACGGGCAGAAGACCTGGTGCTCCAACGCCCACATCGCCGAGGGCATCCTGCTGGTCGCCCGCACCTCCGGCGCACCCGGCGAGCACGCCGGCATGACCATGCTCCAGGTCCCCGCCGACCACCCCGGCCTGCGGATCAGCGGCATCGACACGATGGGCGGGCGGGAGGTCAACGACCTGTACTTCACGGACTGCTTCCTGCCGGCGGACGCGGTCGTCGGCACCGTCGACCACGGCTGGAAGCAGCTCATGGCCGGGCTCAACGTCGAGCGGCTGATCCTCGCGGCGATCATGCTCGGCACCGCCCAGCGCGCCTTCGACGACGTCCTCGGCTACATCAAGCAGCGCCGCCAGTTCGGCCGGCCGATCGGCAGCTTCCAGGTGCTGCGGCACCGCATCGCCGACCTCGCCACCGAGATCGAGTGCACCCGCCTGCTCGTGTACCGCACCGCCGAGCTCGTCGACCGCGACCCCGGCACCGTGCTGCCCCGCGAGACGTCGATGGTGAAGCTCAAGGCGACCGAGACCGCCCGCCGGGTCGCCCTGGACGCGATGCAGATGATGGGCGGCTACGGCTACGCCACCGAGTACGGCATGGAACGCCTGGTCCGCTCGACGGTCGTGTCCACCGTGTACGGCGGCACCAGCGAGATCCAGCGTGAGATCATCGGCAAGACCTACGGGCTGTGACGGGTCACGGCTCGCCCCGCGGCGGCAGCAGCCACGTCACCTCGTCCCACGTCAGACCGGTGTCCTCCAGCAGTTCCGACACCACGTCCCGCGGCTCCGGCGCCGGGCCACCGAACTGGACCACCTCGACCCCCGGGGAGGGGTCGAGCTCCACCTTCGCGAACCCGATGAGCGTGCCGCCCGCCAGCCGTCCGAGCGCCATGACGGCCGGCGAGAGGTCGTTGTCCACCGGCGCGAACCGCAGCCCGAACCGGCGCTCGACGTCGGCCCGCTCCAGCGCCAGCTTGGCGATCACCTCCGGCGCCCCACGCGGGGTGTCGATGGGCACGGGCGTCACGGCGCCGCCCGGCGGCGCTTGCGGACCTGCCAGACGACCACGACGATCAACGTGACCGGGGCGGCGGCCAGCAGCAGCGGGCTGACCGTGACGCCGGTCAGGAAGATGACGAGTGCCTGCACCCACGGCGGGGTTGCCACGCCGCGGCGTTCGTCGCGCCAGGCGCCGATCGCGGCCGCGATGAGCGTCGGGAGGGTGGGAATGCCCAGGACGATGGCGCCGTACTTGACCTCCTGGGTGAAGCACACCAGGGCGACCAGGAACGAGAACGCGGGGAAGGCGAACCACCGGATCCGGCTGGCCCGGTCGGGCGCGGGACCGGTCGGCGCAGCGGGCCTGGCGGGCATACGGGGCGTGACCCGCGGCGCCGTCCGCTGCGACGGCGTCCTACGGGCTGCCGGTTCGGGCGCCCGGAGCGGAGCCGGGTCTTCTGGCCAGTCCGGGTCGCCGGCATCCGCGGCCTCGGACGCCGACCAGTCCTCGTCGCCGCCGGCGGGAGCCGCCACGGGAGCCGTCACGGAAGCCGCAACGGGAGCCGCAGCGGCGGCCGGCGAGAGCGGGACCAGGCGGTCCGCGGCCGGGATCGCCGACGGCGCTGCGACGGCGGCCCCGGATCGCACCGGTGCGGCGTCCCCTCGTGGGGTCACGGTGCTCAGCGCGCCCTGGGCGACGACCAGTTCGGGCTGCTCGAGCAGCACCGGCGCGACACCGATCGCCTGATGCAGCATCGTCGCCACGAGCGGGATGCGGCTGCCGCCGCCGACCAGGAACACGCCGGCGATCCGCTCCACCGGGGACCGGGACTCGCGGATCGTCGCCTCCGTCACGGCGACCGTCTGCGCGAGCAGCGGCCGGGCCGCCGACTCGAACTCGGTCCGGGTCAGCAGGACGTCGCGGCGCAGCGCACCGATGTGGAACGCGGTCGAAGGCTGCCGGGACAGCGTCTCCTTCGCCTCGCGGGCGTCGTCCCACAGCAGCCGGTGCTGGCGCTGGCCGTCGGTGTCGGTGGGCTCGGTGACGGCACGCCACGCGCCGGCCTCGTCGGCCGTCACGGCGGCGCCGGCGTGGGCGACGACGAGCGCGTCGAGGTCCAGGCCGCCGAGGTCGTCGACGCCGCGGTACGCGAGGGTCTCGAACCCGTCGCCGGTGCGGCGGACCACGCTGGCGTCGAAGGTGCCGGCGCCGAGGTCGTAGACGACGACCACCTGACCGTCGTCGACCTTGCCGCCGTCGGCGACGGCGAAGTTGGTGGCCGCCGCGACGGACTCCGGGACGAGGTCGACCCGGCCGAGCCCGGCCGCCTCGCAGGCGTCGGTGAGGACCGAACGCCGCGCCGGGCCCCACGCGACGGGGTGCGTGACGACGATGGTCTGCGGGCGCTGGCCGAGCGCGCGGACGGCTTCGTCGTTGACCCGCCGCAGCGTCGCCGCGATCAGGTCGACGACCGCGACCGTGGTGTCGCCGAGCAGGACGTCGGTGTCGTCGACGCGACGCTTCGGGTTGGGCTCGAACCGGGCCGGGTCCAGCCGGGCCGCCCTGGTCGCGTCGCGCCCCGTGAGCAGCCGGCCGTCGACCTCGGCGTACACGGCCGAGGAGAGCAGCGGTGAGCTGTCGAACAGGATCGGCTGGACCCGTCCCTCCGGCCAGCGCAGCAACGCGACCGTGTTGGACGTCCCGTAATCGATGGCGAGTTGGGCAGACACGTCCAGCAGCTTAGGAACCGGGCACCGCGGCGGTCCTCGGCCGATCAGCCGATCATCGGCACCGCGCGTTCAGCGACCGCCGATCTTCTCCCGGTACATGGCGGCGTCGGCGGCGGACAGGATCTCGTCGGCGCTGGCGCTCTCGCCGCACGGCATGCAGCCGATGCTGACGCCGACCCGCACGACCGTCCCGGCCACCGTGTACGGCGCCACGATCGACGCCCGCAGCCGCTCGGCGATGCGGTGCAACTGCTCCGGCGAGCCGACCTCGGCCAGGAACACCACGAACTCGTCGCCGCCGAAGCGGGCCGCCATGTCGCCGGACCGCAGCGAACGGCGGATCCGCTCCGCCACGTAGACCAGCAGCTCGTCGCCGGCCGCGTGCCCGTGCCGGTCGTTGACCTGCTTGAAGCCGTCGAGATCCAGGAACAGCACGGCGAACCGCCGGTCGGTGGCGCGCACCGCCCGCTCCAGGGTCTCCACCAGCGCGGCCCGGTTGGGCAGTCCGGTCAGGGTGTCCGACAGCGCCGCCCGGCGCAGGCGTCTCTCCTGCTCGCGCAGGTCGAGCCCGACGGTGAGCAGCGCCGCGCACTGGTTGACCAGCTCCCGCCCGTCCTCGACCTGGCGCTCCACGACGCCGACCACGGCGAGCAGCCCGCGGTCGCTGGCGTTGACCTTCGCGGGCACCACGAAGACGGTTTCCCCGGGGCCGGCGGCGTCGATGAGCTCGGCCGGCGGGAACGCCGGCACGGACGTCGTGCCGGCGGCGATCGGCGGTCCCGGCAGCCGGCACCAGCCGGCGGGGACCTCCAGGCGGCCGTCACCGGTCCACAGGCCGAGGGACCCTGCGCTCGCGGGCGTGACCGCGAGCCAGCTGAGGTCGCGGGGGTCGGTCCGCCGGTGGTACAGCAGCGCCATGGACAGGTCATAGTGCGCGCTGATCGTGGACCGCAGCCGCCACCGGTCGCCGAAGTTGGCGACCTGGCGGACCCGCACGACGGCGAGGATGAGCTCCTGCACACAACCGTCGAGGCGGCGGGCGGTCGCCACGTCGGCCGCCGGGATCTGTTGCGTGTACTCCTGCACGGCGCGGGCGGCGATCCGCAGGCCCTCGGGCTGCGCCTGCAGGGCGACCAGGGCCAGCAGGGCCGCCGTGGCGCCGCTGTGGTCCGGGGTGCGCCCGGCGACCGCGGCGGCCGCGACGTCGACCACCGCGTCGGAAGCTTTCGCCAGCACCGCGAGATGCTCGGCGGTGCGCACGGCGCCCGGCGGCAGCAGCGTCGCCAGGCGCTCGGTGAGCCGGTCCGGTCCCGCGTCCGCCACCGCCGGCGGCAGCCGCAGTGCCGCCTCGGAGCAGCCGCACGACCCACGGGCGACGAACACCGTCGGGACCCGCCGCTCCCCGGCCGCGACCGGGACGCCGGCGATGCCCTGTAGCAGCAGGTCCACCGCCTTGGCCGCCATCACCTCGAGCGGCTGCCGGACACTGGCCAGGCCCGGCCCCAGGTACGCGGCGACCTCGACGTCGTCGAAGCCGGTGAGCGCGACGTCGCCCGGGCAGGTGAGCCCGGCCGCGTCGAGGGCGCGCAGCAACCCGATGGCGTTGCGGTCGGTGGCCGCCACGATCGCCGTCGCGGCCAGGTCCCGCAGCGCCGCCGGGGTGGCCCAGGCGACGCCGCTCTCCAGGTTGTCGGCCGCGGGCCGGAACAACGCGGGATCCGGGTCGATGCCGTGGGCGAGGAGGGTCTCCGTGTAGGCGCGGTGCCGCTCGGCGACGTCGGAGGCGGCGGTGAACCCGGTGAAGGCGATCCTGCGGTGCCCGTGCCGGATCAGGTGCTCGACGGTGGCGCGGATCCCGGGACCGTTGTCGGCGACCACGGTGGGCAGATCGGAGCGACCGGCGTTGTGCCCGAGGAGCACCACGGGCTTGCCGGCGGCGCGCAGCCGGTCGAGGTAGGCGCCGGTGATCGCGTCGGCCAGGACGACGAAGCCGTCGATGCGGTCCCATGCGACCGGGGCGGTGAAGGTCGGCGTGCCGCCGTTGACCGTCATGTCGGCGGCGGCGTCGAGGGTCTGGACCGCGACGGTCCGGCAGCCGGCCGCCGCGGCGGCGGCACTGATCCCGGCGAGGATCGTGCCGTAGTAGGCACCGCCGGCGAACGGCGACAGCACACCGACCACCGGCCCGTTGCCCATGCGCACCTCCAGTCTCCGTATCGGCACGACCCGCCGCCGGATTCGTGGTTCCGCTCCCGGAGGATCCCCGATCACTTCGACACCGGCGAGATCCAGAGTTACACCACCAGCACCCGGAACATCGCCCCCGGCGACGCCGATAACCTCAAGATCACCCCCGGGGCGGCCCATTGTTCCAGTCTTGTCCAGCGCTCACGAGGTAACTAGCCTGGTGGCTATGACTCCTTACATCGCAAACGCGCGGGCATGGCAGGAGAGCTGGGACCGGCAGCAGGAGGCGTACCTGCCGGACCGTGAGCACCGGCTGGCCGCGATGCTCGACGCCGTTGACGCGACCGCCGCCGGCGCGCCACGGATCCTCGACCTCGCCGGCGGCACCGGATCCATCACGCTGCGGGCCCTCGACCGGTTCCCCGGGGCGGACGTCACGCTGCTGGACCTCGACCCGGTGCTGCTCGCGATCGCCGAGGCGTCACTGCACGGGCGGGCCCGGATCGTGACCGCGGACCTGCGCCGGCCGGACTGGGCGGCGGCGCTGCCCGCGCGCGGGTTCGACGCCGTGCTCACCGCCACGGCCCTGCACTGGCTGCCCGCCGAGCGGCTCGGCCAGCTGTACCGCGAGATCCACCGGCTCCTCGACGACGGCGGCATCTTCGTCAACGCCGATCACATGCCCGACGACGCGCTGCCCGGGCTGACCGCACGGATCACCGCCCGGGCCGACCGGGACCGCGACGCCCGATACGCGGCCGGGGCGGTGCTGTCCTGGCGGGACTGGTGGGACCACGTCGACGCCGACCCGGCACTCGGGCCGCTGGTCGTGCTGCGGCAGGAGGTCTACCCGGCCGGGCACACCGCGGAGTGGCTGCCGCCGATCTCGTGGCACCTGGACGCGCTGCGCGCAGCGGGTTTCACCGAGGCCGGCACGATCTGGCGCGGCGGCGCGGACGCGGCCGTGGCCGCCGTCCGCTGACGCTCCCCCGGGCAGCCCCTCAGCCCAGCAGCCCTTCGCCGATCCAGCCGCCCGCCTCGCAGCCCGGCGGGACCGCGAAGACCGCGGAGCCGATCGGGGTGACCCACGAGTTGAGCAGGTCGGCCTCGGCCAGGTTGCGCTGGATCGGCAGGAACTGCCCGCCGACATCGCGCTGGTACGCAGCGAAGACCAGTCCGGTGTCGGCGGCGCCGTCCGGGCCGGGCGGATCGTCGTAGTTGTACGGGCGGCGGAAGATCCGCTGCCGGTCGCCGGTCACGTGTGCCCGGGCCACGTGCGAGAACTCGGAGATGACGGACAGCCCGAGGGCGTTCTTCGCGGCGAAGTCCGGCGGGTCCTGCTCGTGCCGGCCGGTCAGCGGGGCGCCGTCGGACAGCCGGCGGCCGACCGCGAACTCCTTGCCTGCGGTGTCCGCGGCGTCCCACGACTCCAGCTCCGCGCGGATGCGGCGCAGCACGAGCGTCGTCCCGCCGTGCAGCCACTGCGGGCCGCTGTCGGTCCACACCGCGCTGTCGAAGCCGGCGCTGCCCGGTGCCGGGTTGCCGGTGCCGTCCAGCTGGCCCAGGACGTTGCGCTGGGTCACGCCGTCGTCCTGCATGCCGCGGCCACGGCGGAACCCGCGCTGCACCCACCGCACGGTGGCGAACGACCGGCTGTCCTTCACCAGCATGCGCTGGGCGTGGGCGATGGTGAGCGGGTCGTCGGCGCAGAGCTGCAGCAGCAGGTCCCCACCGCACCACCGTTGCTGCAGCTTGTCGATCGGGAACGCCGGCAGCTGCTGCAGGGTCGCCGGCCGCTGCCCGGCGAGCCCGGCGACGTCGAACAGCCGCGGACCGAACCCGAACGTGACGGTGAGCCGGGCCGGCACCTGCGCCAGCTCGGGCTGGCTGTCGGCGAGCGGCGCGCGGCCCTGGGTGAGCCGGGCCGCGTCGTCGGACAGCAGCAGCATGAGCCGGCGCAGCGCGGCCCGGTCGACGCCGGCGGCCAGGTCCAGGGCGACGAAGGCGGCGTGCGCCTGGGCCGCAGTGGCGATCCCCGCCTGGTGCCGGCCGTAGAACGGCACCATCTGCCCGCCGTAGTCCACTGTGGACGGCGGGGTGGCGCGGGGGCCGTCGCCGCTGTCCCGGGCGGCCACGGCACCGACGGCGACGGCCCCGCCGATCGCGCCGCCCACCGACAGTGCGCTGCCGGCCAGCAGAGCACGCCGGCTCAGCGGCTCCCCGGTGCGGTCGGTCACGTCAGCCCATGCCCGGCTGGTACGTCTCGTTGCCGCCGGCGAAGTCCTTGCCGAGCGCGGTGAACTGCACCGTGCCGCCGTCCTGCAGCGTGAGCGTGAATGTCACCTGGTCGCCTGCCTTCACCTCGGTCGTGACGTCCATCAGCATGAGGTGGTCGCCGCCGGGCTTGAACTCGTGGGTGCCGCCGGCGGGGATGACGAACCCACCCGCCTTGGGCCGCATCGCCATCTTCCCGTCGACCGTGGTCGTCTCGTGCAGCTCGATCGCTGGTGACACCGCCGACGTCGCGGACACGACCACGACGTCCTTGCCGGTGGTGTTCTGCACCGTGCCGTACGCGGCGGACATGCCGGACTTCGCCGTCTTCACCCACGGATCCCGCACCACGAGCCCGGCCTGCCGGCTCGAACCGGCCGCCGGGGTGCCGGTCGCGGGTTCGCCGGCGCCACACGCGGTGGTCAGGGCGAGCACCAGCACCGCGCCGGCCGCGGCCAGCAATCCATGGTTGCGCAACGACATCAGCGATCCTTCACCTCGTGGGAGAGCTTGCCACGGGTAGTCGGCGGCCGCGCGGGGAAAGTTCCCGCCGTACCCCCGTGCGACGGCCGCGATGGCGCAGGGTCCAGGATTGGTCCATGCGACTGCACGTGACGCTCCGCGCGACCCTCGCCGCCGCCGCGGCGGCCTTCCTGGTGATGCTGCTGCCGGCCCAGCCCGCATGGGCGCACGCCAAGCTGGTCAAGACCGACCCGGCGGGCGGAGCCACCGTCAGCGCGCCGCTCACGGCGGTGGTGTTCACCTTCAACGAGATGGTGAAGCAGCAGTTCAGCACCGTCGTGGTCACCGGTCCGGACGGGGTGTCCTACAGCGACGGCACGCCGAAGTCGGTCGACAAGACCCTCACCCAGCCGGTGAAGCCGCTGCCGGCCGGGGCGATCACGGTGGTGTGGCGGACCGTGTCCGGCGACGGTCACCCGCTCGAGGGGCAGTTCACGTTCACCAACGCCGCTCCGGCGCCGACCAGCGCGGCCCCGTCCAGCGCCGCGCCCGCGACGAGTGCCGCGCCGATGGTCCCGTCCGCCGCCGCGCCGACCGTCGCGACGGACCGGACGGGAGACTCCAGCGACGACAGCGGGCTGCTGTGGGTGGTGCTCGGCGCCGTCGCGGTGGTGCTGGTCCTGGCCCGCGGCGCCGTCTGGTGGCGCCGCCGGACCCCCGACCAGGGCTGACCGGCAAGGACCAGCCCCCGACCCGGGCTGACAGCAAGGCCCGGCCCCGACCTGGGCTGGCGGCAAGGACTCGCCACGGCCGGGGCTGACCGGCAAGGACCGGCTCCGGACCAGGGCCGGTCCGGAACCGGCCCGGAGCTCAGGAGCCGGCCGGTGCCGCCCGTCTGCGACGCATCCGCTGCACGGCGCCGGTCGCCGCGTCGAGCAGCAGGAACGCGACCAGGGTGACCCCGAACGCGGGCAGCGCCCACCCGATCGCGGCGACCACGACGATCCCGGCGACGAGCAGCGGCAGCCGCAGCCGGCGCCAGGCACCGCGGGCGGGCGGCGGACCGGCGGCGGACCGGCGGTCCGCCCGGGTCGGGCGCCGCTGCCACCACATCCGGTACCCCCACACGATCACGCACAGCAGCCCCAGCGCGAGCGCCGCCAGCAGCAGCTGGTTGGCCGGGCCGAACAGGCGGCCCATGTGCGCCTGGATGCCGAGCTTCGTGAGCTGCGCCAGGAGCGGCCAGTCCGCGAAGTCGGACCGGTCCACGACGGTCCCGGCGACCGGGTCGACGGCGATGCGGTCGAGGTGCACCGGCCACACGTAGTCGATCTGGCTCACCGTCCACGCCGCGCCCTCCTCCGCCGGCAGCCCGATCTCGGTCGGCCCGGTGAGCCCGGCGCCGCGGGCGAGGTGCAGGACCGCGTCGATCTGCGCCGGGTCCCCGGCGGCCGCGGCCGCTTCCCCGTGGTGACCGCCGGGCGCCGCACCACCGCCGCCGACGGTGGTGCTCACCTCGGGGGTGCGGGAGTCCAGGCCGTCCAGCGCGAGCCCGAAGTTCTCCCCCGCCCAGCGCGACCAGGTCAGGCCGGTCACGGACAGGAACACCAGGCCGGCGACGAGCCAGATCCCGGTCGCGGCGTGCAGGCTGCGGGTGCGGCGCACGCCCTTCGCGGCGGTGAGGTCATACAGCAGGGTCGCCTCGGCGCGGCCGCGGCGGCGTTCCCCGCGGCGGCGCCACTGCCGGTTGCACCACAGGATCAGCCCGCCCAGGACCAGGACCCACAGCCAGCTGGCGGCGGTCTCGGAGTAGGCCCGGCCGACGTCACCGAGGTGCAGGTTGCGGTGCAGGTCGTCCAGCCAGGTCGTCAGCGGGGTCGAGCCCCACCAGGTGGTCAGCTGGCCGCGGATCTCGCCGGTGTAGGGGTCGACGTAGACCGTGTGCTGCTTCTCCCCCAGCTCCGGCAGGCTGAAGACGACCTTCGTGGTCGCGTCCGGTGCCGAGGCCGGTTGCACGGCGGACAGGGTGCCGGTCGGGTGCGCGGCGACGGCGGCGGCGACCTGCTCCGACAGCGGCATCGGCAGCCCGGCACCGATCTTGGCGGCGTGCAGTTCCCGGTCGTACGCAATGCCGTCGAGCTGCGGGGTGAGGACGTACAGCAGGCCGGTGACGGCGGCGAGGACGAGCAGCGGGGCGACCAGGATCCCGGCGTAGAAGTGCAGCCTGGTCAGCAGGGGCACGATCGACCAGGACCGGCCGGCCGGGGCCGGTCTCTCGGCCTCGTCCGCTGCGGTGGGTGAGACGTCGGTGTCGACGGACACGGCGGGACCTCCGGGTGATGTGGCGGGCGGCGACTGGGGGTTCGGCACGGTAGTCGTCGCCCAGGCCCGGAAAGTTCCCAGCGATACATGATGAAAAATCGGCATTTGGCATGTACTAGTTTGTGCGTCACCAAGTTGGTCGTTGGCAGCGCCGCCGAAGTTCCCGAGAGGACCTCATCCATGCGTCTAGTTGTCGCCCGTGCGGCCACGGCCGTCGTCGCCGCCGCGGTCGCCGCCCTCGCCCTGCCCGGGGCCGCCGCGGCCCACGTGACCGTCAACCCGGGCACCGCCACCCAGGGTGGTTACGCGAAGGTGAGCTTCCGCGTACCCAACGAGAAGGAGGACGCGAACACCGTGAAGGTCGAGATCGCGATCCCGACCGACAAGCCGATCGCGTCGGTGTCGGTCAAACCGGTGCCCGGCTGGACCGCGGTGACCGAGAGCACCAAGCTCGCCACGCCGGTCAAGACCGACGACGGCGAGATCACCGAGGGCGTCTCGAAGATCACCTGGACGGCCGACGCCGCCTCGGCGATCAAGCCGCACCAGTTCCAGGAGTTCGACGTGTCCCTGGGCCCGCTGCCCACCACGGACCAGATCGTGTTCAAGGCGCTGCAGACGTACTCCGACGGGGAGGTCGTGCGCTGGATCGACGAGCCGGCCGCCGGCACCGAGGCCGAGCACCCGGCGCCGGTGCTGAAGCTGACCAAGCCCGGCGCCGCGACCGGCGCACCGGGCAACACGAGCGCCGGGCAGGACGCCGCCGGCGCGATGAACGACGACAGGGACAGCGACGGCACCACCATCGCCCTCGCGGTCCTCGGGCTGCTGGCCGGCTTCGCCGGTCTGGTCGTCGGGGTGCTCGCCTACCGCCGGGCCGGCCGCGCCGGCTGACCCTCGGCACGGCGCGGAACGGCGCGCCACGTGACGCGGCGGCGAGGACGGGCCCGCCACCTGACCCCTCGCCGCAGCGCGGACGGGCCGCTACAGTGATCCCCGTTCGCGTTCCGGCTCGGCGGCCGGGCGGACGTTCCGGCCTTCGGTGTGCGGCGCACCGGGGCCTCCGCCCCTGCTCGCGTAAGGAACCTGCCGTGCCCTCAACCGCCGCACCCGCCCGGTCCCGGGACGCCGTCTACCGGCTCGTCGCCGTCGCCATCCTCATCGCCGCCGGCGCCGTCGTCGCGCTGCTGCTGCGCGACGGCTCGGGCGGGACGGCGGCGCAGGACCGGTCGATCAGCGTCTCCATCACCGGCGGGAAGGTCGATCCGCCGGTCGGCCGGGTCGAGGTCGGCAAGGGCAGCACGATCCGGCTGACCGTCACCTCCGACGTGCCCGACGAGCTGCACGTCCACGGCTACGACCAGCGCGCCACCCTCGAGGCCGGCCGGCCGGCGACCGTGGAGTTCCGCGCCGACCGCACCGGCATGTTCGAGGTCGAGACCCACGCCAACCACCTGCTGCTGGTCCAGCTCGTGGTGCGCTGACCGGGCACGGCCGTCAGCGCGGGTCCCCGGCGAAGAACCGCAGCATCGCGGCGTTGACCGCCTCGGGCTGCTCCAGGTAGCCGTAGTGGCCGGCGTCGCGGATCTCGGTGTATCGGGCGCCGGGGATCGCGGCGGCGAGCTCCCGCCCGCGGGCGGCCGGCGCGACCAGGTCGTCGGCGAAGGAGAGCACCAGCGTCGGGGTGGTGATCCGCCGGTACGCGCCGAGCCGGTCGCTGCGCACGTCGACGTCGAGCTGCGCCCGGACGCCGGGGTCGGTCACGTCCGGTGCGGACATCTCGAAGATGTCGAGCCAGTCCTGCACCGCCTGTTCGTCCTGCAGCGTGCGCGGCGACAGGTTCTGCATCGCCCGCATGGCGGCGTCGTAGCAGGCCGGGAGCTGCACGCGCTGGTCGTGCAGCGACTGCTCGGCGGCGGCGAGCGCCCGGGAGAACGCGTCGGGCCGGCCACGGCTGGCCATCAGCACCGCCTGGGTGGCCAGGTCGGGCCTGGTCAGCAGCAGCTCCTGCACGATGTGCGCGCCCATCGAGGAGCCGACCAGCCGGCACGGCCCGCCGGCGAGCCGCTCGACCAGCCCGGCGGTGTCGGCGACCAGGTCGGCGACGGTGAGGCCGGGTCCGGCCGGGTCGCTGGGCGGCACGCCCCGGTTGTCGACGGTGATGGCCCGGTATCCGGCCGCGACCAGCGCCGGCACCTGGTGCAGCCGCCAGGTCCGGCCTGCGGCGCCGGTGCCGGGGACGAGCACGACGGCGTCGCCGCTGCCGGCCTCCTCGTAGTGCAGGGTCACGGCGCCGGCGTTCACGAACGGCATGGGTCGGTCCCGCGCTGCGCCACTGACGTCCTTCCGGCCGGATGAGTCAGGGGAGCCTAACTTGTGCTCCGATCCAGGTCATTCCCTGCCCGTGCGCCCGGGTCCAGGCCAGGGGTGTGCCGTCCAGCGCGAGCACGTTGTGCAGCTCGGTGCCCGGCGGCGCCGGCAGTTCCGGGTGCGGGACCACGTCGGCCCCCTCGACCGAGATCCAGTGCCCCGGCAGGCCGCGGACCAGGTCGATGAACGCGGTCCGGCGCGGCGCCGGCACCTGGTACAGCACCGACGTGTGGAACACGACCAGGGTCGCGTCCGGCGGCGCCTGGGCGGCCAGGCCCGGCAGGTCGTCGACGAGGTCGCCGCGCACGAGCACCGGTGGGTCCGCCGCGGCCAGCGCGGCCGCCGCCCGCAGCCGCTCCCGCCGGTGGTCGTGCTCGGGCCAGATGAGCGCCTCCAGCCAGGCCGCGTCCGCGGGATCCGTCACGTCGAGCGGGTTGAGGTCCAGCCCGGCCCGCCACACCACGCGGGGCAGCGTGGCGGGCGGCGGCGCCCCGGTGAGGTCGCACTCGAGGACCGGCCCGCCGTTGCCGACGGTGTGCCCGCCGTACCGGTAGCGGTACCGGTCCGGGAACAGCCCCAGCCCGGCCGAGGCGCCGACCTCCAGCAATGCGAGGGGCTGCGGCAACCCGGCCAGGACCGGCAGCAGCAGCGCGCAGCGCCCGACCTCGTTGGTCTGGGTGGCCCGGATCCGCAGCTGCGCCTCGACCGCCGCCCAGTTCGCCACGGTGAAGTCGTGGAACGCGGCCGGGTCGTCGACCGGCCCGCCGAGCAGCCGCACCACGCCGAACAGCAGGTTCGGCTGCCGTTTCGGCGGCGGCACCGACTCGAGCAGCCCCAGCAGCACGTCGTCGCCGCTGACCGCCAGGGCGAGCCGCTCGTACACCGGTGAGATGCCCCGCGCCTCGCCCGCGGCGAACTGGGCGAACCAGTCCGCGGTCGGCACTCAGGCGCCCCAGATCGCTGCGGCCCATTCCGGGTGGTCGATGAACGGGTTGCGGTTGTGCTGCCAGGCGGCGTAGATCCGCTCGTTGCGGCGCTTCTCGAAGGCGTCCGGCGGATCCTGCTGGTGCCACTGCAGCAGGATTGACAGCTTGCCGATGCGGGGCGCCGACCCGTTGCCGACGGAGTTGTTGATTTCCAGGTCCGGCCAGCCGTCGTCGCCCTCGTACCGGATCGCCATGTACATGATCATACGGGCGACGTCGCCCTTCACGGCGGCCCGCGGTTCGAAGGAATCGCTGTCGGTCAGGCAGCCCGGCGCCTCGCTGACCGCCGACCCGCCGAGATCGAAGTCCTTGTTGCCCCGCGCGGCGTTCACCGACACGTCCTCGGGGCGCAGGTGGTGCACGTCGGTGCCGGGCCCGGTGGCGGTGCCGAAGTCGCCGTGCGACTTGGCCCACACGTGCTCACGGTTCCAGTCGTTGGCGCCGCCGCCGTTCGTCGTCTTGCTCTGCGACCGCCCCGAGTAGAGCAGGATGACGTTACCGGCGTTGTTCGGGTCCTGATCGGTGTCCTTCAACGCGTCCCACACCTGATCATAGGTGATCTTGGTCTGCACCTTGATGATGCCGTGCAGCGCCGAGCGCAGCGCGGTCCCGGTCTTGCCGGCCGCCGCGGCGTAGTAGGTCTCGACGGGCCCGGTCGGCGTCGGGCCGCCGGTCGGGGTCGTGGTCGGCGTGCTGCCGGCGAGGCTCATCGAGGTCGGCGACTTCAGCCCGCCGTGCGAGAAGTACGCCGTGAGCTGCCCGGCCACGACGAGCCGCCGGCCCATCAGCGACGGGTTGGACTGCAACCCGAACGAGGCCCGGTAGGCGGCGGTGATCTGCACGTACAGCATCCGGGTGGTGCCGGTCTCGCTCGCCGTGTCGGCGAGGGCTAGCGCGGTGTCACCGGTGAACCCGGACCGCAGGACGGTGCTCGTGGCGGTCGGCTGCCCGACCACGTAGCCGACGACCGACGCCGACCGGCCGTCCTGCGCGGCCAGGGCCTGGCTCACCGAGAGATCGGCGGCCACCGCCGCCGTCGAGGTCAGCACGACCGCGGCACCCGCCGCGGTCATGGTCAGGGCGAGCGCCACCGCGATCCGCCGGGTTCTCCACATGGTTTCGCCCTTCGCCATCCACCAGGACCTGCGGACATCGTAGATTGCCGATGGATTCGGCCGCAGCGCCGGTATTTCACTTAACTTGCGACGGCCCGCCGGCCCCGCCGCTGACATTTGTCCAAGACGCGCGCGCGGCGCCCCGGCATCGTTTTCGGGCATGAGCGAGCTGCATGTGGTTCACGAGGGGGCGCGGGACGCGCCGCCGCTCCTGCTTCTCCACGGGTCGGGCGCCTCGGGCGCGTCCTGGCGGCCGATGGTCGCGGCGCTCGCCGCCCGGCATCACGTCATCGTGGTGGACCTGCCGGGCTGCGGCCAGTCCCCACCCGCGCCGTCCTACGCCGTGCCCGCCCAGGCGGGCCAGGTGGCCGCGCTGCTCGACGGGCTCGGCCTGCGGCGGCTCGCCGTGGCCGGGCACTCCAGCGGCGGCTACGTGGCCACCGCGCTCGCCGAGCAGCGCGCGGACCTGGTGCGGTCGATCACGCTGATCAGCTGCGGCCCGAGCCTCGACGCGCTACTGCCGCAGCCGCTCATCCTGCGGGCCCTGCTGTCCCCGCCCCTCGGCCCGCTGCTGTGGTCGCGGCGCTCGGACGCGATGATCCGCAAGGGGCTCTGCGCGACGGCCGTGCGCCCGATCGACGTCCCCGACGACCTGGTCGCGGACCTGCGCGGCACCGGATACCGGACGTTCCGCACGGTGCTGCGGCGCAACGCCGAGTACATCACCGCCCGCGGTGTGCCGGAGCGGCTCGCCGCGGTGCGGGTCCCGCTGCTGGTGATCTTCGGCGCCGCCGACCCGCGCTGGGAACCGGCTTCGGCCCAGCGGTACGCCGCCCTGCCCGACACCCGGGTGGAGCTGCTGCCCGGGGTCGGACACCTGCCCATGCTCGAGGCGCCCGAGGCGACCAGCCGGCTGCTGCTGCAGTTCACGGCGGCGGCAACGCTTTAAGCTGGGTCCGTGCCGCCGAACGGGACACCACCGGACTGGTCGCGGATGGCCGTCGCGGTCCCCGGCGCGCCGGACCGGCTGCCGGGGGTCAGGATGGCCGGGTTCGAGGCCCACGGGGCCGGGCCCGTCGACATCGCGATGGTCCCCCACCCATCCGTCACGGTCCTGCTCGACCTGAGCAACGAGGGCGGGCTCGTGTACGACGTCCGCGGCCGCCGCCAGCACGGCAGCGTCGTCGTCGGGCTCGCCCCCGGCGACCTGCGCACCGGTGGCCGGGCGGGGGCGTGCCTGCAGATCCGGCTGGACCCGGCCGTCGCGGCCGCGATCCTCGGCGCCCCGGCGGCGCTCAGCGGTGCGGTGGTGCCCCTCGACGACGTCTGGGGCCACGACGCCGGGCGGACCGTCGACCGGCTCCGGGTCGCCGCGTCGTGGGACGAACGGTTCGGCATCGCGGTGGAGATCCTCGCCCGGCGCCTGCGCGCCCGCCCGGCGGTCGACGCGGAGGTCGCGCACAGCTGGCGGCGGACGCTCGCCGGCCGGGGTCGCCTGCGGGTGGAGGACCTGGCCGACGAGGTCGGCTGGAGCCGCAAGCGGCTGTGGTCACGGTTCGGCGCCCAGCTCGGCATCACCCCCAAGCGCGCCGCCCGGCTGGTGCGCTTCGACCGGGCCGCGCACCTGCTCGCGGCCGGTCACGCCGGCGCCGACGTCGCCGCCAGGTGCGGCTACGTCGACCAGTCCCACCTGCACCGCGACGCCAGGGCCTTCGCCGGCCTCACCCCGGCCGCCGTGGCCGTCGCGCCGTGGCTCGCGATCGACCCCGTCGCCTGGCCGGCCACTCAGGTGTCGTAGTCGCCGCTGTCCCACGGCTCAGCGAAGCCCATGTAGTCGCCGGGTTCGAGCGTGACGTACCACCCGTCGTCGCCTCCTCCGGCGGCCTGGGGATCAGGCCGAAGGTCGTGCCGAACCGTTCGACCGCGAACGGCGCGATCTCGATGCGGGTGAAGGTGACGTCGCCGAGCTCCCGCAGCCGCGCCTCATACGTTGCGCGCCGCGCCTCGTCGTCCACGAAGGCCCGCGGGCCGAAGGCGTCGATCTTCGCCGCCACCAGCGCGCCGTGCCCGTCGAACAGGTAGAGCGCGACGAACTCCTGGCCGTCGTCCTTGCCCGCGAAGGCCGGTTCGAACGGCGTGGTGAGGAAGAACTGCCTGCCGTCGGCGGTCCGCCCGACGTGCTCGGCGTGGTAGTCATCGTGGTCGATCGCGATCAGGCTCGGCGGCCCGGCATCCATTTCCGCGTCCTCTCACCCGTTGCACCGTCGGAACCATAGGCTACGGCGGTGTCCTGGCGGCCGCGGCGCACCCGGACAACGTGCATCGGCGTCGGGTCGGTGAGGGACTTCCGGTGTGCCGTGTCGAGCCAGGCGCGGCTCAGCACCGACGTGTCTGTGGCAATGACGTTCTTCCTGGTTTCGTGGTAGCAGGCGTCGTCGGCCGGGGTCTGCGCGCCCCAGCGGTCAGGTGGTGCATACGCTACGTCGATGTCGTCGATCGCTTCGCTGTACGTGCTCCGCGAACCGGACGTCCGCACCCTGGCCGAGTCCGGTCACGCACCGGACGACCTGGAACTGCGCGACGCGTTCCACTGGTCTGGGTACTTCATGTTGTACCTGCTGCTGTTCCTGGAGGAGGAGCAGGACGTGCCGGTGTCGCGGTCGCGGTACGACGAGGTCCTGCCGGACCCGGCGGACGGCATGCGCTTCGTGCTCACGGCCGAACACCAGGCGCACCTGCCGCGGCTGGACGTCGCGACGTTCGATCAGGCGGCGTTCGACGACTACCTGGACGAGATGGGGGGCTCGTTCGAGGAGTCCCCCATCGCGGTCGAGGAGACGCTGACCCTGCTGCGCGATCAGGTCGCGGCGCTGCGCGACGATCAGGCGCTGGTCATCGAGATCGGCTGAAGGCCTCAGCGGGTGACGAGGTAGATCACGACGAAGATGGCGACCGCGATGCCGAGGATCGCGCCGAGGCCGAGCGGTGACCGGCCGTTGCGCGGCGGCCTGGCGTAGTGTCCTCTGACCCAGGGCATGGCAGCTCCTTCGCTCGGTCGCCGGCGCTCCGGCGACATCCATCACGATGCATGGTGCCCAGGCCGGCATTGATCAAACCGCGTCCATTCGCGCGAAGGGCCACGGGCGGCCGGTGCGGGGCGATACGGTGGCCCAATGACGCCAGCGGAGGAGCACCGCAGCATCGCCGGCACGTTCACCGACCGGGTCCGCGGTGTCGCGGCCGACGGCTGGGACGCACCGGCGCCGTGCGAGGGCTGGGTGGCCCGCGACGTCGTCGGGCACCTGGTCGAGTGGTTCCCGGGGTTCCTGCAGGCCGGCACCGGCATCGAGCTGCCGAAGGGGCCGAAGGTCAGCGAGGACCCGGTCGCGGCCTGGCAGGTGCACACCGACGCCGTGCAGGCGGTCCTCGACGACCCCGGCTGCGGCGACCGGGTGCTCAGCAACCCGCACATCGGCGACATCCCGCTCGACGCGGCGATCAGTCAGTTCTACACCGCCGACGTCTTCCTGCACACGTGGGACCTGGCCCGCGCCACCGGCCAGGACGAGCGCCTGGACCCGCACCGCTGCGCGGTCATGCTCGCCGGCATGCTGCCGATGGACGAGGTGCTGCGCAGCAGCGGCCACTACGGCCCCCGCGTCGAGGTGCCCGACGGCGCCGACGCGCAGACCCAGCTGCTCGCCTTCATCGGCCGAAATCCGCTGTAGGAGACAGCATCGTGGCGATCACCGACGGCTGGCGGCAGCGGCGGACGCGGCGGTACCTGTTGCACGCGCTGGAGATCGTCGAACGCCGTGCGTTGTTCAGCGACACCGTGGACTGGCCCACGGTCCGCGCGGAAGCCGTCGCCGCGTGCGCCGGCGCGGTGTCGTACACCGGCATCCACGACACCGTATGGACCGTGGTGAAGCAGGCCGGCGGTGCGCACAGCGGGCTGCGGCGGCCAGGTCCGGCCAGCGCGTGGGGCACCGGCACACTGCCCAGCGGGGAAGTCATCGACGGTGTCGCCCGGATCGGTCTGCCCGCCTGCAGCGAACGCGGTCGCGGATACCGCGACACCGGCCACCAGCTGATGCGGGACCTCGCCGCCGCCGGGCCGTCCGGTTGGGTCGTGGACCTGCGCGGCAACCAGGGCGGCAACATGTGGCCGATGCTCGGGGTCATCGGGTCGCTGCTGCCCGACGGCGTCCTCGGTTACTTCGTGCCACCGACCGGCCCCGACCAGGTGTGGCGGCTACGTCAGGGCCGGGTCCTGCTCGACAGCCGGACAATGGCCCGCACCGTCGCACCACACCACCCGGGCGGCCCGGTGGCCGTCCTCACCGACGGCGGGACCGGCAGCTCGGGCGAGGCCGTCGCGGTGGCGTTCCGAGGCCGGCCGGACGTGCGGACGTTCGGGTCCGAGACGGCCGGGATGACCAGTGCGAACGAGATACATCCGCTGCGCGACGGCGCCCGGCTGTCCGTGACCGTCGCCTGGTTCGCCGACCACCATCACACCGTCTGCCGGGGGCCGCTGCAGCCCGACGAATCCGGTGGCACCGACCCGCTGGCCGCGGCCGTCGACTGGATCCGCCGGACTCGGTGAACCTTTCACGCCCGAAAACCTTTCGGTTGCGCGCAGCGCGCTTTGGTGCTGCTTAAGTCTTGGCACACGTTGTCACATGATTGACATCTGACGATTTGCCCTGGCACTCTTCGAAAAGGTTTTCGTCGATGTGGCGCGCGGTCGTGCACCGCAGCCGCCGGCCCGGCCCGCCCGCCGCCCCGGCCGTCGCATCGATCCCCGCAACCCTCGCGAAGGGAGCTTCGCCATGCCCAGATCCGCCCGAGGCGGCACCACCCGGGTCGCCGTCGCGGTCACCGCCGTGGTCGCCGCCGCGCTCGGACTCCTCGGCTTCAACGCCTTCGCCGGCACCGCGCTCGCCGGTGACCGGGCCGTCCGCACCGTTCTCCCCGCCGGTCTCCCCGCCGGTCTCCCCGCCGGTCTCCCCGCCAACGATGCCGCCAAGGGCCTGGTCTACGACGGGCTGCAGCGCCGCCCGGCCGGCCCCTGCGGACCAAACCTGCTGGAGGTCAAGGGCACCAGCCCGGTCATGTGCACGCACGGCCCCGACGCGGCGCCCGCCGGGCTGTCCGTGAAGTCCGGCGTGCCGGCCCTCGCCGCCGCGGCGCCCGCCGCCCGGTCCCTGGCCGTGTGCGAGGGCGACGGGACCAGCGGCCGCCGGGTCGAGGTCCTGTACATCCACGGCTCGACCAGCCGCTACACGCAGTACCTGGAGACGTTCCGGACCCTCGCCGAGGGCGTCGACACGATCTTCAACGAGAGCGCCAAGGAGACCGGCGGCGAGCGGCACGTCCGGTACGTCACCGAGACCGTCAACGGCGCGTGCCGGCCGGTCGTGCGCAACGTGCAGATCGCCGACGCCGCGCTCAACGCCAACGACTGGGCGCCGCTGCTCAACGCCGTCAAGGCCGCCGGGTACACCAGGACGGACCGCAAGTACCTGCAGTTCGTCGACACAGACGTGTACTGCGGTATCGGCGGCCTGGCCGGCGACACCCGCAAGAGCGACGCGAACCGGTCCAACAGCGGGCCCGAGTACGCCCGCGCCGACAACGGCTGCTGGTCCGCCGGGGTCGCCGCGCACGAGCTCGGCCACACCCTCGGCGCCGTCAACAACAACGCGCCGAACGCGTCCGGCTACGGCCACTGCACCGACGAGTGGGACGTCATGTGTTACAAGGACGGCGACAACGTGGTCGTGCGGACCGTGTGCACGAACCGGTCCCACGACGACCGGCTCGACTGCAACCACGACGACTACTACAGCACCAACCCGCCGGCCGGGTCGTACCTGTCGCAGTACTACAACGTCGCGGACAACCTGTTCCTCATCAAGGGAACCGGGAATCCGCAGCCGGACAGCAACCTCGCGCGGTCGGCGGTCGCGTCGGCGTCCTACACCTCGGCGTGGGAGTCGGTCGCGGCGATCAACGACGGGATCGACCCGCCGTCGTCGAACGACACCGTGAACCCGCGGTGGGGCACCTGGCCGAACAGCGGCCAGCAGTGGGCCGAGCTGACCTGGCCGGCGGCCGTGTCCGTCCGGCGGGCGCAGGTGTACCTGTTCGACGACAACCAGGGCATCGACCTGCCGTCGAGCTGGAAGCTGCAGTACTGGACGGGCAGCGCCTACGCCGATGTGCCGGGCGCCAGTGGGTACCCGGTGACCGCCAACGCGTACATCACGGTCACCTTCACGCCGGTGAGCACCGCCCGGCTGCGGGTCGTGCTGCAGTCCAACGGCACGAACTCGGTCGGCCTGCTGGAGGTCAAGGCCTACGCGAGCTGACGGGTGCCGGTCCCGGGGGCGGGCGCAGCGATGCCCCCGGGACGCCGCGGTCACAGTCGCGCCGCCGCCAGGACGGCGCACACGCCGCCGGCGAGCATCAGGCCGTGCAGGATCATGTGCTCGAGGTTGGGCCGGGGCCGGTCGCCGATGCGGGGCAGGACGATCAGGGTCTGCGCGTAGGTGCGGGCGTGCAGCTCCGCCCAGGTGGTGCCGGTGCCGGCGGTCGCCCACGGCGCGGCGACGCCGATGAGGTACGGCATCCACCACAGCACCAGGCCACCGGCGGCGAAGAGCAGTTCCAGGGCGCCGGCGACGTATCCGAGCGCGGGCACGGACAGCACCGCCGCGAGCGCCAGCAGCACCGCGGGCAGCGTCATCATCGGCGCGTTGATCGCGACCTCGGTGCGCTGCTCTTCGCGTTTGGCGTCCCGGACGTTGTTCAGCGGGAACAGGTCGACGAGCGTGACGAGCAGGAAGTAGGCCACGGCGGCCAGGAGCAGGGTCAACGCGAGCGCGAGCATGGGTCCTCCACGATGGTCCGCCGGATGCTTACACCGTAAGCATCCCTGCCGCTGCTATCGTGGCTTACACCGTAAGCATGGTCAAGGGGGTTGCGTTGACGGATCGCCGCACCGGCGCCAAGGCGGGGCTGAGCCGCGAACGCGTCCTCGACGGCGCGCTGGAGTACCTCGACACCTACGGCCTGCCCGCGCTGTCGATGCGCAAGCTCGGCACGCACCTCGGCGTCGAGGCGATGTCGCTCTACCGGCACGTGCCGAACAAGGGCGCGCTGCTGGACGGGCTCGTCGACCGGGTCATGCAGCTCGCGTTCACCGGCCTGCAGGACCCACCGGCCGGCGCGTGGGTGCCGTGGATGCGGCAGTTCGCGCACGGCCTCCGGGCGGCGCTGCGCGCCCACCCCGGGGTGCTACCGCTGGCCGCGACCCGCCCGGTGAACTCCCCCGACGCGTTGCTGATGTCGGAGCGCTGGCTGGCCGCGATGCGCGCCGCCGGCCTGCCGCTGGGCATGGCGATGGACGTGATCAACGTGATCGCCACGTTCACCATCGGGCACACCCTCGCCGAGGTCGGCCAGACCCCCGGCCACGAGGGCACCGAACCGGACCTCGACCAGCACGCCGACGAGCTGGACCCGGCGCAGTTCCCCAACCTGACCGAGATCATCACCACCCGCGCGGGCCTCGACTTCGACACCCGCTTCACTTCTGCCGTCGACATCCTGCTGGACGGCTACGCCGCGCTCTCCAGACCCGGTGCGGTCTCGTAGGTCATGAACGTCTGCGAGTCGGCGGCCTCGCTGCGGACCTTGCCGCCGGAGATCCGGCGCAGCCACGTGCCGATCGCCCGGTCCAGCCGGTAGGCCTCGATGTTGTGGCGGCAGATGTCCAGTGAGATCACGCCCTCGTGCTCCTCGGCGTGGCGGTACATCGCCTCGATGAGCTTGACGAACACCCCGTGCTCGTGGCCCGGGACGGCGACGAAGCCGCAGTACCAGATGCGGTTGTCGGCGTAGTGCGCGGGCCAGCGGCGGGCGAAGTACTCCGGCGAGATGAGCGGCCAGGCGCTGAGCTGGTTGGTATAGGTGGCGAGCCCGAGCATGACGCCGTCGTCGGAGTAGGCGAGCCACTTCTCGATCCGGCGATCGGTCATCACGTCGTCGAACTCGGTTCTGTACATCAGATGGCGCTGCACGGTGAGCGCGTTGAGGTGGCGGAACGCGACGCAGTACAGCTGCCACGCCCGTTCGAGCTGCTCATCGACCAGATCCAGGCGGACGTCAATCTTCATCTGACCCTCCCCGAATTACTTTCGGTAAGGACTCCGTCAACAGACTGTACGTACGCATCGACGGGTACGACAATCCGCAAAAACCCCGCCATACGGGAGGCCTGAACGGCGTGCTCAGCACTCGGAGTCTTGTACTCCATGCAGGTCACGGTCCGCCCGGGCGGGCGGAAGCCCCGGCAGCACCGCCGGGGCGCTCCCGGTGCACCCGGCAACCTGCATGTTCCACCGAGGCGACGGCGGTATGGTCGATGGGTGTCCCCCCTGACGCAGATCCTGATCTACCTGCTCGCCGTGGTGATCCTCGCCGCGGTGGTCGTCAGGGTCCGAAGGACGTCGCAGCAGCAGGGCTACCGGTTCGGGCGGGACGTGATCGTGCGGTGCCGCGACGGGCACCTGTTCATGACGACGTGGATCCCGATGATGTCGTTCAAGGCGATCCGGCTCGGCCTGGTGCGCTTGCAGTACTGCCCGGTGGGCGAGCACCTCACCGCCGTGCGGCTGATGCGCGACGACGACCTGACGCCCGCCGAGCGCCTGGCGGCCGGCCGTCACCACGACAACGGCGTCCCGTAGTCAGCACAGCGGGCATCGACGTCCCGGCCGGCGTCGACGCGGTCACAGGGAGTACAGCAGCCTGCCGGTCAGCGGGTCCTGGCCGTAGCGCAGGCACAACTCCGCCAGCACGTCCTCGTGGGTCACGGCCACGTTCATGACCGTGTCATTGCCGGCGTAGTAGACGACGATCGTGCCGGTGTCCTCGCGGACCAGTCCGCAGGAGAAGACCACGTTCGGCACGTGGACGTAGTCGGTGTCGGGGACCCGGCAGTCGGCGCGCGACGGGAACAGGATCGGGATGCTGGAAACGCGCACCACGCTCGGGTCGTCGAGATCGTGCAGGGCGACGCCGAGCACGTACGGGTTGCCGTCCATCGTCGTGCGCACGCCGTGGAAGACGTTGAGCCAGCCGTGCGGCGTGCGCACCGGCGGCGCGCCCGGCCCGATCTTGTCGGAGAAGGCGCTCGGTCCCGCTCCCGTGCGCATCACCGGCTCGTCGGCGACCTCCCACGGCCCGGTCCGGAAGTCGTCGGTGTATCCGATCCTGACCTGCGTGTACGCGCCGCCGGTGTCGCCCGGGCTGACGTCGTTGGGCCGGAACAGCCCGACGTAGCGCCCGCCGATCCGCTCCGGGAACACGACCACGTTGCGCATGTCCCGGTCGAGCATCGGGCCGTGCCTGGTGAACGTGACGAGGTCGTCGGTGAGGGCGAGCGACACGCGCACCCGATTGCGGATCCCGGCATGGTAGGCGCTGTACGTGACCGCGAACGTGTCCTCGACGGGGTTGATCCGGGCGTCCTCGACGCCGCCGGACTCGACCTCGACGAGGTGCTGCCAGTCGACGCCGTCGACACACCGGTCGCTTTCGGTCGCCGGCGACAACACCGGCCGCGGGTGCACCGTCCAGTCCGTCACGCCGTCGGCGCTGGTGGCGAGCCCGAGCACGCTGATCCCGCAGCGCAGGTGCGACCGGAACAGCAGCGCGGTCCGGCCGGCGAGCGTCGCCGCGCCCGCGTTGTGCACGGTGACCACCTGGAGGTGCGGCTCGCGCCAGACGGCGTTGACCTGCCGCGCGGTGAGGACCGGATTGGCCGGGTGACGCAGGACCGGCCGGTCGATCGAGACCGTCCCGGTCGTCGCATCGGCGAAGCGTACGTTGCGCGTCGTCACAGCGCTCACCGTCGCACACGGGCGGCCGTCCCGGATCACCATTCGAGGGCGACCTCACCGGGACCCAATGCAAGCACCGCTAGGACGCCGCCCACTCCTGTCGCTGCCGGCGTCCTAGCGGTGCTGGCCGAGCAGTGCTGCGAGCTCCTCGAGGTCGGCTTGCAGGAACTCGGGTCCGCCGTCCTGGAATGTGCCCATCAGCTCGACGGCGCGGTCGAATGCCCGCCGCGCCCCCGCCACGTCACCCGTCGACAGCAGCAGCTTCGACAGGTCCCGGAGCGCCGAGACCTGCAGCGGTCCCTGCGCCAACACGCCGCCCAGCCGGACCGCCGTGGTGTATTCCGCGATCGCCTCGTTGACTCGGCCCATGCCCGCAAGGCTCCGCGCGAGTAGGTGCCGGATCACCGGTTCGTCGGTCCGCTGGTCGAGGTCGCGGCAGATGTCGAGCGCCTGCCGCGACGCGTGTACCGCCTCCTCGAACCGCTGAAGCTCGGTGAGCGACTGACCTGTACCGGCGAGGCTGCGGCACAGATGCGCCTCGCCGATCGCGTCACCGTGCTCGCGGGCGGCCTGCAGCGCCAGACGGACGACGTCCTCCCAGTCGCGGAGGAGGCCCGCACTCTCCAGGTACTGCGGCAAGGCCAGGGCCAGCCGCCAAGGGGCGACACCGTGGTCGCCCTCGGCCGCGACGTGGACGGCCTCGAACAGCGCGTCGCGGTGCCGATCGAACCAGCCGTGGGCGTTGTCCAGTGAGCCCTGCCGCTCGGCGACGACGCCGTCCGGCGGAGGTAGCGGCGGCTCGATCCGGAAGTGGCTCTTCAGCTCGGACTGGGCATGCAGCGCGCTGTGCAGGTAATGCTGCAGGAGTCGGCTCACGGCCGCCGCCCGCTCGGCGGGGAGTTCGGTTTCCCGGAACAGCTCCTCCGCGTACGCCTTGACCAGGACGTGTGAGGTGAACCAGCCGTGGTCGTCCTCTGTCACGAGCGCGGCCTCCGCCAGCTCCATGAGGGCCTCGCGGGTGCGTCGCGGCTCCCACGCCGACAGGCTCGTGGCCGCCTCGGCCGTGATCCCCGGGGTCAGCGCGACCGACAGCAACCGGAACAGCCGGGCCGCGTCGGGACTCAGCTGGAGGTACGACCACGCAAACGTCGCACGCGGGTCCCGCACACCCCGCCCGCCGGGGAACGCCGCCAGCCGGTGGGCGTCGTCGCGCAGCTCCGCGACGACCGACGCCAGCGACAGTCGCGGCCGGGCGCTGAGCCGGGCGCCCAGGATCGCCAGTGCCAGTGGCAGCCGCCCGCACAGCTCGACGATCGCGTCGAGGGACTCGGCGTTGCCGCCGGTGACCCGGTCGGTGTGGGCGAGCCGCCGTTCGAGCATCGTGCGGGCGACCTGCCGGTCGGGCAGGTCGACCCGGATGAGGCGGGCGCCGCCGAGGGCGGCCAGGCCTACCTGCGGGAGGCGGCTGGTGACCAGCACCAGGCTTCCGGCCGAGCCCGGCAGCAGCGGTCGGACCTGCGACTGGTCGCGGACGTTGTCGAGAGCACCAGGATCCGCTTCCCGGCCGTGCGGCTGCGGTAGGTGCCCACCAGCGCCTCCAGCGACTCCGGGGCGTCCGCACCGCGCAGCCCCAGTGCGTAGAGCAGGGAGCGCAGGGCTTCGACGACCGGGACGCCCTCGCCGTCGTCCTCGTGGCCCTGCAGGTCCAGGTACAGCTGGCCGTCGGTGAACGTCTGGGCGACGCGGTGCGCGAAGTGCGCGGCGAGCGTCGACTTGCCCACGCCGCCCATGCCGTCCATCGCGATCACCAGGGGGCCGGTCCGGTCGGTCGTCGCGGCCACGAGGTCGTCGAGCATCGCCAGTTCCGCCCGCCGTCCCACGAACAGCGGGAGATCGGGCGGCAGCTGGGCCGGGACAGGAACGGTGGGCGGCAGCTCGGCCGGGACGACAACGGTGGGCACGGTGGGCGGCAACTCGACCGGGGTCAGCACCCGCAGGTACGTCTCGCGCAGCTCGCGTCCCGGGTCGACACCGAGCTCGTCGGCGAGACGTGCACGAATCGACTGGTACATCGCCAGCGCTTCGGCCTGACGATCGGCGTCGGCGAGCGCCGCGATTAGTCCCGCGTGCACGGGTTCGTGGAGCGGGAACATGCCCGCAGCCAGTCGCAGCGGCGCGAGCACCTCGCCCGGACGGCCTTCGGCCACCGCGATACCGGCGGCGTCGACCGCCGCGTCGGCGAACTGGCTGTCGATGCCGGTGAAGACGGCCGCAGCAGCTGCGTTGTCCGCCAGGCCGCCGCCCGCCGGACCCTGACACAGCTGCAAGGCCCTCGCCGTAGCGATCGAGCGCCTCACCCGTCCGCCCAGCGGCGGCCGCCGCTTTCGCCGTCGTGACCAACTGGCCGAAGGCGGCCAGGTCGAGCACATCGGGACCGGCCGTCAGCCGGTAGCCGTTGCCCTGGTGGGCCAGGTACGACCCGGACGACCGCGGCGCCACGTCGGGTTCCAACACGCGGCGTAGTGCACCGATGTACTTGTGGATGATGTTCACCGCGGTCGCCGGCGGGTCCGTCACCCAGATCAGGTCGACGAGCTCGCCCAGTCCGACCGGCCGGCCGTGCTGCGCCAGCAGTAGTGCCAGCAGAGCCCGCTGCTGCGGGGGGGCCGGCATCGACTTCGACATCACCCCGCCATACCCGTAACGGGCCCATGACCTGCAAGCGCAACCGGACCACCATCAGACACCCAGCCGGTCGCAGTGGTAGACCAGGGCGGCCATCACGTCGACCTCCAATCCGCGCCGACCCACGCGGTGCGCCACGTCGATACGGTAATGGTGCTCAAGATCGCAAGACAATGCGCCCGGCCGCCGGCTTTGCTACGGCACGCCGTCGTCGTGGGCGGCGGTCGCGGCGATCCAGCGGGCCACGCCGTCGTCGGTGTTGGCGCCGATCACCCGGGTGGCGGCCGCGCGGACCTCGGGCGCGGCGTTCGCGACCGCCAGCGCGGTGTCGGCGACCGCGAACATCGGCAGGTCGTTGAGCTGGTCCCCGAAGCACGTCACCGTTGCCGCGACGACTTCGGCCTTCAACGCGGCGACCGCGGCGGCCTTGGTGCAGGCGGTCAGTTCCAGCCACCACTGCCCGGCCGCGTAAATGTCCTCGGCGAGGACGAAGTGGCAGCCGTCCGGCGCGGCCGGGAGCTGTTCGAAGAGTTCCTGCAACGGCTGCCGGTCGCCGATCAGGGAGACGTAGAACACCGCTGCGACATCGATGTCCGCCCGGGCGGACAGGGGCAGCAGCCGGGGGTCGCCGGATCGGGTGCGCAGGTAGTTCGCCACTCCGGGCGTGACCCGGTCGGCCAGCCAGCAGGCCCGGTCCCGGCCCTCCCGGATGGCGTACACGATCGGCTGCACGAGCCGGGAACCGTCGGTCAGCCGGAACATCTCCTCGACCAACGCGGCCGGCAGGAACCGCGCCTGACGTGCCCGACCGGTCACCGGGTCGACGACGATCGCGCCGCCGTACGTCATCACCGGAAGCCGCAGCCGCAACGGCGCGGTCACGCGGGCGGCCGAGGCGTAGGACCGGGCTGTCGCGTAGGTGAACAGGCCACCGTCGGCGATGTAGTCGTTGATCACGCCGACCGTGAACGCGCTCAGGGTCTCGTCCGGTCGCAGGAGCGTGCCATCCAGGTCGGAGACCAGCAGCGCCCCCGGTCCTGACATGTGCGGACCTTAGCAGCCCTCGGCGCGGTTGACCTTGGACAATCTGACTGCCTGGGACCAGTCAGATTGTCCAAGGTCAACCGCGAGCTGGCGTGATCCTTGCGATCGGTACCATTCTGGCCATGAATCATCGGGTGGCGGTGCTCGTGCTGGACGGCGCGAAGCCGCTCGACGTGGGCATTCCCGCGCAGGTGTTCGCAAGCCGGCCGACCATGCCCTACGAGGTGTCCGTGTGCGGCGCCGCGCCGGGGCTGGTGGCCGGCGGTGACGGGCTGTCGTATCACGTGGCCGAGGGGGTCGAGGCGTTCGAGCACGCCGACACGATCTTCATCCCCGGCTACCGGCGGCCGGCCACCACCGAGCCGCCGGCCGCGGTCGTCGACGCGCTGCGGGCCGCGCACCGGCGCGGCACCCGGCTCGCGGCGATCTCGACGGGCGCGTTCGCACTCGCCGCGACCGGCCTGCTGGACGGCAAGCGCGCCACCACCCACTGGCACTACACGAGGGACCTCGCCGGGAAGCACCCGCTGGTGCGGGTCGACGAGAACGTGCTGTTCGTGGACGAGGGCGATGTGCTGACCTCGGCCGGCGCGGCGTCCGGCATCGACCTGTGCCTGCACCTGGTGCGGCGGGATCATGGGGTCGGACTGTCCAACATCGTGGCGCGGCGGCTGGTCGCGGCGCCCTACCGCAGCGGCGGTCAGGCCCAGTACGTGCCGCGCAGCGTCCCCGAACCGCTCGGTGACGTCTTCGCCGGCACCCGCGAGTGGGCCCTGGCCCGGCTGGACGGGCCGCTCACCCTGGAGACGCTGGCCCGTCATGCCCGGGTGTCGGCGCGCACGTTCTCGCGGCGGTTCGTGGAGGACACCGGATACACCCCGATGCAGTGGGTGCTGCGCGCCCGCGTCGACCTCGCCCGCGAACTGCTGGAGGTCACCGACCTCGGGGTGGAGCAGGTCGCCGCCCGGGTCGGTCTCGGCACGGCCGCCAACCTGCGCCTGCATTTCCAGCGCATCCTCGGCACCTCGCCGACGGAGTACCGCAACACGTTCTCTTCTTGATCTTGGTGGCGAGATCCTTGCGCATGGTGGCTCTCAAGCCACTTTCGGGAAGGAGACGCGGCGCCGACGATCGGTGCATGACTCGCATCGCCATCAACGGATTCGGACGCATCGGGCGCAACACCCTGCGAGCCCTGCTGCAGCGCGACAGCAAGCTCGAGGTCGTGGCGCTCAACGACCTGGCCCCCGCCGAGACCCTCGCCCACCTGCTCAAGTACGACAGCACGCTGGGACGCTTCGGACGCCCGGTCGGCGCCGACGGGGCCGATCTCACGGTCGACGGGCGCCGCATCCGCGTGTACGCCGAGCGTGACCCCGCCGCCCTGCCCTGGGCCGAGCTCGACGTCGACATCGTGCTGGAGTCCACCGGCCGCTTCACCGCCGCCAAGGCCGCCCGGGCCCACCTGGACGCCGGCGCCCGGCGGGTGCTGGTGAGCGCTCCGTCCGACGGCGCCGACGTCACGCTGGCCTTCGGCGTCAACACCGACGCGTACGACCCGGACCGGCACCTCATCGTCTCCAACGCGTCGTGCACGACCAACGCGCTGGCGCCGCTGGCGTCGGTGCTGGACGACCTGGCCGTCATCGAACACGGCTTCATGACCACGGTGCACGCCTACACGCAGGAACAGAACCTGCAGGACGGACCGCACCGCGACCTGCGCCGGGCCCGCGCCGCCGCGGTGAACATCGCACCCACGACGACCGGTGCCGCCAAGGCGATCGGCAAGGTGCTGCCGCGGCTGGACGGCAAGCTCGACGGCGACTCGATCCGCGTGCCGGTGCCGGTGGGCTCGCTGGTGGAGCTGAACACCACGGTCGCCCGCGCCGTGAGCCGCAACGACGTGCTGGCGGCGTACCGTGCGGCGGCCGGCGGGGGGCTGCACGGCATCCTCGAGTACACCGACGATCCGCTGGTCTCCAGCGACATCACCGGCAACCCGGCCTCGGCCGTCTTCGACGCCGCGCTCACCCGCGTCGCCGGCCGGCACGTCAAGGTGGTCGCCTGGTACGACAACGAATGGGGTTTCGCCAACCGGGTCATCGACACGCTTGAGTTGATGGCCGGTTAAGGCCGGTAGTGGTGGATCGCGGCGAGCACCGTGTCGGCGTCGGTGTCGGTGAACCTCGTGCCGAGGTGCAGGCCGGTCCGGTGCGCGGCCGGCCAGGTGAACGGGTCGTCGAGGCCGGTCGCGCCGGGGTGGGCATCAGCTGCTCCACGGGATCTGCGGTGAGCGGTAGAAGTTGACCTGCTGCGCCTCCCAGCGGGGGCCGTGCGTGGCGAGCCGCCGGGCGAAGGCGTCCCAGTCGTGGGTGCTCCACGGCGACCAGGCCACCTCGGCAAGGGCGGCGAGCCGCGGGAACGCCATGTATTCGACGTCGGCGTAGGAGTTCAGGGTCTCCGACCACAGTGGAGCTTCGACGCCGAGCACCGCCGGCTCACCGACGCCGTCCATGTAGGTGCCCGGGTCCCAGTCGTAGCTGTCGGCGACCTCGATGTAGCCGGCCCACTCGTAGCCGATGGGCGTGCTGAGGTCGTACTTCATGTCGAGGTACACCCGGTGCGCCGGGGACAGCAGGACCCGGTGGCCGCGGGCGACGGCGGCGGCCATCAGCGGGTCGCTGCGCTCCCGGCCCCAGTACTGCGGGATCGCCGAGACGGGCAGGTCCGGCGAGCGGAGCAGCTCGTGCCAGCCGATGACCGTCTTGCCGTGCCGGGCGACCATGGGCAGGACCCGGTCGATGAACGCGAGGCGGCCCTCCTCCGGGGTCGCGTGCGTCTCGTCGGTGCCCAGGTGCAGGTAGTCGCCGGGGGTGAGCGCGGCGACCTCACGCAGCACGTCGTCGACGAACCGGTAGGTGAGCTCCTTGTCGGTGGCGAGGGAGCTGAACCCGGTCGCGTTGCCCTGGGCGGTGAACAGCGGCGGCGCCACCCCGCCGGCGTTGAGTTCGGGGTACGAGGCGAGCGCCGCCGTGGTGTGCCCGGGCACGTCGATCTCGGGGATGACGGTGATGTGCCGGCCCGCCGCGTAGGCGACCAGGTCCTGGTACTGCTCCTGGGTGTAGTAACCGCCGGGGCCGCCGCCGACCTGGGTGCTGCCGCCATAGGTGGCCAGCCGCGGCCAGCTGCGGATCTCGAGGCGCCAGCTCTGGTCGTCGGTGAGGTGCAGGTGCAGCACGTTGAGCTTGTACCGGGCGATCTGGTCGATGAACCGCTTGACCTCGGCGACGGTGTAGAAGTGCCGGGACACGTCCAGCATCGTGCCGCGGTGCGCGAACCGCGGCCGGTCGTGGATCTCCCCACCGGCGACGGTCCACGGGCCCGAGGCGGCCGGGAGCAGCTGCCGCAGTGTCTGGACCCCGGCGAACAGTCCCGCCGGTGTGGTGGCGCGCAGCGTCACCTGGCGGTTCGTGACGCTCAGCCGGTACCCCTCCGGATGCCCGACAGCGGGGTCCAGGACGAGCGTGATCGCGCCGTCGGGTGCGGCTCCTTCGGCAACGACCGGAACCGGGTGGCCGGTGAGGGCGCGCAGCTCCCCGGCCAGCAGCTCCGCGACGGGCGCCGAAGCCTCGGCGGCGTGCACCGCGGTCGCCCCGGAGACGGCGAAGTCGGCGGCGGGGTCGGCGCGCGCGTGGACGGGTGCCGGGATCAGCGCGTCCATTCTGGACGGTTGGGTCGGATCGAGCACCGTTGCCTCCCCAAGGTCTGCGGTCCCACACGGTATCGCAGATCCGCCGGCGTCGATCCACATAATCGTGGCGATCGGCGTCGGCGAGGCGTCAGCCGCTGGGGAGGAGTTGCTGGCCGCCGTCGATGTCGTACGTGCCGCCGGTGAGCGCGTCGTTCACCATGAGGTGCACGGCGAGGGCGGCGACGTCGGCCGGTTGGACCACGCGCCGGATGGGCAGCGTGTCGCGCAGCTGTGCGCGGCGGCTGTCGAGGTCGTCGCCGAGCAGCCGCGCGGACAGTGGCGTGTCGACGAAGCCGGCGGCGATGAGGTTGACCCTGATCGGGGCGATCTCGAGGGCGAGGTTGGCGGTCACGGCGGGCAGCGCGGCGGTGCCCATCGCCGCGAACAGCAGCCCGGGCGCCGGGCGGCGGGCGCCGGTGCCGCCCATGAACAGCAGCGTGCCGCCGGGCCGGACCCGGCCGAGGGCGTGCCGGGCAACGGCGATCGGCAACCACAGGTGCTCGTCCGAGGTGCGGCGCGCCGCCGCCAGGTCCACGTCGGCGAGCCGGCCGTAGTAGGGCCGGCCGGCGGTGACCAGGACGTGATCGACGGTGCGCGGCAGTCGCTCGAAGAAGCCTTCGAGCGCGACCGCGTCGGTGGCGTCGAACGCCCCGGTGTGCCGGGCGCCGACCTCGGTCGCGGCGCGGGCCAGGCGGTCCGGGTCGCGGGCGGCGAGGATCAGGTCGGCGCCCTCGGCACGGGCGCGGCGGGCCGTCTCGAGGCCGATGCCGGCGCTGCCGCCGATGACGACGACCACCTGCCCCGCCAGCGTCCCGGAGCCGCTCATGCCGTGGCTTCCCCTCCCGCTCGGCTGCAGTCGTCCGCCTCCGATCGTCGAGGGGGTCAGCCGGTCACCGCATCGCCCGGAAGAGGCGACCCACCGCGTGTGCCTCAGCCGGTGATGACGCGGAGGAACGCGTCGGCGATGACCGCGTGGCCGGGCAGGTCGGGGTGGACCCGGTCGTCGGCCCACAGCGTCGGCGGCGACACCGCGAGGACGTCGTCGAACGCCCGCTGCGTCGTCACGTGCGGTGCGCCGAGTTCCGATGCCAGTCCGGCCACCACGGCGGCGTACCGGTCGCTCTCGGCGCGCTGCGGGTCGGCGCGGTCGGGTTCGATGAGGTACGGGTCGGCGAGCACCAGCCGGCACCCGGTCGCGTCGACCGCCCGGCGCAGCAGGGTGCGCAGCGTGGCCTCGTACTCGTCCAGCGGCACGGCCTGGTCGGGCTGGCCGGCGAACGCCCGCCACACGTCGTTGATGCCGATCATCACGAACAGCCAGTCGGGGCGTTCGCCGACGGCGTCACGCTCCCACCGGGCCGCCAGGTCGCGCACGGTGTCGCCGCCGACGCCGCGGTTGACCCAGGTCAGTGGGGTGGCCGGGAAGCGGGCCGTGACGAGCGCACGGACCAGGTTCATGTACCCGTCGCCGTACGGCGCGCGCACGTCCCGCCGCCCGCAGTCGGTGATGCTGTCGCCGATGAAGACGATGCGTTGGTCAGCCTCGAAGATCACCGATCCATGGTCTCACCACCGCCGTTGCGTTCCGTGGCGGTTGGTCGGCCCGGCGGTCGATCGCGGTGGTTCGGGGCAGGGTCGGATGCGGCCGGCTGTCAATCCTCGAAGGTCAGACCATATGGCGCGCCGAACTGGTTCAGCAGCTCCTGGTCGGCGAAGACGGCAAAGAACCCGTACCCGTCCGGCGGCGATTGCACCTGGCACCACTCTGCTGGCGAGCCATCGGCCGTCAACTCCCGAATGTGGGTGGCGAAGATCAGTTGCGCCTCCAAGCCTTCGTCGTCGTCCACGTGTGGGATCGTCCACTCGTGGGGTGCCCCGTTGCAGAGAAATTGCAGCAGGTGGTCGTCCGCGTCGTTGACGAGTGTCACGTCGGTGATGGTGATCAGGCCGCCGGTGGCGTCGGCGATGGAGCGGAGCTCGTCCTCGTACGCCTCCACGCCGTCCTCGCAGGCGTACCGCAGTGTCTTGTGGTCCATGCCGTATGTCATGCCCAGACCGCTGAGCAATCCCAATGCCCCGTTCCAGGTGGGCCGGCCGAAGTAGCCGAGCGTCCTGGCGAGGGCCTCACGGGTCACATGCTCCGCAACTGCATCTGCGGTCACCAGCCCGAGCTCGATGAGCCTGCCGACCGCCTGCCGGACGCCGATCTCGTCCGATTCGTCAACCATCGCACGACGATAGATCAATGTGCCCACCTCCATCACCCGCCCCGGTTGGGCACGGTGATCGCGCCGGGTGAGGCTCGGGTGAGGCGATCCGGCGCACCGACGGGTGCATCTCGCCCGTTCGACGCGCCGGCCCGGGCCGCGGCGGCCTACAGTTCGCCTCATGGCCACCGGTTCGAAGGACGACCCGTGGGTGCTGCGCACCCCACCCGGTTCGTCGCAGTACACGATGCACCGGGACGAGGCCGCCGACCCGCCGGCGCTGGTCTGCCAGGTCAGCAGCACCCGGCTCACCTACCGGCTGCGGGCGATCGAGGACCTGCACGGGTGGCTGACGGCGCAGGGCGACTGGGTCCCGCTCGGTGCCGCCGACGAGAACAAGCCCGCCGCCGAGGGCACCGTCGAGGCGTGGGGACGCGCCGCCGACAACCCGGTGGGCGGCTGGTACGGGCTGCGCAAGGGCTACCGCGGACGGTTCGGCATGTACCTGCCGCCGCTGCTGGAGGAGCTCGGCCTGGCGGAGCTGACCCACGAGGCCCGCAACAACCGGATCCGCGCCCGCTGAGCGTCACCAGCGGCCGGTCATCGCGACCAGCCGGGCGGCGACCGTCTCCGGGTCCACGAGCTGGTGCAGGTGCAGGCCGGGCACGTGCGCGACGGCCCAGCCGCGGTCGCGGGCCTCCCGCGCCGCCGGCTCGTAGTGCTCGCTGAACCGCAGGTATCCGCACGGCCCGCTGTCCCAGCCAGCCGGGACGGGGACCTGCTGGTCGTAGTAGGTCAGCGGCAGGCGCGGCTGCTCGGCCTCCACGGCCCGCCGGGTCTCCGGATCCGGGAACAGCGGCCCGGGGTCCTCGTCCCACCAGGCGGACCACTGCGGCAGCCGGCCGTCGACGACCCTGGGCAGCAGCCGGTCGAGGAGGCCCGGCGCGACGACCCGCGTCGGGCCGGTGCGGGCCGGCAACGCCCCGTCGACGATCACGCTGCCGGCGACCACCCTTCTGGTCCCCCGCAGGGCCTCGACGATCACCGGCACGAAGTAGCCGGCGTTGCTGTGCGCCACCACGACCAGCGGCGCGCCGGACGGCAGCCCGGCCCCGGCGACCCGCGCGCTGATCTGCGGCCAGAACGGCGGGTGCCCGTCCGTCGCCCCGAGCAGCGACGGCACCACCGCGGTCCGCTGCAGGGCCCGCAACGTCGCGGCCACCGGCGCCCACGTCAGCGGCCCGACGAGCGGGCTGTGCACCAGTACGAACGCGGCATCCATCCGTGCATTGTGCTGGTTAGAGTCGCGGCATGGACGACAGTCCCGAGGCCGTCGCGGCCCGGCTCGAAGGCATGGACCGCGTGCAGGACGTGTGGGCGCTCGCCGAGCGGCGGCTCACCGCCGGCGACGCCGCGTTCGTCGCGGATCTCGGGATCGCGATGTGGCAGCGGTACGGCCGGCAGCCCGTGCCGCCGTGGCAGTACCACAGCGCGTTCGACCGGATGCTGCGGCTGCTGACACTGCAGACCCCGGCGGTCGACGAGGCGCTGCGGCTGATCTCGGTGACCCTGGACCCGCGCCGGGTCCGGTTCGCGGCCGCCCTGCTCGCCTCGGCGCACACCCCCGCGGACCTCGCCCCGGTCCTGGACGGCGCCGGGTCCGACGAGCTGCGCGCCTGCGTGCTGCACGAGCTGGTGGTGCGCGGCGCGGAGGTCCAGCACCGGCCGGTCGGACAGCATCCGCTGCACTGGCTGCCGCGGTCGCTGACGCCCCTCGAGGGCCGGCCCGAGCTGCCGTTCTACAGCATCAACGGCCGCAGCCACGGCACCGCCGGTATCACCGTCCCACCCGCTCCCGGCGACGGTCCGGCGGTCCCGGCCCGGGAAACCACCACGGACGCCGACGCCGCCGCGCTCGGCGCCGCGGTGGCGAACTGGGCGGACTGGTCCAACGGGCGCGTCGAGGCGCGGACGTTCGCGCTCGACGGCGACCTGCACCCGGACGCGGTCGGCGCCACCCTGCTCGGCCTCGGCCTGGAAAGTGTCCCCGGCCTGCGGCAGCAACCCGGCCCGTGCACGGCACACCAGGCCTGGCGGCAGCTGTTCCTCGCGGCGTCCACCGGCGGCGCGTACAACGCCGGCGACTTCGGCGCGTACGGCAGGCTCTTCGCCTGGCGTTCGGTCGCCGCGCTCGCGGGCGCCCCGTCGGACGCGTCACCGGCCGGCGTCGAGTCCGTGGCCCGGGCCGCGTCGTGGCACTCCTTCGCCGGCGCCACCGACTGGTTCGACGATGTCGCCTGGGACGTCGGGCTGGCGGTCGTGTCGCCGGACGGGCGCCGCCTCGCCGTCCTGGCCGCCAGCGACACCGACTGACCCGCCGCATCCTCGGTAGGATCGCACGGTGTCGATCGAGATCGTGTACGAGACGCACGCGCTGACCGAGGACAACGAGCGGGGCTTCGCGACCGGGTGGCTGCCCGGCCGGCTCAGTGAGCAGGGTAGGCGGAACGCGGCCGACATGGGGCGGCGGCGGCGGGACGACGGCATCGCCGCGGTGTTCACGTCGGATCTGTGGCGGGCCGTGGAGACGGCGCAGATCGCGTTCGGCGACAGCGGCATCCCGGTCCTGCACGACTGGCGGCTGCGGGAGTGCGACTTCGGCACGCGCAACGGCTCGCCGGCGCCCGACGTGAAGCGGGACCGCCTCGAGTACGTCGACCGCCCGTACCCCGGCGGCGAGAGCCACAGCCAGGCGCTCGACCGCGTCGCCGGGCTCCTCGCGGACCTGCCGAGCCGGTGGGACGGGCGGCGGGTCCTGCTCATCGGGCATCTCGCCACCTACCGGGCCCTGGAGCGGATGCGCACCGGGCTCAGCGTGCACGAGCTGGTGGCCGCGGACTTCGAGTGGCAGCCGGAGGGGTGGGAGTACCGGCTCGGGTGAGGTCCGCGCGTTTGGCGGTGGGCGGGTGCGGGCACCTTGGCGGCAAATGTCGAAGGAGGTGGCTGCCGTGCCATCCGGACAAGCATCCGACGCGTCCACCGGTGAGCTGGTGAGCCGGGTCGCCGAGCAGCTCTCGACGCTGGTGCGGGACGAGCTCGCGCTCGCCAAGGTGGAGCTGGTCGAGAAGGGCAGGCACGCCGGCCTCGGCGGCGGCCTGTTCGGCGGCGCGGCGGCGCTCGGCCTGTATGGGCTCGGCCTGGCGCTCGCCCTCGCGGTCGTGGCGCTGGACCTGGTCTGGCCGCTGTGGCTGGCGCTGCTGGTCGTGACCGTGGTCGTGTTCGCCGCGGCCGGCGTCGCGGCGCTGCTCGGCCGGCGGCAGTTCGCCGCCGCCACCCCGCTGGCGCCGAGCGGCACGCTCGCCAGCGTCAATCAGGACGTGGACGCGGTCAAGGCCGCCGTCCGGGAAGGACGGTCGTGATGCCGGCGGACACCCCGACGGACCCGGAGTTGTTACGGGCCGAGATCGCACGCACCCGCGCCGAGCTCGGCGACACCGTCGAGGCCCTGGCCGCGAAGGTGGACGTGAAGGCGCGGGCGAAGGAGGCCGCCGGGCAGGCCGCCGACCAGGTGAAGGCGCAGGTCGGCGCGGCCCGGGACCAGGCCGTCCAGCTCGCCGGCACCGCGGCGGCGAAGGTCGGCGAGGCGGCCGGCACGGTTTCGGCGGCTGCGGCGGGGACGGTGCGACGGCGGCCGGTGCCGCTGGCGGCGATCGCCCTGGCGGCCGTGTTCATCGGAGTGGTCGTCGTCGTGGTGCGCAGGAGGCGGGTATGAGCCGCATCGTGGGGAAGCTCGCGTACAAGCCGGTCGGGCTGCTGCTCGGCGCCGGCGCCGGTCTCGCGGCCGGGCTGATCTTCAAGCAGGTGTGGAAGGTCATCGGCGACGACCGGGACGCCCCGAACGCCACCGACGAGGACCGCGGCTGGACCGAGATCCTGATCGCGGCGGCCTTGCAGGGCGCGATCTTCGCCGCCGTGAAGGCGGCCGTGGACCGCGGCGGCGCCGTCGGGGTCCGCAAGGCCACCGGCCGCTGGCCGACCTGAGCACGTCCACCGGCGGGCGCCACCGGTCGGTGGCACCCGCCGGCATTCCACGGCCCAAACCGGCATTCCACGGCGACCGCCGGTGCTTGCCGGTGCTTGCCGGTGCTTGCCGGTGCTTGCCGGTGCGAGAATCGGCGGGTGGACCCGCTGCGCGTTTCGACGAAGTGAGCACGCCCACCGGACCGGTGCGCACCCGCTCGGGCCCGGGTTGGTGCGGCGATGAACGCGCCGAGGTTCCTGGACGCCGCCGCGGTCCGTGCCGCCTGCGATCCGGCCCGCGCGGTGGAGGCGGTCACCGCCGCGCTCGCGGGCGGGCTCGACCCGGCCGCCGACCCGGCCCGCCAGGCCGTGCCGCTGCGCTCCGGCCAGTTCCTGCTGATGCCGTCCGAGGGCGGCGCACACGCCGGCATCAAGGTCGCCACCGTCGCGCCCGGCAACCCCGGCCGCGGGCTGCCCCGGGTGCAGGCGTCCTACCTGGTCTTCGACGCCGTCACGCTGGGCCTGGTCGCCGTGCTGGACGGCACCGCCCTCACGACGCTGCGCACCCCCGCGGTGTCGGTCGCGGCCGTCGCCTCCCGGCTCCAGGCCGGCACCGGTCCGGTGGCGGTCGCGGTGTTCGGCGCCGGTCCCCAGGCGCACGGCCACGTCGCCACCCTCGCCGCGGTGCTGACCCCGTTCCGGCCGCTCGGCCCGGTCACGCAGCTGGTCCGCGATCCGGCCCGGGCCGCGCCGATCGGCGGCGCCGCGGTCGTCGCCGTCGACGACCCGCGGACCGGTGACGTCCTGCGCGGTGCCGACGTCGTCGTGTGCGCCACGTCGGCGCGGACCCCGCTGTTCGACGCCGACCTGATCGGCGGTGCCGCCGTCGTCGTCGCGGTCGGCTCGCACGAGCCCGACGCCCGGGAGCTGCCCGGCGCGCTGCTCGCCCGCGGCACCGTCGTGGTCGAGGACGTGGCCACCGCCCTGCGCGAGGCCGGCGACGTGTGCCTGGCCGTGGACGAGCAGGCGCTGCGGGTCGCGGACCTGGTCCCGATGCGTGACCTCGTCACCGGCCGCGCCCGTCCGGACCCGGACCGGCCACTGGTCTTCAAGAGCGTCGGCATGGCGTGGGAGGACCTGGTCGTCGCCGAGGCCGTCCTGCGCCCGTCCGGCGGGCCCTCTTGACGCCCGCAGCCCGCTCACCCAGCATCTCCTCAGTGAACGTCGAGCCTTCCACAGTGGAGCGGCGGGCCCGGATCCACGCCGCCCTCGGCGACCCGGCGCGCCTCGCCGTCGTCGACACGCTCACCCTCGGCGACGCCTCGCCCGGCGAGATCGCCCGCGCCCTCGGCCTGCCCACCAACCTCGTCGCGCACCACGTGAAGGTCCTGCACGAGGCCGGGCTCCTGGTGCGGGTCCGCTCCGAGGGCGACCGCCGCCGCACCTACCTGCGCCTCGAGCCCGGCGCCCTGGCCTCGCTCGCCGCGCCCACCCTGTCGCAGGTGCCGCGCGTCGTGTTCGTCTGCACGCACAACTCCGCCCGTTCCCAGCTCGCCGCCGCCATCTGGACGGACCGGGCCCGGATCCCCGCCGCGTCGGCCGGCACCCACCCGGCGGCGCGCGTGCACCCGCGGGCCGTGGCGGTCGCCCGCCGGCACGGGCTGCGCATCACCGCGACCGGCACCGCTCACGTCGCCGACGTCGTGCACGACACCGACCTCGTCGTCGCCGTCTGCGACAACGCGCACGAGGACCTCACCCAGGGGGTCCGGCCCCGGCTGCACTGGTCGGTGCCGGCGCCCGCGGACACCGACGCCGCATTCGAAGCCACCTTCGCCGACCTCGCCGGCCGCATCGACCGCCTCGCCCCGGCCGTCGAGCCACCGGCACCCGACCGGTGAAGACCCGGCCCGGCCGGACCTCGACGCCGTCCGCCGGACCCGTGCCGCGCTGCCCGCGGGGCGCTGCCGGCATCGACGGTCCGCTACGTTCGCGGTACCACCACCGAAACGGGGACACCTCAATGACCGACGAACCGGTCCGCGCCGTCGCGCGGTACTTCGACATGTGGAACACCGGCGACACCACGGTCGCCGAGCAGATCCTGCACCCCGACTGGGTCGACCACGCGCACCCAGAGGTCACCGGACCCGCCGGGGTGCGGCAGTCCGTCCAGGCGATCCGCGCCGCCCGCCCGGGCCTGCGGTTCCAGCTGACCAGCGTGCTCGGCGACGAGAAGCTCGTCGCCGCGGTGGGCTCGGTCGGGCAACCGCAGGGCGACTCCCCCGGGCAGCTCGTCTGGCTGGTCCGCTTCACCGACGGCCTGATGGCCGAGATGTGGACCTACCACCAGCGCTGAGCCCGCCTACAGGTGGGCGCCGGCCTCCTCGACCTGGCGCACGACGGCGTGCGCCCCGCTCGCGCCGGCGATGGCGCCCGCCTCCTCCAGCAACGTCACCGCGTCGTCGCGGCGGCCCTGCGCCGCCGCGACGTACGCCAGCCCGACCAGGTTCGCGGCCACCCCGGGCAGCAGCCCGATCTCACGCCGCAGCCGCGTCGACTCCTCCAGGCGCTCCCGCGCCGCGTCGAGCCGCCCGGCCGTATGGTCCGCGTAGCCCAGGTGCCGCAACGCGTAGGACATCGTGAGCTTGTCACCGGCCCGCACCGCCAGTGCGTGCGACCGTTCCAGCACCGGCACCGCGGTGCCGTCGTCCTGCCGCGACATCTGGTGGTAGGTGCCGACCCAGAACAGCGCCTCGCCCTCGCCCCGCACGTCGCCGAGGCGCTGGTACAACTCGGCGGCGCGCTCGAACGACGCCAGCTCGGCCGGGTTCTCGGTCCGCCGCTCCCGCGCCCGCGCCTGCATCACCCGGCCGCGCGCCACGGCAAGGTCCGCCTCGACCGCGTCCAGGTCCCGCTCCACGCCGTCCAGCGCGTCGACGTCACCGGCGAAGACCGCCTGGTGGCACGCCTGCCTGGCCCGTTCGATCCGATCTTCCGTTCCCATCCCGCCCCGATCCCCCGAACTCAGTCCGACAGCGTGCTCCATCAGCCGATGCTGCCCGTCAGGCCGAGCCGCCGTTGCTCATCAGCAGCTGGCCGTTGATCCACTGCCCGCGCGGTGAGCACAGGAACTCCACGAGGTCGGCGGTGTCCTGCGGGGTGCCGAGCCGGCCGAGCGGTGTCTGCCGGAGGCAGGCGGCCCGGACCTCGTCGGTCATCCAGCCGGTGTCGATCGGGCCGGGGTTGATGACGTTCGCCGTGACGCCGAGGTGCGCCAGTTCGTGCGCGGCGGCCAGGGTGATGCGGTCCAGTGCCCCCTTGCTCGCCCCGTACGGCAGGTTGCCGACGGTGTGGTCGCTGGTCAGCGCGATGATCCGCCCGGTGCCGTGCGGGCCCTGGAAGCGCCGTCCGTATTCGCGGATCAGCAGCCAGGACGCCCGGGCGTTGACGGCGAAGTGCCGGTCGAAGCTCTCCACGGTGGTGTCCAGCAGGCCGGAGTCGACCGACTCGGCGTGGCACATGACGAGCGCGGTGACCGGGCCCAGCCGGTCTTCCGCCGCGTCGAAGACGGCGGCCGGGGTGGCGGCGTCGGCGAGGTCCGCCTCGATCGCCGCGCTGCGCCCGTCGAGCGTGGCGCTGATGGCCTCGGTCGCGCCGGCTTCGGGGCCCCAGCTCATGCGCTCGTCATACGGGTGCCAGTAGGAGAAGGCGATGTCCCAGCCGGCCGCCGCCAGCCGGCGCGCGATCCCGGCGCCGATCCCGATCGTGCGGCCGACCCCGGTGACGAGCGCCACCGGTCGGGAGGTCAGAGACGGATCTTGCGCATCGACGGTCACGACCACCGAGACTACCGCGGTCCGGATCTTGGATGTGCCCCGGCGCACGCCGGCCCGGTGTCGGTCTGAATCTTCTCGCCGGGCCTGTCGATCGCGGCAGAGGCCCGTTCGACCTTGCGGTGAGGAACCGGGACAAGGGCCGGTTCACACCGCATCGGAGGACGTCATGACCACCACCACCGTTCAGGTGCCCGCGATCCGTTCGCTGCTGCTGGCCGGTGTCGCGGCCGCGGCCGTGGCCAGCGTCGCCACCACCGCCGTCGCGGCCGCCGGGCACGCGGCCGGGATCAGCCTCGACATGGCCGGCGAGCCCATCCCGGTGCTCGGGTTCGCCATGCTGACCGCCGTCTTCTCGCTCATCGGCCTGGGCATCGCCGCGCTGCTGCGCCGTTTCGCCCGGCACCCGCGCGTCGCGTTCGTCCGGGTCACCGTGGCGCTGACGGCGCTGTCGCTGGTGCCGGACGCCATCGCCGACGCGGCGACGTCCACCAAGGCGCTGCTGATGCTGACGCACCTGATCGCCGCGGCGATCGTCATCCCCGTGGTAGCCCGGCGGCTGTCCGCCTGAACACCGATCGCCGCCGCCTGAGTTCAGGCGGCGGAGCGGTCGGTGGCCGGGCGGCGCCGCAGGTTCGGGTCGAGCAGCGGCGGGGGCAGGTAGGCCTGGTCGAGGGTGCCGACGTCGGTGCCCGGCGGGACGATCTCGTCGATGCGGTCCAGGACGTCGTCGCCGAGTGCGACGTCGACGCCGCCGAGCAGGTCGTCGAGCTGTGCTTCGGTGCGGGCGCCCAGCAGCGCGCTGGTCACGCCGGGGTGCGCGATGGTGAACGCCATGGCGAGGTGGGTCAGCGGCAGGCCCGCCTCGGCGGCCACGGGGATGAGCTGTTCGACGACGTCGAGCCGGCGCTCGTCGTTGAGGTGCTGGAAGAAGCGGGCGCGGCTCAGGTCGTTCGGCCCGCCCTTGCGGACGCGGCCGGTGAGCAGGCCCTGGCCGAGCGGTCCCCAGACGACGGCGCCCATGCCGTAGCGCTGGATGTTCGGCAGCACCTCGCGTTCGATGCCGCGGTTCAGGATGGAGTACGGCGGCTGCTCGGTCCGGAACCGTTCCAGGCCACGGCGTTGCGCGACCCACTGCGCCCCGACGATGTCGGACGCGGGGGTCTGTGAGGAGCCGATCGCCCGGACCTTGCCGCTGTGGACGAGGTCGGTGAGCGCCGACAGCGTCTCCTCGATGTCGGTGTCCGGGTCGGGGCGGTGGATCTGGTACAGGTCGATGTAGTCGGTCTGCAGCCGGCGCAGCGAGTGCTCGACCGCGGTCATGATCCAGCGCCGGGAGGCGCCCTGCTGGTTGGGGTCCTGGCCCATCGGGCGGCTGAACTTGGTCGCGAGCACGACGTCGTCGCGGCGTCCCTTCAGGGCCGCGCCGACGACCTCCTCCGAGTCGCCGTAGGCGTCGGCGGTGTCGATGAAGTTGATGCCGGCGTCGAGGGCCTTGTGCAGGACCCGGGCCGAGTCGGCCGGGTCGGCGTTGCCGACGGACGTGGCGAACATGAGCGTGCCGAGCGCGTACGGGCTGACCTTGATCCCGGTCCGGCCCAGTGTGCGGTACCGCATGCGTTCCTCCTGCTGTAGCGTGACGGCTAAACGGAAAGCTCTTCCGGAAACTATACGGAAAGGCTTTCCGTTTCGGCAAGCACGCGGAGGACGCCCGTGAAGGAGACCCGACGCGCCGACGCGCAGCGCAACCTCGACGCGCTGCTCGAGGCGACGAAGACCGTGTTCGCCAGGTCCGGGGTGAACGCGCCGGCGAAGGAGATCACCGACCTCGCCGGGGTCGGGGTCGGGACGCTGTACCGGCACTTCCCGCAGCGCTCGGACCTCGTCATCGCCGTCCTGGGCCGCGAGATCGAGGCCTGCGCGGAGGCGGGTCCGGTGCTGAGCGCCGCCAATCCACCGGCGGTGGCGCTCGCGACGTGGATCCAGCGGTACGCCGAACTCGTGGCGACCAAGGTGGGCCTCGCCTCCGCCCTGCACGCCGCGGACGGCGCCCACGAGGCCCTGGCCCAGCACGTCTACCAGCGCGTGGGCCCGGTCCTCGACACCCTCCTGGAGGCCGCGGCGGCCGACGGGATCCGCGCCGACGTCAGCGCCCGCACCGTCCTGCACGGGGTCGGGCTGCTGTGTCAGCCCGTGCCGGGCGAGGGCCCCGAGTACAGCCGGCGCCTGGTCGACATCTTCGTCGACGGCCTGCGCACCACCGCCTGAACCGGCGGCCGTCACACGTCCCTGCGCCGGAACAGCACCGCGGCGACGGCGAGGGTGAGGGCGGTGTAGGCGCACAGCACCGCGAGCCCGGCCCACGGTGACAGCGGGTAGTAGCCGAGCGCGGGCGTGTAGACGCCATCGACGTGCTGGTACGGCGTGACCGTCTGCTGCACCGCGAAGGCGGCGGCGGGCGTCACCCGGGTCAGCCACAGCGCCAGCGGCGCCGGCGTGAACGGGGTCAGCGCGAGCAGGTACGGCAGCACGGTCACGGCGACGACGGTGGTGACCGCGGCCGCGCCGCGGCGCAGGATCGTGCCGACACCCAGGGCGAACACGGCGGTGACGGCGAGGACCGCGGCGGTGCCGACCTCGGCGCGCAGCAGGACCCCGGGCGGCACCGGGAACACGTAGACGCCGAGGCCGCGCACGACGCGCAGCCACACCGGCAGGGCGAGCGCCGTGGCGGTCAGGGCCGCGGCGAACGTGACACCGGCGAGCACTGCGGCCTTCGCCGCGAGCACCCTGCCGCGGCGGGGCCCGGCGCTGAGCGTGCTGCGGATCAGGCCGGTCCGGAACTCGGCGGTGATCATCAGCGTGCCGATGACGACGACCACGACCAGCGCCGGGAACGTGCCGATGAGCAGGTCGCCGGCGGCGGCGCCAATGGGGACGTCGGCGCGGGTGGCCGGGCCGACGTCGCCGGCGCCGGTCACGGTGAACCCGTCCCCCGCCGGGGCGTACCCGCCTTCGCGGCCCGGCGCGTAGCCGGCGAAGCCGGCGGTGTGGGCCCCGACCTGCTCGCCGGTCCAGTCGGCCGGGGACCAGTCGCCGGCCAGCCGCGGTGCGTCGAATGCGGCGGTGGCCACGTCGGCGGCCGTGCCGAGCCCCTCCACCCGGGGCGGGCACGCCACGAAGAGGCCGGCCCGCACCGTGCCGGCCAGCCCCGGCAGCCGGACCGTGTCCAGCACGCTCCAGGTGGTGCCGTCGGTGGACGCCTCGCCCGTGACTGTGTCACCGGCCCGCGTCAACCGCAGCCAGCGCACCCCTGCCCCAGGCGGCCCGGCGTGGTCGGACAGGTAGTCGTGCTGCATCCGTACCCCATGCGCGCCGGTGATCATGACCGCGGCGTAGCGGGCGCCGAGCTCCGGGCCCGCGGTGATGATCAGCCCGGCCTTCGCCCAGGGCGAGGCCCGTTCGGAGGTCAGGGCGGTGACCGCGACGGTGATGCTGCCGTCGCCGGTGAGGGCCCGGTGCACGAGGTAGTACGCGTCGTTGACGGGGGTGCCGTCCGGGCCGGTCGGGACCTGCGACGTCTGGTCGGGCGGGGCGCCGCCCAGCCCGACGGCGGGGAACAACGCGATCATCAGGGCCGCGACCGCGATGCCGCGCCACCAGCCCGGCACCGACCGGAACTTGGTCCACTCCGACCGCAGCAGAAGCAGTGCATCACTCATGACCCGGTGTTCTACGCCGCCGGTGGTGACAGCCCGGTGCGTCGCGCTGTCACCGTCCTGTCACCTGCCGCCTGGCATGGTGGGCGGCATGAGGGTGCTCGTGGTTGAGGATCACCGGGCGTTGAACACGCTGATCACGGCCGGCCTGCGCCGCGAAGCGATGGCCGTGGACGCCGCGCTCGACGGGCACGCCGCGCTGGAGCAGGTCGCCACCACCCGCTACGACGTCGTGGTCCTCGACCGTGACCTGCCCGGGGTCCACGGCGACGAGGTGTGCCGCCGGATCGTGGCCGGTGGGGCGGGCAGCCGGGTCCTGATGCTGACCGCCGCCGGCACCGTCCGCGACCGGGTCGAGGGCCTCGGCCTCGGCGCCGACGACTACCTGCCCAAGCCGTTCGACTTCGCCGAGCTCGTCGCCCGCGTCCGGGCGCTGGGCCGCCGCAGCACCCCTGCCCTGCCGCCGGTGCTGGACAACGGCGACCTGACCCTGGACCCGAACCGCCGGGTCGCGTCGCGGGCCGGCCGGCGCCTCGACCTCGCCCCGAAGGAGTTCGCGGTCCTGGCGCACCTGCTCGCCGCCGCCGGCCGGGTCGTGTCCGCCGAGGAGCTCCTCGACCGGGTCTGGGACGAGGCGACCGACCCGTTCACCACCACGGTGAAGACCACCATCGGGCGGCTGCGCGCCAAGCTCGGCCAGCCGCCGGCCATCCACACCGTCCGCGACGGCGGCTACCGCATCGGCGCGCCGTGACCCGCCCGCGGCTGCGGACCCGGCTGGCGCTGCTGCACGCCGCGCTCGTCTTCGCCTGCGGCGTGGTGCTGCTGGCCATGGTCGGCCTGCCGCTGCTCGACACCGGCCACACCACCGCGGTCGGGGACGCCGGCGGCGGGGACGGTGCCGGCGGCAACCTCGGCGAGGTGCTGCGGTACTGCGCCGTCGCGCTGGTCCTCCTCGCCCCGGTGTCGGCCGCGCTGGGCTGGCTGATCGCCGGCCGGGCGCTGCGCCCGCTGCACCTGCTCACCCGCTCCGCCCGCGGCCTGTCCGCCGACGACCTGGGGCGCCGCCTGCGCGTGCCGGCCGCCTACCAGGAGTTCACCGAACTCGCCGACACGCTCGACGGGCTGCTGCGCCGGCTGCACGAGTCGTTCACCGCGCAGCGGCAGTTCGTCGCCAACGCCTCCCACGAGCTGCGCACGCCCCTGACCGTGCAGCGGACCCTGCTCGAGCTGACCCTCACCGACCCCGACGCCACCGCCGACACCCTCCGGTCGACCTGCCAGGAGCTGCTGGTCCTCGGCCGGCAGCAGGAGCACCTGATCGGCGCGCTGCTCGCCCTCGCCGGCGGCTACCAGGGCGTCGAGCACACGGAACGCGTCGACCTCGCCGACCTCACCCGCAGGATCGTCCTGGACCACGGGCCGTCGGCCGGGCGCCGCGGCGTCCACGTCCGCACCGCGCTCGCCCCGGCCGTCGTCGCCGGCGATCCGCGGCTGGCCGCGAGCCTCGTGACGAACCTCGTCGACAACGCGCTGCGGCACAACGTCCCCGGCGGGACCGTCGAGGTCTCGACCACGGCCCCCGGCCGGCTCACGGTCAGCAACACCGGCGCCCCGGTCCCGCCGGCCGAGGTCGCCCGCCTGTTCCAGCCGTTCCAGCGCCTCGGCACCGACCGCACCGACCACACCGACGGCCACGGCCTGGGCCTGGCCATCGTCGCCGCCATCGCCCACGCCCACCGCGCCCCGCTCACCGCCCACCCCCGCCCGGACGGCGGCCTGCACATCACCGTCGACTTCCCGGCCGCGCCCGGTCATCGATCCGGCTCAGGATGACCGCCTCCGGTCCGATGTGCATGGGGTGACGAGGACCTGGGTGCTGTGGTTGCCGTGGGTGGTGTTCGCCGTGCTGGTCGGTTTACGGCTCAGCGACCCGTTCGACACCCCGGCCGCCGGGATGCAGTTGTGCGGGTTCGAGCTGCTCGCGCTCGGCTACCACGTGCGGGCGGCGACCCGGCGTGGGCTGACCCGGGCGCAGCGCCGGCCGTTCTGGCTGATCGCCGCGGCGCTCGCGATGCTCGTCGCCGGCGGCATCGGGTTCTCCATCGTGTTCACCACCGGTGACAAGTCGTGGGGTCCGCCGATGGTGGTGGCGGTCGTGGCCCGCACGTCGATCGTGCCGATCCTGCTCGCGGCGCTGCTGTCCTTCGGCGCCGGGCCGATGGACCGGCGGGCCCGGTGGAAGCTCGTCATGGACGTCACCACGGTGCTCGGCGCCGGCCTGATGCTGATGTGGTACCTGGTGCTGGGTCCGGCATTGTCCGGCGGGCACCTGTTCGACCCGCTGCGGCTCGGTTCGGTGCTGTTCAGCGTCGGCGACGTCGTGTTGCTCGTGGGTGTCGGCACGGTGCTGCTGCGCGGCGCGGTCGCGTCGGCGCGACGGCCGTTGACGCTGTTGCTGGCCGGGACGCTGGGATACCTGGCGGTCGACACCGCGTTCCTGTACATGTCGATCCGTGAGGTCGGCCCGGACGCGCTCATCCCGTCGCTGCTGCTGGGCCCGGTCTTCCTCATCCTGCTCGCCTCGGTCCAGCGGCCCACCGGCACCACGACCGCCGCGGCCCGGCAGTTGCGTGGCCAGAGCCGGCTGCCGTACGTGGCCCTCGCCAGCGGCTACGGGCTGCTGGTCCTCGCCGCGGCCCGGGCCGGGCTGTACCCGTGGCTGGGACTGGTCGCGGGTGCGCTGCTCATGACGCTCGGCGTGGCCGCCCGGCAGGTCCTCGCCTCACGGGAGAACTACACGCTCGTCGTCACCGACAGCCTCACCGGCCTCGCCAACCGCCTGCAGCTGCGCACCGGCCTCGCGGCCGCCGCCGACCGCCACCGGCGCACCGGCCGGCCCCTGGCGGTGCTGCTCATCGACCTCGACGGGTTCAAGGAGGTCAACGACACCTACGGGCACGAGGTCGGGGACCAGCTGTTGGTCGCGTTCGCCGACGTGCTGCGGAGCAGCGTCCGCGACACCGACGTGCCGGCCCGCAGCCCGCGGCGGAGATCGAACGGCTGCTGCACCAGCCCACCGCCGCCGTGTGACCCCCGGTGCTCAACCCGCCGGCGTGCGCCACCAGGGGCGCGACGCCGCCGCGGCGAGCGCGGCGCCGGCCGCGTTGAGCAGGACGTCGTCCACCGACGACACCCGGTCCAGCCGGAGGGCGAACTGCGCGGTTTCGACCATGACCGAGCAGGCCGCCCCGAGCGCCAGCATCCGCGGCACGGACGCCAGCGCCGCGAACCGCACCGGCGCGAAGCACCCCAGCGCCGCGAAGAGCAGCAGGTTGCCACCGATCCCGATCGGCCCCATCGTGACCAGGTCCCGCAGCGGGACCAGACTGACCCGGCCGGGGACGACACCGGCCCCAGGTCCCGGCAGCAGGGTCAGCCACACGAGCGGCACCGTCGCGTAGACCAGGCCCACCTCGGCCAGCGACGTCCGCCACGCGCCCCCGCGGCGGCGCGCGAGGGCCCACACCACCAGCGCGGCCAGCGGCAGGCCGGCCAGCAACGTGAGCAGCACGCCGTTCTCCGTGTCGAGACAGCCGTGCCACCGCCCGGCCAGGCACGTCGGCGCGGACATCATGAGCGGCCGCCGCACGGTGTACACCGCACACGCCAGACCGAGGACCGCCAGACCGAGGTACACACGGCGGAGGGATGCGGAGTGGTTCATGCCCCCAGTGCAGCCGCCGGGCCGTTGCCGGGGTGTATGCGGTTTTGGATACGCCCGCGATACGTGGTGTGCTGTGGCGTGGGCATCGATCTGCGCAGCATCGCCGTGCCGCTGGGCGCCGGCCCGGTGCGGGCGATCCGCGCCGACCCGCAGCTGTGGGAGTCCGCCGATGATCTGCCGCCGTTCGCGGCGGCGCGGGCCGGTGAGCCGCTGCCGGACATCAGCCGGGCCCTGCTCGCCGTCGTGCCGGCTGGCACCGGCTGGGTCGGCCACTTCGGCGACCGCTCCTTCGAGCAGGCCGAGTATCTCCTGGACCCGGTCGCCTACCGCGCGCTTCGCAGCTGGCCGGAGCGTGAGCGGTCCGTGCCGTACCGGATCATCGGCGGCGACGAGGTGTTCGCCGAGCACGCCACCTCCGGGCAGGGTTTCCCGTGGCGGTGCTCGACGGCGGCGTTCCTCGGCGAGGCCGTGCACCGCGTCGACACCCTCGACGCCGCCGCGGCCCGCCGCGAGTTCTCCGCCGCCGAGATGGTCGAGCTCGGCGTGTACAAGGCGCACGGCGACGAGACGTTCGACGACGTCCTCGCACAGCTGCGGGAGTTCGCCGGGCACTGCCGGACCGTGGCCGCCGCCGGCCTCGACCTGATCATCACGCGATACTGAGCCGGGTACTCACGCCGGATGAGTACGACGACGGGTTGCCCGCGCACGCCGGGCGCCGGAAGGCTGACCACGTGAGCGATGTCGATGCCTCGAAGCGGCCCGCGGCCCTCGCCCTCGGCGCGATCGGGGTGTGCGGGGCGGCCGGGGTCGGGCTGCTCCTCGGCCTCACCCGCGACGGCGCGCCCGCGCCCGGGATCGGCGCGCTGGCGCTGCCGACGGTCCTCGTGGCCCTGCTGTGGCTGACCGTCTGGATGACTGCGGCCGGGTCGCCGCTGGCGGGCGCGACCGGCCGGAAGGTGGCGTGGGTGCTGCTCGGCGCCGGGTTCGCCGCCGCGCTCGGCGGGCTCGGGCTGGCGTCGACCGGCGGTCCGGGGCTGGTCCTGGTCAGTGGCGGTGCTGTCGTCGTCGTTGTGGCGGGGGTACTGCTGCGAGGGTGGCGGGCCCGCCTGACGGCGCTCGGGGCGGTGGTCGTGCTGGCCGCGACGGGCCTCACCGTGTTCGCGCAGTCCGGCCCGTCGGAGCTGGCGGACCGGCTCGCGCACGCGGACCCGCCGGTGCAGCGCGACCTGCTCTACGTGGTCAGCATCCCCGGCTACCACCCGCTCGACACCAGGTACGGCGACGACGTCGGCATCCGCCAGTTCATGCCGGTGGACCCGGCGGCAGTCCCGGCGGCGCGGCGGATCACCGTCCTCAGCTACGCCCGTGAGTACGCGTACAAGGATCCCGGTCCGTGCGGTGAGACGGCCCGCGACTCGGAACTGCAGAGCACCGAGTGCACGGTCGAGCCGGACGGCTGGATCTACCGCAGTGGTGTCGTTGCGCACGGCTATCAGGTCGTCGTCGGCAAGGAGATCGTCGTGGTCGCCGGCACGCTCGCCGTGGACCGGCAGGTGCTGCGAGCGACGGCGGGCAAGGTGCGCCCTGCGACCCCGGCGGAGCTGGCGTCGCTGGGCTTCCCGGGTGAGGAGCTGTTCACCGCCGAGGCGCCGGGTTACGTGCCGAGCGCCATCGGCATGCCGCACGGGGTCCAGCTGCAACCGTCCGATCCGGCAGCGGCGCCGCTGAGCGTGATGATCGACGTGTACGTCGACTTCTCGGAGCAGCCGTGCGGCGGCTTCGCGACCTGCACGCCGGACACCGACGGCCTGCAGTACCGCCGCGTCGAGGACACGCACGGCTACGTGGTGCGCCGCGGCAACCTGAACGTCTACGCCATGGGCGGCGTCGGCGTCGACAAGGCGCTGCTCCGGCAGGCGGTGCTGAACGCCCGGCCGGTGACAGACGCGGAGCTGCTGCGTTCCCTGCCCCCGGTGCCGAGGAAGGGCCTGCTGGACCGCCTGCGCGCCTGGCTGCGCGGCTGAACCATCCCGTGATCCGGAAGACCTTGTGCACCCAGGGGTGAGCAAGGTCTTCCGGATCACGAGCGATCAGCTACGCGCCCACTGCTGGTTGGCGCCGCCGTTGCAGGGCCAGATCACCAACTTGGTGCCGTTGGTCGTACCGCCGCCGAAAGCGTCAAGGCACTTGCCTGAGCCGGTCCCGACGACCGTGCCGTTGCTGTTGATCGTCCACTGCTGGTTGGTCTGGCCGTTGCAGTCCCAGATCTGCACCGCCGCACCGTCCGCGGTCGAGTTGCCGGCCACGTCAAGGCACTTGTTGCCGTAGACCTGCAGCTGCTTGGAAGCGGTCGCGTTCCAGCGCTGGTTGGCGCCGCCGTTGCAGTCCCACAGCGCCACCGGGGTGCCGCTGACGGTGGTGTTGTTGGGCACGTCGGCGCAGCGCCCGGACTGCACGCCGCGCAGGGGCGAGCCGACCAGGGGCGCGCCGCAGGTGGTCAGGCCGGCGGTGTACGGGCAGGCGACGGACGCGAATCCGCCCCGCTCCAGCAGGGGCACCGACAGGGTGTCGGCGTTGGTGACGGTCCGCGTCTCGCGCAGCAGGTTGCCGCCGTTGTCCCGCACCGTTTCCAGGAGCCACTGGCCGGAGCCGAGGAAGTTCAGCGGTGTGGTGTAGGTCTTCGCGGGCAGGTTGGTGAGGCCGGCGACGTACCATTTGCCGCCGTTGCGGCGGGCGAAGTACGCCTCCTGGCCGGGGCGTCCGCCGAGCAGCCGGGTCTCGTCCCATGTGGTCGGGATCTGGTTGAGGATGCGCATCGCCTCGGGCTGCGACTCGTAGCTCTCCGGGTTGTCGCCGAGGTGCTGCCAGCCGGACTCGAAGACGATCGAGGTGGCCAGCTCGTGCGCCCGGGTGGTGTCACGGTTGTAGGGGCTGAAGATGACCGGGGTGTAGTCCATGCTGCTGATGGCGTTGCGGGTGAAGGGCAGGATCGTGTTCTTGTCCGCGCGCAGGTACTGCTCGGCGCCGTGGACCGCTTCGGCGGTCATGACGTGCGGCCAGGTGCGTTGCATGCCGCGCGGCGCCGCCGACCCATGGAAGTTGATCATGAGTTGGAGCTCGGCGGTGCGGGCGAGGATCGCGTCGTACCACTGCAGGGTCGGCTGGGTGAACTCGTAGGAGAAGTCGACCTTGACGCCGGCCACGCCCCAGCTCTTGATCAGCGGCAGCCACTGCTCGCGCTGCGCGGAGGTCCACAGCTGGTTGGAGTTGAACCACAGGATCACCTGCACGTTGCGGTCCCTGGCGTACTGCACGACGCTCGGCGCCCAGCTCTGCTGCCAGCCCTCGTCGATGAGGACGTAGCCCCAGCCGTTGCGGGCGGCGAAGTCGATGTACTGCCGCTGCCGGTTCTGATCCGACGGGCTCGAGTGCTCGGTCAGCCACGACCAGGTGACGGTGTCGGGCTTGACCCAGGAGGTGTTGCTGACCCGCGACGGCGCGGACAGGTCGTCGACGATCGTCGAGGTGGTCACCGCGCTCAGCGAGCCGACCGCGGCGGTGCGCCACGGCGTGGAGAGCGGCCGGTTCGCGGTGATCGTGCCGCTGTCCAGCAGGGCGGTGAACGTGCCGGAGCCGTTCTGGTGCTGCAGGCTCATCGCAGCGTACCGGCCGTCGAGGTCGGCCTCGGCGACGAGCGCGTACTTCCCGGCGACGTCGAACAGCGCCGGGTTGCGGAAGGTGCCGGTGGCCGCGGCGCCGGCGGTCGCCTGCAGCGGGTAGCCCTGGTCCTCGCGGTGCGACGGGAGCAGCCAGCTGTTGGTGTTCGTCGGCACGGACCAGGACGACGTCTCGCGTTGCACGGTCACCGAGCCGGTGCCGGGCAGCACGTAGCGGTACGCGGCGCCGCCGTCCGAGGCGCGCACGACGACGTCGAGCCGGGCGCCACCGGTGCCGGTGAACGACAGCGTCGACTCGTTGTAGGTGGTCGAACGGTTGCGCTGCTTGCCGGTGGTCATCGAGTACGCCTCGGTGACGGTCCGGTTGGTGCGCCCCGTGAAGGTGAGGCTCTTGCTGAGGTCGGCGGCGCTGGTCACGATGCCGATCGGCGACGGGGACAGCACGGTGCTGCCCTGGTTGGACACGGCGAAGCTCAGCGTCCCGTTGTCGTTGAGGGTGACCTGGGCGGAGGTCGGCGAACCGGCGGACGGCCCGGTGACGGTCCAGGTGGTGGCGGCCGAGGCCGGGGCGGCGGCGACCGTGACAGCGGTGCCGATCATGGCCGTGACCAGCACGGCCCGCAGCAGCAAGGGTTTGCGGTGTCGCATCGAACGTCCTCCGGGGTCTGGCGGAACCTGCGGACGGGGTGGGGCCGGCGCACGTCGCAGCCTCGTGGCTGCGCGCAGCGTCGTGGCTGCGTTCGGATGTCAACGTTGTCAACACTTGTCGTTTGATTACGTTGGTACATGCGCGACTCTGAGCAATTGAACATCTTGATCATGATGCTGTCAAGGTCGCCTGCGCAGGCGAAAGTTCTCCGAAACTGGCTCTTGACAACTGTGACACCTTGTCGATTGGCTGTGGTGACTTTTGAGCGCCCTAGTTGGATCCTGTTGAAACCTGGTTTCAAGATTTCAAACCCACACCCCTCCGCGCCTCCCACCAGGAGATACCCATGACAGATCCGCGACTGTCCCGCCGGTCCGCCCTCAAGGGCCTCGCCGGGGCCTCCGCCCTGTTCGGCGCACCCGCCCTGCTCGCCGCCTGCGGCGACGACGACACCCCGGCGGCCAACAGCGGGTCCGCGACGGACCCGATCACGTTCGGCTCCAACTACTCCGACGACGCCACCAAGACCGCGTTCGCCGCGCTGACCTCGGCCGCGACGACGTCGACCAAGGTGCCGATCACCGTCAACACGGTCGACCACAACACGTTCCAGAACAACATCAGCAGCTACCTGCAGGGCACCCCGGACTCCCTGGCGACCTGGTTCGCCGGCTACCGGCTGCAGTTCTTCGCCGCGCAGGGGCTGCTCACCCCGATCGACGACGTGTGGGAGAAGATCGGCGGCAACTTCAACGACGCCGCCAAGAGCCTCTCCAAGGGCATCGACGGCAAGTACTACCTGGTGCCGCTGTACAACTACCCGTGGGTCGTGTTCTACAACAAGAGCGTCTTCGCCGCGAAGGGCTACCAGGTGCCGAAGACCTGGGACGACTTCATCAACCTGTGCAAGAAGATGAAGACCGACGGGCTGATCCCGCTCGCGTTCGCGGAGAAGGACGGCTGGCCGGCGCTGGGCACGTTCGACATCATCAACCTGCGGGTCAACGGCTACGACTACCACATCAAGCTGATGAAGCACGAGGTGCCGTGGACCGACCCCGGCGTCACCGCGGTCTTCGACAAGTGGCGGGAGCTGATGCCGTACCTGCAGAACGGCGCCAACGGCCGCACCTGGCAGGACGCCGCGAAGGCCCTGGAGAACAAGCAGGCCGGGATGATGTTCCAGGGCTCCAACCAGGTCGCCGCGAACTACGCCCCGGCAAACCTCGCCGACTTGGACTTCTTCCCGTACCCCGTCATCAACCCCACCTACGGCCAGGACTACATGGACGCCCCGACCGACGGGTTCATGCTGCCGAAGAAGGGCAAGAACACGGCCGCGGCGAAGGCGGTCCTCGAGTACATCGGCACCGCGGCCGCCGAGGCCAAGTTCCTGGAGACCGACCACTGGGACGTCGGCCTCGCCAACGGCCTCGTCGCCCCGACGTACAACGAGATCCAGAAGAAGTCCGTCGCGGAGATCGCCAAGTGCAAGAACGTCTCCCAGTTCATGGACCGCGACACCGTGCCCGACATGGCCACCGCCATGATCAAGGCGATCCAGACCTTCGTGGACAGCCCGACCCCTGAAACGGTCGCGTCGATCCAGAAGAGCGCGGAGGACCAGGCCAAGACCATCTTCACCAAGTGAGCAAGAGGACCAAACGCTTCAATCGCCGCGACGGCCTGGTCGTCGCGGCGATGCTCGGCGTTCCACTGATCATCGACGCGGCCTTCATCTGGCTCCCCGCCCTCGCCTCGGTCGGGCTGTCGTTCACGAAGTGGACCGGCGTCGGCAGCGTCCAGCTGAAGTCCTGCGACTCGCTGCCGTCGGTGCCCGGCATCCCGCAACCCGGTTGCCTCAACGGCGTCGACAACTACAGCCAGGCGTTCACCACGTACCCCGACTTCTGGCCGGCCGTCCAGCACAACATCATCTGGCTGCTGGTCTTCGCCGGCTTCGCCACCCCGCTGGGCATGCTCTTCGCCGTGGTCATCGACCGCGGCATCCGCGGCTCGCGGATCTACCAGAGCGTGCTGTTCCTGCCGGTGATGCTGTCCCTGGCCCTCATCGGCATCATCTGGGAGCTCATCTACTCCCCCAACTACGGCCTCATCAACTCCGTCATCGACCGCACCGCCGACGACAACCTCATCGACTGGCTCGGCGACCCCTCGCTCAACCTCTGGGCGCTGCTGGTCGAAGCTTCGTGGAGACAGGCCGGCTACGTCATGATCCTGTACCTGGCCGGCCTCAAGGCCGTCGACCCGGCGCTGCGCGAGGCGGCCCAGATCGACGGCGCCACCGGCTGGCAGACCTTCTGGCGGGTCATCTTCCCAGCGATGCGACCCATCAACATCGTCGTCATGGTCGTCACCGTCATCGAGTCGCTGCGCGCGTTCGACCTGGTGTACATCACCTCCGGCGGCAACCCGCTCAAAGGCCTGGAACTGCTGTCCGTCGCCGTCACCCAGAACATCGTCGGCGAAACCCAACGCATCGGCTTCGGCTCCACCCTCGGCGTCATCCTGCTCGCCATCTCCCTCGTGCCGATCACGATCTTCCTGTACCAGGCGTTCCGGCGAGAGGAGTCTCCGAAATGAAACCCTCCCGGCTGGGCAGCGTGGCGGCGCAGGTGTTCATGATCGTCATGCTCGTCCTTTGGGTGACGCCGGTGCTGTTCGCCTTGTACGTCGCGCTGCGGCCGATCGAGGAGACCAACGCGCACGGCTACGTCTCCCTGCCGGACCGGCTCACGCTGGACAACTTCCAGGCCGCGTGGAACCAGTCCGACATGTGGCACTTCTTCCTCAACTCCCTCTACATCACCGTCCCGGCGGTCCTGCTGACGCTGTTCCTGGCGTCGTCGTTCGCCTACGTGGTGTCCCGGCTGCGGTTCCGCTGGAACATCGCGCTGCTCATCCTGTTCACCGCCGGCAACCTGCTGCCGCAGCAGGTCATCATCACGCCGCTGTTCCGGTTGTACCTGGCGATCCCGCTGCCGCACTGGCTCAGCGAGAGCGGGTTGATGTACAACTCGTACCTCGGCCTGATCGTCATCAACGTCGCCTTCCAGCTCGGCTTCTGCGTGTTCGTCCTCAGCAACTACATGAAGACGCTGCCCGCGGAGCTCGACGAGGCCGCGATCGTCGACGGCGCCGGCGTCTGGACCCGCTACTGGCGGCTCACCCTGCCGCTGTGCCGGCCGGCGCTCGCGGCCCTCGCGACCCTGCTCACCACCTGGATCTACAACGACTTCTTCTGGGCCATCACGCTCATCTCCACCGGCGACAAACGCCCCGTCACCTCGGCCCTGGCCAACCTGCAGGGGCAGTTCGTCGCCAATCAGAACATGATCGCCGCGGCCGCGCTGATCGCCGCGATCCCGACCCTCATCGTCTACGTGGCGCTGCAGAAGCAGTTCATCGCCGGGCTGTCCCTCGGATCCACCAAGGGCTGAGCCTTTGCTGCTTTGCTTTGCCGTCGGCCGTTTGTTTCTTGGAGGGACCGCGCATGATCGCATGTCTCCCTGCGAGCGGCCGGCGGCACGCTGGCATACTCTGCGCCATGACGGAGGACGCCCCAGGGCCTGGCCGGCCCGGGCGCCCGGGCCTGGTGGAAGTCGCCGCGCGGGCCAGCGTGTCCATCAAGACCGCGTCCCGGGCGCTGAACGGCGAGGGCTACGTCGCCCACGAGACCCGCCAGCGCGTCCAGCAGGCCGCCGACGAACTCGGGTACCGGCCCAACGGCATGGCCCGCGAACTGCGCCTCGGCGGCAACACCTCGACGCTGATCGGCATGCTCGGCGGCGACCTCGGCAACCCGTTCTACTCCAAGCTGGCCAGCGGGCTGGAGCGCGAGGTGCGCTTCCGCGGCCTGCAGCTCGTCACCGTCAACACCGACGAGGACACCCGCTCCGAGCAGCGGCTCACCGACGCGCTGCTCGAGCGGCGGGTCCGCGCCCTGGTCGTCGCCTCCACCCTGCCCTCACACGAACACCTCGCCGCCGAGCACCGCCACGGCATCCCGTTCATCTTCGTCGACCGCCCGCCCGTCGGCCTGTCCGCGGACGCCGTGCTGCTGGACAACCGCGGCGGCGCACACCAGGCCGCGGCGCACCTGCTGGAGCTCGGCCACACCCGCATCGGCATCGTCGGTGACCTGTCCCGGCTCAGCACGAACCAGGAACGCGTCACCAGCTTCGGCGCCACCCTGCAGGCCGCCGGCGTCACCGGCTGGCGGGACCACCTGATCGAGGACGCCCACGACGTGGACACCGCACAGCGGGCGGTTCTGGATCTGCTGCGCCGCGACCCCGCACCCACCGCCATCTTCACGACCAACAACCGGATCACCACCGGCGCCCTGCGGGTCCTGCACCGGCATCCGGCGCCACCGGCGCTCATCGGCTTCGACGAGCTCGACATGGGCGACATCCTGGGCGTCACCGTGGTGACCCACGACCCGAAGAACATGGGCCGGCAGACCGCCCGCCTGCTGCTGGAACGCCTGGACGGCTACACCAGCACGGCCCGCTGGGTGATCCTGCCGACCCGCCTGATCCCGCGCGCCTCCAGCCGCCGCCCACCGACCGACCGCTGACCGCCCCATTCCGGCCGCCGGCAAGGTTTCCCGGCCGCTGAACAAGGCGTTCCGGCTGCCGGTAAGCCGTTCCGGCCGCCGACAGGGGCGTTTCGGCTGCTGGACGAGCCGCGCTTTCGGCCGGGAACAGCAGACGTTCCGCCACGACAACGACCTCCGACCGCGACAACAAGCCTTCGACCGGGACAACAATCCTTTGCGGTCCCGGGAACAACTGTCACGTCGCCGCGCTGGACAACCCAGATGGCGCCATGACAACGCTGACATGCCGGAACACGTGGGCGACCACGTCGACGCACTGGAGCTGGATCGATGCTGGCATCGGCACGACAGGTCGCCATCCTCGAGATCGTCGACCGCGACGGCGGCGCGCAACTTCGGCAGCTGGCCGACCTTTTCGGCGTCTCGCCCGGCACCATCCGCCGCGACCTGACCATGCTCGACGCGTCCGGCCTGGTGGCCCGGGTGCACGGCGGCGCGGTGCGGCGCCCCGGCACCGCCCGCAGCCGCAAACCGTTGCGTTCCGCCGTGCTGGTGCGGCAGACCGCCCGCGCCGCGATCGCCGCCGACGCCGCGCGCGTCGTGGCACCCGGCACGGTCGTCGCGCTGCCGGCCGGGCCGATCTCGGAGCTGCTCGCCGAGCACCTCACGACGGTGCCGGAGCTGACGGTCGTGACGTACTCCCTGCCGGTCGCCCAGGTGTTCCGGGCCCACCAGCGTGACGACCAGACCCTGATCCTCACCGGCGGCGTCTTCACCGGCACGCAGGGCCTGACCGGTCCCCTGGCGGCGGGCACGATGCACTCGCTCCGCATCGACACCGGGTTCGTCGAGTTCGACGGCATCGCCCCGAACGGCCGGCCGGCGAACGTCGACGCGGGCACCGCCGAGCTCAACCGCGCCGTGCTGGCCGCCGCCGCCCGCGTCGTCTGCTACACGGATCACACGGCGTGGCACCGGCTCGCCGCGCACGAGGTCATCACCGGCGCATCGGGCGTGCTGCTGCTCGTCGACGCGCACCTGCGGCAGGAAGCCCGGGGTGACCTCGCCTCAGCCGGCATCCGCGCCGTCGTCGCCAGGGGACCGGCACCTCCCAGGCCCTGACGAACTCCCCCACGTTGGCCGGTGCCTGACAACCGGAGCGTGACCGGTAGCGTGAATCGATGCAGAGCGGCTACTCGACGCAGGCGAGTGGGACCGCCTCACCAGCGGCATCCGCGAGCGATTCGATGGCCACGACGTTCGCCGCAGCGAGGTCGAGGCTGCTTTCGGATCGCCAAGCCTCATCGTCGACAAGCGTGTGCTCTGCTACGCCCCAGCTGACATGTCCGGATGGGTCTTCATCGACTGCTTCGCCGAGCACCACGAGGAGTACGTGCCAGGTGCTGGACGCTACGAGTGGCGACGAGATGGCGATCCCCTGGTGCGTGCGGTTCGCCGCCCCGCCGGGGACTTCGAGTCGGGCCTTACCCTGACGATCTACGGCAAGGTGCTGCGCTGGGGTCCGGGCTGGTGGCTGAACCATCCAGAGGGTCTGCCCGACGAACAACAGGCGCACGCCGACTGTCGTACTAAAGTCCACGGTTGTGAATGCGCCTGTCCCACCGCGTGTTGTGGACACCACGGGGAGCCCGCTTGAGCGCCTCTGTGCGCATCGGGGAGTCGCCGTGCCGCGGGATGGGCAGTTGCTTGAGCTTGCGGTCGCGCTCCGGTTGCGGCACGTCGACGTGCTTGCCATCGCGGGGCATGAGATCCCGGCGGCGCTGACGCCCGCTGAGTTTCGGGCGCATCGGCAGGTTGAGGCGGTACTGCGCGCAGCCTGGTCCTGCAGCAACGACGTCATCGCCGAGCTGTGTGAATACGCCCGGTCGCTACCGCGGCAGCCCGGCTCGGACGACCGAAAGAGCATCCCCGCTCTGGCGGAACCCACCTTCGGCCCCGTCTTCGGCCGGCTGATGCACCTGCGGAACGTGGACCGCAGGCTGCTCGCCAGGATCACGGGGTCGGCCGAGACCACAGTGAACATGATGATGCACGGCGCTCGCGTGCCGGCCGTGGAGCGGGTCTTCGGCATCGCTGCGGCGCTCGGCCTGCGCGGCGACGACGTCGATGCGATGGCGGGTCACCCGAACTCGGTGCCGCCGGTCGACGCGCCCCTGCTGAAGTACCTCGCCGCTTTCCAGGCGCTCGGCGAGCTCGTCTGCGCGCTCGTGCCGCTGCGCTCCGAACAACTCGACGCGGTCGCCGCCCGCGCGAAAAGCCTGGGCGGTGATGGTCGGTGATGCGGCCGTTCCTACCTGCGGCCCCGACCTCGCGGCGGGGCGAACCTCGCGTTGGGCATGTGCACGACGCGCAGGAACGCCGGCAGCCGCCACGGACGGCGTCCGCCGACGACGACGTCCCGGCGCAGCGCCGCCGTCACCGTGCCGATGCGGCCGAAGAGCATGAGGTTGAAACCGGCGGGTCGAAACGTCACCCGGACGTCGAACGGATCCTGCGGGGGCGCAAGCCATACCCGCTTGTCGCCGAGGACGACCGTCGAGGAAGGTGTGTACGCCGAGCGGAACTGCACCGCGATCGGCCGGCGGGGCATCGGCAGCGACGTGTTCAGCAGCGCGCCGTAGTCGTGGTGCAGCATGCCGACAAAGAACAGCTCCCAGTACAGGGCGGCGTGCCCATCCGGCATCGACCAGGGCCGGCGCAACGCGCGGGCCATGTCCCAGCCGTGCACCAGGAACTCGTTGACCAGGTGGGCGACGACTCCGGCGACGGGCACCCGCGAGTCGCCGAGCCACCGCAAAGGAGCCTCCGGCCGCATGGACCCCGTCGCGGCCAGGATCCGGTCGACGGACCCGCCGAGCAGCTCCGACAGCCGGTCCGGATCACGCTCGGCGTAGTGCGAGAGCACATGAGCGTTGAGGTCGGCCACCGTGTCCACGTTGACGGTGTCCAGGGCCGCCTCCAGGTCCGGCACGTCCAGGGTCGCCGTGCCGTGCTCCACCAGGGACACGTACATCATCGCGATGCCCAGCACGTGCGCGGCCGAATCCGCGACGGTCCAGTCGGCGGTCGCCATCGCGCTGCGGGCGCGCCCGTCGGTGAGCAGCGACCTGAACCGGTCGCCGGCGTCGCGCAGCGCGGCACGGGCCAGCTGCCAGCGCTGTGGCGGCACCAGGTACGGCACGGCCGTCATACCCTCGTCGCAGCGCGCTGCGGAACGGCGGCGGCCGGGCGGGGCCTGCGCAGGGATCCGCGGAGCACCCGCAGCACAGTGCCCGGCGTCAGCAGCGACGCCGGTGGCCGCACCAGGTTCACCACGCGCAGGAACGCGGCACCGAGCGTGGCGTCCCGGGTCGCGGCGGCGTGCAGCCGGTGGACGAAGGCGTTGGTGACCCGCACCCGGGCGGTGCGGCGTCCCGGGACCTCGCGGAACCGCAGGTCCGTCCCCACCGCGATGGACCACGGCGCGTCGATGATCCTCGCGGCGTCCCGGAAGAAGGTTCGCGCGAGCCCGTTGCCAAACCCTGGCCGCGAGGCGAGCAGCCGGCGCAGCAGCAGCGCCTGCAGGGACGCGACCGTCATGCCCTGGCCGTAGATCGGGTTGAAGCTGCACAGCGCGTCGGCGACGACCAGGTATCCCGACGGGAACCGGCGCAGCCGTTCGTACCGGCGCCGGACGCTGGCCGGGAACCGCATCGTCGCGGCGTCGCTGACCGGCCGGGCGTCCCGGACGATCGTCGCGATGTGCGGTGCGGACAGCGAGTCGGCGAACGCCGCCATGCCCGCGTCGTCGGTCGGCGGTTGCTCACCGAGCATGCCACTCAGCGCGACCGCGACCCGGTCGTCCTCCAGCGCCGCGGCGATCCCGGCCCGCGGTGCGCCGGGGACCGCGTTGGTCAGCGCACCCAGCATGCCGTCGAGGTGCGATGGATCCCGTTGGTACACGCGGGTGACATAGGTGACGTCGACCCGGACCCGGTCCTCGCGCGGCACGGGAAAGCCGAGCTGCGCCAGCCACCGTGGGCTTCGCGAGGCCCGGCCGCCGGCGTCCACGACGAGATCCGCCGTGATGTCATAGGACTGCTTGAGTTCGCCGAGCGGGCAGATCCGCACGCCCAGAACGGTGCCATCGCCGGTGAGCAGCGAGACGGCGTCGGCGCCGGTGATCAGCTGCACCGCGGGCAGCGCAACGACCCGCTCCCGGACGGTGTGCTCGAGCAGCGGCCGGCTGACCCCGACCGCGATGAGGTCGGATGGCGCCCGCCGCATCGGGTAGCCGTCGTTGCACCAGTGCACCTGCCCGTGCAGGTCGACCATCGGCGCCCCGGCGTCGCTCAGCTGCGCGGAGAGACCCGGGAACAGTTCCTCCAGGGCTTCCCGCCCGCGCGACAGCAGCACGTGCAGTTGGCGGCCCTGGGGCACGCATCGGCGATGGGTGGGCGTGCCGGGCAGCGTGTCCCGGTCCACCACGAGGACCTGTGCGAAGTGCGCGCTGAGCACCTGGGCGGTCAGCAGCCCGCCCATGCTCGCGCCGATCACCACCGCCGTGCCGTCACCAGCCATGAGCCGCACTCTATTGATCAGTGCAGCTCGATGTCGTCTTTCTCGTTGCGCACTTCGAGCAGGCCCGTCCCGCCGGAGCGGGACGGGCCGCTACGAAGGTCAGCTGCGCGACCAGCGCTGGTTGGCGCCGCCGTTGCAGGTCCAGATGGCCAGGAGCGTCCCGTTGGCGGTGCCGTGCGCGGTGGCGTCGAGGCACTTGCCGGAGGCGACGCTGACCACGGTGCCGTCAGCGTTGACGGTCCACTGCTGGTTCGTGCCCGTGTGGCAGTCGTAGATGATGACCGCCGCGCCGTTGGCGGTGCTGCCGCCGCTCACGTCGAGGCACTTGCTGCCGTACACCTGCAGCTGCCGGGATCCCGTGGCCACCCAGCGCTGGTTCGTCCCGCCGTTGCAGTCCCACAGCGCGACCCGGGTGCTGTTCGTCTGGGTGGAGCCGGGGACGTCGACGCAGCGCCCGGACTCGGCGCCGCGCAGGACGTTGCTGGCCGGCGGGGTGGTGCTGCCGAGCGCGGCGATGAGCGCCGCCGCCGAGGCCGCCTGCGTGGTGGGGCTCCACAGGGCGAACGGCCCGACGAACGAGTTGCCCTGCTGGCCGGCGCTGTTGGTGTTGTTGGCCAGGATCGAGTTGGCGGTGGTGGTGATGAACCCGTCGTACTGGGTCGTCCCCACAAAGACCGCCAGGGCGCGCAGGTAGCGGATGAAGATGCCCTTGAACGCCTGGCCGTCGCCGGTGCAGTTCGGCTCGCAGCCCTCGTAGAGGACGTTGTTGCGGTTGAAGCGGGCGACGGCGGCGGTGGCGATCGACCTGGCCGTGGTCAGCAGCGACGCGTCGCCGGTCGCACGGTTGAGCTCGATGAGGCCCTGCAGCACGACGCCCTGGTTGTACGTGTACACCGCGGTGCTGTAGCCGCAGCCGGGGATGGTGATCCCGTCGCGGACGAGGTTGTTGCTGATGACGCCGTTGCCGCGCAGCCAGTTCCATTCGGCGGTGGCCCAGCCGAGGTACGTGCTGTCGCCAGCGATCCTGTTGTGCAGGCCGGCGGTAGCGGCGAGGAACAGTTCGTTGGCGATGGACGCCTTGTACTGGCGGTCGGTCTTCCAGTAGACGCCGCCGCCGCAGGTGCCGTCCCAGTAGTTGTGCATGTACTTGACGAGGTTCTCGGCGGTGGTCAGGTAGGCGCGGTTGCCGGTGATGTCGTAGGCCTGGATCCAGACCAGGGCCCACCAGCCGGTGTCGTCGATGAACTCGTTGGTGAAGTCCGGGTTCTTCGCGTAGGCGCCGGAGATCGCGTAGTCGTACTGGGTGTCACCGGTCGCCTGGCGGTACGTCATGACGGTGCTCAGCGACACCGCGCTGGTCCACCAGTCGCTGCCGATCCGGCCGGTGTTGGCGTTGTAGGACTGCATCAGCACGCCGACGCTGTTGGAGGCCGGCGTCGCCGCCGATGCGACGCCCGCGGACCCGGCCAGGAAAAGGCCGAGCGTGAGAACAACGATCAGTATCCTTCGCATCAAAGAACTCCTCTCAGGTCCGCGACCAGCGCTGGTTGGCGCCGCCGTTGCAGGTCCAGATCTCCAGCAGGGTGCCGTTGGCGGTGCCGTGCGCGGTGGCGTCGAGGCATTTGCCGGAGCCCACCCCCACGACCGAGCCGTCCGGATTGACCGTCCACTGCTGGTTGGTGCCGCCGGTGCAGTCGTAGATGATGACCGCCGCGCCGTCGGTGGTGCTGCCGCCGCTCACGTCGAGGCACTTGCTGCCGTACACCTGCAGCTGCCGGGATCCCGTGGCCACCCACTGCTGGTTGGTCCCGCCGTTGCAGTCCCACAACGCGACCCGGGTGCTGTTGGCCTGGGTGGCACCGGGGACGTCGACGCAACGGCCGGACTCGGCGCCGCGCAGGACGCTGAGGACCGGGCCGGCGTTGGGGGTGATGCTGAGGTTGTCGAACTGGTTGGTCTGGTACCCGACGACGCCGACGCCGGCCATGCCGCCGCCGAACGCGCCGTCGTTGGCCGTGCCGACGACTGCGTTGTCGATCTGGGCGGTGATCTGGGTGCCGGAGAAGCCGAGCTTCAGGTTGTGCCAGGTGTTGAGGCCCAGCGCGGCGCGGCTGCCGGACGCCAGGGTGGTGTTGGAGTTGTCGGTGCCGTGCCGCACGATCGACCAGCCGCCGGTGTTGGTGACCCGCAGCTGGTAGGCGGCCTGCCGGTTCTGCGGGCGCAGCTGGGTGTTGGCCCGGCCGAGCAGGGTGACGGTGCCGGCCTGTTGCATGTTGACGTCCAGGCTGACGGTGTAGTTGTTCCATGCCGGGTCGCCGACGAGGGTGTAGGCGTCGCTGTCGTCCTGCCAGTTGATCGGCCGCTGCGGCGCGACCTGCTGCAGGCACGTGCCGGAGCGGCCGGCGGCGCACGCGCGGGTCTCGTAGGAGCCCTGCATGTCCTCGAAGTAGCGCGGTGACTTCCGCACGGCGTAGCCGTCGAAGTTGTCGCTGTAGGGCAGCCCCAGCGAGGACGAGGCCGGACTCGATGCGGTGCCCTTGCCCTGGCCGGACGTGGTGGTCAGGGTGTAGATGCGGTTCGGCTGCATGGTGAGGGTGTACGAGCCGTTGCTGGGCTGGATGTCGGCCTGCCGCACGAAGTAGGACGACGGGTTCGACGAGCCCATGTCGGTCGACCAGACCCGCACGGTCCCGGTGCTCAGCCCGCCCGACACGGTCACGTTGACGGTCTGCGTCGAGGTGGTGCCGCTGGTCTCGTAGATCGTGGAGTAGTCGCTGTTGTTCGGCGACTTCAGCGACACGTAGCTGCCGTTGGCGCGGTTGCCGCCGAGGTAGCCGCTGGCGGAGCTGTTGAGGTACTTCCAGCCGGGCTGGGTGAACTGGGCGTAGTGCGCGTTGGCCCACAGGTTCCTGCCGACCCGGTACGCACCGGACCACGGTGAACCCGCGTCCATCAGCCCGACCGTCGAGTACGGCAGGTTCGGCGTGATCGCGGCGATCAGCGGCCAGTTCATGTAACCGGAGATCTCGGCGTCGAGGTAGCCGCGGTTGACGGTGCGGATGTAGGGCACAACCCCCGTGTTGTCGTCCTGGGAGCCGAACTCGCTGGCCCACAACGGTTTGCCGCTGTTTCGGGCGTTGGAGGTGGTGCTGCACGAGTCGGCCTGGGACAGGTAGCCGCACACGTAGTGGTTGCCGAGGACGCCGACGGCGTTCTTCAGCGTCGTGTCGCCGAACTCGTCGGCCATGCTCCAGCCGCTGTCGTCGCCGACGATCTGCACGCCCGCGAACCCGCGGCTGTTCAGCGCCGACCGCAGGTTCTTGTACCAGGTGCTGTCGTGGCCGCGTTCGTTCCAGCCACCGAGGTAGCTGATGTTCAGCCCGTGGCCCTTGGCACAGTTCAACCACGAGATGTCGTAATCGATCATGTCCTGGGACCAGAAGTTGCCGCCGCCGATCCAGCCAGGTGCGGTCCACGGCAGTGCGACGAGCTTGATGTTGGGGTTGCGGGCCACGGCCTGCTCGCCGAGCCAGAACTCGTAGCCGACGTTGCAGTTGATGTCGCCGCGCACGTGCTGGTGCGACGGTTCGGATCCGTCGGTGGAGTTGGCGTCGCCGCCGATCTCCAGTTTCAGCAGCTGCACGGCGGCGCCGTAGTTGGGTTTGAACAGGTAGTCGAGGATCTGTGAGCGCTGCGGCTCGGGGTAGTCGATCAGCAGGCGGGAGTTGCCTCCGCCACCGCTGATCGCGCCGACGCCGTCGAACGTGCGCCCGACGATCCCGCCGTTGATGTTGACGGTGGTCGTGGCGGCGCTGGCGGGCGCCGCGGTGACGACGGAGGCGGCCGTGATCGCGAGCGCGGCGGCGGCGAGGACGGCGATGCTGCGGGGTATTCGGCTGCGGGGGGCGTGGTGCTGCATGGGCGTGTTCTCCCTCGATGTTTGGCGGAACGATCGGGAGGAGGCCAACCTGAAGGGCGACGCGGGCGCGGGGGTGGGCGCGGGCGCCGGCACGGTTCGATGTGGTTGGCGGACCAGATCGAACAACTGCGACAACACCCATAGAAGGGCAACGTTGGACCGATGTCAACGTTGTCAGGACAGTGACCGCAATCGGTTGCTGCCCGGCACCGTGCCGGTCACTGTGCGCGACCACCCCGCAGCACGAGCCTGGTCGGCAGCAGGACCTGCGTGGTCGGCCCGGTGTCGCCGGCGATCCGGCCGAACAGCAGCTGGGCCGCGCGCCGGCCGAGCTCGACCGTGTCGTAGGTGACCAGCGGGACGGGCCGGGGCAGCAGGTCGACCAGCTCCAGGTCGTCGAAGCCGGCGACGCCGATCTCGTCGCGTCCCGCGACGGCGTGCAGCACCCCGACGCAGATCCGGTTGTTGTCGGCGAAGATCGCGTCGGCGGCGGCCGGGCCGTCCAGCAGTGCCGTCGCCGCGGCGCGGGCCGCCTCGACGGTGTGGTTGTCGAGGCTGACCAGCACCGGGTCGTAGCCGAGGCCGGCGTCCTCGACCGCCCGGCGGTAGCCGGCGAGCCGGTCGGCGCCGGTGAAGACGGCCGGGTCGCCGCCGATGTAGCCGATCCGGCGGCGCCCCTGCGCGGTCAGGTGCGCGACGGCCTCGCGGGCGCCGCCGTAGTTGTCCAGCACCACCGAGTCGGCCGGCACGCCCTGCGGCACCCGGTCGATGAAGACCATCGGCGCCCAGCGGGCCAGCTCCGCGTGCAGGTCGACGTGATCGTGCGCGGTCGGGGTGACCAGCAGCCCGTCGACCCGCCGGCGGACCAGGTCGCGCAGCAGGTCGCGCTCCTGCTCGAAGCGCTGCCCGGTGCTGCCGACGACCAGCATGTGCTGGTGCCGGCGGGCGGTCTCCTCGGCGCCGCGGGTGACCCCGGACCAGAACGGGTTGGCCGGGTCCTCGATGAGTAACGCGATCGTCTCGGTGGTCTGACCCGGGCGTAAGCCGCGGGCGAGCTCGTTGCGGTGGAAGCCGAGCTCGGTGATCGCGCGTTCGACGGCGTAGCGCGTCTCCGGGCGGATGTACCGCTCGTCGTTGACCACCCTCGAGACCGTCGCGGGGCTCACCCCGGCCAGCACTGCCACATCACGCATGGTCGGTCGTCTCGACGTCACCGGACCTCCTCAGGGATTGACCGGCCCAGATTATCTGATTACGTTCTCTGATTACGTTCTCATACAGCTCCGTCACCGGTTCCGCCAAGACCCCCGGGAGCAGCGATGCGACGCATCGTCACGTTTGCAGCCCTGTCCGCCCTGATCCTGCCCGCCGCCGCGGCGTGCGACTCCAGCTCCGGCGACGGCGGCAAGACCGTCACCGTCGCCTACCAGAAGTTCGGCGCGTTCACGCAGATGGACGACCAGATGAAGAAGGTCAAGTCCCAGTACGAGGCGGCCCACCCCGGCACGACCGTGAAGCTGGTGCCGATCGAGGCCGCGGAGAACGACTACTACACCAAGCTGTCGCTGATGAACCGCTCGGCGAACACCGCGCCCGACGTCATGTACGAGGACACGTTCCTCGTCAACACCGACATCGCGGCGGGCTTCCTCGCCCCGATCGACGACTACCTCGCCAAGTGGCCGGACTGGAGCCAGTTCACCGACGCCTCCAAGACCGCCGCGAAGGCCCTGGACGGCAAGACCTACGGCGTGCCGATGGGCACCGACACCCGCGCCCTCTGGTACAACAAGGACCTCTTCGCGCAGGCCGGCATCACCGTGCCGTGGGAGCCGAAGTCCTGGGACGACATCCTCGCCACGGCCCGCACCCTCAAGGCCAAGCTGCCCGGTGTGATCCCGCTCAACGTCTACTCCGGCAAGGCCGCCGGCGAGGCCGCCACGATGCAGGGCCTGGAGATGCTGCTGTACGGCACCGAGGACACCCTGTATGACGACGCGAGCAAGAAGTGGATCGGGTCCAGCCCCGGCATGCTCGACTCGCTCGGCTTCATCAAGACCATCTACGGCGAGGGGCTCGCCCCAACCCCGCAGGACGCGCTCGACCCCAACTTCGGCAGCCGGTTGAGCACCGAGCTGCTGCCCGGCGGCAAGCTGGCCATCGCACTGGACGGCTCCTGGCAGAGCGGCACCTGGCTGCCCAGCGGCTCCAAGCCGTGGCCGCAGTGGAACACCGTGCTCGGCCTGGCCGCGATGCCGACCCAGAAGGGCCAGGCGCCGGGCAGGACCAGCATGTCCGGCGGTTGGGTGCTGTCGGTCGGGTCGAAGAGCAAGGACAAGCAGGCCGCGTTCGACTTCGTCAGCCTCGCGCTGAACAAGGAGAACACCCTCGCCTACGACATCGCCGCGAGCCAGATCGCCGAGCGCGCCGACGTCGCCGCGGACCCGGCGTACCTGGCGGCGAACCCGTCCCTGAAGTTCTTCACTGACCTGGTCTCCGTCACGCACTTCCGACCCGCGTACGCGGACTATCCGCAGGTCTCCAATGCGATCCAGGTCGCGATGGAGGCCGTCATGACCGGCCAGCAGAGCCCCCAGCAGGCCGTCACCGCGTTCGGCAACCAGCTCAAGCAGGTCGTCGGACCAGACAAGGTCAAGTAGCGCCGATGCTGCGCCGGTTCACCCCACTGCTGCCCGCCCTGCTGCTGCTCGTGGTCTTCTTCGCGGGGCCGATGCTGTGGAGCGTCTACACCGCCTTCACCGACATGGCGTTGACCGGGTCCGTGACCGTCGACTTCGTCGGGGCCGACAACTTCACCCGGATGGCGCAGGATCCGGCGTTCCTGCACTCGCTGCTGCTCACCCTCGTGTTCGTCGTCGGCTCGGCGGTCATCGGGCAGAACACGCTCGGCCTGCTGATCGCGCTGCTCCTGCGCGGTCGCGGCCGGACGGCCCGGACCGTCGTCACCGGCCTGATCATCGCCGCCTGGGCGGTGCCGGAAACCGTCGCCGGCTTCTGCTGGTATGCCTTCCTGTACCGCACGGGCACGCTCAACCAGCTCCTGCAGCACGTCGGCGTCCAGCAGAACTGGCTCTACACCACGCCGATGCTGGCCGTCATCCTGGCCAACGTCTGGCGCGGCACGGCCTTCTCCATGCTCGTCTACTCCGCGGCGCTGTCCGACGTGCCGCCGGAGCTGGTGGAGGCCGCGCAGGTCGACGGCGCCTCGGCGTGGCAGCGGCTGCGGCACATCACGCTGCCGATGATCCGCCGCTCGATCGTGAGCAACCTGATGCTCATCACGCTGCAGACCCTCGCCGCGTTCGGGCTCATCTACGTAATGACCGGGGGCGGTCCGGGCAACGCCAGCCAGACCACGCCGTTGTACATGTACCAGCAGTCGTTCAAGTTCTACCAACTCGGCTACGGCACGGCGATGGCCCTGGTGCTGCTGCTCATCGGGGCCCTGTTCTCGCTGGTCTACCTGCGCCTGATCAAGCTGGAGGACGCATGACGGGTCCGGAGCGCAGCGGAGTGACCGGGCATCGGAGGCTCAGGTTCGGGTCAGGCCGACGCCGGAGCGCAGCGGAGGTGGCGGCATGATCAGGCGGTTGCCGGTCTACCTGGCCCTCGCCGTGGTGGCGGTGGCGTTCCTGCTGCCGTTCGGCTGGCTGCTGGTCGCCTCCGTGCAGCCCGGCGCGGCCATGTCCGCCGACATCACCTGGGAGGTCTCCGCCGCCAACTTCACCGACATCCTCGACGCCGACACCGTGTTCATCCCGATGTGGAACTCGTTCGTCATCTCCGGCGGCACCGCCCTGCTGACGGTCCTCGTCGCCGTGTTCGCCGCCTACCCGCTGTCGCGGTACCGGACCAGCTTCGGCCGGTCGTTCCTGTACGTCGTGCTGTTCGCCACGGGCCTGCCGATCACCGCCGTCATGGTGCCGGTCTACGCCATGTACAGCCGGTTCAACCTCATCGACTCGGTGCCGGCGACGATCGCGTTCATGGCCGCGTCGTCACTGCCGTTCGCGGTCTGGATGATGAAGAACTTCATGGACAGCGTCCCGGTCAGCCTCGAGGAGGCGGCCTGGACCGACGGGGCCGGCTGGTTCCAGTCGCTGTGGCGCATCGTGCTGCCGCTGATGGTCCCGGGCCTGACCGTCGTGCTGATCTTCACGTTCGTCCTGCAGTGGGGCAACTTCTTCGTCCCGTTCATCCTGCTGCTCAGCCCCGAGAAGCAGCCGGCGTCGGTGACCATCTACACGTTCTTCTCGCAGTACGGGCAGGTGGCCTACGGCCAGCTCGCCGCGTTCTCGATCCTCTACACCGCACCGGTGATCCTGCTGTACTCCGCACTGTCCAAAGTGCTCGGTGGGGCGTTCAGCCTGACCGGCGCGGTAAAAGGCTGAAAGGTCCTGCTGCATGCGCATCCTCGCCGTCACCGGCACCGAACTGTTCGTCACCGGCCCGCTGCAGGTCGTCCGCGTCGAGGTCACGGACTGGCCGGGAAGGCTGGACATCACCGGGGACGGCGTCCGGGGCCACGCGGACGTCCACAGTGGACCCCTGGTGGAGGTCGGCGTCGAGTGCACGGCGCCGCCCGGCACCGTGGTGCCGATCGAGGTCACGACCGGCGACGGGCACAGCGCGGCCGCGACCCTCGTCGTGGCCGAGCCGGGGTGGACGGTGTGGATGGTGTCGCACTTCCACTACGACCCGGTCTGGTGGAACACCCAGGCGGCCTACACGGCGATGTGGGACCGTGCGGGCCGCCTGGGCACCGAGTTCCGGGCCGGGTTCCAGCACACCGGCTTCGACCTGGTCCGGCTGCACCTGGAGACGGCCCGGCGGGACCCCGACTACAAGTTCGTGCTCGCCGAGCTCGACTACCTCAAGCCCTACTGGGACAGCCACCCCGAGGACCGGCGATACCTGCGGACCCTCCTGGAGGAGGGCCGGCTCGAACTCATGGGCGGCACCTACAACGAGCCGAGCACCAACCTCACCTCCGCCGAGTCGACGATCCGCAACCTGGTGCACGGCATCGGCTTCCAGCGCGACGTCGTCGGCGGCGACCCCCGCACCGCCTGGCAGCTCGACGTCTTCGGGCACGACCCGCAGTTCCCCGGCCTGGTCGCCGACGCCGGGCTGGACTCCTCGTCGTGGGCCCGGGGACCGTTCCACCAGTGGGGGCCGATGCTGTGGACGCACGAGCCCCGCGACGGCTGGGGCGACCCGTCGACGATGCAGTTCAGCTCCGAGTTCGAATGGATCTCCCCGTCGGGGCGTGGCGTGCTGACGCACTACATGCCGGCGCACTACTCGGCCGGCTGGCACATCGACGCCCAGCCCACCCTGGCCGGCGCCGAGCAGCACGTGTACGAGCTGTTCCTGCTGCTGAAGCAGGTCGCCGCGACCCGCAACGTGCTGCTGCCCGTCGGGACCGACTACACACCGCCGGCGAAGTGGGTGACGCAGATCCAGCGGGACTGGAACGCCAGGTACGTGTCGCCGCGCTTCGTCTGCGGCCTGCCGAGGGAGTTCTTCGCCGCGGTCCGGGCGACCCCCGGCTTCACTCCGTCCCCGCAGACCCGGGACATGAACCCGGTCTACACCGGCAAGGACGTGTCGTTCATCGACACGAAGCAGGCGCAGCGGCACGTCGAGGCGCTGCTGGTGGACGCGGAGCTGTTCGCGACCGTGGCCGCCGCGCACGGCGCCGGGTTCCCGCACGAGGCGGTCGACAAGGCGTGGCGGCAACTGGTCTACGGCGCGCACCACGACGCCATCACCGGCAGCGAGTCCGACCAGGTGTACCTGGACCTCCTGGCCGGCTGGCGGGAGGCGCACGACCTGGCCGCGTCGGTGCTCGACGGGGCGCTGCGCCGGCTCGGCCCGCCCTCGTCCAGCATCGGCGGGGGCGGGCCGGGCCGGCGGATCGTCGTGTTCAACCCCTCGGCGTGGCCGCGCACCGACCTCGTGCGGGTCCCCGTCGAGTTCCCCGAGCCCGGCCCGGCCGGCGTCTCGGTCGGTGACCGGCCGGCGCTGCTGGAACACGTCCGGCGGCATGCCGACGGCACCCTTGCCGCCGCCGACGTCGTGTTCCGCGCCGACGACGTCCCGGCGCTGGGCTACCGCGCCTGGCCGCTGACAGCGCACGGCGAGGTCGTGGGCTGGAGCGAGGCCGGCGGGGCGCCGGTGATCGAGAACGAGGTCTACCGCGTCGCCGTCGACCCGGCCCGCGGCGGCTGCGTGTCCAGCCTCGTCGACCTGCGCACCGGCCGCGAGCTGCTGCAGCCCGGGCGGGTCGGCAACGAGCTGCTGGTCTACGACGAGTACTCCGCCCATCCGCGCTTCCACGAGGGCCCGTGGCACCTGCTGCCGAAGGGGCCCGCCACGCACGGCTCCGCCCGCCGGCCCGCCGACGCCGTCCGGGTCGAGCACAGCCCGCTCGGCCAGCGGATCACCGTCACCGGCGGGACCGGCCCGCTGCGCCACACGCAGACCCTGACGCTCTGGCACGGCGGCGACCGGCTCGAGGTGACCACGAAGGTCGACGACTTCACCGGCGAGGACCACCTGGTCCGGCTGTGCTGGCCGGCCGCGGTCGCCGGTGGGCTGCCGGTCAGCGAGGTCGGCAACGCCGTCGTCGGCCGCGGGTTCGGCCTCATCGACGTGGACACCGAGCAGGCGCCGTGGACCCTCGACAACCCGGCGCAGCACTGGTTCGCGGTCTCCAGCACCGCCCGCGTCGACGTGCACGACCTCGCCGGGACCCGCCGGCACACCCGCGCGTTCGGCATCGCCGAGATCGTCGCCGAGGACGCCGACCGGCCCGCGGTCCGGGACCTCGCCGTCGCCCTGGTCCGCCGCGGCGTCACCGCCACCACGTCCCGGCCGGACGGCCCCCGCTACGGCCGGCTCGCCGTCGACTCGAACCTGCCCGACGTGCGGATCAGCGTCGGCCGGACCGCGTTCACGGCCGCGGTCCTCGCCGCCGCCGGCCCCGGCTACGCCGACGAGGTCGGCCGGCAGCTCGCCGCGCACGGCCGGGCCCGCGTGCTGGTGCCGGCCGCGAAGGCGCTGACCGGCGTGTGGCTGCCCAACGCCGACCTGACCGGCGTGCTGGACCTGCCGGTGCTCATCACCGTCGACGACCTCGAGACGCTGTGCGCGGACCTGGCCACCGGGGTCGTGCCGGTGACCCAGCCGCTCACCGATCTGCCCGACCCGGACCTCGACGACCGGACCGTGGCGCTGGTCAACCGGGGCGTGCCGGGCTTCGCGGTCGACACCACCGGCGCCCTGCACCTGTCGCTGCTGCGCTCCTGCACCGGCTGGCCCTCCGGGGTGTGGATCGACCCGCCGCGGCGCACCGCCCCGGACGGCTCGACGTTCCAGCAGCAGCACTGGACACACACCTTCGACGCCGCGCTCGTCGCCGGCGCCGGCGACTGGCGCGCCACCGGCCTGGTCCGGCACGGCCACGAGGTGAACCACCCGCTGCACGCCCGCGTCACGGACGGCACCGCCGCCGCATCGGGCGGTTACGTGACGGTGGAGTCGGACGGTGAGGTGGTCGTGGCGGCGCTCAAGCCGACCGGCAACCCCCTCGCGTCGGGTGCCGCCGTCACCGCTGTCGACAGCGTCACGGTCCGGCTCTACGAGGCCGCGGGGCGCCCCGCGGACGTGCGGCTGCGGCTGTGGACGCCGGCGACCGGCGCGACGGCCACGAACCTCCTCGAGGCCCCCGGCGACCCGCTGCCCGTGCGGGACGGCGCGGTGCTGCTGTCCCTCGGCGGCGCCGACATCGCGCAGGCCGCCGTCCGGGTCGGCCGGATCACCGCTGCCGTGGCACCGGCGGAGCCCGCGTATGCGAAGTACTGGCTGCACAACACCGGCCCCGCACCGACCGGGAACCTGCCGGTGACGGTGCACCTCGACCCGCCGGTGTCCGTCGTGGACGGGCCGGTCCCGGTGACGGTGACGGTGTCGTCGGACCTGACCGTGGACCGGGCGGCGGGCACGGTCGAGCTGGTGGTGCCGCCGGGCTGGGACGCCGCGCCCGCGGCGTTCCCCTACGACCTGCCGCCCGGCGGCCACACCCGCCACGAGGTCGTCGTCCGTCCGCCGGACCGGCCCGGATCCGGCGTGTACTGGCTGCGGGCCCGCACCGAACGGGGCGTCGAGGACGTGGCCCGGCTCCTCGTCGGCGCCGACGGCCCGGAGACCGTGACCGCCGGCTGGAGCGACCCGTCGGGCCTGGTGCTGCGGCCAGGCCAGGAAACGGCGGTCGCGCTCGACCTCGCCACCGACGCGGCCGGGCCGATCTCGGTCGAGGTGCAGCTGATCAGCCCGTGGCACACGTGGGACCTGTTCCCCGCACCGGCGGCGCTGGTGGATCTGCCCGCTGGCGGCCGGACCACGCTGCGGCTGCCGGTCCGGGTCCTCACGGGTCATGGTCCGGGCCGCTGGTGGGCGCTGTGCCGGATCGCGCACGGCGGCGAACTGCACTACACCGAGCCGATCACCGTCGAGGTGACGGCGTGACCGGGGTTGCCGCCTGGGTCGCCGGGCGGCCGATCGCCGTCGCCGCCGTCGACGAGCGGCTCGACGCGCTGCGGCGGGGGCCGTACGCGGCGCGGCTCCCCCACCCGGCCACCGCCGAGGGCCGCAACCTGCGCCGGTGGCTGGTGCAGGTGCTCACCGTCGAGGGGGTCGTCGAGCACGAGGCCGGGCGGCTGGGGTTGTCCGCCGGTGCCGGCGAGCCGCGCCCGGTGCGCCTCGCCGACGCGTTGCGCACCGGCGGGGTGGTCGCGGCGGTCATCGCCGCGCACCCCGTCGCCCGGGTGCTGCGCGACCGCGTGGCGCCGCCCGTGCCGGCGGACGAGGCCGAGACGCGGGCCTACTTCCAGCGCAACCGGGACCGGCATCCGCAGGACTACGCCGTGGAACGCGACGCCCTGGCGGCCCGGCTCGGGGCCGAGGACGCCGAGCGGCGGTTCGTGGGCTGGCTCGAGGAGCGGTGCGCGGCGCTGGTCCGCCTCGAGCCGGGCTACGAACATCCCGGGGACCCCCGCCACGCCGACGCGACGCACCGGCACTGACGGGGGCCTCTCAGGAACAGCAGGTCAGCGGGCGGACCAGGTCTGGGCGCCGGTGCCGTTGCACTCCCACAGCTGCACGACGGTGCCGTTCGCGGTGCCGTTGGCGTTGACGTCGACGCACTTGCCGGAGCCCACGCCGGCGATGGAGCCGTTGGCGTTGAACGTGAACCGCTGGTTCGCGCCGCCGTTGCACGTCCAGATCGTGATCTTCGTGCCGTTGGCGGTGCCGTTGCCGTTGACGTCGAGGCAGCGGTCGCCGTAGACGCGCAGCTCCCCCGCGGCGGTGCGGGTCCAGCGCTGGTTGGCGCCGGCGTGGCAGTCCCAGATGAGGGTCTGGGCGCCCGGGGTGATGCTCGCGCCGGACACGTCGAGGCAGCGCTTCGACTGCGGGTTGGACAGCAGCGCGGCGCTGCCGGTCGGCGGGGTTGCCAGGGTGCTGAGGCTGCCCGACGCGGCCTGCAGCGCGGCGAACCAGCGGGCCGCCATCTTGTCGTAGCCGGCCGCGTTGGGGTGGATGCCGTCGGCGATGTCGCCGGCGACGGTGAACCCGGTGTGCATGTCCACCAGGTGCGTCAGCGGCCCCTTCTGGGAGACGATCCCGGGGATCGCGGCGTTGAAGGTGTTCACCTTCGCCTCGTTGGCGGTGTTGCCCAGCGGGGTGATCTGGGCGACGAAGATGTGCGCCTGCGGCGCGTAGGTCCGGATCTTGTCGATGAGCGCGGAAAGCCGGGCCGGCGCGTTGGGCACGTCGTAGTTCTGGCCGATGTCGTTGGTGCCGATGTGCAGCAGGACGGTGCGCGGGTTCGCGGCCTGGATCCAGCCGGCGATGTTCGCGTCGAGCTGGTCGATCCGCCAGCCGGAGTGGCCTTCGTGGTCGTGGTCGCCGAGGGACGCCGGGCCGTTGGAGCCCGAGCCGACGAAGTCGGTGAGGACGCCCGCGTTCGCGAGCCGCTGCCACAGCCCGTTGCGGTAGCCGCCCTGCACGTTGAACCCGTCGGTGATGGAGTCGCCGAGCGGCATGACCCGCACGCCGCCGTTGGACTCGGCGTGCGCGGCGGTCGTGCCGACCAGCGTCATGGCGGCGGTGAGGGCGAGCCCGAGCCCGGCGATACCGAGCCTTCTGATGCTGCTTCGCATGGTGAAGCCTTCCGTCAGGGTGCCGCCGGGCGGTTGGCGGACCGCCCGGGTGGTGCGATGAGGGCCGTCCCGGGCGTGGCGGCGCACGCCCGGGACGGGGCCATGGGGCAGCGCTCAGGCTGAGAACAGGAAGTAGACGCTGCGGTGGTAGTCCCCGGCGGCAACGTTCGGCTGGCTCTCGGGGCCGACGGAGGCGGCGCCGTGGAACTTGTTGCCGATCGGCGCGATGCCGTCGAGGAAGGAGATGTTGCCGCCCGGGAACGGTGCGGTGGCGGTCTGCGGGTCCGGTCCGACGGCAGGCGTGAACAGGCGCAGGAACAGCCCCTCCTCGGCGGCGACCATGGTGATCGTGCCCTCGGTGGTGCCGAGCCGGGCCCAGCAGGTGCGGGCGTGGTACCCCTTGAACTCAGGATACTGCCAGCCGCTCGCCCCGGTGGCGGTGTTGTTGTACTGCTTGGTCCACACGTCCGGGGTGACGCCGCGCAGCCGGTTCTTGTAGACCCGGTAGGGACCGTCGCCGAGCCAGGTCAGGCTGCGCACCTTGGACTCGGGGTAGTCGAAGTTGACGCCGAGGTAGTCGTGGTTGCCGGTGCGGTGGTAGCGGTACTCCAGCTGCAGCCAGCCGTTGCTGTCCAGCCGCCACCGCACCGAGGTCAGGTCGCCGGTGTAGTTGGCCTGCACGACCCAGCCGGTGCCGTCCTTGAAGTGGCTGAGGCCGGTGAAGGTGCCGGTGCCGACGGACAGGGCCGGCCCGTTGGTCAGGGACACCGCCGTGCCGTCGCGGCTGACCGCGGTCAACCGGCCGTTGGACTTGCCGATGGTGACCCGGAGGCCACCGGCGGCCAGGGTGACCCCGGTCGTGTTCTCCGTCGCGGTGACCGACCCGGACACCGGCACGACGATGCGGCTGCGGTAGTCGGCGGCCTTCTTGATCCGCCACAGCCAGCCGGTGATGACGCGCCCGGTCGGGTCGGTGGCGGTGACCCCGAGGGCGTCGAGCTCGCGCCAGTCCGCGGGCAGCCCGAGGACCAGCGAGCCGGTGCCGCCGGGTGCGACGTCGGGGCCGGTGAAGGTGCGTTCGGCGGTGACGGTGTGCCCGGTGCCCGCCCCGGGGTTCGGGAACTTCACCAGCTGCCAGGTGAAGCGGAGCTGGTTGACGTTGGTGAAGGTGTACCTGTTCTGGATCTTCGTCGTGCCGTCGAACGCGGACGGGAACGTGTTGGCGTAGTAGTCGGGGCTGTTGAGCTGGATCGGTGACCAGATGTCCCGGACGGTGGCGAAGCTCGCCTCCTTCTCCAGGTACGGGCCGAGGATCCCGTCGGGTGCGCGGTTGCCGAACGTGTCGATGGCGCCGCCGCGGTCGTCGCGGGCCACGGACTCGTCGGCGAACGCCCAGATGAACCCGCCGGCGGAGCGCTGGGCGCCGTTCATGACCTTCCAGTAGTCGTTGAGCCCGGCGCCGGCGCCACCGTCGTACAGGCCGTGCAGGAACTCCGTCGGCATGAAGATGGTGCTGCCCGCGGCCTTGTTCGCGGTGCTGGTGTAGGTCTGGTAGTGACTGGTGTCGATGCCGCTGAACGTCGTCCACGGGTGCAGGACCTTGCGCTGCTGCGGGTCGTAGAGGGCGTAGTCGTCGTCCAGGGCGGTGTTCCAGCCGCCCTCGTTGCCGTTGCACCAGAACAGGATCGACGGGTGGTTGACGTCCCGGCGCACCATCGCCGCGACCAGCGGCGCGCCGACGTTCTCGTCGTAGCGCCGCTGCCAGCCGGTGAGCTCGTCGAGGACGTACAGGCCGAGTTCGTCGCACAGGTCGAGGAAGAACGTGTCCGGCGGGTAGTGCGACATCCGGACCGCGTTCATGTTCATGTCCTTCATCAGCCCGATCGCCTGGCGGGCCAGCCGCGGGCTGGACGCCCGGCCGAGGGTCGGCCAGAACGTGTGCCGGTTGACGCCCTTGAGCACGATCCGCTTGCCGTTGACGTAGATCCCGTCGCCGGTGCGGACCTCGATCGTGCGGAACCCGAACCGGGTCGCGGTGCTGTGCAGCGCCGCGCCGGACCCGTTGGCGAGGGTGAGTTCGACCTGGTACAGGTTCGGAGTCTCCGCGGTCCACAGCGCCGGCTGGGACGCGGTGGTGCTCACCCGCACCGTGGTCGCGCCGCTGGCGACGCTGGCGGAGAAGGACCCGCCGACGGCGGTGCCGTCCAGCTTGCGGATCTGTGCGGTGACCCGGCCGGCCGCGGTCACCCCGGCGAGGGTGACGTCGGCGGTGAACGTGCCGTCGGCCTTCGCGTTGACCGCGACCCGGTCGATCCGGGCCGCCGGGAACGCCTGCAGCGTCACCGGCCGGAAGAGGCCGCCGAAGTTCCAGAAGTCGCCGCGGCGTTCGGCGTCGTTGATCGAGTTGTTCGACGACTCCTTGCTGACGGTCACCTCGAGGAGGTTCGACTGGCCGGGCCGCAGCAGCCCGGTGATGTCGTAGCGGAACTGGTAGAAGCCGCCCTGGTGCTTCGCGCCGGCGGAGGTGCCGTTGACCTTCACCTCCGCGTCGGTCATGGCGGCCTCGAACACCACGAAGATCCGCCGGCCCGACCAGGCGGCCGGTGGGGTGAACGTGTGCCGGTAGTTGCCCTTCTCCTCCGGCACGAGCGTGCCGCCGTAGTTGTAGCTGCCGAAGCCGTGGAACTCCCAGTTCGACGGGGTCGGGATGGTGCTCCACTCGCCGCTGCGGCGCCCGGCGGTGACCTGGAAGTCCCACGGGACGGTGTTGTCGGCGTCGGTGCCGGTGAGGTACATGGTCTCGGTCACCGGCCCGGCGAGCGCGGCGCCGGCGGGCTGGGCCCGCACCACGCCGAGCGCGGTCAGGCCGGCCCCGGCGGCGCCGAGCGCCAGCACGTTGCGACGGTTGATGTCCATGGTGGCGCTCCCGTCAGTTGCCGAGGGTGACGTGGAAGAGCTTCTCGTTGCTGTTGTTGGGGATGCTGTCCTTGTCGCCGGTGGTGCTGGTGGTCAGCCACAGCCCGCCGTCCGGCGCCGGTTCGACGGTGCGCAGCCGGCCGTAGGTGCCGTTGAAGTACGCCTGCACGTTGGTCAGCGACGTGCCGGAGATGACGGCGCGGTACATGCGGGTGCCGCGTTCGCAGGCGATGTACAGCACGTCGCGCACGATCGCGATGCCGGAGCAGGAGCCGTCCGCGGTCGGGTACGTGCGTTTCGGCGCGATGTAGCCGGCGGTGCCGCAGGTGCCGCTGGTGCCCTCGCAGGCGGGCCAGCCGTAGTTGCCGCCCTTGGTGATCAGGTTCGTCTCGTCCATGACGGCGTTGCCGAACTCCTGCTCCCACAGCCGGCCCTGGGAGTCGAACGCGAGGCCCTGCGGGTTGCGGTGCCCGTAGCTCCACACGTAGTTGCCGAACGGGTTGTCCGACGGGACGCTGCCGTCGGTGTTGAGCCGCAGGACCTTGCCGTTGAGGCTGTTGATGTTCTGCGCGTTGTCGCCGTTCTGCGCGTCGCCGGTGCTGGCGTACAGCTTGCCGTCCGGGCCGAACCGCAGCCGGCCGCCGTCGTGGAACTTGTTGCGCAGGATGCCCTGCAGCAGGATCTGCTCGCTGCCGGTGTTGAGCGAACCGTTCTCGTACTTGATCCGCACGATCCGGTTGTCGGTCGGCGAGGTGTGCATGATGTACAGCCAGTGGTCGCTGGCGTAGTTGCCGGAGATGGCCAGGCCGAGCAGTCCGCCCTCACCGTCGGTGTTCTGCACGTTCGGCACCGTGCCGATGGTGTTCTTCGCGCCGGTCGACGGGTTGAGCCGGACGATGTCGTGGGCGTCGCGGCGGGTGTACAGGATGGTGCCGTCGGGCAGGGTGACCAGGCCCCACGGGATGTCGGTGTCGGTGCCGATCTGCGTCACCGAACACACCGAGCTGCCGCACGCCGCGCCGGTGGTGACGTTGGCGGTGTTGCTGCGCGGCGACTGGTTGGCCTGCGCGTCGCGGGCGACGACCTGGTAGGCGTAGGTCCGGTTCGCGGCCAGGGCGCTGTCGATGAACGTGGTCGCCGGGGTCGTGGTCGCGGTGCCGGTGATGGTGCCGACCTTGGCGTTGTCGCGGTAGATGTCGTACGCGCGGACCTGGATGTTGTCCGTGGCGGCGGTCCAGCGCAGGGTGACGGTCGTGCCGGACGCGGACCCGGTCAGGCCGGTCGGCGCGGTCGGCGGGGTGGTGTCGGCCTGGCACTGCGGCGGCGTGATCGGCACCGTGGTGCTGGCCTGGGACACGTTGCCGGCGGCGTCGCGGGCGTTGACGTACAGGCCCCAGGTGACCCCGGCGACCACGGTCAGGTCGGTGGACAGGGTGGTCACCGACTTCATCAGCTGCCCGTCGTGGAACACGTCGTAGAACGCGACACCCACGTTGTCGGTCGAGGCGTTCCAGGAGAACGTGACCGCGTCACACACCAGGTTGCTGACCCGGGGGTTGCCGGGCACGGTCGGCGGCTGCGTGTCACCCGCGGTGGTGGTCCACTTCTGGTTGCTCTGCCCGTTGCAGGTCCACAGCGCGACCGGGGTGCTGTTGGCGGTGGCGGCGCCGGTCACGTCCAGGCACAGGCCCGACTGGACCCCGGTGATGGTGCCGTCGGTGTTGATCCGCCACTTCTGGTTCTGCCCGCCGTTGCAGGTGTAGATCTGCGCCGTCGCCGGGGCGGTCGTGTCGTTGCCCGCGACGTCCAGGCACTTCGGCGAGTCGTACACCCGCAGCTCGCCGGCGGCGGTGAAGGTCCACGCCTGGTTCGCCTGGCCGTTGCAGTCGTAGATGTTGACGAGGGCCTTGTCGGTCTGGGACTGGCCGACCACGTCGAGGCAGCGGCCCGACGCGACGCTCTTGATGGTCGATCCGACGGCGGCGTCGGCCGGCACCCGCACGACGACCAGCACCACGGTCACCGTGGCGAGGATCGCGGCGGCGGCGACGGCCAGCCTTCGGGGTGTGAATGTTCGCATCAGTCCTCCAGGTCGGAAGCGTTGCCGGATCAGGTTGGCGGACCGATCCGGCGCTGGATGTTCGCATCAGCGCGCGCCCCGCCACGCCTCGCCGTCGGGGAACGTGTAACGGCGCAGGGATTCCGGTTGCAGGGTCACGCTGTACCCGGGCCTGCGCGGCAGCCGGTAGCGGCCGCCGACCACGCTGACCGGGTCGGTGAAATGTTCGTGCAGGTGGTCGACGTACTCGATCATCCGGCCGTCGAGGGAGCCGGACACCCGCAGGTAGTCGAAGATCGACAGGTGCTGCACGTATTCGCAGAGGCCGACGCCGCCGGCGTGCGGGCAGACCGGAACGCCGAACTTGGCGGCCATCAGCAGCACGGCGAGGACCTCGTTGACGCCGGCGACCCGGCACGCGTCGACCTGGCAGACGCCGATGGCGCCGGCCTGCAGCAGCTGTTTGAACATCACCCGGTTGGCGGCGACCTCACCGGTGGCGACCGGGATCGGCGCGACCGCCCGGGCGATCCGGGCGTGGCCGAGGACGTCGTCGGCGTGCGTCGGCTCCTCGATCCACGCCGGGTCGGCCGCCGACAGCGCGGCCATGTTGGTGATCGCCTCGTCGACGTCCCAGACCTGGTTGGCGTCCATCATCAGCAGCGCGTCGGGGCCGATCTCGGCGCGGATCAGCCGGGCCCGGCGCACGTCGTCGTCGATGCGGCCGCCGACCTTCATCTTCATCGCGGTCCACCCGTCGGCGACGGCCCTGCGGGTCAGCTCCCGGACCTTGTCGTCGGAGTACCCGAGCCACCCCACCGACGTGGTGTACGCGGGGAAACCGTCGGCCGTGAGCTGTTCGAGCCGCTCCGCGTAGCCGGTCGCCCCCTTGTCCAGCAGGTCGCGGGCCTCGTCGGGGGTCAGCGCGTCGCTGATGTGCCGGAAGTCGATCGCCGCCACCAGGTCCTCGGTCGGCAGCGTCGCCAGCAGCTCCCACATCGGCAGCCCGGCGAGCTTCGCCCGCAGGTCCCACACCGCGTTGACGATCGCCCCGGCCGCCATGTGGATGACGCCCTTCTCCGGGCCGAGCCACCGCAGCTGCACGTCGGCGGTGAGCGAGCGCAGGAACTGCACCGGCGCGGCGAAGATGTCCTCGACCGACCGCCCGACGACGTGGTGGCGCAGTGCCGTGACGGCGAGGCAGGTGACCTCGTTGCCGCGGCCGTTGGTGAAGGTCAGCCCGGTGCCGGTCAACCCGGCGTCGGTGCGCAGCTCGACGTACGTCGCCGAGTAGTCGCCCTTGTTGATGGCGTCGGATCCGTCGCCATCGGCGGCGGTCGGGAAGCGGACGTCGTGGACGGCGAGCTCGATGATGGTGGCCATGGGGGTGCTCCCCGTTCATCTGGGTGGCGGCGGCAGATGGGAGCGGAGCGGCACGTCAGCGCGCTGGCGGTGCCGTTCCGGTGGAGCTGCGGATGACCAGTTGCGAGGTGACGGTGCGGCGCGCGGCGCCGCTGGGGTCGGCGTCCTGCAGCAGCTGCAGCAGCAGGTCGACACCGACCCGGCCGAGCTGCTCCTTGGGCTGCGCGAGGGTGGTCAGCGACGGGCTGACCATCTCGGAGAACATGATGTCGTCGACGCCGATCACGCTGATGTCGCCAGGGACGGAGACGTTCTTCGCCCGGAACCGGTTGAGCAGCCCCAGCGCGATCAGGTCGTTGTAGGCGAACACCGCGGTCACACCCGCCGACAGCACGAGGTCGGCGGCGGCGACCCCGCCGGCGAAGTGCGGTGCCACCGCGCCGACCTCGACGAGCTCGAGCCCGGCCGCGGTGGTGGCGGCCCGCAGCCCCCGCAGCCGCTCCCGGTTGGACCAGGACGTGCGCGGCCCGGCGACGTAGCCGACCCGGTGGTGCCCGAGCGCCTGCAGGTGGGCGACGGCCTGGCGGATGCCGTCGGCGTTGTCGATGGTGACCGCCGGGACCTTGCTGACCCTGCGGTTGAGCAGGACGGTGAGCGTGTCACCGGTGACGCCTCTGAGGTCGGCCTCGGTCATCCGGGACGAGCACAGCACGATGCCGTCGACCTGCTTGCACAGCGCGCGGATCAGCCCGACCTCGACGGTCGGATCCTCCCCCGTGTCGGCGAGCAGCACCGAGTAGTCGGATTCCCGGGCCCGGCCCTGGACGCCCTTGACCACCTCGGGGAAGAACGGGTTGCTGAGGTCGGTGACGATCAGCCCGATGTTGCCGGTCCGGCCGGTGATGAGCCCTCGGGCCGCGCGGTTGGGCCGGTAGCCGAGTTCGGCGGCGATCTGCTGGACCCGCAGGCGGGTCTCGGCGTTGACGAGGTCAGGCACGGACAGCGACCGGCTCACCGTGGACGGCGATACCCCCGCAGCCCGCGCGACGTCATAGATCGTCGCAACCATCGATCGCCTCCTGTTTCTAGCTCCGTAGGCTTCGCCAGCGGTTCCGTGGGGGGTTCCCACCCCACGCCCCCCACGCTCGCTTCGCTCCCGTTCGTGCTCTCGTCTGTCATCGTTGTCATGGGAGTCTGCAATCCTTTGCAAGAGGTTGTCAAGCAAAAGCTGTCATCGATTCCCCAAAATCCCACACGCCTCGACAGCTTGAGGCGACAGGCGTGTCACAACCGACCGTCTTCGCGCATCCCGCCGACCTCGATCGGCACACTCCCCCGAACGTCCCAGGACGACTGCCCCACGCCGCCGCAACCATCCAACCGCTTCTCCGCGTCGATCCACGGGCGGCCGGCACTATCATTGCGGGGTCAGATTCCCGGCGGGCGGAGGGTTGCGGTGCCTCGCATCGTCGGCGTCCACGGCGTGGGCAACTACGATCCAGACCTCACCGCCGACCAGGCCGCCGAGGACCTCGCGTGGATCTGGTCGGATGCGTTGCGCAAGCGGGTGCCCGCCGACAGCGTCGACCTGCGGGTCGCCTACTACGCGCCGCACCTGCGCGGCGAGACCGGGCAGAGCCTGGCCGGGGACCTGCCGCTGCCGCCGGAGCTCGCCGCGGCGCTCCAGCGGTGGGCGGAGGCGCTCGGCGCGCCCGCCGAGGTCGCGCAGGGGTATCTGACCCAGCCGGTGCAGCAGTTCGCGGAGTGGGTTGCCGCCAGGTTCGGCCTCGACGCGCGGCTGATGCGGTGGTTCGTCGCAACGTTCCTCACCGAGGTCGACGCCTACCTGCGCGACGAGGACGGCGCCGCCCGGCACGCCGCCCGCGACACCGTGATCCAGGCCGTCGCGGCGCACCGCCCGCAGGTCGTCGTCGCGCACTCGCTCGGCTCGGTCGTGGCGTACGAGGCACTGCACGCGCCCCGGGACTTCCCGATCGACCTGTTCCTCACCGTCGGCTCGCCCCTGGCCATGCCCGACGTGGTCCTGGACCGGCTCGCGGCGCACACCGGCACCGTGCCGCGCCGGCCGCCGGGGGTGCGCAGGTGGGTCAACGTGGCCGACGTCGGTGACGTGGTCGCGGTGCCGTCGTCCCTCGCCGGGTCGTTCGCCGTGGACGCCGACCTGCGCGAGAGCGTCGGGCTGTTCGACTTCCACCGGGTCGTGAAGTACCTCAACAGCGGCGTCGTGGCAGGTGCCATTGCCTCCGTCGGGTGACCTGCAGGCGTTGAGCATCGGCATCAGCCGGTTCGGCCGCAGGCGGGAGCGGGGACAGGAGGCGCCCGCCGCCCGGTGGGAGCCGCTGGACTTCGCCACCGACCGGGTCCAGGCGATGACGGCGGTCCTGGCCCGGTTCGGATACCGGTGCGAAACACCGCCGGACGTCGCGGCGCTCACGGCGGAACGCCTCGCCGACGGTATCTGGGCCGCAGCGCGTGACCTCGGCCCCGACGGCGTCCTCGTCGTCCACCTGCTCACCCACGGACACGTGTCGGAGACCGGCGCCCTCTACGCGATCGGCGCCGACGGCGAACACCACTCCCTGAGCGACGTCGGGCACTGGCTGCAGCGGATCGTCGACACCCCCGGATCGCCCCGCACCCTGTTCCTGCTCGACCTGTGCCACGCCGGCGCCGCCACCCGGATGAGCTGGCAGATGTCCGTGGCCGGCGGCGACAGCCGGTGGCGACGCGGCGATGGGAGCGGTTCGCACCGCTGTTCGACCTCGCGGCCGCCGGCCTCGTTGATCTCGACGACGTGCCGACGGAGATGGTCCGCTACGACGTGGAGAACTACGTCAGCGACCTGCTCCGGCGGCACAAGCCCTACGACACGGTCTCCTACAGCGGCGCCCGGCAGACGTTCGCCGTAGCGGTCGCGACCGCGCTCACTTCACCCGACGAACAGTCCGGCCGCCGGGAGTGGGGCGAGTTCCTCGTCGCCGGGCTGTACGCGAACCATTTCGTCACCGGGTACTCCCCCATTCAGGACGTGTCGGAGGCATCGGAACTGGGCCGTCGGGTGCCGATGACGCTGCCCGACCTGCTGGAGCTCGACCTGACCGTCCGCGCCGGAGTGCGCTGGCTGCGACCGGTGCTCGCCGCGGTCGCGCACGCCCGCGGGGACGGGATGCCGGCCCGGATCATCGGGCACGCCGCCCGGGCGTTCCTCGGCGTGCAGATCCCCGAGGAGGCACCGCCGGACGAGATCGCGGCCGCGCTCGCCACCGCCCGCTTCTACCTGCGGCGGGTGACCGACGTCGACGGCACGACGCTCTACCGGCTGTTCCACCAGAGCCTCGCCGACCACCTGCGCTCCCATCCCGTGCAGCGGACCGAGACCGGCGGTGTCGACCCCAAACTGCTGCTCGCCGCGCTGCTCGCGCCGTTGAGCGGTGCGGACGGGCACCGGTGGGACATCGCCGAGCCGTACCTGCTGCGCCACGCCGCCCAGCACGCCGCCGACGCCGACCAGCTCTCACTGCTGCTCGACGACGTCGAGTTCCTGGTCCACGCCGACCCCGTCACAGTGGCGCCGCTGCTGGACGGGCATCCGTGGCTGACCGCTGACGACCTGCTCGAGGCCGCGGATCCTTTGCTGCGACGGCAGTTGCTGGCCCTGTGCGCGGTGCGGCACGGCGCCCGCGACGCGGCGTGGCGGCTGGCAAACCCGCCGGGGCAGGCCCCCGTGCCGTGGCAGCCGGCCTGGTCGTTCGCCGGCTCGGTCACCGCGGTGGCCTGTGCGGAGGGGGCGGACGTCGTCGCGGTGGGCGATGTGGCCGGCGAGGTGCACCTCCTCGACCGGCACCGGGGCACGGCACTGACCGGGCCACTCACCGGGCACGGGTCCAGAACTGAGGCACTGGCGTTCGGGCGCCATGCCGGACGGCTCGTGCTGCTCTCGTTCTCGTCCGACGGTGAGCTGCGGCTGTACGACGCGATGTCGGGTGCCGAGGTGCGCGCCGACCGCGTCCACGGCGCATCAGCCGCGGGCGGCATGAGCCTCACGTCGGTCGCCGGACGGCTGTTCGCGGTCCTGGCGGGACCCTCCGCCACGGCCTTTCTCGTGGATGTCTACTTCGGAACTGCCACGTCATTCGTTCTCGGGCTGGCAACGGTGCCCCTCGGCGACCGGCTCGCGCCGATGAACGTCGACGGGAGCAGCGCGATCACCTTGCCGGGCGGCGACCGTGCGCCGCTGTGCTTCACCGTCGACGGCCGGCTGCTGGCCGCGACCACCGAGGGCAGCGCCGTGGTCATCTGGGACGTCGAGGAGCAGCGGCGGCTCGACGTCGTGCCGGTCTCCGGGCCGGTCAGCGTGCTCGCGGTCACCGACCGGGGAGACATCGCCGCCGTCGCCGACGGACAGGTCGTCCTGCTGGCACACCGCAGCCCGGGCGACGACCCACAGCCCGGCCCAGACGACGTGGAACAGCCGCCGGAGCCGGCCGCCGACCAGACGCGACCGTTCCAAGACTTCCAGCGCATCATGGACGGGTTTCTCGGCGGGTCGCTGGGCGAGGGACCGCGTCCGCGGGTGCGGCCCGGCGCCGATGCGATCCTCCGCCTCGAACTGGACCTGCAGGAGTCCGCGTTCGGTGTCGAGGCGCCGATCGAGTTCGACACCGCGGTGGTCTGCGCCGCCTGTGCCGGCGCCGGCACCGCGCCGGACACCCATCCGGATGACTGTCCGGCCTGCGCCGGGCGTGGTGAGGTCCGCATGTCCGAAGGTGCCGGTGTCGCGCCCCGGACCTGCGCGTACTGCCAGGGCCAGGGCATTCTCATCCCGAACCCGTGCGTGACCTGCGAGGGCGACGGGCGGGTCAGCACCCGCCGCGCGCTGACCGTGAAGATCCCAGCGGGCGTCGAGGACGGCATGCGCATCCGGCTGGCCCAGCAAGGCGAGGTCGGCCCCGGCGGCGGGCCTCCCGGCGACCTGTACGTCGAAATCCACGAGCGCCCGCATAACGTCTTTACGCGCAAGAACGACGACCTGCACTGCCGGGTCACCGTCCCGATGGCCGCAGCGGCCCTCGGCACCCAGCCGACGATCCAGACCCTGGACGGCGAGGTGACGTTCGACGTTCATCCCGGTGAGCAGTCCGGCGCCACGGTGCGCATAGCGGGCAAGGGCGTGCCGCACCTGCACCGGAGCGGCCGGGGTGACCTGATCGCCCACCTCGGCATCCCGACACCGAAGTTCCTCACTGCCTATGAGCGGCTGACGCTCATGGAGTTCGCGACCCATCGTGCCGAGAATGCGGCGGTCGCGCCGTCGTCCTACACCGAGCACGACCTGGACGTGCATGTGGTGGTGTCGGTGCCGATGGCCCTGGCCGCGTTGGGCACGAGTTTTGTTCGTCAGGAGCCCCGCCAATGGTGACGTCGAGGTGCATGTCCGCGCGGGCACACAGCCCGACGCCAGGGTCCGTCTCCGCGACCACGGCCGGCCCGCTGACACCGGCGATCGGGGCGACCTGATCGTCCAGTTCGAGGTGCCGGTGCCCGCCATGCTGGACACCGAGTCGGAGCGCCTGCTGCGCCGGTTCGCCAGGCTCCGAAAGGAGGTTGCCGCGTTGACGTCGTCGCAACCTGGCGCCTTCGATCGGGTTGGGGACGCCTTCGACAGCAGCGACTGAGGCTGCCCAACGTCGCGGTTCGGCGACGGCAGCAGCGACCGCTGCATTGCCAGCACGCACGCCTCGGCGGCGGCCGGCGCCAGGTGGTGGGTGTCGAATCAGCCGATCAGCCGCTCCGCCACGTCGAAGGCCGCCGTGCCGTCGGTGCAGTGGGCGGCGAGGAACTCGTGGACGTCACCGCCGCCGGCCGGGACCGGCCCGCACGCCGAGATCCCGCGCGGCCCGCTGTACACGCAGAGGACCCGCTCGGCGTCCGCCGGCCCGCGGTGGGCGAGCATCGCGTCGCAGCGCCGCCACAGTTCGCCGAGGCGCCGGGCCGCGTCCGCGTTGTCGGTGTAGACCCCGCCCCACCCGACCTGCATGAGGACGGCGAGCCGGCCGTGCACGAGGTGGTAGTTGACGGCGTAGGAGTTGACGCCGTGGCCCGCGTGGCTCACCGCGACGTAGTCAGGGGTATCGCCGGCGAGGACGTCGGCCAGGAACCCGGGCTCGAACAGGTACATCTGGAACGGGTCGATGTCGCGCGTGGTCCAGCACCACGGCCGCGGCGCCCGCAGCGCGGGTCGCAGGGACCCGGGCACCGGCGGGACCGGCAGCCCGCTCGACGTGAACGCCGCGGTGAGGTCTTCCCATGACGAACCGTCGGTCTGCACCCGCCGATTGTGTCGCCATGTGCCGGGCCGGGCAACGGAGGAGACTGGGTCCGTGACGTCTCTCGGCGACCGGGTCATCGCGCTCGCCCGCGAAGCGCCGATGCCGGCCGTCGCGGTCGCGGTCTTCACCAGGGACGAGCGGCTCGCCGAGGTCGTGCACGGCGTCGCGGACCTCGGCACCGGCCGGGCCGCGACCCGGGACACCTGGTGGGACCTGGCCAGCCTCACCAAGGTCCTCGTGACGGTCCCCGAGGTGCTCGACCTGGTGGCGCGGCAGCGGATCGGGCTCGACCAGCCGCTGCACACCGCCTGGCCGGCCGCCCGGCACGCGCCGTTCGCCGCCGCCACCGTCGCCCAGCTGCTCAGCTACGACGCCGGCCTGCCCGCCACCGTCCCGTTCTACACCGGCCTGACGGGACGCGACCGGATCGTCGACGCCGCCCTGCGCACGCCTCTGGAGCGTCCGGTGGGTTCCGGCGCGGTGTACAGCGACGTGAACTTCGTCCTGCTCGGCGCCCTGGCCGAGGCGCTCACCGGCACATCATTGGCCACCGCCGCGGCGCAGCGCAGCGGTCTGCGCTATCCGCCGCTGCCGGGCCCCGCGGTGGCGACCGAGCGCTGCGGCTGGCGGGGGCGGCTGATCACCGGTGAGGTGCACGACGAGAACGCCGCCGCGATGGGCGGGGTCGCCGGGCACGCGGGCGCGTTCGCGACGATCGGGCTGCTGGCCGGGATCGGTCAGGACTGGCTCGCGGAGCGGGTGACGACCGCGGAGCTGCACCGGGCGGTCCGCCGGCAGTGGTCGTCGAACGGCGACGGGGAGCGCTTCGGCCTGGGCTGGTGGCTGGCGCCCACCCGGGCGCTGGGCGGGCCGTCCGCCGGTCCGGACGGCTACGGCATGTCCGGGTTCGTCGGCAACCGGATCTGGCTCGAACCCGGGCGTGGCTACGGCGTGGCGGTGCTGAGCAACCGCATCCATCCGGTGCGCGCCGACCGGCAGCCGTTCAACGCCTGGTGCGCCCGCCTGCTGGACCTGGTCGCCGCGGCGGCGTGACGGTCAGAATCCGATCACCGGCACCGACTCCACCGCACCCCACGCCAGGCCGCTGACGGTGCACGCCACGACGGCCGCGACGGCGAACCTCGGCCACGACTGCGGACCGCGCCGCCGCCCGAACAGCCACGCGGTGACCGCCACCCCCGCGACGACCTGCAGGCACCCCTCGGCGAGCCGCTGCCGCCCGTGGTCACCGACGGCGAGCAGGCTGACGACGATGTCGACGCCGGCCCCGGCCAGCAGCCCGCAGGCCAGCCCGGCGGCCGCCGCGGCCACCGGCGCCCGGTCGGTGCGGATCACGTGCGCGAGCACGCCGAGCACGGCCCCGCCGGCCACCGACAGCAGCATCCAGTACGCCGCCGCCGTCAGCACCGGCGCGAGCCAGTCACCGCCACTGAGGTTGAGCACGTAGTAGCAGCCGGTCGCCGTGCACAGGACCACGATCGCGGCGGCCGCCGCGCCGACCCGTGTCCGCGCCGGGAACGCCGCGACGAACGCCGCGCAGCCCCATGCGAACCCGGTGCTGGCCAGGAACTGCAGCACCGTCCGCAACGTGCCGTCGACCCGGTCGGCGTAGACGGAGGCCACGCCGAGCCCCACCCCCACCGCGATCGGCGCCAGCCATCCGAGCCGCAACGTCACCATGCCTGCCATCATCCAGACCGTGCCGCCGTCGCGTTGCCCCTTCAAATCGCTTTTCAACCTCCGCACGGGGTGGCGCGTCTGTGCGGTGACGGGTCATGAGGGAGAGGCGATGGTGTGGAGATCGACGGCTTCGAGCAATTCGTGGCGGTGCGCTACGCCGAGCTGGCGCGCACCGCCTACCTGCTGACGGGTTCGCCGCACGCCGCCGAGGACCTGGTGCAGTCGTGCCTGTTGAAGGTCATGGCGCGGTGGGACGAGGTCGACGATCCGATGGCGTACCTGCGGCGGGCGATGGTCAACCAGCGGATCAGCCTGTGGCGGCGGCTGCAGCGGGAGCTGCTCAGCGCCCGGCCGCCGGACACGGTGGTGTCCGACCCGGCCGGTGGGCTGGCCGACCGGACCACCCTCGTGGCCGAGCTTGCCCGGCTGCCGAGGCAGATGCGGGCGGTGCTGGTCCTGCGCTACTTCGACGACCTGTCCGAGGCGGAGACGGCCGGCGTGCTGGGGTGCTCGGTCGGTTCGGTGAAGAGCCAGGCGTCGCGGGGGCTGGCCCGGCTGCGGACGTTGCTGAGCGAGCCGGTGGATGCCCTGGAGAACCCTGCGGTGCGAAGGAGTGGGCAGTGACGGAAGTAGAAGACCGGCTGCGGGCGGAACTGATCCGCTCGGCGGACGTCATGCGGCCCGCGCAGGATCCGATGCGTCGCCTGCTCGCCCGCCGTCGCCGCCGCCTGCAGTGGCGCTGGACGGGTGCCCTGGCCACCGCCGTGGTGCTGGCACTGACGGGCGGTGCGCTCACGACCGCCGGGGGGCCCGCGCCGGACGTCCCCCCGACGCCGCCGCCGGTCGGCCCGGCGCGGGAGACGATCAACGCGCCGATCACGTCGCAGTGGACCCGCGAGCTGCTGGCCGCGCCGACCCGCGGCAATCTCGCGGGCGACACCGCGCTGGTCGCCGACCTCACCCGGCAACTGGCCGCCAATCGGCGGTTCTGGAACGTGGACCCGGCGCTGGACCGGGTGAAGGTGCTGCTGCTGGCCGATGTCGGCGGGGCGCGGATGTACGTGATGGCGTACTACAACGACACCCATGCCGTGTCCGTCAGTTCGGGCGGCCCGCCCGGAAGTTCGACGGCCGCCCTCGCCGGTGGGGAGTTCGGCGGTGGCGTCGAGGGCCTGCGCCCGTTCACGGCCTCCACCGCGGGCGCCGAGCTCACCGGCAAGCCGCCGTACTCGTACGTGTGGGCGCTGGCACCGCCTGGCTGCGAGATCGCCACCTCCCGGGAGGCGCGGTTCGAGTCGCCGGGCACGGTCGCCCGCACCTGGGTCGACCAGGGCGATCACCTCGTGCGCCCCGGCAACGACATCAACATGTGGTGGCGGTTCACCTGCGGCGGGATCGTGCGTGACGTCAAACAGGGATCGTCGGACGCGGCAACCCCCGCGACGCTCACGGGCCCGCCGGTGACCGAACGCGGCCGGGCCGACCCGGCCCTGGTGACCCAGGCCCTGGCGGAGTGGCGGTCGCTGCCGGGACTGCCGGTGAGCAGACACCGGGCGCTGTGGGGCGGGACCCCGCCGGGCACCACCGAGCCCACCGTGGTCCTCATCGGTGAGGCGCCGGGCGGCGGCGTGCAGGTCTGCGCGCTCACCGGCACGGACGCGCACCCCGTGTTCGCCACGGTGGTGGCGCGCGGCCCGCTCGACTACAGCGGTGGCGGCCCGCTGCCGGCGGACGGCCCACGCGCCGGCGTCACCACCGCCGTCGCGGCGTCGGCCGATCTGGTGGTCGTGCGGCTGCCCGACCCGGCCAACCCGTTCGTGCTGTCGGACCGGCTGCTGGTGATCGCCCCGCCGGGCGCCACGAAGTTGCAGCTCACCGGCAGCAGCACGCCGACGGTACCCCTCGTCGACGGCGTGGGCGTGATCACCGCGAAGATACCGGCGGTGCTGACGGTGCGGGCGACCGACGCCGGCGGCGCGACGCTCGCGCAGCTGAAGGTGTCAGAACCCGACGGCGACGGGCTGATCTTCGGCCAGCCGCTGCTGCAGCGCTGGTAGCACGCGGACGGTGGCCCCGGCGCAGCTTCGTGCCCGGGGCCACGCTCCGACGGACGCCCCGGCGGCACGACGGTATGGTGCAGCGATGGATCGCACCGCGCTGGTCACCGGGGCATCGTCGGGCATCGGCCGGGCCACCGCCGCCGCCCTCGTCAGGCGGGGCTACCGGGTCGTCGGCACCAGCCGCCGGCCCGAGACGCTCAGCGACGGGCAGCGCCCTGAGGGCGTCGAGTTCCTCGCGCTGGACCTCGGCGACGAGGCGTCGATCGAGGCGCTGGCCGCCGCCGTCGGCCCGGTCGACGTGCTGGTCAACAACGCCGGGGAGAGCCAGTCCGGGCCGTTCGAGGAGCTGCCCGGCGAGGCGCTGCGCCGGCTGTTCCAGGTCAACGTGCTCGGGCCGGTCCAGCTCACCCAGCTGCTCCTGCCCGGCATGCGCGAGCGGCGGCGCGGCCGGGTGGTGATGGTCGGGTCGATGCTCGCGTCGTTCCCGCTCGCGTACCGCTCGTCCTACGTCGCGTCGAAGGCCGCGTTGAAGGGGTTCAGCGACGGGGCCCGGCACGAGTACACGCCGTTCAACGTCTGGCTGACCACGGTCGAACCCGGGTCCATCAACACCGGGATCAGCGAGCGCCGCACGAAGTACGTGGCGGAGGGCTCGCCGCACCGGACGGACTTCGAGCGGATGCTGGCCGCGCTCGACCGCAACGAGAGCAAGGGCGTGCCGGCCGAGTTGGTCGCCGAGACGATCGTCAAGGCGGTCGAGGCACCCCGGCCGAAGGCGTTCTACGCGGTCGGCAGCAACGCGCCGGTCGTGTTCCCGCTGCGGCGCCTGCTGCCGTCGGGCCTGGTGTCGAAAACCGTCCACCGCCGCCACGACCTGCGCCGCTGAGCAGCTGCCGAAGTTTGTGGAAAAAGTTCCGGCCGGGTTGTCGATCGGGGTGGGGGTGCGTTCGTAGCCCAGGTGAGAGACCGGCGCAGGGCCGGTCCGCACTCCACCGGAGGCCGCAATGACCACCACGACCCACACCGCCGGCCAGGCCGGCACCCGGCACACCACCGCCGGCCGGCCGTCACTGCGCTCGCTGCTGCTCGCCGGTGCCGCCGCCACGGCCGTGGCCAGCGTCGCCACCGCCACCGTCGCGGCCGCCGGGCACGCGGCCGGGATCAGTCTCGACGTGTCCGGTGCGCCCATCCCGGTGCCCGGCTTCGCCACGCTGACCGCGTTCTTCTCGCTGGTCGGGCTGGTGCTCGCCACCGTGCTGCGCCGGTTCGCGGCCCGCCCGCGCCGGGCCTTCGTCCGCACTACGGTGGCGTTGACGGCGCTGTCGCTGGTGCCGGACGTCATCGCGGACGCCGCGCCCGCGACCAAGGCGCTGCTGATGCTGACGCACCTGGTCGCGGCCTCGATCGTCATCCCCGCGGTCGCGCGCCGCCTGTCCGCCTGAGACCTGCCACCGAACGGGAGCCGATCATGAAGCAGTACATGTTGTCCGTGCACCACGACTACGACGTGCCCATGCCCGCCGGCGACGACCTGCAGACCGCCTCCGAGCAGGTCGACCGGGTCAACAAGGAGATGGTGCGCACCGGCGTCTGGGTCTTCGGCGGCGGCCTGCTGTCACCGGACACCGCGACCGTCGTGCTGGCCGGGACCGGGGACACCACGATGACCGACGGGCCCTACACCGAGACCAAGGAACAGCTCGGCGGGTTCTGGGTGATCCGCTGCACCGACCTCGACGCGGCGCTGCGCTGGGCGGAGCAGTGCTCGCAGGCGTGCCGGGGCCCGGTCGAGGTGCGGCCGTTCGAGGACGAGCCCGCCTGAGCATGGACCTCGACGGCATCTACCGGGCGGAGTACGGGCGCTGCGTGGCCACCCTCGCCCGCCTCCTCGGCGACATCGGCATCGCCGAGGAGGCGGTCCAGGACGCGTTCACCGTGGCCCTGGAGAAGTGGGACACGCCGCCGCCCAACCCGGGGGCGTGGATCGTGACCACGGCCCGCAACCGGGCCATCGACCGGCTGCGCCGCGAATCCACCCGCGAGGCCCGCCACGCCCAGGCGCTGCTGCTGTATCAACCCGACGAGCCCGAGGAGGTAGGACCCGTGCGCGACGACCAGCTCCGCCTGATCTTCACCTGCTGCCACCCGGCGCTCGCGCCGCTGGCGCAGACGGCGCTCACGTTGCGGCTCATGGGCGGGCTCGAGGTGCCCGAGATCGCGCGGGCCTACCTGGTGCCGGAGGCGACCGTCGCGCAGCGCATCGTGCGGGCCAAGAAGAAGATCCGCGACGCGGGCATCCCCTACCGGGTGCCGGGCGGCGCCGAGCTGCCGGCCCGGCTGCCACCGGTCCTGACCGTGCTGTACCTGATCTTCAACGAGGGGTACGCGTCGACGTCCGGCGACCTCGTCCGCACCGACCTGTGCCTGGAGGCCGTCCGGCTGGCCCGGGCGCTCGCCGACCTGATGCCCGACGAGCCCGAGGTCCTCGGGCTCCTCGCCCTGCTGATCCTCATCGAGGCCCGGCGCCCCGCCCGGGTGGGCCCCACGGGTGAGCTCGTCACCCTCACCGAGCAGGACCGGTCGCTGTGGAACCAGGAGCTGATCGCCGAAGGCCACGCCCTGGTCCGCCGGTGCCTCAAGCGCAACCGGCCCGGCCCGTATCAGATCCAGGCCGCCATCAACGCCGTGCACACCGACGGACCGGCCACCGACTGGATCCAGGTGCTCGCGCTCTACGACCAGCTCCTGGCCCGGTCGCCGACCCAGGTGGTGCTGCTCAACCGGGCCGTCGCCGTCGCCGAGGTGCACGGTCCGGCGCTGGCGCTGGCCTCGATCGAGGGCGTCGACCTGCCGGGCTACCACCTGCTGCCGGCGACGCGGGCGGACCTGCTGGCCCGGCTCGGCCGGACCGGCGAGGCCCGCGCCGCGTACGACGAGGCGATCACCCTGGCCGGCAACGACACCGAGCGGACGTTCCTGCAGGGCCGCCGCGCCGAGCTCTAGAGGCGCAGCAGGGCGTCCACGACGACCGGCCAGGCCACGCGCGGCACGCCCTGACCGACGTCGGGCAGGGTGAGCAGCGTGGCGCCGGGGATCTCCGCGGCCAGGGCCACCCCGTTCCCGTGCGGGAAGAACGGATCCTCGTCGCCGTGCACCACCAGGGTCGGTGCGGTGATCTGGCCGAGCCGCTCCCGCCACCGCGGCCGGCAGTCGACGGCCGCGAACATGCTGCCGATGTGGCTGGCCCGCTGCGCCTGCGCGGTCGGGCCGGCCCGGTCGAAGACGGCCCCGGCCGTGGCTCGGGCGTCGTCCTCGTCGAAGCCCCGCGACCCGGCCAGCAGCCGCGCGCTGCCGGTCATGTAGTCGACGACGCTGTCGCGGTCGGTCCAGTCCGGCGCCGGGCGGCCGAACAGCTGCCCCATCACCTCAGGGTCGTGGTCGGGCAGGTCCGGGTCGACCGGGCCGGGCGCGACCGGCCGGGTGGAGATCAGCGTCAGCGACGCGACCTGCCCGGGATGGTCCAGCGCGAGCAGCTGGGCGATGAACCCGCCGACGCCCAGCCCGACCACGTGCGCCGGGCCCAGTTCGAGGGTCGTGAGGAGCTGCGACGCGTCGGTCACCAGGTCGCGCAGGTCGTAGCCGGGCGCGTCGGGGTCGGCGAACGTCGAGCGGCCCGCGTCGCGCAGGTCGTAGCGCACCACGTAGCGCCCGCGCAGCGCCGCGCACAACTCGTCCGGCCAGCTCATCATGGTGATGCCGATGAGCAGTACCGGCGGATCCGCCGGATCCCCGAAGGTCTCCACGCACAGCTCGACACCGTTGGTCTTGATCTGCATCTGCATATCAGTCCATACGAAGCGGGGGCGGGAAACTCATCGCGGGTCAGGCCACGAGTTCCCGCTGGGCGGCGAGGAGGCGGGTCATCCCGTCGGCCGGCATCGGGCGGGCCAGGTGGTATCCCTGGCCGAGCGAGTAGCCCAGCTCGATCAGCCGGTCGGCCTGCGCGCCGTTCTCGATGCCCTCGGCGACGGTGTCCAGGCCGAGCGCGAGGGCGAGCTGCATGACGGCCCGCGCCACCGCCTGCCGGGCGTCGGCCTCCGGCGAGCCCGGCGCGTCGAGTTCGACGCCGTCGACGAACGACTTGTCGAGCTTGACGATCGCGGCCGGGAACGCGCGCAGCAGGCTCAGCGACGACTCGCCGGTGCCGAAGTCGTCCAGGGCGAGGCGGACGCCGAGGCCGTGCAGCTGGAACAGGGCGCGGGAGACCTGCTGCCCGCGCAGCACCGCCGACTCGGTCAGCTCCAGGACGAGCCGGTCAGCGGGCAGGCCTGAGTCGGCGAGGGCGGCCTGGACGTCGGCGACGAAGTCGGGGTCGTGCAACTGGCGGACGGACACGTTGGGCCCGACCTTCTGCAGCGCGTCCGGGCCGAACTCGGCGAACCACTGCGCCGCCTGCCGGCACGCCTCGCGCAGCACCCACCGGCCGATCGGCACGATCAGTCCGGTGCTCTCCGCCGCCGGGATGAACTCCGCCGGTGGGATCATGCCGCGGGTCGGGTGCTGCCAGCGGGCGAGGGCCTCGACGCCGACGATCCGGCCGGTCCGCAGCGCCACGATCGGCTGGTAGTGCACGGTGAACTCGCCCGCTTCCAGGGCCCGCCGCAGTTCCCCGCCGAGCTGGGCGTGACCGGCCACGGGCTGGGCCATGCCGTCGTGGTAGCGCACCCAGTTGGCCTTGCCGCGCTGTTTGGCCGCGTACATGGCCACGTCGGCGTCGCGCAGCAGCTGGTCCAGCGGGGTGCCCGCGGGTGCGGTGGCGATGCCGACGCTGGCGTGCACCAGCAGCCCGTGCTGGCTGAGCGGGCCGGTGAACGCGTCCAGGGTCCGCTGCGCGATCGTCTCGCCGAGGGTGGTCGCCCCGGTCACCAGGATCGCGAACTCGTCGCCGCCGAGCCGCACCGGCAGGCCGTCGGCGCCGCCGGCGGCCCGCAGCACGTCGGCGACCGCGATCAGCAGGTGGTCGCCGACGTCGTGGCCGAGCGAGTCGTTGATCGTCTTGAAGTCGTCGAGGTCGACCAGCAGGACCGTCGCGTCCCCGTGCTCCAGTTGCGCGCCGAGCCGCTGCCGGAACAGCGCGCGGTTGGCGAGGCCGGTCAGTCCGTCGTGGGTCGCCTCGTGCTGCAGCCGCTCCTGCGTGACCCGCTTGTCGGCGAGCAGCCGGGCGTTCTCCCGGAACGCGACGAACTGCCGGACCGTGACCAGCCCGGTCACCAGCACCGAGGCGATGATGACGAGCTTGTCGGTCCAGGTGAGCACGCCGGGGATGACGGCGATGAGCGGCACGTCGACGGCCGCGACCGCGACGTACGGCAGCCAGGTGCCGGCCCGGCCGGGGCGGGCGGCCGTGTGCGCCCACTGCCGGCGGACCGCGAGCACGGCGAGCACCGGCGCGAGCGGCATGACCACCGCCTGCGCCGGCACGGTGCCGGGGTCGCCGCCGAGCACCAGCAGCAGCGCCACCCCGGCGCCGACGAACCCGGTCAGGCCGATCAGGCGCAGCGCCGACCGGTCGATCGGGCCGCCGCGGATGTAGGCGACCTTGGTGATGCCGCCGACCGCGAGGGCGAACGACAGGCCGAGCAGCACGATCGTCTGGGTGCTCCACCGTCCCGGGGCTGTCAGCAGCGGGGCGAGGCCGAAGTGGAACAGCACCGTGCCGCAGCCGAGGAAGGCGATCGAGCGGTCCAGCCACTGCCGCCAGCGTTCGCCGGCGCTGGTGATGCCGAGCGGGACCCGCACCATCGCCCACATGGCGACCAGGAACCCGGCCCCGGCCGGCACCGCCGCCGCCGTCGGCATCGCCGGCAGGATCGAGATGTCCCGGAACGCGGCGGCGGCGAGGACGGCGTACCCGACGCTGACGCAGCCGAGCGCCGCCAGCATCAACCGCCAGAACCCGCGGGCCGGGTCGGTCAGCGGGGTGCGCCGCAGCAGGTCCCGGACCGCGAGGGTGGCGACCGTGGCGCCGACCGGCAGCACCAGGTAGGACACGGCGGCCGGGCGGCCACCGGTGACCGTCCAGACGGCGTACCACAGCGCGCCGAGCGCCGCGAGGCCGACGACGGCCGCGACGTGACGCAACGGGGCTCGCTGGTCGGCGGTCACGGAGCGCCCCATCGGCCACGGTGGCAGGCACCTGAAGTCCGCCACCGTCCTGCCACGCAACCGCAACCGGCCCGCGTCTCAGTCGTCGAGCGTGTGCCGGAGCCGGTCGATGACGCGCAGGATCTCCGCGCGGTGTTTCGCCGATTTCAGCCAGGCCGGCAGGCGGGCGGTCAGCGTCATGCCCGGCCCGTCGGTGCGCAGTTTCGCGCCGACGTAGTCGTCCAGCAGGTCCAGGTGCCGCCGGTGCAACGCCCACAGCGTGTGCCCGCCGCAGCACTCGGCCCGCAGCCACAGCGGCACCTGGAAGAACGGGTCGACCGGCGCACCCCAGACCGAGGTCGCGCCGGGCGGCTCCCACGCGGCCGCGTGACCGCACCGGCCGCAGGTGAGCCGGCGCGGCCAGGAGGCCACCCATCGGCTCGGCGTGGGCCGCGCGGCGCTCACGGCCCGGCGCCCGCAACGAGGGCAGACCACGTCGATCGGGTCGGCCGCGAGTTCGTACAGTCCCCTGATCACCGGAGCTGGATGTCGCCGCGGTAGGCCGCGTCGAGTTCGTCGAGGCGCCGTTCGACGTCCGGCCACGGCCGCAGGTCGAACTCGTCGATCAGTGGCTGGAGGAGGTGGGCGCCGTCGGTGCCCGGTGCCAGCCGGGCCGTCTGCAGGCGGGCCATCATGGCACTGCGGCCCCACGGGTACGCGAGGTGGTCCAGGTTGTAGTAGGCGGTCTGACAGCCGAGCGCGAGGAACTCCATCAGGTCGCCGGCGACGATGTGGTTCGGGGAGTCGAACGCCATCGGGGCGGTCATCACCACCGGCGCGGCGGCGGGACTGCCCGCGGCCGGAGTGAGGACGCTGAAGTGGACGCCGTCGCCGCCGGTGCCGGCGAACATGATCGCGTTGGCCGGGCTGGTCCGGTAGCCGCCGTCCTGCGGCGGTTCGGCCGGGTCGACCAGGCGCAGCCCGATGTCCACGAAGCCGTCGCCGGTGGCGGCCTCGACGCGTTGCACCAGGTGCCACAGGCGCACCCAGTCGGCGCGGAAGGCGGCGTTCACGCCGTCAAGTCTGCCAGGGCCGTTTCGCGCCGAGCACGTTGAGGGCGACGCCCCAGATCAGGAACACCGTCAGCCACTGCGGCCACGCCGGGCGGCTCATGTCGCCCGACAGGAGGTGCCGGGCGGTCGGGTACGGCGTGAGCCAGTCCTCCGCGGACCCGGGCGCCGCGCTCAGCGCCAGCCACAGCAGCAGCGGCACGAAGGTGGCCAGGAACGCCAGCGGCACCGGCCGCACCAGCCGTCCCAGGCCGGTCCCGACCAGCACGGCGAGCACCTGCACCAGCACGCTGCCGAGCGCGATGGTGGCTGCGTGCCGCCACGGGTCCGGTGCGCTGCCGCGGGTCGTGACCGCTGCGCACCACACGGCCCCGAACGCGCCGAGGCCGGCGGCCAGCAGCACCACGGCCCAGAGTGTCGACAGGAGCCGCTCCCGGTCCCTGACCACCAGGATGCCCAGCAGCGGCACGGTGACCGACATGAGGCTCTGCACCGGGTCGCTGACCGCGGCGAACGTCAGGTCCCCGGGCTTCACGGCCGCGCCGAGCACCTCGCCGGCCAGCAGGGCCAGCAGCAGGGTGACCCCCACCGTCCTGCGTCGGGGCCGCGTCCCCAGACACCGCCGCACCGCGTCGAGCGTCGCCGCCCCGAACCCATCGACACCAGCTGTCACCCGCCGAGCATGGCAGGCACGGGCCGCGCGGCGCATCGGCCGATGTATGTGCCGGGTCCGGTGCGGGGCCCTACTTTGGTAGGTCCCGGCGGCATGGTGTACCTCGTAAGCTGCGGCCATGCTCTTCGCGTTGCTCGTGCCCGAACCGGCGGACAGTCCCCGGTCGGCGCGGCGCAACACGGTGGCCGACGCCGTCGCGGTCGGCCTGGCCGCCGGCTACGGCGCGCTGATGCTGCCACTCGGCGACGCGACGCACCCCGGGGCGGCGATCCCGTGGCAGGTCGACGTCGCCATCGGCGTGGGGTGTGTCGCGGCGCTGGTGCTGCGCCGGCGCCGGCCGCTCGGGCTCGCGCTGGCGCTGCTGCCGTTCGGGGCGGTGTCGGTCATGGCGACCGGTGCGATCGTCGTCGCGTTGTTCACCGTCGCCGTGCGGTTCCGGCCCGCGGTCGTGCTGTGGCTCGCGGTGGCGAACGTCGCCACCAGCGCCGGGTATTTCGCGCTGCAGGACGACCCGCCGTTTCCGCTGTGGGTCGACCTGCTGGTGCGGTCGGTGGTCACCGCCGCCGCCGTCGGCTGGGGGCTGTTCGTGCAGGCGTACCGCCGGCTGACCGGCTCGCTGCGGGACCATGCCGCCCGGCTCGAGGCCGAGCAGCACCTGCGGGTCGAGCAGGCGCGGCTGACCGAGCGGGCCCGGATCGCCCGGGAGATGCACGACGTCCTCGCCCACCGCCTGTCGCTCATCAGCCTGCACGCCGGTGCCCTCGAGGTCCGCACCGACGCGTCGCCGGCGGAGACGGCGATCGCCGCCGGCGCGATCCGGACCGGCGCGCACGAGGCGCTGCAGGAGCTGCGGACCGTGTTCGGCGCGTTGCGCCAGGGGCGCCCGGAGCCGCCGCAGCCCGGCCTCGGCGACCTGCCCGAGCTGCTCGGCACCGCGCGGGCGGCGGGCATGACGGTCGACTACACGTGCCGGGTGCCGGTCGACGGGCCGGCGGTGATGCTGGGGCGGACGGTGTACCGGTTCGTGCAGGAAGGCCTGACCAACGCCCGCAAGCACGCGCCCGGTGCCGAGGTGCGGGTGCTGCTCGACGGCGCCGCGGGCGGGGACCTGCGGGTCACCGTCACCAACCGGTGCACCGGTGGGCGGCCCGCGATCCCCGGTGCGGGTCTCGGTCTCGTCGGCCTGCGGGAGCGGATCGCGCTCGCCGGCGGGCGGATCGAGCACGGCGTCGAGGACGGCGTGTTCCGGTTACGGGCGTGGCTGCCGTGGCCGGCGTAGCCGCGGACGGCGGCGGCCCCACGGGCCGCGCCGGAGGCGACGCCGGCCGCGTCGGCGGCGTTGCGGGCCGGCCGATCCGGCTGGTGGTCGTCGACGACGACCCGCTCGTGCGCGCCGGGCTGCGGATCCTCATGGGCGGTTCACCGGACATCGAAGTGGTCGCGGAGGCGGGCGACGGCGCGGAAGCCGTGGCGGTCGCCGACGCGCACTGGCCGGACGTGATCCTCATGGACATCCGCATGCCCCGGGTCGACGGGCTCATCGCCACGCAACGCATCCGGTGCCGCCCGTCGCCGCCGCAGGTGATCGTCCTGACCACGTTCGACGCCGACGAATACGTCCTCGAGGCGCTCCGCGGCGGCGCCAGCGGTTTCCTGCTCAAGGACACCCCGCCCCGCGACATCATCGCGGCGGTCCGCACCGTCGCGGCCGGGGCGGCGATCCTGTCCCCCGCGGTCATCCGGCGGCTCATCGACCACGTCGCCGACCCGCTCGCCGGGCCGCGGCGGGCCCGGGCCCGGCAGCGGCTCACCGCGCTCACCGGACGCGAGCACGAGGTGGCGCTCGCCCTGGGCCGTGGCCTGTCCAACGCGGAGATCGGCGCCGAGCTCGGCATGAGCGTGCCCACCGCGAAGGGGCACGTGTCGCGGCTGCTGTCCAAACTGGACCTCAACAACCGGGTCCAGGTCGCGCTGCTCGTCCACGACGCGGAGCTGCCGGACTGAACCGGCGCTACCCGGTCACCCGGGCGGGAACCTGATCCGCTCGTAGCGGTCCCGGTTGTGCGTCGGCGGCGCTCATGCCGCTCCGCACCGGCTTCACGAAGTTTGGTACTGGCGCCAATCGGTTGGCTGTGCAAACCTTATGGCATGACCACTGATTCGGCGCCAGCCGCCGGCGACCCTCGCCGGCTGCTGGCGGACGTGCTTGCCCTCGCCCACCGGGTGCGGGTCGACCAGCGGGTGACCTGGGTGGCGCTGCTGGTGCTGGCCGCGGTGACGTTCGTGGCGATCCCGATCGACTACTACGGCCTGGACGTGCGCTGCGAGCCCGGTGCCGCCGCGGACCTGGTGCGATCCGCGGACGCCTCCGTGTGCACCACCTGGCGCCGGGGCGCGCTGTTCTACTGGCCGCCGGCGCTGCTGCTGGCCTACGCGGCGATCGCCGTCAGCTACGTGCGGGTCGCCCGGGCGCGGGGGCTGGGCACGCGGGTGCTGCCCTACGCGATCACCGGAGGCGCGCTGACCGTCCTGTTCGCCGCCGCGTGGGTCCTCGCCCGGCTGTTCCTCGGGCCGCATGAGTTCCCGTACTGGGTGCTGGTGCTGGACCGCCTGATCGCACCGTGGGGCACGATCGGGTTGGCGCTGCTGGTGCTGGCCCGGCTGGAGCGTAACGTCGCGCTGCTGGCGTTCACGCTCGGATACCTCGCGGTGGTGCTGGTGCCGATCACCTTCGGCGTGCACTTCGCCTGGGCGGACCACTCGGAGTTCCTGCCGGCGCAGGTCATCAACGGCACGGTGCTGCTGCTGGGCGCGGCCGGCTTCGCGGTCGCCCGCCGGCGGCACCGGTGACCGCCGAGCGGCACCCGGTCACCGGCCTTGACGAGGTGGTGCACCAGCGGGTCCGGCTGGGCATCCTCACCATCGTGCACGAGGCCCGCCGGGCGGAGTTCGGCTATCTGCGCACCCAGCTGGACCTCACCGCCGGCAACCTGTCCAAGCACCTGAGCGTCCTGGAGGCGGCCGGCCTCATCCAGCTCGAGAAGGGGTACGCCGGAAAACGCGGCCGCACCTGGATCACGCTGACGCCCGCCGGCGACGTCGCCCTCGCCGAGGAGGTCGGGCGGCTGAAGGCACTCATCGCCCGGATCGAGACGAACCCGGAGGCCCGGTAACCTCTGGGTCCGGCGACTTCTCGGGGGATGCATGTACAGCCGACGTCAGCTCATCGACGCGTATCTCGGCGCACGAGGTTACGACGACCGCCACGACGAGTCATCCGCCTTCAACGCCGCGCTCAGGGAACACCACAGCGCCGTGCTCCACGGGCTCGAGCGGCTGTTCGGGCTGCGCCTGGACCGGCACCGGACGGAGACCTTCGACCACCGGGTGCTGCTCATGCTGTTCAGCTCGACGGCCGCCTCGGTGCTCGCCCTGCGCACCCCGTGGTCGAACTTCCTCGAGGCCGGCCTGCTGATCATGAAGGTGGAGCAGGCCGGCCCGCCCGGCGCCCGGGTGATGGCGGAGAGCGCCCGCATCAACACCCTCACCGCCGAGTCGCGGCAGGCCCACCTGGCGATCCTCGACGACCTGGCGGCCATCATGCTCGGCGACCGGGCCGAGCTGACGTTCACCCCGGCGGAGCTGCAGGCCATGGGCGTCGACGACACCCCGCCGAGCCCGGCGGACCATCTGTCCGAGGACGACTGAGCAACGGGGTCACGGCGACCCGGGCGGCTCCGCCGACGCCGGCAGGTCCATGCCGAACTCGGCCCGCAACAGCCACCTGACCCGGGCCAGCAGCCGCGGTTCGACGTCGACGAGCGCGCTGCCGGGGATCATCGGGTGGGTCTCGCTGGCCCGGTGTCCCGCCTCGTGCAGCCCGACCCGCCAGCGGGCGTACTCCGCGTGGTCGAGCCGGAGGAAGCCCTCGGTCAGCGTCCGGAGGTACATCGCCTCGACCGGGTCGGCCCGACCGGCCGCCAGGTGATTGACGATCGCCTCGATCAGCGATTCGCGGCGGTCGTCGTCCAGGCTGGTTTCGGTGACCTCCTCCACCAGGACCGTGAACTCGTCCGTGGGCAGGCGATGCGAGTGCACCGCGAGCAGGGACAGGCCGACGCCCAGCGCCTCCGTGCGGGTCCGCCCGTCCAGCACGTCGGACCAGTGCGCCGCCGGCACCAGGACCGCCCGGAACAGATACGCGAGCGTCGCCGGGGCCGTCTCCTGCGACACGGCCGCCGCGAGCAGTCGCAGCAGACCACCGAGCATCGTCACCGGCAGCGGGTCCGGCCGCGCCTGCCGGTCCCAGGGCGGGAAGCCGACGACAACGTTCGCCGTTCCCTGCGGCTGGGCCAGGAACGGCTCGATGGCGTGCACGGCCAGCGCGGTGACCTCGTCGGCGGTGAACGCGGCCTGCCGGCTCAGCTGTTCGCTGGCGATGTACCGGTGGCCGATGATGCCGGCGCGGTTCGTCGTGGCTTGCGCGCGGTACGGCGGGATGTCGTTCAACCAGTACAGGTCCACGGCTTCGGACGGGGCACCGTCGAGATCGTCGAGCTCCACCCGGACGTCGCGGGCTGTGTCGCTCCACAGGTGGCGGGTCCGGGTGGCGAACAGCAGGGCGCCCCACTCCTCCGCGCCGAGTGCCGACTGCCACAGCAGGGTCAGGCTGCGCCAGCGCGCCACCACGTCCGCGCCGGCCGGGAACAGCGCGCTGGCGTGCACCCCGGACCCGTACACGGCAGCGAGCAGGACCAGGTTCAGCGAGTACCGCGCATAGCGGCCGACGGGTGGCACCGGCGCGGGCTGGTAGCGCGCGTACCGCAGGTCCTCGCCGCGGGTGTCCAGCCGCTGGAACAGCGTCACCGGCAGGTCGGCGGCGCGCTGCCCGGGCGGCAGGTGACCGGCGAACCCCCGCAGGAACCCGAGCACCGGACCGCGGCCGATCAACGGCGCGAACGACAGCAGCGCGTGCAGCAGCCCGTCCTGGCTGCCGCCGGCGCCGAAGGGCGTGGCGAGGGCGGCCCGTTCCTGCGCGGCCATCTGCACCACCAGGCGGTGCACCAGCCGCGCGACCAGGTATTCGCCGAAGGTCGCGTGCAGGAACTCATACGTCGCCAGCCGTTCGCCGTCGCGGAGGGCCTGGGCCCGCTGCATGAAGAAGAAGCGGCCCAGCACGGTCTCGCCGCTGCGCAGGCCCCGGCGCAGGTCGTGGTTCGGGTTGTGCCGTTCGTCGATGACGTCGAGGTCGGCGTCCAGCTCCGCGGTGGTGGCCCACTGGCGGCCCCGGTTGAACATCGCGAACGCCACCAGCGACAGGCGCAGCAGGTCGTCGTCAACCAGCGCCGCCAGCGCGTCGCCGGTTGCCCCGGGGTGCTGCCGGTGCACCTCCCGGGCCGCGAACAGTTTCAGCAGCTGTTCGTAGAGCTGGGCCTCGTCGAGCGCGGCGGCGTCGCGTTGCAGGGCGTTGGCGTCGCTGTCATACAGCGCCAGCATCAGCAGCAACAGCGGCTGGCCGGCCAGTTGCGGCTGCCGCAGCACGGCCGTCGCGGGCAGCTGCGCGACCCCACGCGCCGCGAAGGACGCCTGGTTGACCTCGTTCCAGACTTGCAGCCACTGCTCGATCTGCTCGGGCCGGAACGGTTCGAGCCGCAGCACGGCGGTGCCGGGCGGGACCTGCGCGCGGTCGGCGACGGCGGTGCGGCTGGTGACCAGCACGACGACCGGACGCTCCTGGACCGCCTCACGATGCTGGAAGTCCGCGACCCGCAGCAGGTAGTCGGTCTGGCTCACACCGGTGGCCTGGAGCAGCTCGTCGAAGCCGTCCAGCAGCACGACGGGCAGCGCGTCGCCGGTGCTGCCGACGAGATCCGGCCAGTCCACCCGTTTGCCGGTCGCGGCCCGGACCGCGTGCTCGATCTGGTCCTGGATCATGGCGTCGGCGGGCGCGTCGCGCAGCTCCACCCGGATCGGCAGGAAGTCGGTGGCGGGCAGGCGGGCGGCGAGGATGCGCGTCAGGACGCTCTTGCCCGCGCCGGGCTGGCCGAGCACCAGCAGCGGCGCCTCGGTGGCGGCCGGCCCGGTCAGGTGGGCGGTCAGGAACGCGGCCAGGTCGGTCCGCACCGGCCGGGTCTCCCAGAACGACTCGTTCGCCGCCGAGTTGTCGGTGAGGCCGGTCGCGAGCCGGAAGTCCGGGTCGACGTACGCGGCGGCCAGGGTCGGGATCGTCAGTCCGGCCGGGGCGTCGCCGTCGGCGAGGATCGGCCGGCTGAGCGCGTCCTGGTAGGCCCGGGCGAGCTCGCGCCGCCGCTGGTCCGGTGCGCGACCGGCGGCGACCCCGCGCAGCAGTTCCTCGATGCCGGCCAAGGCCCGCCGGGTCGCCCGGTGCTCCTGCTGGCCGCTCCACCACGCGAACTCCGGCACCTCGAGCGCCAGCTGGCGGTACCGATCCTCGTAGCGCCGCACGGCGAGCGGCGGCAGATCCTCACGCATCGTGGCGGCGGCCCGGCGTCGCTGGGTCTCGTCGAGGTCGGACCAGGCGCTGAGCCCTTCGAGGAACCCCAGCCACCGCCCGGCCATGCCGCCATACCAGTCGCTGAGCTGCCGCAGCAGCGTCTCGTGCGGAAGGTCCACGCCCGGCATGGCGACCTGCGCGTCGAGGAGCCCTTGCACGACGTCCTGCCCGGCGCTGTTCGGCTCGGCCAGCCGGAGCTGGTCCTGCCCGGTCAGCTCGACCCGGTCCAGGTCCAGCGGCAGCCGCAGCTCCTCGAAGGCCTCGAAGAACGCGGTCACGACCAGCACGGTGTGCGCCGCGTGCAGCCGCTGGGTCCGGTCGTAGCGGGAGTATCCGTGCAGCCGGTCCCGGATGCCGCGCACCAGCTCGTGGCCCGCTCGGAGCGCCTCGCCCCGGGCACCGAGCAGGCCCGCGACGACGGCGCTGCCACCGGCGGTCGACACCAGCAGCGCACCCCCGAGCGCCCGGTCCAGGGCCGCTACCGCCGGACTGTCCCCGCCCAGCAACGCGACCGCGTCGGCATACCGCAGCATCGAACGCACACAGCCATCATCCCGTGCGCCCGCCACAGGTGCGGCCCTTGCAGCGCCGGATGCATCAACGGCGGGACGCGACCGCGCGGATGGCGATCAGGAGGTCCTCGCCGGAGATCGCGTGCTCGGGGTCGACGAGGTGCTGGGCGACCACGCCGGTCAGCAGGACCTGGTAGAACGCGCCGACCTGGCGGGCCAGCTCGGGTTCGGCCGCGGGGTCGATGCCGTCGAACAGTGCGGCCAGGCCGAACTGGGCCTGCTCCTGGGCGTTGCCGCCGGCGCCTTCCGGGGCGTTGCCGAGGAACTTCTCGCGCAGCTCCGGTGAGCGCTCCAGCTGGGTGAGGACCTCGAACTGGGTGGCCCACAGCGGCCGGTTGGTGCCGACGGAGTTGATCACGCGGCGCCAGATCGCGGTGAAGCGGTCCTGCGGGGACAGCGCCTGGTCCTCCTCGCTCGCCAGGGCGTGCTCCAGCTCCTCGCCCCACTGCTCCATGGCCCGCACCAGCGCGACGCTGAGCAGCGCCTCGGTCGTGCCGAAGTGGTAGCCGATGGCGGCCAGGCTGACGCCGGCCGCGGCGGCCACATCCCGTGCCGTCGTCCGCGCGAATCCCTTGGTGAGCAGGCACGTCAACGCGCCGTCAACCAGCTTCTCCCGATTGCCCATGCGCCGATAGTACCGTCTCACACGCCTGTGTTGCACATTTGTGTGACACGTGTGTACCGTGTCGGCATGGACATCAACGAGGGTCGGTACGTGACGGTCGGCGGCGTCGAGCAGTGGGTGCAGATCAAGGGCCGGAACCGGGACAACCCGGTCCTGCTCGTCGTCCACGGCGGGCCCGGCTCGCCCTACTCGCTGTTCACCCCGGTGCTGCGCGAATGGGAGCAGGACTTCACCGTCGTGCACTGGGACCGGCGGGGCTGCGGCAAGACCCTGCGCCGCAACGGCGCCCCACGCCCCGGCGAGCTCACCTTCGAGCGGGCGATCGACGACGGCATCGAGGTCAGCGAGTTTCTGCGCGGCCACCTGGCGACCGAGCGGCTCACCCTGATGGCCGGCTCGATGGGCACCATCATCGGGCTGCCGATGGCGCAGCGCCGGCCCGACCTGTTCAACGCCTACGTCGGCACCGACTTCTACGTCAGCATGCTCGACAACGAGCGCCAGGGCTACCAGGACACCCTGCAACGGCTCCGCGCCGCCGGCGACAAGCGGGGCGTGGCCGCCCTCACCAAGGTCGACCCCGACCCGGCCACCTGGACCGTCAAGGACTGGCTGGTGCGCATGCAGTGGGCCATGGCCAAGGACCCCACCAGCCCCAACGTCGTCATGAAGCTGATCATGCCGCTGCTGCTGAAGAACCCGGACTACTCCCTCATCGACGCGTGGAACTGGCTCAAGGGCTTCGGCGCGGTCCGCGACGCGATGTTCGAGCAATTCATGCAGTTCGACGCGTACGCGCTGGGCACCACCTACGAGATCCCGTTCTTCCTGTTCCAGGGCGCCAGCGACGTGGTCACCCTGACCGGCCCCGCGGTCGAGTACTTCAACCAGGTCCAGGCGCCGCGCAAGTCCCTGGAGCTGATCGACGGCGCCAGCCACTTCTGCGCCTTCACCAACCCGGACCAGTTCCTGGCCGAACTCCGCAAGCACGTCCTGCCGCTGACGGTGGCCTGACCGGGCCGGCCGCCGCCCGCGGATCCGGACCGGCAGGCACCGGCCCGGATCACCCCCGTTGCACGCACCCACGGTCGTCGCCGGGGCCCGCAGCCCGAACCGTAGGGATTGCCGGGGCGCGGCGGAAGAGGTCCGGGTGAACCGGGCCGGCGGGCGGGTTTGCGCTGATGGCGGGCTGGCTGCGGGTTTCACCGGGGTGGCGTGACATCAATCACCTTGCATCGCCAGGACGCGGAGAATCGTTGAAACCCGTGGGTGGGGTCGCGCGTGATACTCGTGCAGCCATTGGGCCGAGAGAGAGGACGCCGTGGTCACGGTGCACGACGATCCGCGCACGGCCGACGACCGTCCACCCCGGCACGTCAGCTTTGCGGCGTTCTACGCCGCGTCGTTCCAGGCGGTCACCATCCAGCTCTTTGCCTACACCAACGATCTTGACGCGGCCCAGGACGTGGCGCAGGAGGCGTTCTACCGGGCGCTGGTGCGGTGGGAGAAGATCTCGGCGTACCAGGACCCGGTGTCGTGGGTCCGGCAGGTCGCCTGGAACCTCGCCACCAGCCGCTGGCGCAAGGCCCGCAGCGCGGCCCGGTTCGCCCGCCGCCACCGTGAGGAGCACGTGCCCGGGCCGGATCCGGACCGGGTCGCGCTCGCCAGGGCGCTGGCCACCCTGCCGCAGCGGCAGCGCCGCATCCTGATCCTCTTCTATCTCGCCGACCTGTCGGTCCGCGACATCGCCGAGCAGGAAGGCATCCCCGAGGGCACCGTCAAGACCTGGCTGCATCGCGGCCGTCTCGCACTCGCCGGACAGCTCGCCGAGGAGCCGCAGGATGTCTGACCTTCGCGACCCACTCATCGACGCGTTCGCGGACTTGCGCGGCGGCGTGGCCCCGCACGTCACCACGCCGGGCCCGGCCGACCTGTACCGCCGGCTGGACACCCGCCACCGGCGCGGGAAGGTCGCCGCCGCGGCGGTCGTCGCGCTCGCCGTGGCCGGCACGTTCGCGGTGCTGCGCGCGGGTCTGGGCGGGGACGACACCTCGGGCGTCGGCACACAGACGGGGAACACCGAGACCTCCCTCGAGCAGTTGGCCGAATCGACGCTCGACCTGCCGGCCTGGCGCGGCGACGCGGCGGCGAACGCCTGCGCGTCGGGCCCGACACGCTTCAGCGGCGGCGCCTACCGCGGCCCGAACGGCACGGTCACCATCCAGCAGGTGACGGACGTCGACGTCGACCACGACGGCGTCAAGGAGGCCGTGATCCATCTCAACTGCACGATCCAGGACGCGGTCGCGTTCCAGGTCGTCGCGGTCCGGCTGGACGGGTCCGGCGCGCTGCGGACCGTCGGCCAGGTCGCCGCCCAGGACGGCGACCTGCGAGCCGTGTGCAGCGTGCAGGCCACGGTGGGCGGCGCGGTGAAGCTGCTGGTCTCCGACGACGCGCGGCCGGACGCCTGCACGAGGCCGCCGTCGAATCAGATCGTCACCCACTGGCGCACCTACACCTGGGACGGCGGAACCTTCCGGCAGACCGCCGGGCCGACCACGTTCCCGCAGTTGCCGACCGGCATCGACCTGGCCGTGCGCGCCTCGGAGCTCACCTTCACCGACCTGGGCGGTGGCCTGCGCCGCGGCACCATGACCGTCACGGTGCGCAACAACAGCATGATCGAGGCACCTGGTTGGTGGGTGTACCTGCCGGTCCCGCGAAACGCCGTGGTCACCGGCGGCTACGGGTGCGTCTACCTGTCCCCCGGCGACACGGCCGCCGCGTTGTGCATCGGCCTGCCGCTCAGGGCCGGCGCCGAACTCGCCCTGACCATCACCATCGACGTCCCCGCGAACGTCGACTGGCCGCAGCGGGTGGTGCAGGTCTGGCCTCCGGACGACTACACGGACTCATCCGTCGGCAACAACGACACCGAATACACCGTGAGCCCGTGAACCCACGAACGGGTGCACGGGCTCACGGCCGCACGGGTTCACGGGCCGGGTGAGACTCCCGTGCCGACCTTCTTGTCACCGGTGGCCTGCTTCGGGGGGAACGCGACAATCGGTGCCTTCAGCGCGGTGAGGGCGTCGCCGAGGAAGTCGCGCCAGATCGTGCCGGGCAGGGTGCCGCCGATGATGGTCTTGCCGCTCTTGTCGACGATCTTCTGTTCCTGCTCCTTGTTGCCGACCCAGACCGCGACCGCCAGGCCGTTCGCCTTGCTGGCGGGGTCGTAGGCGCTGTAGCCGACCATCCAGGCGTGGGCGTTGTCGGCGGAGCCCGACGTCAGCCGCCATGCTCCGGCCGCGCCGGCGACCGGGCGGCCGTCCTTGAGCTTCAGGCCGTAGTGCTGCGGCACGCCCTGCAGGACCGCGTTGAGGTCGTCGGCCATCGGTTCGGTGAAGCCCGGGATGCGCTTCGGGTTGATCACCTCGCCGTAGGTCTTCTTGCCGTTCTCCCACACCTCCTTGAGGAAGTGGGTCTTCGCCGCGACGCCGCGAGCGGCGAAGGTGGCCATGCCGCCGGCCTGGTCCAGGACGGTCACCGGGTACTGACCGATGGCGACCTCGGTGTTGAAGTACTTCGGGAACACGTCGGAGCCCTTGTTGGCGACCAGGTCGATCTTCTTCGACTTGCCGTCCACGTTGGCCCACATCTCGGTGATCCCGGCCGCGCGGGCCGTGTCGATCACCTTGGCCGGGCCGACCTTCTCGGCGAGGCCGAAGAACGGGGTGTTGAGCGACATGGCGGTGGCCTCGTCCAACGTGCACCATTTCGCGGAACCTGAACGGCACGCGGGCGCGGTCGCGCTGTTCTCACCGGCGTTGAGGATCGGGTTCTGGGCGCCGCGGCCGCTGGCCGGGAACTGCTGCGGCGACTCGCCGTTCCAGTACGAGTCGGTCGAGTAGCCGGCCATCAGACCCGCGGCGAGCGCGTAGGGCTGGAAGCTCGCGCCGGCCGGGTGACCGCCGCAGCACGAATCCTCCCCGGTGTGGAGGACCGGGTCGCGGTAGGAGCCGGCGAAGTCGCCGCCGTTGCCGCTGCCGCCGCCGTAGTAGGCCTTCACCGCGCCGGTGCCGGGCTCGACCGCGACGATGGTCGCCTGCAGGTTGCTGGGCTGGCCGTCCATGTTCGACTCGGCGTTCCGGCTCGCCTCGCGGACCGCGATCTGCTGCACGGTTTTGTCGATCGTGGTGACGATCTTCAGCCCGCCGTTGCGGACCCGGTCGAACTGCTTCCTGCCGATCGAGTCCGTCCCCTCGTACAGCAGCACGCCGGTCTTCGGGTCCTTCAGCGCCGCAACCTCGCCGAGCACATGGTGGACGATGAGCCCTTCGGGTTTGTCGAGGCCGGCCTGCACGGTGATCGAGTTGGCACGGGCCTCCGCGGCCGTCAGCACCTTCGTCGGGTACGCCAGCTTCTGGTCGGCGTCCTCCGACCGCACGAAGTTCAGCTTGATCACCGTGCGTTTGATGGCGTCGAAGCGGTCCTGGGCCTGTTTGGCGTCCACCGTCGGGTCGAACGGGCTGCCCTTGCCCTCATTGCCCTCGGGGTTGTCGATCAGCCCGGCCAGGACGATGCCCTCGGCCATCGTCAGGTCCTTCGCGGGTTTGCCGAAGTACGCCTGCGCCGCCGCCTGGATCCCGTATGCGCCCCGGCCGAAGTAGACGATGTTGAGGTACATCGTCATGATCTGGTCCTTGGAGTACGCCTCGTTGAGCTTTGTCGCGATCACCGCCTCGCGGGCCTTGCGCCCGAAGGACGCGCCCTCCAGTTCGGCCCACTGCCGCGCGTACTGCTGGCTGATCGTCGACGCGCCCCGCGTGTCGCCGCCGGTGACCTGGTTCCACAGTGCCCCGGCGGCCTCGGAGTAGTCGACACCGCTGTTGGTGTAGAACGTCTCGTCCTGCGCGGCGACGACGACGTGCTGCACGTCCAGCGGGATCTGGTCGAAGGGCAGCACCGTGCGGTTCGTGTCGCCGATACGTGCCATCGGGGTCGCCCCGTCGGCGTAGTAGATCGTCGTCGCCTGCTTCATGGCGACGTCCTCGGGCAGCGCGACGCTGTCGTAGTAGTACGTGACACCGACCAGGCCGAGCGCGGCGATCAGGACGAGGGCCGCGGCCGACCTGAGGAGGATCTTGCGGCGCCGGCGCTTGCGCGCCCCGGCGGCCGTCGAGTGCGCGAGGTCGGCAGCGGCCGCAGCAGTGACGGCATCGTCGGTGGCCGGCAGGTCGGAGGGCGCCGGACCCGGCTCCTCAGCGGGCTCCCCCGACGCACTGTGAGTGATGTCCTTCGGCGGTGTGCGGTCCTGGTCGCCCTCGTCCATACGCCCTACCTGCCCGTCGCGTCGAGTGATGATCGATCGCGGCAGATCCTACAAAACCGGCAGGCGTCCCACTGCCCCGCTTATACGGTGAGTAAGTAGTCGTCGGCGTCGGCGCTCCACCGCAGGTGCACGGCGCCGCTGGTGGCGGCCGCCTTGCAGAACTGCAGGAAGGTCCGGTAGCCGAGCTTCTTCTCGCTGAAGTCGGGCCGGACCCGGCGCACCTGGGTCTTCAACCCGGACAGTGCCACCCCGGCGTCACCGGTGGTGACGTCCTGCACGACGGATCGCAGCAGCGCGAACGCCGCCTCCTGGTCGCCGTGCTCGGGCAGCGCCACCCCGGGATCGCCCTTGGCGGGGCCGTCGGCCAGTTCGATCACGTTGCGGTCGGCGAGGTGGCGCAGCATCTCCCCGAAGGCGCGGAACCCGTAGTCCGACTCGCTGAACGTCGGGTCCTTGCGCAGCAGGGTCCGCTTCAGCGACGACGCGGTGACCTCGCCGCCGGAGCTGCCCTGCAGGCCGGCGACGGTCTGCGCGACGAGCACGGCGAGGGCGTCGACGTCGCGGACCGGCTGCGGCGCCTCGGGATGCGGCGCCTCCGGCGATGGCGGCGGCGACGCGAGCTGCGGCTCTGCGACGCGAGGCGAGCGGGGCGTGCGGGTGCGGGCGGCGGGGACCTCGACCCCCTCCAGCCGGTCGTAGTACAGGAACTCGTCGCACGCCGGTGGCAGCAGCGCCGACGTCGACTTCTCCACCCCGACGCCGATGACCCGCTTGTTCAGCCCGCGCAGCTTGTGCACCAGCGGCGTGAAGTCGCTGTCACCGGTGCACAGCACGAACGTCGAGATGTACTCGCGTTCGAAGGCCAGCTCCATCGCGTCGACCGCCATCTTGATGTCGGCGGCGTTCTTCCGCGAGGCGCCCATCCGCTGCGGCATCTCGATCAGCTCGACGTGGGACCGGGTCAGCATCCGGCGGTCCTCGTCGAAGTAGGACCAGTCGGCGTAGGCCCGGCGCACCACGACCCTTCCCCGCTCGGCCAGGGCGTCGGCGATCGGCCGGAAGTCGAACGACATGCCGCCGAGATGGTCCCGTGCGCCCAGCGCGAGGTTCTCGTAGTCGAGGAACAGCGCGATACGGTCTTCCTGATCCACGCCGGTCAGCGTACGCCCGGCGACCCGCCGCTGCTTCGCTGCCGGGCGGGCGTCATCTGAGGTCCTGGCCGGGTGCGAAGGCGTCGCCGAGCGTGATGCCGCGGTCGGTGATGGTGTATTGGCGGACGGCCACGTCGTGGCGGCTGGCGCGGGCCTTGAGGATGGTGAGCGCGTCGAGGCCGGTGACGCCGGTCGAGATCCGGGTGTCGTGGAGCTGGTAGGTGCTGCCTTCGCCGGTGTCGGCGAGGCGGGGGAACAGGTCAAGGCCGGCCTGGGACAGGCGGTAGGCGTGCTGCCCGGACAGGAAGCCGCTGCCGCGCAGTTTCAGCACGGTGAGGACCCGCATGCGGCGTTCGGCCATCACATTGGTGCCGAGGCGGATGATGGCGTCGGCGACCGCGAACTCGGGGCTCTCGCCCATCTCGGTGTCGAACTCTTCCAGCACCTGCCGAAAGGCCGCCACACCGGCAGCCACCGTCACCGATCGTAGCCCGCCTGCAGCAGGGCACCGGCCGGCCTGTGCGCGCCACTCTGCCCCGCGCCACGCAGGTCTGCCGGTTGCGTCAGCCGCCGTCAGCCGCTGCCGGGGTGACCTCGACGACGAGGTGCTTGGTCACCGGCTGTTCGCTCTGGGTGCTGACGTCGGCGATCCCGCACAGCACGTTCAGCTCCGGCATGTACCCCGCCGCGCAGCCTGGTGGGATGTCGTAGCGGACGGCGCGATAGCCGTGCACGGCGCGCCGGCTGCCGTCCCTGGAGAAGCTGGTGACGTCGACCAGGTCGAACTCGTCGAGGCCGCGCTCACGCATGTCGGCGTCGTTCATGAAGATGACGGTGCGGAGTCCCTTGAGGCCGCGGTACCGGTCGTCGTTGGAGTAGATCGTGGTGTTGAACTGGTCGTGGGAGCGGATCGTGGTGAGCAGCAGCCGCCCGTCGCCCGGGTCGGTGTCGTCCGGCAGCGCCGCGGACGAGAACTCGGCGCGCGCCGTCGGGGTCAGGAACACCCGGTCGCGGGCCGGTTGGACGATGCGGAAGCCGTGCGGGTGGCGGGCACGGCGGTTGAAGTCCTCGAAGCCGTCCAGGACGCGGGCCATCGTGTCGCGGATGCGGTCGTAGTCGGCCGCGTAGTCCTGCCAGGGGGTCGCGCTGTCCGGCAGGGTGGCCCGGGCCAGGCCGGCCAGGATGGCGGGTTCGGAGCGCAGGTGTGGTGAGGCGGGGTCCTTCATGCCGTAGGAGATGTGCACCATCGCCATGGAGTCCTCGACGGTGACGCCCTGCTCACCGCTGGCCTGGATATCCCGTTCGGTGCGGCCCAGGCACGGCAGGATGAGCGCCCGGCGGCCGTGGACGAGGTGGCTGCGATTGAGTTTGGTGCTCACCTGCACGGTCAGGTCGCAGTTGCGCAGCGCCTCGGCGGTGTACTGCAGGTCGGGGCTGGCGAGGGCGAAGTTGCCGCCGAGCGCGACGAAGACCCGGATGTCGCCGCGGTGCATCGCCTGGATCGTCTCGACGGTGCCGAGTCCGTGCTCGCGTGGCGGCCGGATCCCGCAGACCTCGGCGAGCCGGTCGAGGAACTGCGCGTCCGGCCGGTGGTTGATGCCGCAGGTGCGGTTGCCCTGGACGTTGCTGTGCCCGCGGACCGGGCACGGGCCGGCGCCCTCGCGGCCGATGTTGCCGCGCAACAGCAGCAGGTTGACGATCTCACGGACGGTGTCGACGCCGTGCTCGTGCTGGGTGAGGCCGAGGCACCAGGCGATGATCACGCGCTCGGAGTGCAGGTAGGAGTCCGCGAGCCGGCGGATGTCGGCCTCGGCGACGCCCGAGCCCTGGACCAGGTCGGGCCAGGGGGTGGCGGCGACGAGCTCGCGGTACCCGTCGAATCCGTGGGTGTGGCGGTCGATGAACTCCCGGTCGAGGACGCCGGGCTCGCCGTCGGCGGCCTCGAGCACGGCCTTGGCGACGCCGCGCAGCAGCGCCATGTCGCCGCCGATGCGGACCTGCACGGTCATCGTGCCGATCCGGGTGGTGCGGAAGGTGGCCATGTCGGCGAACTCGTGCGGGACGATCGTGCGCCGGGAGGCCGCCTCGCGCAGCGGGTTGATGTGCACGAGCTGCGCGCCGCGCCGGTCAGCCTCGGCCAGCCAGGTGAGCATCCGCGGCGCGTTCGAGGCGGCGTTGTCGCCCATCACCCAGATCGCGTCGGCGGCCTCCCAGTCGTGCAGGTCGACGGTGCCCTTGCCGGTGCCGAGCGCGGCCGTCAGCGCGCGGCCGGTGGCCTCGTGGCACATGTTCGAGCAGTCCGGCTGGTTGTTCGTGCCGAACTCACGCGTCCACAGCTGGTAGAGGAACGTCGCCTCGTTGCTGAGCCGACCGGACGTGTAGAACGCCGCCTGGTCGGGGCTGGGCAGCGCCCGCAGCGTGTCCCCGACGAGGGTGAACGCGTCGTTCCAGGTGATCGGCTGATACGTGTCGCTGGCCGGGTCGTACTGCAGCGGCTCGGCGAGCCGCCCCACGGCCTCGAGGTCGTGGTCGCTCCACTGCGCCAGTTCGCGCACCGGGTGCGCGGCGAAGAAGGCGGCGCCGGCCTTCGCCCGGGTGAGCTCCCAGGTGACGTGTTTGACGCCGTTCTCGCAGATGTCCAGGTGCAGCCCGTTCGGGTCGTCGGGCCAGGCACAGCCGGGGCAGTCGAAGCCACCGTCCTCCTGGTTCATCACGAAGAGCGCGCGGACACCCTCCGGCGGCTCCCCGGCACGTTCGAGCACCTCGCCCACGCTGCGGGCGGCACCCCACCCGGCCGCCGGGTGGTGGTACTCGTGGCGCGAGTAGCCGCCGTTGCGCACCGGGCCGCGGCCGAGCGCCGGTTCGCCCGGCACCGCGCCCATCATCAGTTGCTCCGCGTCATGGTTCTCGTCGGAGTGCGGCACGGCCGTTGCTCCTCTCCTCGTCGATGTCGATGGTTGCCAGGCCGAACGTGGCGACGGCGCAGACGATCAGGCAGCCGACGCCGAGGACCAGGGGCCAGCCGGAGCCGACCACGCTGGTCAGCACCACACCCGCGAGCAGCGCCGCCGCCGCGACAACGGCCAGTGCCGTCCGGTGCCGGGGCTCGTGGCCGGTCGCCGGCCGGATGCCGGCCGCCGCGCTGGGCCCGGCGACCGGGTCCAGGCGGCCCCGCAGGAACAGGTGGAACAGCAGGAGCAGCGACGGCACCAGGACCACCGCGCCGGCGACGACGGCGACGATGACGGCGAGCAGCGTGGCCCGGCCGGCGGCGGCCTCCTCGACGGTCAGCCCGGGCAGGATGCTCGGTCGTTGCGCCGACGCCCAGCCGGCCAGGACGGCCGCCACGGCGAGCGCCGCCGTGGCCCGGGACGGGCCGAATCGGTGCCGCCAGACCAGCACCAGGGTCGCCAGTCCGGCGGCGGCGGAGATGCCGGCCATCACCGCACCCCAGCCGCCGGTGAGGCCGTCGTACAGGGCCGGGGCGTCGACGCGCACGACGAGTAGGCCGGCGAGGGCGAGGGCGCCGGCGACCACGCCGGAGCCGAGGGCGCGGGCCCGGAAGTCGAGCTCCAGGGCCCGCTCGCCGAGCCGGTGCGCGTCGGCGGCGAGGTAGACCGCGGCGAGGTGGGCGCCAGTGGCCACGCCCAGCACGCCGATGACGACCGAGGTCGGGTTGAGCCAGCTCGTGACGAGGTCGCCGGCCGCGTTGCCGACGGGGACGCGGCCCGAGGCGATGCCGCCGACGGTGGCGCCCAGCGCGAACGGCGTCAGGATCGAGGAGAACGCAAACAGGGACTCGACCAGGTGCCGGCCACGGGCCCCGCCGACCTGGCCGCGCAGCGCGTAGGAGACCCCGCGCAGGATGATCCCGACGGCGGCGATGAACAGCGGCGCGGCGAGCGTCGAGGCGATCGAGCCGAACGCGACCGGATACGCGGTCCAGCACACGGCGAGCACGAAGATCAGCCACACGTGGTTGGCCTCCCACACCGGCCCCATGGCGTGCCGGGCGTGGTCGCGGGTCACGGCTGGGGCGGCCCGGCCGGGGCGGGCCAGCAGCATCCACAGGCCGGCGCCGAAGTCCGCACCGGCCAGCACCGTGTAGGCGGCGAGCCCGGCGAGGATGAACACCATCGGGACCTCAGCCATCGTCGTGCGCTTCTGCCGGCAGCTCGACGGGTGTGCGGCTGAACTTGCGCAGCAGCCACCCGACCGCGGCGGCAAGCCCGAGGTACACGACCACGAGCGTGCCGTACCCGACGGGGATCCCGGACGCGCCGGTGACCGCGTCGGTGGTGCGCATGACCTCGTACACGACCCAGGGCTGGCGACCCACCTCGGTGGTGACCCAGCCGGCGAGCAGCGCCACGACCGACAGCGGCCCGGCCGCCACCGCAGCCCGGTAGAACCAGCGGGACCGGGGCAGCCGCCGGTGCCGCAGCCGCACGTACAGGAACAGCAGGCCGAGCAGCGCCAGCAGCGTGCCGATGCCGACCATCGTCTGGAACGCGAACCGGACCACGTTGACCGGCGGGATGTCGTCCGCGCCGACCGCGTTCAGGCCGACGACGGTGCCGTTGGGGTTGTGCAGCGCCAGCAGCGACAGCAGCCGCGGGATCTCGATGCCGTAGACCACCTCGTGCCCGTTGTACCAGCCACCGAGGTGCTCGGGCGCGCCGCGCGTGGTCCGGCCCAGCCCCTCCAGCGCGGCCAGCTTCACCGGCTGGTGCTCCGCGACCTCGCGGGCGGCCCAGTCGCCGACGATCACCTGCAGCGGCGCGGCGACCGCCGCGGTCGACATCGCCACGGTCAGCGCCGTGCGCTCGTAGCGGCCCCGGCGGCCCCGCAGCACGGCCCAGGCGTATGGGGTGGCCACCGCGAACCCGGCGACGATGTACCCGGCGAAGTACATGTGCACGAACTCGTGCCAGAAGTAGGTGTTGCCGAACAGCGCGGCCCACGGGTCGGCGTCGACGACGACGCCGTCGCGCATCGTGAAACCGGTGGGGTGGTTCATCCAGCCGTTGACCGCGATGACGAACAGCGAGCCGGTCACCCCGGCCACGACCACCGGCACGCCGCACAGCAGGTGCAGCCGTGGCGGCAGCCGGTCCCACCCGTACACGTAGATCCCGATGAAGATCGCCTCGGTGAAGAACGAGAAGCCCTCCAGGGTGAACCCGAGGCCGAACACCGCACCGAACCTGGCCATGAACTCCGGCCACAGCAGCCCCAGCTCGAAACTCAGGATCGTGCCGGTCACCACGCCGACGGCGAACAGCGCCAGCATCACCTTCGACCAGCGCCGCGCCAGCGTGGCGAGCACGGGATCGCCGGTGCGCAGCGACCGCCACTCGCAGAACAGCACCATCGACGGGAACGCGATGCCGAAACAGACCAGCGGGATGTGCACGGCGAAGGACAGCGCCTGCATCTGCCGCGCCTGCCACAGATAGTCCGGATCGACCGGCACCCACCACCCCCGGCGGTCCTCGCCATCGCTGTCCGGCTGGACCTTCCCCGAATCGGTCAGAAGATGCCCCCTGCCAGGTGCGGCGCCGCGCATGCCGCCCGCGGCGCCGGGTACGCACCGCCGGTGAAGGCACCGGACACGGTCGGCTGGCGGCTGGCCGGCCTGGCCGCCGCGGCGGGCTGCCTGGACGCCGTCTGCGTGGCCCGGCTGGGTGGCGTGTTCGCCAGCGTCGTGACCGGCAACCTGGTGCAACTCGGCCGGGCCGTCGCGGCCGCGGACGGTTGGCTGGCGGCCGGCGCCGGCACCGGCGTCGCCGGCTACGCCCTCGGCGTGGCGGCCGCCACCGCCGCGCTCCGGGGCCGGGGTGCCTGGGCGGTCGCGGTCGCGGAGGTGATGCTGCTGGGCGGCGTGGCTGCCGGCTGGCTGGCCGTCGGTGGGCAGCCGGACCGCTGGGTGGCGCTGGCGCTGCTGGCGTTCAGCGTGGTGGCGATGGGCGTGCAGAGCGTCGTGACCATCGGCACCGGGGTGCGTGGTGCGTCGACCACCTACCTCACCGGCACGCTGACCGGCATCGTGCGCGCCGGTGTCCTCGACCCGCACGGGTTCGCCACCGGGTTCGGTGGTGCCGGCCGGCTGCTGGCCCTGCTGTGCGGCGCCGTCGTGGGTGCGGTCCTGCTGCGGGTCGCGCCGCTCTGGGCGCCGGTGCCGGCGCTCCTGCTGGTTGCCGCCGCCGCGGTGGCCGGCCCCCGTGCTGGACGGAGGCCGGCCGCGGGCCGGGGGGACCGTTAACCGTCCACTGCGGACAGCTGGGACGGCACGGGCGCGGGCTCCGGTGCCGTGGCGGGCTCCTGGGTGTCGAGCATGGTCGCCTCGTCGAAGGGCAGGTCGCCGCCGAGCACCGCGAGTGAGCGCTCGCGGTCGAACTCGCCGGTCCAGGAGCCGATGATCACGGTGGCCACCGCGTTGCCGGCGAAGTTGGTCAGCGCGCGGGCCTCGGACATGAACCGGTCGATGCCGACGATGAGCCCGACGCCGTCGACCAGGTCCGGGCGGTGTGCCTGCAGGCCGCCGGCGAGCGTCGCCAGCCCGGCGCCGGTGACCCCGGCGGCGCCCTTGGAGGCGATCACCATGAACACCAGCAGCGAGATCTGCTGGCTGATCGACATCGGCCGGCCGACCGCGTCCGCGACGAACAGCGACGCCATCGTCAGGTAGATCGCCGTGCCGTCGAGGTTGAATGAGTAGCCGGTCGGCACGGTGATCCCGACGACGGTGCGGGACACGCCGAGGTGTTCCATCTTCGCGATCAGCCTCGGCAGCGCCGACTCCGACGACGACGTGGACAGGATCAGCAGGAACTCGCGGGCGAGGTAGCGCAGCAGCGCGAACAGGCTCGTCCGGGCGATCAGGCGCAGTAGCAGGCCGAGGAAGAGCACGACGAAGATCACGCAGGTGAGATAGAAGCCGAACATGATCTGCAGCAACGCGGTCAGGGCCTTCCAGCCGCTGCCGCCGACGACCGCCGCGATGGCGCCGAACGCGCCGATCGGCGCCAGCCACATGATCATGGCCAGGACTCGGAAGACGAGCCGCTGCAGGTGCTCCACCCCGCGCAGGATCGGCTCGCCGGACCGCCCGAGGGCCAGCAGCGCGAAGCCGACCAGCAGCGCGACGAGCAGCGTCTGCAGCACGGCGCCGGAGGTGAGCGCGGACAGCAGCGTGGTCGGGATGACGCCCAGCAGGAAGTCGACGGTGCCGCCGGAGCCGCCGGCCGCGGCCTTGGCGCCGGCCGCCTTCGTCGCGGCGGTCAGGTGCAGCCCGGCGCCGGGGTGCAGCAGGTTGCCGACGACCAGACCGATGGCGAGGGCGACGGTCGACATCACCAGGAAGTACCCGAGGGCCAGGCCGCCGATCCGGCCGACCTGCGCCGCCCGGCGCACCGAGCCGACGCCGAGCACGATCGTGCAGAAGATGACGGGGCCGATCATCATCTTGATGAGGTTGACGAAGCCGGTGCCGAGCGGCTTGAGTTCGACGGCGGTCTTGGGGGCGAGCAGGCCGACCGCGATGCCGGCGGCGACGGCAACGATGACGGCCAGGTAGAGGTAGTGCGTCCGGTCGCGCTTCGGCGCGACAGCTGCGGCGGGGGTGTCAGCGGAGGTGGACATGCCACGAGGTTGCCGATAGCGGTGACTCAGGTCACTATTTCGTTCATTGCGTACATGTGACCTGAGGCGGGCGATGTGTTCCACCCGCGGCGCTGGAGTCTGGCGCGGCAGCTCCTCGCGGTGCAGACCGTCATCATCAGCGTGCTGATGGCGGGCGGCATCGCGGGCGCGTACCTGCAGGCCAGGCGCAACAGCCTGGCCGTCGCGCAGGAGACGGTCCTCGCGGTCGCCCGCACCGTCGCCGACGACCCGGCGGTGCTCGCCGCGCTCAGCCGGCCCGACCCCACCGCGGTGCTCCAGCCCATCGCCGAACGCATCCGCGTCGACACCGGCACCAGGTTCGTGGTCGTGATGAGCCCGACCGGCCTCCGGTACACCCATCCGGACCCCGCGCAGATCGGCGGCCAGTTCATCGGGCACATCCAGGGCGCCACCCCCACCGCGCCGGTGACGGAGACGTTCACCGGCACGCTCGGCCGGTCGGTGCGCGCGGTCGTGCCGATCCTCGACGGCGGTCAGGTGCGCGGCCGGGTCGGCGTCGGCATCCTGCTGGACACCGTCAGCCGCGGGCTGCGCCAGCAGTTCCCGCTGCTGGCCGGCGCCGCCGCGATCGCGCTGCTGCTCGCTGGCGCCGGGTCCTGGCTGGTCGGCCGGTGGATGCGCCGCCAGACGCACGACCTGGGCCCGGCCGAGCTGGCCCGGATGTACGAGTTCTACGACGCGGTGCTCCACGCGGTCCGCGAGGGGCTGCTGCTGCTCGACCGGCAGGGCCGGCTGCAGCTGGCCAACGACGAGGCCCGCCGGCTGCTCGGCCTCGACGGCGACCCGGTCGGGCGGCCGATCGGCGCCGTCGGCCTGCCCGAACCCCTCGCCCAGGCCCTCGCGGCCGGGCACGCACGCACCGACGAGATCCACCTCACCGGCGACCGGGTCCTCGTCGTCAACCAGGCCCCGGCGCGGTGGGACGACGTCGAGCTCGGCACCGTGGTGACCCTGCGCGACCACACCGAGCTGCAGGCCCTCACCGGCGAACTCGACTCGGTGCGCGGCTTCGCCGAGGCCCTGCGGGCGCAGGCGCACGAGTCGGCGAACCGGCTGCACACGGTCGTGTCGCTGATCGAGCTGGGCCGGGCGCCGCAGGCCCTGGAGTTCGCGTCCGCGGAGATCGCCGCCGCCCAGCAGCTCACGGACCAGGTCGTCGGCGCGGTGCGCGAGCCCGTCCTCGCCGCGCTCCTGCTCGGCAAGGTCACCCAGGCCAGCGAGCGCGGCGTGGAGCTGCTCGTCGCCGAGGACGCCGACGTGCCCGAGGGCGCCGTCGCCCCGCGGGACCTGGTGACCGTCGTGGGCAACCTGCTGGACAACGCGATCGACGCGGCCGTCGCCGCGCCGCCGCCGCGGTGGGTGCGCATCGACGCGGCCGTCCACGACGGCGAGCTGGTGCTGCGGATCAGTGACAGCGGACCGGGCCTGGAGGACGTCGCGCAGGCGTTCCGCCGCGGCTGGTCGACCAAGCAGCCGGCCGGCCGCGGGCTCGGGCTGGCCCTGGTCGGTCAGGCGGTCAGCCGCAACGGCGGCACCGTCGAGGTCGCCGGATCCGCGTTCACGGTCCGCCTGCCGGTGCCGGCCGAGGCACCGCGGTGATCCAGGTCCTGGTCGTCGAGGACGAGCCGATCGCCGCCGACGCGCACGTCGTCTACGTCGGGCGGGTGCCCGGCTTCGCCGTCGCCGGTCGCGCCGGCACCGGCGCCGACGCGCTGCGCCTGCTCAGCCGGGTGCCGGTCGACCTCGTGCTGCTCGACATGCACCTGCCGGACCTGCACGGGCTCGAGGTCGTGCGCGCGATGCGGGCGGCCGGTCACCGCGCCGACGTGATCGCCGTGACGTCGGCCCGGGACCTGGCAGTGGTCCGCGCCGCCGTGTCGCAGGGCATCGTCCAGTACCTGCTGAAGCCGTTCGTGTTCGCGACCCTGCGGGACAAGCTCGAGCGGTACCACGACTACCGCCGGCAGGTGCTCGACGCCGGCTCCGTCTCCGACCAGCACGAGGTCGACCGGCTGCTGGCCACGTTGCGCAGTCCCGACCCGGTCAACCTGCCCAAGGGCATGAGCCAGGAGTCCCTCGACGCGGTGTCCGCGTCCCTGCGCGGCGCCGCCGCCGGCCGGTCGGCCGCCGAGGTCGCCGCGGTGCTCGGCGCGTCGCGGGTGACGGCACGGCGCTACCTGGAGCACCTCGCCGAGGTCGGGCTGGCCTCCCGCCACGCCCGGTACGGCAACGCCGGCCGCCCCGAGGTCGAGTACCGCTGGAAGGCGTGACCGCAGCGGTTGGCGGGTACAGCGCGTCGGTGCCCAACCGCACGGTCCCGGATGAAGGCAGGTAGGCAGATGCCCAAACGCGTGTTCCTCGCCGGCGCGTCCGGCGTGATCGGCCAGCGGCTGATCCCCCGGCTGGTCGACGCCGGGTACGTCGTCGGCGGCATGACCCGGTCGCCCGGCAAGACCGAAATGATCAGCCAGCTCGGCGCCGAACCGGTCCTCTGCGACGTGTTCGACCGCGGCGCGCTGACCCAGGCCGTCCGGGACTTCGCCCCGGACGTCATCATCAACGAGCTCACGGATCTCCCGGACGACCTCGCGGACATCGGCGCCCACGCCGAGATGAACGCCCGCATCCGCACCGAGGGAAACCAGAACCTGATCGAGGCCGCCCGCAAGAGCGGCAAGCCCCGGATCCTCGCGCAGACCGTCGCCTGGCAGCTGCCCGACGGCCCGGACGCCGCCGCGGCGGCGGAGCTGGAGCGTTCCGTCCTCGCCGAAGAGGGCGTCGTGCTGAGCTACGGGCAGTTCTACGGCCCCGGCACCTACCACGAACGCGACGTCCCCGCGCCGCCCCGGATCCAGATCGACCGTGCCGCCGACCGGACGGTCGCGCTGCTGGACGCGCCGTCGGGGGTCGTCGTCATCACCGACTGACCGTGGCGATGAGAAACGGGGTGATGCCGACATTTGCGGCCCGCGTGCTCCATACGCTGGGGTGATGTCGACGATCCGTGACGCCGTCGAGCGTGTTCCGCGGCCCACCGTATTCGTGCTGTTCGGTGCGACCGGCGACCTCGCGAAGCGGATGGTGCTGCCGGCCTTCGCCACGCTCGCCGCCGAGGGACTCCTGCCGAAGGAGTGGGTACTGATCGGCAACGGCCGCGGTGACATCCCGCACGAGGACTTCCGCGACCACGTACACAAGGCGCTCAGCGAATTCGGGCCACGCCCGAAGAAACGGTGGTGGCGCGACTTCGAGCCGAGGCTGCTGTTCGCCGGCGGCGGGTTCGGGGCCGACGACCCGGGCAGCCTGCTCGACGTCATCGAGCAGGCCCGCTCGCGGACGGGCGATGACCCGCAGCTCGTGCACTACCTCGCCGTCCCGCCGGTCGCGTTCGGCGGGCTCACCGAGGCGCTGGGCCGGCACGGGCTGGTGGACGACGCGCGGGTCGTCTACGAGAAGCCGTTCGGCACCTCACCGCAGACCTTCCGGACGTTGAACCGGACGGTGCGGCGGGTGCTGGACGAGTCGCAGGTGTACCGGATCGACCACTTCCTCGGCAAGGAGGCGACCCAGGACCTGCACGTGCTGCGCTTCGCCAACGAGGTCTTCTCCGCCATGTGGGACCGCGACCACATCGAGTCCGTGCAGATCGACGTGCCGGAGACCCTCGGCGTCGACGACCGCGCCGGGTTCTACGACGCCACCGGCTCGGTGCTGGACATGCTGGTGACGCACCTGTTCCAGGTCGCCGCCGAGGTCGCGATGGAGACCCCGGCCTCCCTCGGCGCCGCCGACCTGCAGGCGGCGCGGGAGAAGGTGATCCGCTCGTTCCGGCCGCTGGATCCGGCCGAGGTGGTGCTCGGGCAGTTCGCCGGCTACCGGGAGGTGCCCGGCGTGGCGCCCCGGTCGAAGACGGACACGTTCGTCGCCGCGCGGCTGTGGATCGACAACCCGCGCTGGCGCGGGGTGCCGTTCCTGCTGCGCACCGGCAAGCGGATGGCCGACAGCCAGCAGCGTGTCAGCGTCGTGCTGCGCACCCCGCTGTGCCCGTTCCCCGGCCTGCCGAAGCAGACGAACCTGCTGTCGTTCTCCCTGTCCGGCACCGGCGAGATCGACCTGCGGCTGCTCGCGAAGCAGCCCGGCGTGGGCCTGCGCGTCGAGCCGGCGACCGCGCGGCTGCCGCTGTCCCAGCTGCCGGACGCCGAGCCCCTGCCGCCGTACGTGCGGCTCATCCACGACGTCCTGCTCGGCGACCGTTCGCTGTTCACCCGGCCGGACGGGCTGTCGGCGGTGTGGAAGGTCGCGCAGCCGCTGCTGGACCACCCGCCCCGCCTCGCCACGTATGCGCAGGGCTCCTGGGGCCCGGCCCGCGCCCGTGCCCTCCCCGCGCCGCAGCGGTGGTTGCTCGGGGACCGGTAAACGGAACTCAGCGCTCCATGCCCGGGTAGTCGGGGCGGCGGACTTTGAGTTGGGTGCGAAGGCGTCATTCGGGTTCAGCCCGTTGGTTGTGCCGGCAACGTCGACTGCGGACTGCCCCAGCGGGAACGTCAGCACTTCCACCTGCAGCCCCCGATAAAGCGCCCAGGCCAGACGCATCATCCCGGAGACTTTCATCGGCTCGCCCGATGAAAGTCTCCGGGATCAATTTTTGTTACGCGTACTGCAGATCCCATACATTGATGTTGGCCATGATCGGCGCTTGGGCCGCCCTGGTCCAGACGGTCTTGACGTTGCACGGTGCGACGATCTGCTTCTTGGTGACTGTCATCTTGCGCGACTCGTGCCACATGACCAGTCGGGCGGTCTTGCCCGACGGGACCGGCTTGGCGTAGGACCAGGTGTCCGTCTTCGCCCAGGAGTATCCGACGGTGATCCCGATCGACACGCTGGCCTTGGCGAAGATGACGCCCGCCTCGGCCGAGGCGGTGCCGGTGACCGACCCGGAGACCGTGCCGGTGGTCGTCTTGGTGTAGGTGATGGTGCCCGGTCCCTTCAGGTAGTCGCTGCGCAGGTTGCTCAGCAACCTGCTCGTCGTGACGTTGCTGAAGGAGTAGTACACGTCACCGACCTCCGGGCAGGCTGCCATGGCTGCCTGGGCCGGAGTCACAACGAATGCAAACGTGGCGAGGAGGGCCATGATGATTAACCGACGCACGCGATCTCCATATCTTTACGCCATCTCGCACCTGCTCGATTTCTTCGAGCGCACCGATATTAGCGTCGATGACATAACCTACGGCGAGCCCGATATGTAACGGGAAGATAACGGCAATACCAAGCAGAGACGGACAGATTTGAAACCGCCTGTCAATGACGAGCGTAGGTCCTTGAGGAAGAATTGAGAGAACAGCAGCATTCGCCAGAGTGTTCCACGCCTATATCGCATTCAAATACGAGATTCAAGGTATTCCATCGGCATTTTCTCAGCACTTCAGCGGACGCTGCACGGCGGCCGGCGTGTCGTCGACGCTGACATCGGCGACGGCAGGGTCGAGGTGGTGAACGACGTACTCGACAACCAGCGGCCCGGGTTACGCCGGACGAACAGCAGTGCGCGGTCGTGGTCGAGGGCGGCGATGAGCTCGGCTGGCGACGTTCCGGTCTGAGCGGCCGGCATTCTGAGCGGCCGGCGTTTCTGAGCGGCCGGCCTGGGCAGTTCCGCCGGTGTGAGCATCTGGGCCAGGCGTGAGGACGCGCGGCTGCTGTCCGGCCGGGGCCGTTACGTGGCCGACATCCAGGTCCCGGGCTGTCTGGACGCGGCGTTCGTGCGCAGCCGCGTCGCGCACGGCACGCTGCGCGGCGTCGACTGCGCCGCCGCCCGGCAGGTGCCCGGGGTGATCGGGGCCTGGTCGGCCGCCGACCTGCACGACCTGCCGCCGTGCGCGCACGCGGCCGCCGACCTGCCGGACCTGCCGCCCATGCCGCACACGGTGCTGGCGAAGCTGTCCTCGGACGAGGCGGTCGCCGGGCGGGAGTGGCCGGTGCTGGTGAAGGACCGCGTGCGGTACCCGGGTGAGGCCGTCGCCGTCGTCCTGGGCGAGGACCGGTACCGGGCCGAGGACGGCGCCGCCGAGGTCACGTTCCAGGTCGACCCGCTGCCCGCGATGGTGACGCCCGCGGCGGCGCTGGACGACACGGTCCGCCTGTTCGAGGGACTGAGCAACGTCGCCCTCGAGGGGTCCGCCGGGCAGCCCGTCGACGAGTCGGTGTGGCAGCGCGCGGCGGCCGTGGTGGAGGGCCGCTACCGCCAGGCGCTGCTGATGCCGACGCCGATGGAGTGCCGGACGCTGCTCGCGGTCCCCGAGGGCGACCGGCTGACGGTGTGGTCGGGGCATCAGGCGCCGCACCGCCTGCGCCGGGAACTGGCCGCCGCCCTGGGCTGGCCGGTCGAGCGGATCCGGGTCGTGGTGCCCGACACGGGAGGAGCGTTCGGGTCGAAGAGCGCGTCGTTCCCCGAGTACGTCGCGGTCGCGTTCCTGGCGGTGCGGCTCGGGCGGCCGGTGCGCTGGATCGAGGACCGGCTGGAGTCGATGCTGGTCGCGACCCGCGGCCGGGGCCAGGACCAGCGCGTCCGGCTCGCCGCCGATGCCGACGGCCGGCTGCTCGCCTACGAGCTGCACATCGACGCCGACGTGGGCGCCTACCCGCACATCGGCGCGGGGCTGCCGATGCAGACCGCGTGGATGGCGACCGGCCCGTACACCACGCCGCAGGTGCACGCGACGCTGCGGTCGGTGCTGACCAACACGATGACCACCTACCCGTACCGCGGGCCCGGCCGGGCCGAGGCGACCATGGCCCTGGAACGGTCGATCGACACCCTCGCCGATCGCCTCGGCCTCGACCCGGCGGAGCTGCGCCGGCGCAACCTCATCCCGCCGGACCGGTTCCCGTACGAGACGCCGACCGGCCGCCGGTACGACAGCGGCAACTACGCCGCCGCGCTCGACCTGGCGCTGGAGACCCTCGGCTACGACGCGTGGCGCGCGGAGCAGGCCCGGCGCCGCGCCGACCCCGACGCCCTGCCGCTGGGCATCGGGCTGTCGTGCTACGTGGAGCGCTCCGGCGGTGAACCCGGCGGGCTGCACGAGTTCGGCAGCCTCGAGGCCGACGAGGACGGCGCGATCACCGCCCGGTGCGGTGCCGCCTCCAGCGGCCAGAGCCACGAGACGGTGCTTCCCGCGCTGGTCGCCGCGACCCTCGGCGTCGACGTGGCCCGGGTCCTGCTGGTCGAGGGCGACACCGGCGAGCAGCCCGACGGGGTCGGCTCGTTCGCCAGCCGGACGGCGCAGGTCTCCGGCGCGTTGCTGCAGCACCTGTCGGCACTGCTGGCCGACGAGGCCCGGGACCGGGCCGCGAAACTGTGGGACCTGCCGCCGGAGACGGTGCGGTGGTCCGACGGCACCGTGCACGGCTCCCAGGACGGCGCCCCGGCGATGGACCTCGCGGCGCTGGTGCGGGCCACCGGGCCGCTGCGGGTCGACGACCGCTTCGAGTCGGGGATGGCGTTCCCGTTCGGCACCCACGCGGCGGTCGCCGAGGTCGACCCGGAGCTCGGCACCGTCCGGGTGCTGCGACTGGTGACCGTCGACGACTGCGGTGTGGTCCTCGACCCGGCGGTGGTCCACGCGCAGGCGTTCGGGTCCGCGGTGCAGGGGCTCGGCCAGGCGCTGTACGAGGGCATGTGCTTCGACGACGACGGCGTGCCGATGCTCACCGACGGCCTGCTGGACTACCTGCTGCCCACTGCCGCGGAGGTCCCGCCGTTCGTGGGCAGGGACACCTGCACGCCGAGCCCGATGACGCGGCTCGGCGCCAAGGGAGCCGGCGAGTCCGGCTGCATCGGCACCCCAGCCGCCGTGGTCAACGCGGTGGCGGACGCGCTGCGGCCCACCGACCGTGACGTGCTGCAGCTGCCGCTCACGCCGGAGCTGGTCTGGCGGGCCGCGCAGTGAAACCGCCGGTGTTCGACTACGTGGCGCCGCGGTCGGTGCGCGAGGCCGTCGACGCGCTCGGCGACCCCGGACGCAGCGCCGTGGTCATCGCCGGCGGGCAGAGCCTGCTGCTGGAGATGCACCTGGCGCGGCGCAGACCCGACCTGGTGGTCGACGTCAACCGGGTCGCCGGACTCGACGGTCTCGGCGTCGACGGCGACTCGCTGCGGGTCGGCGCCCTGGTCCGGCATGCCGCCTTCGAGGCGCCGCAGGCCGTGCCGGGCCCGCTCGGCACGCTGTTCCGGCAGGCGGTGACCAACATCGCGCACCCGCCGATCCGTGCCCGCGGCACGCTGGTCGGCAGCCTCGCCTGGGCGCACCCGGCGTCGGAGTGGTGTGCGGTCGCACTGTCCCTGGACGCCGACATCGCCCTGCAGGACAGCGACGGCGCGCGGCAGGTCCCGGCCGGCGACTACTTCCAGGGGCCGCACCGCACCGCCCGCCGGCCCCGGGAACTGATCACGTCCGTGCGGTTCCCGTTGCTCGGCGACGACACCGGGGTCGGCTTCATCGAGCACCGGCGCACGCACTTCTGCTTCGCGACGGTGGCCGTCTCCGCGACCCTGACCGTCCGGGACGGCGTGATCAGCGACAGCCGGATCGGCCTGGTCAACGCCTCGGACCGGCCGGTGCGGGCGCGGGCCGCCGAGCAGTCGCTGATCGGCGCCGAGCCCATCGACGATCTGTTCAGCCACGCGGGCCGCGTCGCCGCCGAGCAGGACGCCGCACCGGTTGCCGAGCCGTTCGCCGACGCCGGGTACAAGCGGCAGGCCGTCGCGGTCCTGGTCGGCCGGACCCTGCGCCTGGCAGCGGCGGACCAGCGCTCGCGTGCCACCGAACGCACGGAAGGGCTCCGATGAAGATCACCCTCACGGTCAACGCCACGGACTACCCGCTCGACGTGGAGCCCCGCCGGATCCTCGCCGACGTGCTGCGCGAGGACTGCCGGCTCACCGGTACCCACCTCGGCTGTGAACACGGCGTCTGCGGGGCCTGCACGGTGCTGGTGGACGGTGAGGCGGTCCGGTCCTGCCTGATGCTGGCCGTGCAGTGCGACGGCAGGACGGTGCGCACCGTGGAAGGCCTGGCCGGAGCCGACGGCGGACCGCATCCGCTGCAACGCGCGTTCTCCGCCGAACACGCCCTGCAGTGCGGCTTCTGCACCCCCGGTTTCCTGATGCTGGCCGCGGGCGCCCTGGACGCCGACCCCGACCTCGCCGAGCATCCGGAGCGCATCGACGCCCTGGTCGGCTCCAACCTCTGCCGGTGCACCGGCTACGCACCGATCCGGCGGGCCGTCCTGCGCGCGGCCGACGAGCAACGGCCACCGTCAGGCCCGCCGATGCCTTGAGCGTCGATGGGCCGTTTGAAGCGCCGCAGGCTGACGGCCATGACGCCCCCGGTCCATCCTTCTCGCGGAGGCGGCCCACTGTGGATGGCGTCGGCGTGTTCCTTCAACGCCGCAACGTCCCCGAAGGATCGCGTTGCGGCGTTGCGGCAAGGCACGGGTTAGAGTGCTGTTCGCATCTTCGTTCCTGTCGATAGGGAGCCGCTGTGACCGAGCCGACGCACACGTCGCCAGCGATCGATACGTCTGTCGCGCATCCGGCCAGGCGGTACAACTACTGGCTGGGTGGGAAGGACAATTTCGCCGCCGATCGCGAGTCCGCTGACGCGATCGAGCAGAAGTTCCCTGGTATGCGCGCCGGTATCCGTGCCAATCGTGACGTGCTCGGCCGGATGACCCGGTTCCTTGCCGCGGAAGGTGGCATCCGGCAGTTCCTCGACATCGGCACCGGTCTACCCACCGAGGACAACACCCACGAAGTGGCCCAACGCGTCGCACCGGACAGCCGGGTCATGTATGTCGACAACGACCCGCTGGTCATGACCCACGCCCGCGCGTTGCTGACGAGCACCGGTGAGGGAGTGACCGACTACATCGAGGCGGACCTGCGAGACCCGCAGGCGATCCTTACCGCCCTGCGGCAACGCGACACCTTGGATCTGTCCCGGCCAGTGGCGTTGATGCTGATCGCGATTCTGCACTTCATCCCGGGTCAGGGAGAAGCCCGCCCCATCGTGCAGCAATTGCTGGACGAGCTTCCCTCCGGCAGCTACCTCGCCGCGACGCATTTCACGTTGGACTTCATGCCGGAGCACGAGCAGAACATGTACCGGCAGATGCTCGACTCCGGCATGAGCGACATCTGGCCCCGCGACCGGGCCGAGTTTTCCACGATATTCGACGGTCTGGAGATGATCGATCCCGGCATCGTCCTGGTCTCGCGGTGGCGCCCGCAGACCACCGACGACTCGGTCGACCCCAGTCGGATCAGCATCTGGGCAGGCGTCGCCCGCAAGCCGTAGTGCTCGGCCCGCTGCAACGACGCCCTGCTGCGGCGGGCCGACGGCCGTCCGGCGCCGATCGAGGTGTCGATCAAACACCGGACGAATTGATGACGGCGAACCTAAAACGTCGTGTGAATGCCTCGAGCCCGTCAGCTGTCATGGCGTGCACAGCGGATCGCCGTGGCCTTTCGCCGGCTCGGCAGCGGTTACGCGGGCTTTCGGCGCCTGACCGTCAGCTCCAGCCCGACACGACGGCGCGTAGGCCGGTAGCCGACGTCGACACGTTTGGCGCGCCGTCCGGGCAGCTGTTCGACGCCGTGAACGTGCCGCCAGGGGCTCCGGCGGTGTAGACGGTGATGATCTTCCCGGACGTGGCGGTGAACCCGAGGCTCAGCGTCACGGTCTGGCCGGCGGAGACGCCGACGGCGCCGAACGAGAAGTGCGTGTCACCCGCGGCGGCGGCGTCGGCCGTGGCCGCGAGGCCGCCGTTGACGTAGACCTTCAGGTGGCCTGTGACGGTGGCGTCGGGATCGATCTGCACCAGCATGTGGTCGATGGAAGAAACCCCGGCCGGGACCACGAACGTCTGCGACGCGGTGCCGCCCGGCACCGACCTGCTGTTGCCCGGGTTGCCCCGGCACATCGCACGACCGGCGTTGGCGGCGCCGTAGTTGTCGTACGGCGACACGGCGTGCGGCTGCTGGGGCGCCGGCGGCGTGGACTGGTTGCCGCCGGAGCCGCCCGTTGGCTGCGTCGCCTGCGGGGCCGGCCTTCCCTTCAGCTCGAGGGTGAACCGGCCGGGCTGGTCGTTGCCCCACGACGAGAAGAGGTCGGGCAGCTGCGGGAACGTGGAGGTGATGATCCCGGCGACCTTCAGGAACCGACCCAGGTAGCGCAGCCGGTCCTTCGCCTGCTTCAGGCCCTCCTCCGCTTCCTTGGCGTAGGCCGCCTCGCCGAACAGGTCCTTCGCCGCGCTGAGCGCTACGTCGGGGTTCTCGAGGTTCTTCAGCGCCTGCGTGACGAAACAGCCGAGGAACGCCTTCGCGCCGTCGGCTGACGGAAACGGCAGCAGTTGGGTGACGCACTTGGCCACGATCAGCACGGCGCTGGACACGTTCGTGCTCGGATTCAGCCCGAGCACGCTGATACCGACGCTGAGGCCGGCGCTCCACGGATCGAGGTAGGCGTTGAAGTCCTTCCTCGCGGTCTGCGCGGGCTGCTTGTACCCGGCGGTAAATCGGCCGTTGCCGGCCAGGAGCACGTTGCTGCCGATGTCGTGCCCGGTGACCTTGGCGATGACCCGGCGGAGCGGGTCGGGTTGGCCCTCGACCCATATGTAGTCCGCACCGGCGGGCACGCCCACCCACTGATAGAACCGGCGGTTGGACTGCACCTGGATCTCAGCCCGGTCGGCGTTGGTGATGGAACACAGATGGACCAGTGTGGTCCGCTTGTCGACGCTGCTCCAGCCCGGTGCGGCGGGGCCGCCGCAGGGCCGGGCGTCGGTGCGCTGCGTGGTGAAGTCCGCGAAGGAGTCCGCGAGGTTACGGATCCAGCCCGGAATCGGGATCCAACCGAGCAGGTTGGGCGAGAACTCCCTGGTCGAGATGTACGGCACCCCGTCGGCGGTGCGTGACAGGAGCTTCGCCTCCCAGTCACCCCCGTCGGGCTTGTGCAGGACCACCGGCAGCGCGTCCTTCGGCAGGTCCCGGGTCGCGGCCGGGTCGTCGAACAGGACCGTGATCGGTGACACCAGCGACGTGCCCTCGAAGGCGACGTCGACGCCCGATCCCCCAACCACGACGAGCGAGCCGTCTTGACTGTCCGACTGCAACCTGCGCGCGATCAGCTTGCCGGGCGCGCTGAACGTCCCCGCCGGCGCCGTGAGATGCCCCAGCCCCGGGACCGCGACCGCGATAGGCTGGTCCGGCGCGACGGCGACCACGATGGCGTCGCCCTTCGCCTGCACCGTCGGCGTCGGCAGGTCGGAGCCCGGCTGCGATTCGTTGGCCTGCTTCGTGGTGCATCCACTGGCCGAAGCGAGCACCGCACAGCAGGCAATGATCGCCGCAGCCGTCCTCGTCCCGCGCATCGGGCACCTCCAACTCGCCGAGTGCCCCCATCGTTCAGCCCACCACCGGCTTTCGGGGCGACTACGCGCAAGTCGATACGAACAGCTGCCGACGCAGTGCCTCCGGCCAGGTCCGCCCGGCCCTTTGGCGTCCCAGGAGGAGCCGGTGCGGCGGGAAACCGTGCGGCACCTCCGGTGTTGCACGGTCAGTTGCCCTCCTGAATCCGGCGGCCCGGCCGTATCCGGTCAGGCGGAAGGAGCGCAACGATCGCCGGCTGGTAACGCCATCGTTCGGAATGATCATGGGGCGACGAGGGCGACGGCCTGTCCGGGCTCGACCTGGTCGGGTCTGGCTCGGGCGGCCGATCCGGCTGGACGTACCGGTAGCGGGCTGCGTGGTTCGCGCACGGACGCCCCGCCGGGCGGTGTGGGTCCGTCGCCAGACGGTCCGGACGGGACCGGCCGGGTCAGCCGGAGGGTGGACACCAGCCACACCATTGCGATCAGACCGGTCACTACCGCACCGATGCCGAGATGCCCGGTCGCCGCGCCCGCGCTGAGCGCGGTAGCGGTTGACGTCGCCAGCACGATCGGCGCGGCGATCCGGCCCCGGTACACCAGCTGGTGGCGACGGGTCCGGATCACCACGCGGATCCGCTGGTACCGCAACCGCCGCGACACACGTGCCCGTCGGCGCGGCGGGCGACCGGTCCCGCGGTGATCGGTGCGCGTGTTCGTCCGGCGGCGGCGCAGCGCCCGTTTCGGCGCTTCTCTCAGGCGCGCTCGGGCTTCAGTGGCGTGCTCGGCGACCAGGCTGCCGGCGGCGTCGGTCAGCACCGACAGCCAGAACCGCAGTCGGCTGCCATTACGGCCCTCGACCGTGTCACGGTAGTGATCGCCGAACATCTGCACCATCTGCTCGCCGAACGCGCGCCGGTGCGCCGTCGGGTACAGCCGCACCAGTAGCCGGTAGATCCGCTGCGCCCGACGCCTCCGGCCGTTGAGAGCGTTCATGCCGGTGTCAGCAGGTCACGGTCCGCGGCGACCGCGACCACCCGGGCATAGCGTTGCACCTCGGCGTGCAGGGCGCGGCGTCCCTCACCGGTGAGCCGGTAGTAGCGGCGGCGTTCGTCGTCGAGTTCCGGAGCGGGCCGGTCCTCGGCCTGCTCGATCAGGCCGTCGGCCAGCATGCGCTTGATCGATCCGTACAGCGTCCCGGTGCCCATCCTCACCTGCCCCTGACTGTCCTCAGCGACCTGCTTGGCGATCTCGTATCCGTGCTTGTCACCGGTGGCCAGCGCGAACAGGATGTGGAACACCGCGGGCGTCAGTGGTGCCAGCGCTCGGTTGCTCGTCACGACACCAGGATACGTCCGTCACGGACATATACCAACCACCCCGATCACCCCGGCTTCGGCGCAAGGGCAACCAGAAGGACCGAGCGGGGCCGTCCCCGTCCGTCAGTCGGTGGTGAACTGCCGCAGGAGGCGGTGCGCGACGTCGCGGGCGTGCCAGAACGCCGCCCACTGCGCGGCTCGCCCGGCAGCGGTCGTCCCGGCCGGGGCGTCGACAGGTGTGGCGGCGAGGAACAGGTTGACGGCGAAGGGTTCCAGCGCGTCGACCTCGATGACCCGGTCCAGGATGTGCCGGTGGCCGGCGTGGTCGTCGTGCGGCAGCGTCACGTACAGGGTGGCCAGGTCGCGCCCCGGCAGGTACATGCCGGCCCGGTCGAATCCGGTGAAGGTGAGGCGGCCGGAGGGCAGTTGCTTCACGCAGTGCATGGTCAGGGAACCGTGCGCGAACATCCGCACCGGCTCGCACCAGTCCACCAGGTCGTGCAGGCGGCGGGCGGTGTCGTCGGTGATGGTGTGCGCGCGGCGGCGTTCGTCGATCATGCGGTGGTGGTCGACCTGCCAGATCTCCGCGTCCTCACGGTCAGGGCGCCAGGTCGACAGCTGCGCGGCCGCGGCGACGACGTCGCGCAGGTGCGCGGAGGTGAGGGCCGGGTCGGGCTCCTCGCGGGTCTGCAGCATCGTTCCGGGGCCACCTGACAGGATCAGGAACCGGTCGTTGTCGCTCCACCGGTAGGCGCCGGCGACCACCGGTGGCGGTGTCGGCCCGAACTCCGCGTACACGTGGACGCGGTGGACGAATCGGGCGCGGGCCTCGGCGGTGTCGGTGATGCGGATCTTGATGGTGACGGTTTCGGCGTGGAAGCGGCCGCGGAAGACCACTTCGTCGCGCGACATGCGGATCGGTGGCCGGGGGTCGAGGCGGAAACCGGGGATCAGCGTGGTCGGGTCCCACGGGGCCGGGTTGGCGAAGGCCGGCGCGTGATCCGCCGGTCCGGTGCCCGCCGGAGGCTGCTGCGGCATGGGGGGCGGATCCGCCTGGCCCGGCTCCGGGTCCCGCCGGCTGAAGCGCTCCCCGCAGCGGGCCGCGTACGCGGCGATCTGCCGCAGTTCGGTGCCGGTCCAGATGTGGGGGACGCTGTCGGTGGCGCAGAACGCGCCCAGGACGTGGCCGGCCTCGGTGACGATCGGCGCTCCGGCGTAGGCGACCACGTTGAGGTCGCCGATCGCGGCGTTGTCGTGCAGGACGGGATGCCGGCGGGCGTCGGTGACGACGAGCGGCCGGCGGGAGCCGACCACGTACTGGCAGAACGAGTGGGTCAGCGGCGCGGCACGGCGGCGCTGCCACGGCGGCGGCAGGCCGAGCGCACCGGGGAAGCGTTGACCGTGCCGCTCCACGATCGACACGAGCGCGGCCGAGGTGCCCAGTTGCCTCCGGGCGGACGCGACCAGGTCGTCGCACCAGGCGTCGACGGTGGCGTCGCCGATCGCGGCGACCGCTCTCAGCCGGGCCGGATCACGGACCGCGGCGGCGGTGCGGACCGGATCGATCGAGTCCAGGGCTGTGTCCAGGTCCAATGGGTACTCCTTCCGGCCCTCGACGATCTGCGGAGGCACCGCCGTGCAGCGATGCCGACATTCATCGCGAGTATGACGCGACCGGCCCAGTGTTGCGTTTCGGTAATACCGGCGCGGAAAAAAGTCTGACGATCCGTCGAAGGTAGACACACGTTCCGTTGATGCGGCAGGGTGGCGACACAGACCGTCCTATCGATGCTGCCCACCGACTCGATGGGGCTAGCGGAAGATCGTCAGCGGAGGTCGGAGGTGCAAATGGGTTCAATTCCGTGCATCACGTGGCGCGACGCCCGCTCACAGTCGGGCCTCCGGGACGGTTCGTGATGACGGACCTCGACGATGTGGCACCGCCTGGGAACGCGTTGTCGTCCCGGCACCTGCGCCGGGACCGCCTGCACGACACCCTCGACGGCGCCGCAGGACATCGATGCGTCCTGGTGATCGGGCCGGCGGGAATCGGCAAGACCGAGCTGCTGCGGGCCTGGTGCGCCGAACAGCCCATGGTCACCTTCTACGACCTTGCCCACGACGGACCGGCGCGGTTGCGCCCGCCCGTCCGGTCCAAGACGTCGATGTCGATGGTATTGGACAACGTACACCGTGCGAGCAAGACGCAACTCGACGACATCATCGGTCTGCTTGCCGAGCCGGTCGGGCCGAGGCTCGTCATCGCCGGCCGGTGGGTGCCGCCCCGGCTCCGGGCCTGCCTGCCGACCGCCGGCAGCACCGAGATCGACGGTTCCGCGCTCGCGCTGACCGAGGACGAGACCGCGCGGCTCTGCGCCCGCTACGGCCGCCTGTCACCAGAGACCCTCGCCGAGGTGTACGCGGTGACCGGCGGCTGGACCGCGGGCGCGATCGTCGCGGCCACGAGCATCGCCGGCGATCCGGTCGGCACCGGGCATCAGCTGCACCGGCTGCACGCCATCGGTGCGACCCTGCACGACTACGTCGTCGGCGACGTCCTGGCGCACCTGTCCGACGACGACCGCCGGGCGGTCGCCGACACCAGCTCGGTGGAGACCGTCTCCGCGGCGCTGTTCACCGCCCTCACCGGCCGGCCCGACGCCGGGCGGCTCCTGGAGGAGCTCGCCCGGGACGGCATGTTCGCCGTTGCTGTCGGCGAGCGCGGTTGGCACCGGTACTGCCGCCTGTGGCGCACGGCCCTGTACCTGCACGCCCAGCACTTCGAACCGGACCGGCTGCGAAGCCTGCACCGCACCGCCGGCGACTGGTACCTCGCCCACGGCCGGTACCGCGAAGCGGTCCACCACGCCACCGCCGCCGGCGATCATGCGCACGCCGCGGAGCTGACCACCAGGTACCGCTTCCACCTGCTCGCCGACGGCCCGCTGATCACCGTGATCCCGGCGCCGTCACCCACCTGGCCGGTTCCACTGGTGGCCGGCAACAGGCCATCCCGGCACGCCGGACCGGTGACCGCGGTTGCCGGCGTGCTGGCACAGACGGCGGCCACGGCCCGGGACGCACCGGACGCGGACGCCGCCCGGCACGTCGTCGAGCGGGCCGCACCCGTCATCGCCGCCCTGAACGCCGGCCGCCCGCTCGAGGCTCGAACGCACCTCATCGCCTGGCTCCGCGCCGCCCACCAGCTCGGACCGCTCCCCCACGCCCGGGCGCTGCGGCACTCCGCCGCCACGGAGCTGCAGCTCGGCAACCTCCAACTGGCCGCGGCCCGCGCCGGCCAGACCCGCCGGATCCTCGCCGATCACGGGGTCAGCGGCGCGCACGACGACGGCTGGGCCACGATCGTGCTGGCCGCCGTGCACATCCAACGCAACGAGCTCACCGCCGCCGCCGAGCAGCTCCGCGGGCTCGCCGTCGACCTGTGGCGCACGGACGCCCCACTCACCGCCGCCGAACACCTGCACCGCGCCATGATCGAGCAGCAGCGCGGCGACGTCCAGGCCGCGCTGCGCACCACCCGGCAGCTCATCGAGACCGGCACGCCGTCAGCGGAGCTGCTCCACCTGCACGTCCAGCTGCTCCTGGCCAACGGGCACACCATCGATGCCGAGCGGCACGCGCAGACCTACGCGGTGTGGCTCACCGACCCGCTCCGCCGCCTCGTCGACGCCGGCCTCCTGCTCGCCCAGCACCGGGCCGCCGAGGCCACCGAAACGCTGCAGACCTTCGTGCAACACACCGACGGCTCCACCCTGTGCCGCATCGACGCCCTGCTCCTGCTCGCGGACGCGGCAGCGCAGACCGGTCACCTCGAACACGCCACCCACCTGCGCCGCCAGGCCGAACGTATCGCCGCACCGGCCGGCATCCGGCGCCCCTTCCTGCTCAACCCGCCGCAGAACACGGTGGATCCGGGCCCACCAGTCCGCGGGCCGGCCGATCGGGTGCCACCGGCGACGCTCACCGATCGCGAACTGGATGTCCTGCGCCTGCTCAACACCCTGCTGACGGTCGCCGAGATCGCCGCTGCGCTCCACCTGACCGACAACACCGTGAAATCCCACGTCAGCGGCATCTACCGCAAACTCAAGGTGCGCCGCCGCCGGGACGCGGTGCGGCTCGCGTACACGCTGCAGCTGCTGTAACCGACAAGGACCGCCGGACACGGTGACGACCGGCGGTCAGGAGAGGCCCACCAGGAAGCACAGTCCGGCGACGAGCAGGCCGGCCTCGACCAGGACGACGAACACCCGGTCGCTGACCCGGCCGACGATCTTCTTGCCGACCCACGCACCGGCGAGCGTGGCCGGGGTGAGGGCGGCGCCGTACAGCAGCACCCGCACGGTGAGCAGGTCACCGGTCCCGTACGCCACGACCTTGGTGAGGTGCATGGTCAGCGCGGCGGCCGCTTCGGTGCCGATGTAGGCGGCCCGGGTCAGGCCGTAGGCGAGGAAGAACGGGGCGGTCAGCGGGCCGACCGAGCCCAGCAGCGCGGACCCGAACCCGGAGGCCGCGCCGACCCCGGCGAACGCACGGTCGCTGAGCGCGCCGGGCCGGCGGTGCAGCCGGCGCCAGCCGACGACGGCGATCAGGAAGACCCCGAGGATGCGTTTCAGCGGGCTCAGCGGTGCGTGCGTCAACAACAGCGCCCCGGCGACGGCCAGCGGGACGGCCCCGGCGGCGAACCAGCCCACCAGCGGCCAGCGCACCGCGTCGCGGTTGAGCCACGTCCGGGAGCCGTTGCTCGACAGTTGGGTGAGCGTCAGCATCGGCACGGCGAAGCGCAGCCCGAACAGGGCGGTGAACACCGGCAGCAGCAGCACACCACCACCGAACCCGGCCACCGCCGACAGCATCGCCAGCAGGAACGCCGCCGCCGAGGCGAGCAGCAACGTGGGCACCAGAGCGCCTGCCATCAGGGGAACCGATCTCTCGCTCGGATGAGTGGCTGGGCATGTGCGACCATCATCCACCGGCCTGCACCGACACGGTGACGACGCCTTGACGCCACGGCCGGCGAGGCAGGTCGCGCCGATATCCTTGGCCGCGATCATGATCGGGAAGGGCGGACGCGTTGCCGAACAAGGGCTCGTCACGGCTGGCTGCCGCCGTCCCGTTGCTGCTCGCCTGTGTCCCGCTGCTGGCCCTGCTGTCGACCGGCGCCTGGCCGGTCGTTCCGGCCGTGCTGGCGCTCGCCGCCGCCGCCTACGGCGGTCAATGGCTGGCCCGTCGCCGGGTGCTCGCCGCGCAGGCCAGCGGTCAGGGGCGGTGGGAGGGGCACCTCGACGCCGCGATGGCCACCGCCTGGCTGTGGGATGCCGGCGGCCTCGCGCTCTTCAGCTACCAGGGCTGGCTTCCGTGCCGGATCACCGGTGACGCGCTCGGCCTGACCATCGCCCCGCGCGGGCTGCTGCTGCCCCGGCGACGGCGATACCAGCCGGTGAGCGTGCCATGGACCGACATCGCCGGCGGGCGGCAGCTCGCACCGGTGTTCCGCAACCAGGCCGGGCAGTTCTCGCTCCTGCCGCTGACCGAGCTGACGATCGACGTCGTCGGCGCCACCGCGCAGGGCGCGAACGACCTCGACTATCTCGACGGCGAGCCCGAGGCCGGCGAGGTGCTCGACGAACTGCGCGAACTCTACGGACCGCAGTGGCAGCCCGGCACCGTCCCGCTGACCGCCATGCTGTCCTCACCGGCGGGCCTGCTCGACCTGATCCGCACCCGGGGCCAGGGCCAGCCGAGCCGGGTGCCGCCGACCCAGTTGTAACTCGCCGCCGCAGCCGTCGACATCACCGCTGGTCGCGTCGGCAGGTTACGGCCAGCAGGATGAAGGCTCCGGTCCGCTCGGCGACAGCACAGCGACCTTGCAGACGAGCACCGGCGGTTCGCCCGCGACCTCCGCAACGGCCGAACGCCTTATCCACGGCCGAAGTCGGCCGGTACCTCGGCCGCCTTTGCCTTGAATGCCCCACGCACGAGCTCATCGTCCACCAGGTCGTAGAAGTCGTCCGTCCACGAATCGGCGGACTCGCCGATCAAGCTGCGGCGCAGGACGTCCTCCAAAAGGTCCGCGGGCGCCGGCAACCCGAAGTACCGCATGGCGTCGATCGCGCGCCTGACGCGAAACGGCTCGTTGACCTCCAGCGCGAAGCCCAGGCCGCCACCCATCGCTGAATTGTGGACGCGCAGCAAGGACGCGAGCTGCTCGACACCCGAGGGGGTTCCTTCAGGGACCTCCCCGTCGGCGCCGTAGTCAGCAGCGTCATTCCAGAGACTGTCGAGGTCGTCCAACCCGCCCACCTCCACGACACGCGGCTCGCCGATCGATCGCCGGCCTTCCCAAGGGACGGTGGTCACTTCACCACAGGACCCGATTGCACCGCCCGCAGGGGTACCGCCGCCATTGTTGCCGGAGGAGAGATCGGCCGCTTCACCAGGTTTTGTCGCCGCGGCAGCGGGCAGACCCGCCGGACGTCTCGTCCGGGAGGTCGGCTGATGAGGGTCGTCGTGAATCTCACCCGTTGTCAGGGATATGCCCAGTGCGCATTCCTCTCGCCGGACGTGTTCCGGATGCATGGAAGCGAGGCCTTGCTGTACGACGCCGAACCGGACGAGGCGCAGCGGGCGCGCGTCCTGCAGGCCGCGGCCGCCTGCCCCGTGCAGGCGATCCTGGTCGACGGGCTCGGCGCCCGGGAGGCTGACGAGCCCGTCACGGCGGCGGGACGGCCGGGCCGGGCCGACCCCAGCCTCGAGATGCTGCGCCGGGAAGGCCGGGTCGTCATCGTCGGCGCGTCGCTGGCCGGCACCCGCGCCGCGGCGGTCCTGCGCCGCGACGGCTTCCGCGGATCGCTGACGGTCATCGGCGACGAGCCGCACCAGCCCTACGACCGGCCGCCACTGTCCAAGCAGGTCCTCGACGGCTGGCTCGGCGCCGATCACACCGAGCTGCCCCGCCGCGACGAGCTCGACGCGGAGTGGGTGCTCGGTACCCCTGCAACCGCCCTGGACCGCGCTGAGCGACGGGTACACCTCGCCGACGGCAGCGCGGTCGAGTACGACCGGCTGCTCGTCACCACCGGCACCCGGGCCCGGCCCTGGCCCGACCCGGCCGAGGCGGCGCTCGACGGCGTGTTCGTGCTCCGCGGCCGGGACGACGCGGCCGCGCTGCGCCAACGCCTCGACGCGCGTCCCGACCGTGTGCTCGTGATCGGCGCCGGCTTCACCGGCTCCGAGGTCGCGTCCGTCTGCAGGGAGCGCGGCCTGCCCGTGACCGTCGCGGAGCGCGGCGCGACCCCGCTGGTCGGCGCGCTCGGCGCCGTCGTCGGCGCGGTCGCCGCCGACCTGCACCGCGAGCACGGCGTCGACCTGCGCTGCGGCGTCACCGTCGCCGCGCTCGAGGGCGATGCCGGCCGGCTACGCCGGGCACATCTGTCCGACGGCACCACCGTCGACGCCGACGTGGCGGTCGTCGCGCTCGGGGCGCTTCGCAACACCGAGTGGCTGTACGACTCGGGTCTCGCCGTGGGCGCCTGGGGCGTGGGCTGCGACGCCGGCTGCCGCGCGTTCGACGTCAACGGCCTGGTCACCGACGACGTGTTCGTGGCGGGGGACGTCGCCCGGTTCCCGCACCCGCTGTACGACTACCAGTTCCTGGCACTGGAGCACTGGGGCAACGCGGTCACCCAGGCCGAAGTCGCCGCCCACAACATGATCAGCGCCACGCCGGACCGCTGGCCGCACCTGGCCACACCGGTCTTCTGGTCCTCCCAGTTCGGCGTCAACATCAAATCCGTCGGCGTACCGACGTTCGCCGACCAGGTCGTCATCGCGCAGGGCAGCACCGACCGGCGCCGGTTCGTGGCCGTCTACGGCAAGGAGGGGCGCATCACCGCCGCGGTCGCCTTCGATCAGGGCCGGTGGCTGGAGTTCTACCAGCGACTGATCGAGCGGTCCGCGCCGTTCCCGCCGGACTTCCGCGCCGTCGACCCGCCCGCCGACCGGCGCCCCGTGCCGCCCGGCCTGCCCGACCACGGCACGCGCGACCTCGAGGCGACGGTGCTGGTGACCGGGCACGCTCCGAGCGATCGCCGCGCCGAACTGGTCCACCACCGCTGAAGGGGGCACCGATGGCACTTCTTGACCGGATCCTCGACCCGGCCAGCCGGGCCGACCCGTACCCGCTCTACGAACGCCTCCGGGAGACCCCGGTGGCCCGTCAGCCGGACGGCACCTACGTCGTCAGCACCTACGACGAGGTCGTCGCCCTGCTCCACGACCCACGGCTCAGCTCCGACCCGCGCAACCATCCCGGCAGCGACGACCTGACGGCGTCCCCCGACGGTCTGCCGATGGAGTTCATCCGCCTCGACCCGCCGGAGCACGACCGGCTGCGCGACGCGGCGATGCGCCCGTTCGGACCGCCGCACACGCCCGGACGCATCCAGGCCCTGCGTCCCTGGTTGACCGACTTCTCGAACGACCTCATCGACGGCTTCGCCGGCCGTACCCAGGTCGACCTGGTCGAGGAGTTCGCCTACCCGCTGCCGGTCGCGGCGATCTGCCGGCTGCTCGGCGTGCCCCGCGAGGACCAGCCCCGCTTCCACGAGTGGGCGGACGCGCTCATCCGCACCTTCGACCCGAGCACCGGCACGTTCCCCCAACGGCAGGAGGCCCGCAACGCGGCCACCGCCGAGCTCGGCCGATACCTGGCCGCCCTGGTCGACGACCGCGGCGACCACCCAGGCGACGACCTGATCTCCGGCATGCTCGCCGACCCCGGCCCGCACGGCCCGCTGGCCCGCGGCGACATCGTCGCGACGAGCGCGCTGCTGCTCGTCGCCGGCCACGAGACCACGGTGAACCTGATCGCCAACGGCATGCTCACCCTGCTACGCCATCCGGACCACCTCGATCGGCTACGCCGCGACCCCGACCGGGCCGTGCCATTGGTCGAAGAGCTGCTGCGGTACGAGCCGCCGGTGCACATGATCACCAGCCGCAGCACCCTCGCCGACATCGACGTCGACGGCACCACGATCCCGGCCGGCTCGCCGCTCATGCTCATGCTCGCCGCCGCCAGCCGCGACCCGAAGCGTTTCACCGAGCCCGACCAGTTCAACCCCGACCGCCCCGACAACCAGCACCTCGGATACGGCAGCGGCATCCACTACTGCTTCGGCGCGCCGCTCGCCCGGGTCGAGACGCAGGTCGCCCTGGCAGCCCTCGCGCAGCGGCTGGTAAACCCGCGGCTGGCATCCGACCCACCGCCGTACCGCCCGAACCCGACCCTGCGCGGCCCCAGCCACCTGCCCATCGAGTTCGACGCGATCCGCCCCGCGCCGTAGCGGAAACGGTCGGGCGCTGCGAGTGGACGTACGGCGAGGCTCACGAGCATGCTCCGCCCATCACTCGTCCGTCCAGCACTCGCCGCCATCCAGCCATTCGCCCGGCACCACCTGCCGTACTGCGGCGATGGCGTCGGCCGACGTCGCGCGGACCCACAACCACGTCCCAGCGTCCTCACGCAGGATTGCCCCAGGCCCTTCGAACCACCGCATCGGCCCGCCGCCCGCCCACAGCGGGTAGTCAGGGATCGGCAGCCGGCGGAAGTGCTGCTCCAGCGACACCCTGGCTTCGTCGTCCAGCTCACGGTTGTCGGTGAGCATCTCGCCCGAGAGCATCCACTCCGACAGTGCCATCTCCACACAAGCGACCGACACCCGATCGAAGTAGGGCTGCCAGGCGCGTTCCGCCGGCCTGGACGATTCGAGCCGGAACACCGCCGGCGGGTCCGGCTCAGCCACGGCCGATCGGGGTTGCGTATCGAGCTGCGAACAGCCGGACGAAGCGCCACGCACCACGAGCATCACGAACGCCGCCGGCGAGTTCGGCATGAAGATCGAATACGTCGGTCACGAGGGACACCATAGAGCCGGCGCCGGCGTCAGGGGCGGCGCTGCGGGGTGGATGTCGGGCCGTGCACCACCGGCCGGCCGTCCTCCCAGGTGACCTCGTCGAGCCAGAGCTGCCGGCCGGGAGCGATCGAGCCTTCCGCGCCGGCCGGCCACGCGTGGTACAGCAGCCAGGTCCGTCCGTCGTGCTCCACCATGGAGGCATGGCCAGGCCCGGAGGCGCCGTTGCCGGACGTGAGGATCGGGTTGCCGGGCGGCTTGTGGCAGGGGCCGAGCGGGGTGTCGCACAGTGCGTACCCCTCGGCGTAGTCGGCCTTGTCGTAGGCGTTGGCGGCGTAGAACAGGAACAGCTGACCGTCGTGCCGCCACAGGAACGGGCCCTCCACGACGTGGCCCTCCCACGGCTCGGTCTGCCGAAGCAGCCGCGAAGGCTCGCCCAGCAGCGTCAGGCCGTCCGGCGACAGGCGCTGCGACCACAGCCAGGTGTCCTGCCCGATGGCGTTGCCGTCGTTCTTCCACAGCAGGTAGAGGCTGCCGTCGGTGTCGCGGAACGGGCTGGCGTCGATCGAACCGCCGAGGTCCGCCTGGCACACCAGCGGACCGGCGGCACTGTCCACGTAGGGACCGCCGGGCGCCGTCGCGGTCGCCCGGCCGATGCACTGCCGCCCGGAGGCGCGGTCGGCGACCGTCGGGTAGAGCACGTAGCGCCCAGGGTCGAGCGCGAGGACCTCCGGCGCCCAGGTCTTGCCCGGTGCGGCCCAGGCCGGCAGGGCCGGGAACGCGTCGCCGGCCGGGGTCCAGGTGACCAGGTCCGGCGACGTGAGGACGGGGACGTTCGCGCCGGAGGCGTTGGTGTGGAAGAGGTGCCAGGTGCCGTCGACGAGGATCGCCTGCGGGTCCGGGGTGTCGGCGGTGTGGACCGGGTTGGTGAACATGCTGGAACCTTCCGCGGCGGGTGGGGGGCCGCCGCCGTCGCAGCCGCCAAGGGAGAGCGCGGCGACGACAGCGGCGGCCAGGAGCGGGCGGTTCACCCCTTGAGCCCGCTGCGGGAGACGCCCTCGATCACGTAGCGCTGGGCGAGGACGAAGAGCACCAGCGCCGGGACGCTGGCCAGGACGGCGCCGGCCATGACGACGGGGTAGTCGGTGACGTAGGCGCCCTGCAGCAGGCCGAGCCCGGCCGGCAGGGTCAGGTGGTCGGCGCTGAACAGGGTGAAGACCGGCCAGAGGAAGTCGTTCCAGTTGGTGAGGAACGACAGCACGAGCAGGGTCGCCAGGGCCGGCCGGGACAGCGGCAGGACGACCTTCACGAACACCTGCCACTGGTTCGCGCCGTCGAGGATCGCGGCCTCCTCCAGTTCGCGGGGCAGCGACAGGAAGAACTGGCGCAGGAAGAAGACGCCGAAGGCCGAGGCCGCGGTGGGCACGACCAGCACGGTGAGCGTGTCGAGCCAGCCGATGGTGTCCACGATGAGGAAGCTCGGGATGATCAGGGTCGCCGGGGGCACGAACAGGGTGGCGACGATGAGCCCGAACACCGCGCCCCGGCCGCGGAACCGCATCCGGGCCAGGGCGTAGGCGGCGGTGGAGGCGGTGGCGAGCACGAGCACGGCGTGCAGGGTGGCGGCGAGCATGCTGTTGGCGAACCAGCGCAGCACCGGGTTCTGCGAGCCGGCCTCGAACAGCCGGCCGTAGCCGTAGGTCGAGGCCGGGTCCGGCAGCCAGGTCGGTGGGCTCTGCTGGGCGGCGGGGTACGTCTTGAACGAGGTCAGCACCATCCACACCAGGGGGATGACGAAGACGGCGGTGAAGGCCAGGAGGGTGGCGTACAGCGCGATGCGGCGGATCGTCACGAGTCCTCCTGGTAGCGGAAGAGCCGGAAGTTGGCGATGCTGACGACCGCGAGCATGAGCGTGAGGGTGACGCTCATCGCGGCCGCGCGGCCGGCGTCGTTCTGGCCGATGCCGAGTGCGACGACGTAGGACACGACGGTGCGGGTCTCGTTGCCCGGCGCGCCCTGGGTGATCAGGTAGGACTGGCCGAACATGTTGGCCGAGGCGAGAATCGTGGTGGTGATGACGAACAGCAGCACCGGTCGCAGCCCGGGCAGGGTGACGTGCCAGAACCGCTGCCAGGCGGAGGCGCCGTCCATCTTTGCCGCCTCGTAGAGCTCGGCCGGGATGTCCTGCAGCCCGGCGAGGTAGATGACGGCGTTGAAGCCGCAGGTCCACCAGACGGTGACGCCGACGAGGGACACCCACGCCCACGGGGTCGCGGTCAGCCAGGGGGTGTGGGTGCCGAACAGGTGGTTGACGAAGCCGAGGTTCGCGTCGAGCAGGAACCGCCACAGCAGCCCGATGACGGCGACGCCGAGCACGTAGGGCGCGAAGTACACCGCCCGGAAGAACGTGCGGCCCGGGAACGACCGGTTGAGCAGCACGGCGATGCCGAGCGGCAGCGCGACGAGCAGCGGCACCGAGAGCACGGTGAAGATCGCGGTGGCGCGGACGCTCTCCCACCAGTCGCTGTAGACGAGCGAGTCGGGCGTGAACAGCTCCGTGTAGTTGTCCAGGCCGGTGAACGGCTTGTTGGGCAGCTGGAAGTCCCACTGGTGCAGGCTCAGCCACACGCCCAGCCCGATCGGCAGCAGCCCGAACCCGCCGAAGATCAGCAGGTACGGCAGCAGGAACAGGTACGGCGTCGACCTGCCGTGCATCACCCGGGCCGCCCCTGACGGTGCAGGCGGCGATCCGGGTGATGCCACTGGCGAGCTCATCCGGGTCAGCTCCCGTACTTCTTGCGGTTGTCCTCGAGGAGCTTGTCGGCCTTGGCCACGCCGTCGTCGAGGGCCTGCTTCGGTGACTTCTTGCCCAGCACCGCCTCGTTGAATGCCGTGTAGAACAGGTTGGTGACGTCGCCGATGCCGGGCGCGGCCGGTGGGAACGCGGCGTCGGGCAGCTCCGCGGCGAGGGTGTTGACCTCGGTGAGTTCCTTGAACTTCGGGTCGTCGCGGACCGCGTTGCGGGCCGGGACCTGCCCGCCGGCGGCCCAGTCCAGGGAGTGCTGGCTGAGCCAGTTGATGAAGACCTTCGCGCCGGCGACCTTGTTCTCGTCGGTCTTCTTCTGCTGCACGATGGTGAAGTTGTGCGAGTTGGCCCAGACGGCCTTCTTGGTGCCGATCTGCGGCACCGGCGCGACGCCCCACTGCACGTCGGGGCTCTTCTTGAGGTCGTTGACCTGCCAGATGCCGTTGATGTTGATGGCGTTCTGGTTGCTCTTGAGCGCCAGGTAGTCCGCGTCCTGGCCGACGTTGGCCGGTGAGTGCCCGTCTGCGATGAGCTTGGTGAGCCAGCTGACCGCCTCGACGGCCTGGTCGGAGTTGAAGGTGGCCTTGGTCGCGTCGGCGTTGTAGAGCGTGCCGCCGAACTGGTGGACCAGTGAGTAGCCGGTCATGCCGCCGGTGAACTGGAACGGGCTGATCCAGAAGCCCTGGATGCCGGCTCCCTTCAGCGCGGTGAGCGTGGCCTCGAACTCGCTGCGGTTCGTCGGCGGCTTGGCCGGGTCGAGCCCGGCCTTCTGGAACAGGGCCTTGTTGTAGTACATGCCGACGGGGTGCATGTCGAGCGGGATGCCGTAGCGCTTGCTCTGGTACAGGCCGCCCTTCCAGACCGTCGCGGCGAAGTCGGACTCGCTCAGGCCGAGCGCGGAGGCCACGTCGTCGACCGGCTGGATGACCTTGCGGGCCGCGAACGTGGCGAGCATGTCCATGTGCATGACCGCGATGTCGGGGCCGTTGCCGCTGGACACCGCGCCGGGGAGTTTGGCGTAGTAGTCCTCCCACTTGTACGTGGCGACGGTGATCGCGATGTTGGCGTGCTCGGTGTTGAACTGGTCGACGAGCTTCTTGAAGATGTCGCCGTCGCCGCCGGTGAAGCCGTTCCACAGGTTGATGGTGACCTTGGGGCCGGTGTAGTCCTTGCCGCCGTTGCCCGCGGCGGCGGGCCCCTTGTCGTCGTCGCCGCAGGCGGCCAAGGTCATCGCGGCGGCGGCACCGAGCCCCAGGCCCAGCAGCTGTCGTCGGTTGAAGGTGGTCATGGTTCAGCGCTCCTCGTGGGGGTGTGCGAAGCGGATGAGGTTCCAGGAGGCGGCCTCGAGTCGGACCAGGCCGGCGGTGGGCGGTGAGAGCGGGCGCGGGGTGACGCGGTCGGGTGTTTCGGCGGTGTTGGTGGCGTCGCCGGCGGCGATGCTGAGGTGTTCGTGGGCGACGAGCCCGGGCAGGGCGCGCAGGTCCAGCTGCAGCTGGATGTCGGTGTCGCCGCGGTTGACCGCGAAGACCGCGAGGGCGCCGGTCTCCTCGTCGTGGACGGCGACGGTGTCCACGGACGGCACCCGGCCGTAGCGGGCGGTGTCGTGGGAGGGGCCGGTCGGCTCGGTGCGCAGGACCGTGCCGCGGGCGTGCCGGGCGGTGAGGGCGAACGGGTGGAAGATGCTCTGCCGCCAGGCCGGCCCGCCGGTGACGGTGCGGATCGGCGCGATGACGTTGGCCAGCTGCGCCTGGCAGGCGACGCCGACCCGGTCGGCGTGCCGCAGCAGCGTGATGAGCAGGTCGCCGACGACGACGGCGTCGGTCGCGGTGAACGTGTCCTCGATGAGTGCGGGCGCCTCGGCCCAGTCGCGGTCCAGGTCGGCGGGGAGGCCCTGCTGATACCAGACATTCCACTCGTCGAAGGAGATCTTGAGCCGGCGGGTGCGGCGCTGCTTCGCCGCGACCTGGTCGGCGGTCGCCACGACCTCGGTGATGAACGCGTCCATGTCGACCGCGGAGGCCAGGATGCTGGCGCGGTCGCCGTCGGTCGGGTCGTAGTAGGTGTGCGCGGAGATGTAGTCGACGTGCTCATAGGTGTGTTCGAGGACCGTGGCCTCCCAGGCGGCGAAGGTGGGCATCCCCCGGTTGGAGCTGCCGCAGGCGACGAGGCTGACCCGCGGGTCGACCATCTTCATCGCCCGGGCCGTCTCGGCGGCGAGCCGGCCGTATTCGTCGGCGGTCTTGTGCCCGACCTGCCACGGGCCGTCCAGCTCGTTGCCCAGACACCAGAGGCGGATGTCGTACGGGTCCTCGGCGCCGTGTTTGCGCCGCAGGTCCGACAGGTGCGTACCACCGGGGTGGTTGGCGTATTCCAGCAGGTCACAGGCCTCCTGCACGCCGCGGGTGCCGAGGTTGACCGCCATCATCGGCTCCACGCCGGCCGCCCGCGCCCACACCATGAACTCGTCCAGGCCGAAGGCGTTGGTCTCGACGCTCTTCCAGGCCAGATCGAGGCGGCGGGGCCGGTCGCCGGTGGGGCCGATGCCGTCCTCCCAGCGGTAGCCGGAGACGAAGTTGCCGCCGGGGTAGCGCACCACGGACACCCCGAGTTCCCGGGTCAGTGCCAGGACGTCGCCGCGCAGCCCGAGCGGGTCGGCGGTGGGGTGGCCGGGCTCGAAGACGCCGCCGTAGACGCAGCGGCCCATGTGCTCGACGAAGGAGCCGAACAGCCGCCGGTCGGCAGGGCCGATGCGGAACGCCGGGTCGATCGTCACCTTCGCCGTGTCCAATGGTGTCGCCTTTCGTTCGAACGTGCTGACTTTCTACAACGTTGAATACAACGTTGTAAAGAGCTGGACACAAGGTAGAGTCCTCGCGTGCGCCACAGACTGAAGGACGTCGCCGAGCGCGCCGGGGTGTCGGTGAAGACGGTGTCCAATGTGGTCAACGGATATCCGCACGTCCGGCCGGACACCCGCGCCAAGGTCGAAGAGGCGATCGCCGCCCTGGAGTACCGGCCCAATCTCTCCGCGCGCAACCTGCGCCGCGGCCGCACCGGCATCATCGCGCTCGCCGTGCCCGAGATCGACCTGCCCTACTTCGCCGAGCTCGCCCGGCACGTCGTCGACGCCGCGGCCAAGCACGACTGGACCGTGCTCATCGACCAGACGAACGGCTCCGCCGAGCAGGAGCGCACGGTCGCCCTCGGCATCCGCGACCACCTCATCGACGGCATCATCTTCAGCCTGCTCGCCCTGACCGCCGCGGACCTGGCCACCGGCTCGGAGCGGGCGCCGATGGTGCTGCTCGGCGAGCGCGTGCACCACGGGCCGGCCGACCACGTCGCGATCGACAACATCGCCGCCGCCCGCGACATGACCACCCACCTGATCGCCCTCGGCCGGCGCAGGATCGCCGCGATCGGCGCCCAGCACACCGCCGAGGGCGTCACGGCCCGGCTCCGCCTGGCCGGCTACACCGCCGCGCTGACCGCCGCCGGGCTGCCCGTCGACGAGACGCTGATCGTGCCGGCCTCGGCCTGGCACCGCACCGACGGCGCCGCCGGCATGCGCGCGTTACTGGCCACCGGCGCCCGCCCGGACGCCGTGTTCTGCTTCAACGACACCCTCGCCCTGGGCGCGCTCCGGGCGCTGCACGACGCCGGCCTGCGGGTCCCCGACGACGTGGCGGTCGCCGGCTTCGACGGCATCGAGGACGGCCGCTTCTGCGTGCCGACACTGACCACCATCGCCCCGGACAAGGAGCGCCTGGCCCAGGTGGCGGTCGACCTGCTCGCCGCCCGCCTGGCCGGCCCGGACGGCGCGCCGCCCCAGGAACGCCTCGTCGACTACGAGCTGCGCCGGGGCGAGAGCGCCTGACCCCGGCGACGTAAGGCGTGGGCTGCTATTTCCGGCGTCCGGACGCGCTCACGGTGTCCTCCACGGCGGCCAGGTGCAGCTTCATCGCATTGGCCGCCGCGTTGGCGTCGCGCTCCGAGATGGCGGCGAGGATGGCGTCGTGCTCGTCGGCCGCCTGGACCGCCCGGCCCGGGACGGCTGCCGCGGCGATGGCCTGCTCCTGCAGGACCGAGCGGAGTTCCGAGACCAGCCGGGGGAACAGCGGGTTGGCGGTCGCGGTGGCGATGGCCACGTGGAAGTCGGCGTCGATGCCGACCCGGATGGAGGGGTCCTGCTCCTCACGGAACCGCACGAGCAGCGCGGTCATCGTCTTGAGGTCGGTCCGCGAACGGCGCTCGGCCGCGAGGGCGGCCAAGGGCACCTCCAGCGTCCGGCGGACCTCGTGCAGGTCGCGGGGAAGGTATTTGCCGGTCAGCAGTTGGGACGGCGCGAACTGCGCGTCGACGAAGGTGCCCTTGCCCGCATATGAACGGGTGAGACCGAGCGCGCTCACGCTGTGCAGCGCCTCACGGATCACCGAACGGCTGACCTCGAACGACTTGGACAGCTCGGCCTCGGACGGCAGCCGCTGACCCACCGCGAACTCGCCCGACTCGATGAGTTCGATGAGTTGCGATCGCACGTGTTCCGCGGCAGTGCGCTGCGCGACGGGGATCACCTTCACGGCTGCCAGGTTAACAGCCTGTCGGGCAGCCGTACGGCCGGAACTAGGCATCGACGCGCACCGGCGCTGACCAGGTCGACTCGCACGGGCTGCCGGCGGCGTACACCAGCGAGCGAGCCGAAAGGTCCATCACGATCCCCGCGACGGTGCAGGTGCGCTCGGCCACGGGCTGAGCCGAGTCCGGGTGCTGGCACACGCTGTGCGGTGCGTCCGCGTGGTCGGCCAGCGCCTCCTGCAGGCTCTCGATCGTGTGCGTGTCGTGTTGCTGCACGCGCGCGGTCAGGTGGTGCAGCCGGTTGCGGGTGTGCGCCTTGCGCTCGAGATACCGGTCCACCCCCGTGAGACCGTCGACCAGGAAGTGGTTGGCGTGCGTGACCGCACCGTCGACGGGAGCGATCACGCCGCACGGGCCGTCGCCCGGTCCGGTCTCCAGGTCCGCGCAGAACCCGCCCGCGTCCGCGATGAGATAATTTGCGGAGTTCGCCCGCGATGTGGATTGGATCCGCTGGACGGCCTCCGCACCACTGTCGCTGTCGAGCACCGATCGCAGCAGCACGTGGTACGGGACGCCGAACCGGCCCTCGTCCCCGTCCGAGATGAGGGTGTTGGTGCACAGGCCGACCCCGCTGGAGTTGATCCCGACCTTCGCCAGCATCCCGGCCTCGACCACCGTGACGAAGTCCGGGCCGTCGTCCCGGCGCACCCGCAGCACGATCGCGGTTTCCCGGGCCCCCTCGATCCAGTCCCAGTTCTGCCCCATCAGCGCGGCGCCGGAGGTCGTGCGCTCGGGGGTCAGCGCGAACGACGTGCACTCGGTGGATGCCACCGCCCGGGCCCGTCCGGGAGCGGCGAACATGATCTCGCTGCGGGTGTTCAGGGCCAGGATGTCGGCCACCTCGACGCCGGCACCGCGGGCGATCGCCCGGATCTCCCGCGCGGACGCCGGCGAGAAGTCCTCGATCGGACCGGCGAACCGGAGTCCATGTCGCCGCACGGTGTCCCAGTCCCACGACGCGTAGTGCCGGAACACATCGGCATAGGTCCGCAACGCGTGCTCGATCCGGGTCTTCGCGGCGAGGCCGTACTGGTATCCCCGCTCGTCCGGGTCACCCGCGACGGCAATGACGTCGTACCCGGAGGCGACTGTCCGCGCCATGCCCGCACCTCCACTCGTAGCTCCTGGCTTCACTCGCCTGGCAGGCTATCAGGTTGCATGACAAGTTGTCCCTTCCCCGGCGGGGTCGTCGTTGCCTAGACTCCTGTCGGACTGTCAGACAGGAGTCGCGCAATGCGGGTGGACCTTCCCCTCGATCAACTGGTGCGGTACGAGTACCCGCACCCCGAGCCCGGGGACTTCGACGCCTTCTGGAGCCGGACCCTGCACGAACAGGGCGCGCATGCCCTCGATCCGCGGTTTGAGCGGGTGGACGCGCTGGTTCGGACCGTTGACGTGTACGACGTCACCTTCGGCGGATATGCCGGGGACGAGGTACGGGGTTGGCTGCTGCTGCCGCACGAGCGAACCGGTCCCCTGCCGCTGGTGGTGGAGTATCTGGGCTACGGCAGCGGACGCGGGCACCCGGTCGAGTCGCTCGCCTACGCCAGTGCCGGCTTCGCGCACGCCATCATGGACTCCCGCGGCCAGGGCAGTGCCCTGCGGGCCGGCCACACCGCGGACCCGCATGGGGCGGGCCCGTCCGCGCCGGGGTTCATGACCCGGGACATCCTCGATCCCGAGCGGTACTACTACCGCCGCCTGTTCACCGACGCGTACCGGTTCGTCGATGCCGTGGCGACCCACGAGGCCGTGGCGGGCGACCGGATCGCGGTGACGGGACGCAGCCAGGGGGGTGCCCTGGCGCTCGTGGCAGCCGGCCTGCGGGACGATGTCCGGCTGGCGATGCCGCATGTGCCGTTCCTGTCCGCCTTCCGGCGCGCAGTAGAGGTGACGGACCACAATCCCCATGGGGAGATCGTCAGATGGCTGGCCGCCCACCGCGGTTCGGTGGAGCGCGCCTTCGAGACCCTCGCCTACTTCGACGCCGTGTCCTTCGCCCGCCGGGCCGCCTGTCCCGGCCGGTTCTGCGTCGCCCTGCATGACGTCGTAAGTCCGCCTTCCACCGTTTTCGCTGCATACAATGCCTACGCCGGGCCCAAGGAGATGACCGTGTGGCAGTTCAACGGCCACGAGGCGGGCGGGCCCGAAGACCTCTTGCGAACCATCCGTGCCGTCCGAGAGCTGGTGTCATGACCATCGTCGACTTTCACCACCACGCGCCATTGGCGTCCTATGTCAGCCGGTTGACGGCACTGGGAATCCAGGCTCAGCCGGGCGCCCCGTTTCCGGTGTGGGAGCCGGCGGACTCGGTCCGGATGATGGATCGGCTGGGCATTGACCTGGCCGTGCTGTCCGTCGCCTCACCCGGGTTCTACTTCGGCGATCAGACCTTCACCACGGCCCTGTGCCGGGACACCAACGACGAGCTGACCGAAGTGGTCCGCGATGGCGACGGCCGGTTCGCGGCGGTTGCCTGCCTGCCGCTGCCCTCGGTCGATGCCGCGCTCACCGAGGTCGAGCGGGTGTTCGACCGGCCGGAGTTCGTCGGCGTCGGCCTGCTCACCAGCTACGCCGGGTCGTACGTCGGCCATCCCAAATTCGACGGCCTGCTGGAAACCCTGAACGACCGCGGTGCGTTCATCCACGTGCATCCGGTGCTGCCCGCATGGTGGCCCGAGGGCGAGATCCCCATCCGGCCGTCGGTCCTGGAGTATCTCTTCGACTCGACGCGCCTCATCACGAATCTGCTCCTCACCGATGTGCCGCGCCGATTTCCGCGAATCCGGTGGGTCTTCTCGCACTGCGGCGGCGCGATGCCGGTCGTCGCTCCGCGCATGGTGCTGGCCGAAGGCATGCCGGAGCTCACGGCCGTCGCTGCGCAGGGCGGCGTCCTGCGCGCGCTGGCGGCGTTCCGCTATGACACCGCGCTGTCCCACACCGCCGCCGACCTCGGCGCGCTGTTGTCCTTCATCGACGACTCGCGGGTCGTGCTGGGAACGGACTTCCCGTTCTCGTCGCTCGACGAGGTGGCCGAGCGCTTCGCCCTCTTGCGCGAGTATCTCGGCGACACGCATCGGTCGGCCGTGCTCAGCGAGAACGCCCGCGAGCTCCTCGGCGACCGGGCGCGGACGCGGTGACCCGGGCCGGCGGCTGGATGCTCAGCGCCCGGTAGATGGCCGCCTGCTCGGGGCCCAGCGGCGTGGTCTGCGTGACGGTGCCGGCCGGACCTGTGAGGGTCACCTGGGCCACCCGCCCGAGCTGCCGGTTGATGGTCCGCCAGGGTTGACCGCTGGAGTGCTCGGCGACGCGGATCAGCAGCAGCGCCAGCCACCAGATCAGCACGTGCGCGCGGATGCGCTGTCCCGAGCGGTGGGCGGCCGCTCCGGGCAGCAGCCACGCCTTGAGGTCACGAGCTTCCAGGAGATTCTTGTAGCCCAGGGCGACGTCTTCGGCACTGATGTGCGGGTCGGAGGTGGCGATGAGGAACTTGCCGTCGAGCCTGGCCTCGGCCTTGGCCTTGGCCAGGTCCACCTTCAGGCGCCCGTCGGGCAGCCGGATCAGCCAGCGGCCGAGGGTGGGGTGGTCGCGGAGCGTGCACTCGGCCCGCACGCGGGCGGCTTCGTCTCGGGCGTACTGGTCGGCGATCCGGGTCAGTTCGGTTTGGATGTGGACGATGGCCTCGTCGCGCTCCCGGCGGTCGCGCTGCGCCTGGTCCGGATCGTGGCACACGACGAACCGGGCGTCCTGGCCGTCGAGGCGGATCTCCCGGACGCGCAGGTCGTCGCGGACGTGCCGGTAACGGCCCGGGCGGGACAGCACCGCCGCGACGAGGCGGTTGCCGTCGCACATGCGCATCCCGGCGATGTAGTGCTCGCCGGCGCGGCGTAGGCCGGCCAGGTCGTCCGCGCCGGAGAAGGCACGCTCGACCACGGTGATGACCCGCCCAGGATGCCGGTCCAGCAGGTCGTCGCGGACCTCGGCCGGGACGGCGTCGTCACCGGCGCCACCCGGCCAGCACCAGCAGCGGACCGGGATGCCTTCCTTGGTCACCGCCAGGCCGATGACGATCTGCTCCCCGTCGTCGCAGGCGAACTGGATGGTGTCGAAGAACAACGGGTCGAGCCGGTCGGTCCCGGCGAGGAACAGCGCCTCCTGCACCCGCGCCTGTGTGTCCGTGCCCACGAGGAGATCCATCGCCCGGCGGACGTGTTCATCGTCCATCGTGGACAGCCCCGGCACGGCGGCCTCCTCGCGCACCCATTCCGCGGCCGGCAGCCCGCTCATCGGGGCCACCGCCCGGTGGGCGACCAGCGCGAACAACGCCCGTTCCAGGCCGGCGGTGAACCGCCGCGCGCCGGTGGCCGCACGCACGGCCGCACCCACGTCGAGGCGGTGCCACAGCGCGTCGAGCAGCCAGGTGGCTCCGATGGTCCGGACATCGATGACCTCCAGCGACGCGGCCCGGGCGGCCGCACCCGCCGACGCGGCACCGGCCGGCTCATCGCCGCCGAAGTGCCTGCCGATCGACGCGGCCAGCCGCTGCAGCCCGGCCACGTCGACCTGGTCCTCCCGGCCCAGATTCATCAGGACGTCCGGCTTGATCTGCCCGTCCACCCGCCGGTTGTGAGCCAGCGCAACATAGCGCACCACCGCGCCGTCGGCGTTGGTCCGCGAGGTGAATCGCAGGAACATGCCTACGACCAAACCATTCTTGACCTGCCAGCACAAGGTCAAGATACTGAGTCGCGTTACTACATGTTCATCCTTCCGAGCCGTCTCGCGACCGGTCGATACCGCTGCTGACCAGCGGCGATCCGAAACTGATCACTCCCGCGTGTGTACCAAACTGCGGGCCCCGGACGCAAGGAAACTTCGTAACGAACCGAGCGGAGGCCCTTGCGATCCACCTCACCACGGTGCACCCTGAGGGACAACTTATCCGGCTGTCAGACAGCCGGGCAGGTGGACAGGTTCGGAGGCACTGCGTACCCCGCGTTTGGCAGGTCTTCAGTCCCCAGCAGAGGAGAGCAGCGATGCGTGCAAGGAACTTCTGGCGCGGCCGTGTCGCCGTGGCCATCGGGCTGACGGGGGCCCTGGCCCTCGCGGCCTGTGGTGGAGCAAGCGACCCGGGCGCAAACAGCTCGGGCGAGATCAAGGGAACCATTGACTTCTGGATGGGCGACCCCATCGGGGACGCCCAGCAGCCAATCATGCAGAAACTGGCGGACGACTACGCCGCCGCACATCCGGGGACCAAGGTGAACCTCCGGTTCCTCGGTAAAGACGCACACCAGACGTACCTGACCTCGATCGCCGGTGGCAGCGTTCCCTGTGTCGCGCTCATCGGCAACACCTGGACCCCCGAATTCGCGGCGCTCAACGCCCTCGAGGTCTACGCCAACGACCCCAAGACGCTGCAGGGCACCTACGTGCCCGGCATGATCGAGTCGACCATCTTCAAGGGCAAGTCCTACGCCGTTCCCTACGACACCGGTGTCCGCGCCCTGATCTACCGCAAGGACATGCTCGAGGCGATCGGCAAGACCGCGGCCCCCGCCACCTGGCAGGAGCTGCGCGAGGACGCCCTGGCCATTCAGGCCAAGAACCAGGGCGTCAACGGGTTCGGCATCATCGGCGGCGCGCATTGGTACTACCTGCCGCTGATCTGGAACTGGGGCGGGGAGATCGCCAAGCAGAGCGGCGACAAGTGGGTCTCCGAGGCCGGCTCGACGCAGTCCGTCCAGGCGTTCCAGTTCTACTCCGACCTGCTGACCAAGGACCGCCTGTCGCCCGCCGGCGCCTCGGCCTGGACCGCGGCCGACGTCGACAAGTCCATGGGCCTGGGCCAGACGGCGATGATGGTCGGCGGATCGTGGGACCTGCGGACCATTCTCAAACAGAGCCCCGATCTGGAGGGCAAACTGGGCACGGCCGTCCTGCCCAAGGGGCCGGGCGGGAACAACGACACGTTCGCCGGCGGCAGCAACCTCGCCGTGTTCCGCGAGTGCAACAACAAGGCGGTGGCGAACGACTTCGTGAAGTTCATGATGACCAAGGAAAACCTCGTGCCGGTCACCTCGAACCTGGGTCTGCTCCCGGCGACGAACGACGCGCTGGCCCAGGAGAAGGCCACCGGGTCATTCTCCGCCCCGCTGTTCAAGGCGTACGCCGAGCAGGCCGACCACACCCGTTCCATTCCCCCGGTGGCCAGTTGGGGCAAGGTCGAGGGGGCCAACTCCATCGTGAACGCCATGCAATCGATCATGAGCGGCAAGAAGACGGCCGACGTCGCCATGAAGGAACTCGCGGACCAGGTGAACCAGGCAATTGGCTAAGAATGTGAAGACCACGATCCGTCGCGCGGCGTCCTCGGCCATCCCGAGGGCGCTGCGCGAGCGGCGCTTGCTGCACGGGCAGCAGGGCTTCGAGAGACGATTCCTGCCGTGGGCCTTCCTGGCGCCGCTGCTCGCGGTGATCGTCGGCGTGGTCGGATACCCTGTGGCGCGAACGATCTGGCTGTCGTTCTTCGACGGTGAGTACCTGCAGAGCGGACCGTTCGTCGGGCTGCAGAACTACCGCGACATCTTCGCCGACCCGAACTACACCGCCGCGCTGCTGCGCACGACCCTGTTCGCGGCCGCGGTGGTCGTCACCACGATCCTGCTCAGTCTGGCCATCGCCCTGGTCCTTGACGCCGCACCCCGCGCGGCCAGGGTGCTCAGCGTCATCGTGCTGCTTCCCTGGGCCATGCCGCGGGTCGCGTCGGGCATCGTCTGGAAGTGGATGTTCGACGACCAGTACGGCGTGGTCAACTGGCTGCTGGTCAACTGGTTCGGCCTCGACTCCTTCAACGGCTACTCCTGGTTCAGCACGGGTACACCGGCCATGGTCGCCATCACCGTCGCTGTCGTCTGGCACTCGGTCCCCTTCGTGGCGGTTTCCCTGTTCGCCGGGTTGCGCGGCACCCACGGTGAAGTGGTGGAGGCGGCCCGGGTCGACGGCGCCAGCGCCTGGCAGATCCTGCGACGGATCCGGCTGCCCATGATCCGCCCCCTGCTGGTCGTGATGACCACGATCTCGACCATCTGGGCGTATCAGTCCTTCGACCACTTCCTGGTGATGACCACACCGCCCGGCGGCCCGGACCACTCGACCGAGGTGTTGTCCCTGCTGACCTGGCTCGAGGCGTTCGCGCAGCTCGATCAGGGCTCCGCCGCGGCCATGGCCGTGGTCCTGTTCCTCATGCTGGCCGCGGTGAGCGTGCTGTACGTCCGGCTGAACCGAGAGGACGTTCGATGACGTCGCTGTTGCGCCGTGGGGCGCTGTTCCTGCTCGTTGCCGTGATCGTGGTGAGCAGCCTGTTCCCGTTCTTCTGGATGCTGGTCACGTCGGTCAAGCCCGACAGCGAGCTGTTCACCCGCACCCCGCGGTTCATCGTCACGTCGCCGACCGTGGAGCGGTACACGCACCTGCTCGACGGCAACATCCCCACCCAGTTCCGCAACTCCCTCATCGTCGCCGTGGCGACGACGGTGCTGACCGGCCTGATCGCCCTGCTGGCGGGCTACGCCCTGGCCCGCTACCGGCTGCGGACCCGGCACATCCTCACGGTCGTCATCCTCGTCACGCAGTTGTTGCCGCAGACCATCCTCGTCATCCCGTTGTTCACGCTGTTCCGCAACGCCGGCCTGCTCAACACGTTTCAGGGGCTGACCCTGAGCCACCTGGCCCTGACCGTGGGCCTGTGCACGTTCATGCTGCGCTCATTCGTCGTGGAGATCCCGTTCGAGCTCGAAGAGGCCGCCCTGGTCGACGGGGCAAGCCGGCTGCGCGCCGTCTGGTCGATCGTGTTTCCGCTGGCGTGGCCGGGGCTGGCCGCGAGCTCCGTCTACGCGTTCATCACGTCGTGGAACGAGCTCATGTTCTCGGCGACGTACATGCAGCGGCCCGCGATCGAAACGCTCCCCGTCGCCCTGCAGCAGTACTTCTCCAGTTACTACACCGACTGGGGCGGAGTGATGGCGGCGAGCGTGATCTTCACGATTCCCGTGGTGATCTTCTTCCTGATCATGCAGAAGCGGCTGATGCAGGGAATGGCATCGGGCGCCATGAAGGGCTAGAAGACGAAGGGCCAGAAGATGAAGGACTAGAAGCGGAACAGCGACGCCTGGAACCGGTAGGAGTCCCCGCGGTACAGCTGACGGCCCACGTCAAAACACTGATCGTGCTGGTCGAAGGTCTTCTGGTAGCCGACCAGCACCGGATCGCCGGGCTCGAGGCCGAGCACCTTGGCCTCGCGCGCCTTGACCGCCTCCGCCGCGAGCTCGTAGTCGCACCGGCTGGCCGCGATGTCATACCGGTCGCGCAGCACGTCGTAGAGCGACTGGCCGGTGAAGTCGACGTCCTCGATGCCGGGCACCCGGGCGGCATCGAGGCACGAGTGGTCGACACTGAGCGGCGAGCCGTCCAGGAACCTGACCCGGCGCAGGTCGACCACCGGCTGGGCGGCGTCAATGCCCAGGACCTCCGCCTCGGCCAGCGTGGCCGGGCGGATCATGGCCCGCACGACCCGGGACGTCGCCTCGATGCCGCGCTCGCGCGCGACCTCGCTGAGCCCGCGCAGCCGGTTGGGCTCGTGCACGAGCCGGTTTTCCGCGACGAACCAGCCGCGCTGCGGCGACGGCACGATCCGGCCGGCATCGGCCAGGGCGCTGAGCACCTGCCGCAGCGTCGCCCGGCTGACCCCGAGCTCGGCGGCCAGGGTGCGCTCACCGGGCAGCCGGGTGCCGGCCGGGAACTGCCCCACGGTCAGCGCTTCCTGGAGGGCGCGGTAGGCCTCGACCGCGTTGTTGCGGCCCTCCACCCGGGCCAGGGAGACCTTGAGGTCGAGTGCCTTCGCCACGGCTGCCACTCCTCGGTTGGTTCGTGTGTGCGCTGCATCCTAGCGCCCTTGCCGCGCATGGCGGATCCGATTGACACGCACGACCCGGTCCTCCAGACTGGTCTAGAATACAGACCAGTTGGCGTCACGAGAGGGCGACATGACAGACGAGAGCATCCGCGAGCCGCAGGTCCTTCGGTATCGAGACCTCGAGCGGCGCACATGGGGCGACGAGACCACCGGGCGGCTGTGCGACTGGTTCTACGCCGACGACGCAACGATGAACCTCAATATTGTCGGCATGCCGCCGAACGGCTCCGCAATCTCCTCGCCGGAGCACCCCACGGTGTTCGGCGCCGACGAGCTCTTCTACGTGCTCGAAGGGCGCATGGTCCAGAGCAACCCGGTCACCGGCGAGGTCTTCGTGGTCAACCCCGGCGAGGCCATCTTCTTCCGCAAGGACACCTGGCACTACCAGTGGAACCACAGCAACGTGCAGCTGCGGATGCTCGAGTTCTTCCAGCCCGCCCCCAAGGCCGGAACGGGCGGCGCCTACGCGCGCGCCCAGCCCCCGCTCGACGGCCCGCCGAAGCAGGGCCAGGACGAGCTGCTCGGCAACTGGCCGATGGCCCGTGACACTCCGCGCGAGCGGACCACCTGGATGATCCGGGAGGCCGACATCCTCTGGCGGATGGAGGGCACCACGCGGGGCCGCGAGATCCTCGTGGGCATCCTGGCCAGCACCGAGCACCTCACCGGCGGGAAGATGTCGTTCCTGGGCGGCCAGCGCAGCGACGTGTACAGCCACGGCGCCGACAAGGTGATCTTCGTGGAGTCGGGCAACCTGCACGTCGAGCTGACCGGCACGAAGAAGTGGGTCGAGCTGGACGCCTGGGACGGTGTGCGGATCCCGGCCGGCACGCCGCACTCGTTCTACAACATGAGCCACGAGCCCGCCACGTGCCTCTTCTCGGTGGCCGGCGAGTACCGGCCGGGCTGCGTTGCCTGACATCGCGGTCGGCGGCGGTCACGACACCATCGTGGCCGCCGTCGACTGGGGTGGGACCTGGATCCGGGCGGCCGCCGTGTCCGGCGGCCGGATCGTGCGCAAAGACCGCCGCGCCAAGCCGGCGAGCCTGGCCGAGCAGTACGCCACCGTCGCCGAGATGGTCCTGCACACCACCGCGGACCTGACCCCGCCTCCGGCAGCGGTGGGCGTGGGACTCGCGGGCGTGGTGCAGGAAGGCATCGTCGGCACCGCCGTCAACCTCGGTTTCACCGACGGGACCGACGTCGCGGCGGCGCTGCGCCCGCACCTGCCGCTGCCCACCTATCTGCTCAATGACGCGCAGGCCACCGCGCTGGGTGTGGCGGCGCGCTGGCCGCACGGCACGACCGCCGTCCTGACCATGGGCACCGGCATCGGCGGAGCGGTGATCAGGGACGGCTCGCTGGACTCCGGGCTCGGCGGCGCCGGCGACTTCGGCCACGTGGTGGTCGATGTGTACGGCCCCCGCTGCCCCTGCGGCGGCACCGGCTGCCTCGAGGCGCTGGTCTCCGGACGGGTCCTGGCCGAAGCCGCGGGCGCGCTCGCGGAGGACGGGTTGAGTCCCCTGCTCGCCGCCCGCGCACAGCTCGGACGCGCCCTGCACGCCGGAGACCTGCAGGACGCCGCCGAGAACGGCGACGGCCAGGCGGCCGGCGTGCTCGACCGGTCCGCGTTCGCCCTGTCCGCCGGCCTGCGCACGATCGTCGCGACGCACGATCCGCAGCGCATCGTCCTTGCCGGGGCGCCCCTGGCCCCGGACACGTGGTTCGGCCGGGCGGTGCGAACCCACTGGGACCGCACCCGGCCGCGCTGGGCCCGCACGGAGCTGCACCACGTGGGCGACGACGAGGACGCGGCACTGCTCGGGGCCGCGTCGCACGCACTCGACAGGTTCACCGCGGCTTTGTAGCGGCCCGGCCCGGCTCCTGACGAACTTCCCAGCCGATCCATCGTGTGGCAAACTGCAACTGGTTCATGTAATAGACCAGTTCTCTTGAGAGGCCAGGTCACTCCCCATGACGTTGTCCAACCGTTCGATCGTCGTCTTCGCCTTCGACGGCTACCAGGAGCTCGAGTTCTGGTACCCGGTCCTGCGCGCCCGGGAGGAGGGGGCGGAGGTCAAGGTCGTCGGTCCGGGGGACGGCCCGTGTGAGAGCCACCTGGGCTACCCGATCCTCGGGGACACGGTCCCGGACGAGGTCGTGTCCGAGGACGTGGACGCACTGGTCGTGCCGGGGACGGTGACCGGCCGCCCGGCGGCCAGCGACGAGCAGGTGACGCTCCTGCGCCGGTTGCGCGCCGCGGAGGTGCCCATTTTCGCCAGCGGCTCCGGCGCCCACCTGGTCCGGGAGCTCGTCCTCGACGTCGATCCCGACCGCGTCGCGGTGGACGCCGACGCCCTTCCCTCCCTGTTCACCCGGCTGCGGACCGAGCTGGCCGGCTGAGCCCCGTTCGCCGACGTCGAAGGAGCGTTCGTCATGCAGATCTTCCGTACCGTGCTCGGTGACGTCCCGGCCGAGGAGTCGGGCCGCATCCTCACCCACGAGCACCTGCTCTACGGCTACCCCGGGGCCGAGCTGGACCACCGGACCGTGTTCGACCACCCCGCCGCCGTCGAGCGGGTCAGCGATCAGATCGTCACCGGCATGATCCCCAACGGCTACAACACCCTCATCGACATGACCCCAGCCGAGGTCGGCCGCCACCCGCAGTTCATGGTGGACGTCGCCAAGCGCACCGGCATCAACGTCGTGGCGATCACCGGGTTCTTCCCGGAACGCATGGGCGTGCCGTACTACTGGCGCCGGCAGACCGTCGAGGAGCTCACCGACTTCTTCGTGCGTGACCTCACCGAGGGCATGGTGTTCGCCTGGCAGCAGACGCCGTACAAGGCCGGCGCCATCAAGATCGCCACTGGTCAGGAGAGCGTCTTTCCCAAGCCGAGCCCGGTGGGCGCGTACGGCCGCCACGTCCACGAGGTGGAGGACCGCCTGATCCGGGCGGCCGGCAAGGCGGCCATGGCGACCGGCTGCGGCATCAACACCCACATCGACCCGATGGACTTCGAGGTCACGAACCCGGGACGCGAGCAGCTCGAGATCCTCGACGAGGTCGGCATGGACCTCTCCAAGGTGATCATCGGCCACGCCTTCGTGCCGCCGCAGGTCAACATGATGCGCGAGGTCCTCAAGATGGGCGCCAACGTCCAGCTGGACCACATCGGCATCCCCTGGCGCGTCGGCAGCGCCGAAGAGCTGGACGAGGCGATGGCCAACGCCCTCATCGAGCTCATCGAGGACGGCTACCTGGACCGCATCGTCCTGTCGTTCGACCGGTGGTTCTTCAACCCCCGGGCGACGGTCACCGAGACCGACCCGCAGTTGGAGAACGAGAAGGTCAACCTCAACTACATGTTCACCAGCTGGGTGCCGCGCCTGAAGGCCAAGGGCGTCACCGACGAGCAGCTCGACCAGATCATGATTCACAACCCCCGACGCATCCTGTCGATTGCGGTCTGACGGAGGACTGAATGGAACTGCAGAAGGCTCGAGTGGCCGTCCTGGCCGAGAACCTGTACCAGGAGCTGGAGCTGTGGTACCCGGTCCTGCGACTGCGTGAGGCCGGCGTACAGGTCACGATCGTGGGCTCCCGCGCGGGCGAGGTGTACGCCAGCAAGCTGGGCTACCCGGCGGTGGCCGAGGTCGGCATCGCGGACGTGTCGCCCGACGACTTCGACGCGGTGATCGTGCCCGGCGGCTTCTCGCCCGAGTACCTGCGCCGGGAACCGCGCTTCGTCGAGTTCGTCCGCGCCCTGAACGACCGGGCCGCCCCGGTCGCGGCGATCTGCCACGCGGGGTGGCTGCTGGCGACGGCGGACATCGTGAAGGGGCGGGCCGTCACGTCGGTCCCCGTCATCAAGGACGACGTGATTCACGCCGGCGGCGACTGGCGCAACGAGGCCGTCGTGGTCGACGGCAACCTCATCACCTCGCAGCTGCCCAATGACCTGCCCCAGTTCCTCGCACGGATCCTCGACGCCCTGGCCGACAGCGACGCGAAGGGCGGTGAGGTCCCGGCCGTCGTCCGTGATGCCACGCCGAGCTCGGCGGTCTACCGCGCGGCCGCCGTGGTGAAGAACCGCGCGGCCGGGCCGGGATCGGCCAACTACCGGGCGTACGCGGTGGCCGGCGAGTGACCGTCGCGCTGGTCGCCGGCGGCGCCACCGGCATCGGACGGGCAACCGTCCGGGCCCTGCGCGCCGCCGGGACCGACGTCTACCTGGCCGACGTCAACGACTCGGCGGCCCGGGAGGTGGCGGATCAGGAGGCCCCGGGGCGGATCGTCGTGGGGCACCACGACCTGGCCGACCGGCACGCGCCGAAGGCCGCCGTGGACGCCGCCCTGGAGGCATTCGAGCGGCTCGACCACGTTGTCGTGACCGCCGGTCTGCACGTCGTCGCTCCCCTGGAGGCCTTCGCGTTCGAGGCCTGGGAAGCGACCATGGCGGTGAACGTGCGGGCGCCCTACCTGCTGGCCCAGGCGGCCGCGGCGGCGCTGGCCGACACCCGCGGCAGCATCGTGTTCACGGGCTCGACCGCGGCCCACCGCGGCAGCCCCGGCACGTTTGCCTATGCCGCGTCCAAGGGTGCGCTCATCAGCCTGACCCGATCATTGGCGGTCGAGCTCGCGGGCCGTGGCGTTCGCGTCAACAGCGTGTGCCCGGGGTGGATCGACACCCCGTTCAACGATCCGTACTGGAGCGCCCAGGCCGACACCGAGGCCGCCCTGAACGGCATCGTCACGCGGGTGCCGCTGGGTCGGCAGGGCGATCCGGAGGAGGTGGCCGCCCTCATCGTGTATCTGCTCGGTCCGGGCTCCGCCTATCTGACCGGACAATCCGTGGTCATCGATGGTGGTCTGCTCTCCGCCTGAGCTACGCCAGGCGGGAAAACCGGGCGGTGCAAAGGGGTTTCCGCAAGTCGCCGACCTGTGGAAACCCCTGGCTGGTCACGGTGGGTCGCGCGGCAGCAGCGGTCCGAGCGGCCCGAGGTCGAGGTTGAGGTCCTCGGGCGACAGGCCGAAGTGCTCGCGCAGTTCGGCCATCTGTTCCTCCAGCGCCATGAGGGTCTCCCCGATCCGCTCGATCTGGTCGTCGGTGAGGTCACCGACGTCGACCCGGCGCAGGGCCTGCCGCTCCATCAGCTGGCGCAGCAGCTCGACGACGGTCAGCACCAGACTGGCGAATCCGTGCTCAACCGCGTCGCGGTCGACCTCGATGCGCTGGCCCAGCCGACGGACCGGCGGCTCGGGCCCGGTCACGGTGCCCCGTCTCCGCCGGCGGGCGGATCGGCAGCGACCGTGCCGGCTGACGCGACGAGCGCGCGGAGCGAGATGTACACCAGGTCGACGTCGGCGATGGACAGCGTCACCTCGCCCGTGATGACCACGCCCGTGGAGAGCAGCCGGTCGAGCAGGTCGACCAGGGCGACCCGCTCGGGCATCGCCACGGTGCCGTTCGCCGGCGGTGTCATCACGGTGGCTCCTCGTCGATCGTGACGAACGAGTAGGGCGGCCACGGCCCGGTCAGCTCCAGGTGGAGCCCTGGGTGGCGGGCCGCCTGCGCGGTGACCGCGTCCCCGAACCGATCCGAGTCCCGCATTTCGACCAGGTACGCGCCGTTGAGCAACATCGGCTCCGTCCGGCCGGTGAGGCGGCGGTCCTGCGGCGGATGTCGCTGGGCCGCGGCGGCGAAGGCGGTGAGCGCCGCGTGCACCTCCTCAGCGTCGGCCACCGCCAGTTGCCACCGCTGGTCCTCGGCCGACAGCTGCGCGCGGCGCCGCTGGAGGTAGGCGGTTCCCGGGCGGCCGGAGGCCTTCCTGCCGCTGGGTTCGGACGACGGTGCGGTGGTCGGTACGGCATACACCTTCACGCCCCATTCCGTCCGGCCGCTGACCCGGTCCAGCACGGCGTCGAAGTCGCCGCGCCGCTGCTCGAGCATCGCCCGGAGCCGGGCATCGTCGCGGTAGACGGTGGTGAGCCGGGCCGGAACCACCGGGCGGGAACGGCCAACCGCCTCGACGACGCTGTGATGGGCCCGGGCGACCGTCTCCAGCCAGTTCAGGTCTTCGAGGTTGCGGCGCAGGGGCTCCTCCCCGAACTGCGCCAGGTCCACGGAGCTGACCACCGCGACCAGTCCCCCGGCCTGGACGGTGCGCACGGCGCAACCGCCGATCCCGGTGAGGCCGTCCAGCCCGCAGGGATCGGCGTCGCGGGTCACGGCGTGCAGCCAGACACCGGCAGGTTGCCGGTTGTCAGCCACGCCGGACCTGCCGGTGCGCCGGGTGGGTGTCGATCGCCTCGGCCCCGGCCTTGGCCTCGAGCGCGTCGGCGCCGGCCGCACCCTCGGGCAGCTCTCCACGCGCGCGGGACGTGAGCCACGGGTCGTGCTCCCACCAGTCGATGCCCATCTGGCGCGCGGTGTCGACCGAGGCGACCACCAGCCGCAGCTTGAGCGTGAGGAGTTCGATGTCCAGCAGGCTCACCCGGATGTCGCCCACGATCACGATGCCACGGTCGAGGACGCGCTCCAGGATGTCGCCGAGGTTGGCCGGCTCGTGCCCGGACGTCGCCGGGTTCGCGGAGCTCGGGCCGAACATCGCGCCGGAGTGGGCTGCCTGGGTCATCGCATACCGCCTAGTCGTTGCCCTGCCCGCGCTGGTAGCGGCGGATCCGGCGGAAGCCGGTCAAGGACCCGGCAGCGGTGGCCTCCGCCCGGTAGATCGACAGGATGTCGCCGGATGACGGGATGCGCCGCTCCTCGACGACCTCGACCTCCACCACCCAGCCGTCGTCGTCGCGCTCCAGGGCCGTGACACCCGACGGTTGTTTGCCGGTCAGCTCCGCGACGTCCCGCAGGACGGCCCGGGTCACGGTCGCCGGTGACAGCGCCTCCCGGGGTCGCCGTTCGGCCCGCTCGCGTTCCTCGTCGTAGTCTTCGTACACCTCATCCGCGCGCCTGTCCGCAGCGGTGCGTCCACCAGGCACGGGTCAGCCCTCCTGCCTGCTGCCGGTCGCAGTCGTCGGTTCCGGGCGCCCGACCGGCCGGACCAGCCGGGCGATGAGTTCCCGCTGCTGCCGGTCGGCCTCCGCGGGGGCGATCCGGCCGGCTGATCTGTCCTCGTCGAGCTGCTCGATCTGGCTCCGGATCACGGCCGGGTCGAACAGTTCGTGCTCGACCTGCTCGCGGATCAGCTCGCCCACCCAGAGCGCCATCCGAACCGGCGCGAAGGGCAGGGTCACGATCCCGCCGATAAGTCCCATGGTCATTCCCCCGGCCGCAGATCCGCGACGAAGTCGTACGGTGCCAGCGGGCCGAGCAGCCGGACCTCGACCCGTCCCGCCCAGTCCCGGGCCAGGCCTTCCACCACCTGCACCAGCTCCGGCTCCCGGCTGGTCTCGGCGAGCACGGCCACGTTGGCGGCGTCGAGCTCGCCCGCCGCATCGCGGACGATGACGCCGGCGGCCGACGGCTCGATCGCCTGCGCCACCCGTCCGCCGTCCGCCTGCCGCCGGGCGTCGATCGCGGTGTTGATGGCTTCACCGAGCGCGATGCGTTCGCTGCGGGTCGTCTCCTCCGGCTTGTCCCGGATTCGCGCGCGGAGCCGTTCGAGCGCCGGATCCGACTCGATCACCTCGCGCAGCACCGCCCCCTCCACGTAGCGGGCGCGCACGACGTACTCGGCCTTGCCTTCCAGTTCGCGCAGCGCCGCAGCGAACCAGTCGTGGTTGGGCGCGAGGAGCTCGTCGACCGTGGCCTGCCGGTCCGCCAGCACCGCACCGAAGCGCGCCGGCAACACCGGCACCACGGCCGCGGTGGCGTCCAGCAGCCGTTCGTGCCCGAGCAGATCATCGGGTGTCCCGAGTGGACGGTCGAGGTCGAGCTCGGTCACCAGGGCGGCGATCCGGCCGTGGCGCACGACGGTCACGGTTGCCGACTCTCCGCCGACACCGTGGGCCTCGGGGTCCGTCTCGACGTCCTCCGGGACGATGCCGTAGACGTAGACTCCAGTTGCCTGCGCCTGTCCGGTCGTCCCGGTGGATGCGGTGGCCGTCGACATGTCACTCCTCCTCCGCCTGGCGTCGGCGACGCGGCACACGTTCCGGTTCGGCAGGTTCGTCGATCACGTCCCGCACCTTCTCCCCGGCCGCCTCCAGAACGCCCTGGACTCCGCCCTTCACCTTGTGCTTGGCGCCGCCCTGCGTCATGTCCTGCACGAGTTCGGGCAGCCCCTCCTTCTCCTGCGAGATGTCCAGGCGGTTCACCGCCTCCGCGAACCGCAGATACGTGTCGACGCTGGCCACGACGATGCGCGCGTCGATCGTCAACAGTTCGATGCCGACCAGCGACACCCGCACGTACGCGTCGATGACGAGTCCCTTGTCGAGAATCGTGTCGATCACGTCGGCCAGTGACGCGGACGACGGCCGGTCGACAGCTCCGCCGGCGCCACCCTGCTGAAGGGCCGTGGTCATCGTGCTGGCACCTCGGATCTCTGGTCTTCGTTGTCCCGGTCGGCGCTGACGTCAGCGTCCGGCCGGCGGGATCGGACGTTCTCCCGACGTTGCCGCAGCGGCCGCTTCTGCTTGCGGCTTGCTGTTTCCTCCGCTTCCTCCTCGCGGCCGCCCTGCTCCCGGTCAGACGCTTCCTGCTCCTCCGGCTCCTCTTGCTCCTCTTGCTCCTCTTGCTCCTCTTGCTCCCGGTCAGACGCTTCCGGCTCCTCCTGCTCCCGCTCAGGTGCTTCCTGCTTCCCTGCCTCCTGCTCCTCGCGCATGGCGGTCTCGTGGTCCTTGACGACCTCACCGTCGCGGATCTCGCCGCGCCAGCCCTCGACCTCATCCGGTTTGAGGATCGTCTGCGTCATCACGTGCCGCCGGAAGTGCTTGAACTCCAGGCGGGCCCGGCGACCCTGCGCCCTCCACAGATTCCCGGTGCGCTCGAAGAGCCCCTGCGGGTGGTACTCCATGACCAGCATGATGCGCGTCAGGTCCGGCGACAGCTCGTGGAACGTGACGGCCCCGTCGACGTGCCCCTTCGGTCCCTTGGAACGCCAGACGATGTTCTGGTCCGGCACCTGCTGGATGGTGGTGGCCTCCCACGTGCGGTGGGACCAGAAGACCTGCGCCTTCCAGTTGGTCTTCTCGTCTGACGGCCGATCGACGTTCTCGACCTTCTTCATGAAGCTCGGGAAGTCCTCGTACTGGGTCCACTGGTTGTACGCGACCCGCACCGGCACACCGACATCGAGCGTCTCCTCGATGTTGGTCATCTTCAGCTTCTTGGCCTTGCCGCCCTTGCCGCCGCCGAACAGGCCCTTGACCTTCTCCTTCATGCCGGCCAGCCCTCCGCTGAATGCCGCCCGCAGCGGCGACTTCCCTTCGGCGACCTTCTTCGCGCCGGTCACCGCGGCGACGAGACCCGCTCCACCCTGACCGCTCGCGTACTCGGTCAGGCGATCGGTCACCGAACCGACCTTCTGGCCGGCTGCGTCGACCGCCCGCTGCCCGGCCGCCGAGAGCAGGTTCCCCAGCTCCCGCACGAGCAACTCGGTGATCTTCTCGCCGATACCCCCGGCGGCCTTGGTGCTCGATTGCCCAGCCATGGCCCGCTACCTTTCCCTGCGGCGCACGGGTGGCCGCCGCCCGTCCGACCGCCCACGGGCCGGCACCAGCTCCTCTTCGTCGTCGTCCCGCTCGTAGTCCTCTTCGGGCGGTGATCGACGGGCGGACCGGTCGTCGCCACGCTCGGCGTACTCTTCCTCGTCGTCTCGTCGCGGCTCGGGCGATGCCGCTCGCGGGCGCCGGGCCGGACGCTCACGCACGTCCTCCTCCGGCTCCTCCGGCTCCTCCGGCTCCTCGGGCTCACGGGCCTCGGGCTTGCGTGCCTTGCGCGGCTCGCGGAGTGCGTCTGCCCGGCCGCGGATCCGGTCGCTCATCGAGCCGATCCGGCCGGTCACCGCGGCCCGGGCCGCATCCTTCGTCGCCTCCACCAGCGGCGCACCCAGCTCGCCGAGTTTGCCGATCTCCGGCGATGAAGCGAGCGCCCGCACCCCGTGGTGCAACAATCCGCCCGGGCGGCTGAGCCGGCCAGTGGCCGCAGCGGCGCCCAGCAACAGTCCCCATCGCAGCTTGCGCTGTCGCCCCAGCAGATAGCCGATACCGGCCGCCATCACCACCTGCGTCCTGCAGTTCACAGTTTCCCCCTTCGGCCCAGGTCCACCCGGCCGGCATGTGCGGCGGCCCGTGCGACGCAGGAAAGGCAAGCAACCGGCCCGCGAACATGAACAAAAAACTCTCGTCCTGCCGCACTTAGACGCGTTCTACCGCACAAGATCCGCTACCCCACCCGCCAGGGGCGAAACCCGCATTGCACCGCCGACGCGACGCGCGACGGCCTGCCGCGGGCACGGCGGGAACGCACAACGACGGCAACGCGATGTCCGCCCGCCATACCGACAGGTGTGCGGCAGCGACGTGCCCCGGCCGCGATCTCGATCGCGATAGTCCGGACACGTCCGGACAGTCGGCCACTTGACCCGGCGACGGCATCCAAGCCATTCACCAACATAATTTCCTTGTTGGTGATGCTGCTGCCCGGCGGCGCGGACCGGTGGAGGACCAGGTGCCTGACCTGCCATTGACGGATCTCACACGCATCGAGACACCCGCCGACTTCGCCCGCGCACTGACCGGGGCCCGCGTCGCCGCAGGCCTGTCGATCCGGGACGCCGCGAAACTCCTGAGCCGGCAGGGGCCCGCTCCGGTGTCGACCTCCACGCTCGGCGGCTGGTTCAGCGGGAGCCACCTGCCGACCCTGAAACTGGTCAACGCCGGCATGTTCACGGACCTGCTGCGGATCTGCGGTGAGACCGACGAGGAGCGGATCGACCTCTGGCTCGACACGCTACGGCGGGTCAGGAGCACGCCGGGACGACGGCCGTCCAGCATGCAGTCGCCGTTTCGGGGGCTCGCCCCGTACGAGCCCGAACACGCCGAGTTCTTCTTCGGGCGCTCCGCACTGACGGCTGAACTCGTCCAGCTCGTGCACAACGGCGGGTCGGGCCCGGTGATGGTCATCGGACCGTCCGGATCAGGCAAGTCGTCGCTGCTGCGGGCCGGGCTGATTCCGGCGCTGTGCGGCACGGACGCCGTCAGCGAGCGGTGCGCGCTGCTCACGCCCGGCACGGACCCGATGTCCAGGCTGGTGGACGCCGGCATCATCGTCGTCGATCAGTTCGAGGAGGTGTTCACCGCATGTGAGGACACCGACGCCCGGCAGCGCTTCATCGACGCCCTGGGGGTCGCCGCGGCCGATGGCAGGACCGTCGTGATCGGGATGCGCGCCGACTTCTACGCACAGGCACTGCAGTATCCGTCGCTCAGAACGGCCCTGCAGCATCGGCAACTGGCCGTCGGGCCGATGACCGAGGACGAGCTGCGCCAGGCGATCACCGGACCGGCGCGGCGGGCCGGTCTCGAGCTCGAGCCCGGACTTGTCGAGACGCTGCTGCACGACCTGCGCCAGCGCTCGTTGAGCAGCGCCGACACCGCGCATGAGGCCGGTGTGCTGCCGCTGCTGTCACACGCGCTGCTGGCAACGTGGGACCAGGCGACAGGGCGCACCCTGACCACCGCACACTACCGGTCGTCAGGCGGGATTCACGGCGCGGTCGCCAAGACCGCGGAGGACGCCTTCGGCGCATTGACCACCGACGAGCAACGTGACGCCGCCCGGCGGCTCTTCCTGCGGCTGGTGCGCACCGACGACGGTGCCGTGCACACCAGGCGGTGGATCGGCCGGGCCGACTGGGTCGGCGACGGCACCGACCCGGCCCGCCGGGTGGTGTTGGACCGGTTCGTGGACGCCAGGCTGCTCACCGCGGGCACCGACCTGGTCGGTATCGCCCACGAGGCGCTGCTCGCGGCCTGGCCACGGCTGACGGACTGGCTGGACGCGGACGCCGCCTGGCGGCGCTTCCACCGCACGCTGGCGTCCACCGCCGAGCACTGGCAGGAGACCGGACGCGACCCTGACGGCGTGTTCCGCGGTGCGACCCTCGACACCGCCCAGGAGTGGCTCACCGCCGGCACCCGCCGGCGCGACCTCGACGACGTCGAACGGGACTTCATCGACGCGAGCCTGGCCCGCCGGGAGGCCGACCAGCTGCGGGGACGCCGGCAGGTGCGCCGGCGGCAACAGACGATCGCGCTGGTTGCGGCACTCGCGACCCTCGCCCTGTCGGTCGGGTTCTACGCCCACCAGGCCGAGGCCGCGAGCCGCCACGAACGGCAGGTCGCCAACCGGATCGCGGCCGAGGCGCTGTCCCGGCTGGTGGCGGGAAAGGCGGACCGGCTGCGTGGGAAGGATGTCTCGCTGGCCATGCAGCTGTCCCTGGTGGCGTACCGGATCGCGCCGACGGCCGAGGCGCGCTCAAGCCTGTTGAACGCGACGGCGTTACCCGCTGCCGCGCGCCTGCCCAGCCCTGCCGGGCAGGTGACACTTGCCGCGCTCAGCGGTGACGGCCGGCGCATCGTGGCGGTCGCGGACCAGAACACGGTCCAGACCTGGTCCGCCAACCCGGACGGGAGCTTCGCAGGTCAACCGGCGCCGATCCCCGCCGGCGCAGGCACGGCCTCGGCGGTTGCCGCAGCCGTGGACGGTGCCACCTTCGTGGTCGGAGCCGTCGACGGATCGGTCCTGGTGCACAGCGACACCAGGGCGCCGCGTGCATTGACCGGAGGCACCGAGCGGGTCGCCTCGCTGGCGATCAGCCCGGACGGCCGGACACTCGCGTCCGGCGACGCCGCCGGCATCCTGCGCCTGTGGAACCTCGCCGACACCGCCCGCACCACACCGATGACGACGATCACCGTGTCCGACCAGACGGTCAGCGCACTGGCGTTCGGACCCACCGGTGGCGTCCTCGCCGTCGGCGGCTTCGACGCCACGATCCGGCTCCTGGACGTTGCGGACCCCCGACGCGTCACCCTCCCGCCGACCCTTCCCGGCCCGACGAGCAAGGTGTTCGCCGTGGCCATCAGCCCCGACGGCCATTGGCTGGCGGCCGGCACCGGCGCACAACACAACGCGTACGTCTGGGACATCACCGACCCGGCCCGCCCGGTCAGCGGCGGGCCGCCCCTGACGGGTCCGGCGAGCTGGGTCAACGGCGTCGCGTTCAGCCCGGACAGCGCGACCCTCGCCGCCGCCAGCTCGGACGGTCTGTTATGGCTGTTCGACCCGGCAACCCATGACGTGATCGAGAAGCTACCGCACCCCAGCCCGGTGGGTCAGGTCCACTTCGGCAGCAACGGCGCGCTGGTGACCACCGCCGAGGACGGGACGGTCCGCAGCTGGACGCTGCCCGGCCCGGTGATCACCGAAGCCAAGGACTCGGTGTTCGTCGTCGGGTTCGACCGCACCGGCGCCAGGATGTTCGTCGGACCGGGAGCCGCCGACAACACCGCAACCGTCTTCAACACCAGCGACCCGCACCGGCCGCGCCGCTTCGGCAACCCCGTGGTGAACTCCCCCACGCAGAGCCGCTTCTCCGGCTCCGGCGTGCTGACGCCCGACGGCCGGACCCTGGCGATCGGGTCCGTCGACGGCACCGTGCAGCTGTGGGACGTCTCCGGTCCCACCGCGCCGGTCCTGCTCGGCGAGCCGTTCCACGCAGCCGATGACCTGATCCAGACGATGAGTCTCGACGGCACCGGCAACACCCTCGCCGTCAGCGGCGACGACGGCGCCGTGCACCTGTTCGACATCCGGGACCGGCGGCGCCCGATGCCACTCGCCGCGCTCCGGCCGGATCAACCGCGCCCGGTGTACCAGTCCGCCTTCAGCGCTGACGGCGGGCTGCTGGCGGTGGCCGGTGAGGACCGCACGGTGTCACTGTGGAACATCACCGACCGCCGTGCCCCTCGGCTCGCCGCGACGATGAGCGGCTTCGCCTCTGCCGTCTACACGGTCGCGTTCCACGCCAACGGGACGCTGCTCGCCGCCGGCAGCACCGACAACACCATCCGGCTCTGGGACGTCAGGGACCCCGAACGGCCCACCCCGGTCGGCCCGCCACTCACCGGCCCCGTGGGAAGCATCTATTCCGTAGCGTTCGGGGCGCGCTCGAATCTGCTGGCGGCCGGCAGCTCCGACAACACCGTCTGGCTCTGGGATCTCGCCCGGCCTGAGTCACCCGCATTCCGGGCGACACTGAACGGACCCGGCGCCAGCGTCCTGGGCGTCGCCTTCAGCCCTGACGGCCATACCCTCGCCGCGGGCAGCCACGACCGGACTGTGCGGCTGTGGGACACCGATCCCGCCTCCGCGACCACCTGGATCTGCGCGGCGGCCGGCGATCCGATCACCAGGCAGGAGTGGCTCCGCTACGTTCCCGACATCCAGTACTCCGCACCGTGCCCGTAGCGCGTCCGAACCTGTCCGACTGATTCCGCAGACCTGTCGCCGGGCCGCCAACAGGAGTTTCCTCGAAGTGGCAGCAACTTGGTGCCGCTGGGTGCCAGCCCCGGCGGTCGGCAGGCAGGAGGGGGCCATGCCGGCCAGCGGCAGCGGACGGATGTCGGTGGTGCGGCGTCCGTCCGTTGCCGCGTCGGTGGTCAGGCCGCCGGGCACGGCCTACATGGGGCGATACGTGATATGGCGCGGCACCTGGCCGATGCGCAGAAAGCAGGGTGCGAGTTGATCCTCGCCCGGGAGGCGGACCCCGGCGTGCAGCTCCCACGCGTCGAGCTGCTCGTCGTGGCAGCCGGTCGCGGTGGCGGCAGCGACCGCCGCCACCTGATCGGCGCTCGGCGCACGCCCTTCGCGATGCAGCAGGGTGAGCGGCCACTGCGGCACGGTCGCCGCCGGCCAGGCGAGCGGGTCCTGGACGGCCGCCTCCGCCGGGTCGGTCAGGAACAGCAACGGCGGGTGGAAGACCAGCTCGGTCCCGGCGGCGTCGCGGACCCGGTCGCCGGGCCGCAGCCACGGGTACGCCCGATGGTGCAGAACGACCTGGACCGGCCTTCGCTGGGGTGCCACGGCACGGCGAGGCCGGTGCCGTACTCGTCGGCCCGCACCACGGTCGCGTCGACGAATCCGCACGACAGCTCCACCACGTCACCGGTCCGCCACGACGTGCGGCCCTGACCGTCCGGGACGAACTCCCGCTCGTCCACCTCGACGAGCGTCCTGCGCTGCCGCGGGGACACCGGTAGCGCCACTCCCCCGTGACCCGCATGGCGGCGGCGCGGGACACCCCGGGCCGGCAACGGCCCCGCCCGGCGCACCTTGCCCAGCGCCGCCAACCGCTCGATCAGCCCGGTCAGGTCCGTGGCATCGCGCCGGATGAAACCGACCATGTCCGCCCAGGAAGCACCGGACGCGGCGCGCATCGCATCGACGGACCGCTGCTGGGCGTCGATCTCCACCGCCGGGTCGACGTCGACGCTTTCGAACACCTCGTCCGCGGCCCACCCGGCGCCGAGCGCCAGCTCCTCCGCATCATCGGCCGTCTCGGCCTGGCAGGTCTGCAGGGCGGCGCGCATGGTCCTCATCGCTGCATCGAGGAACTGCGGGGTCGCCATCACGTCCGGATTGCGCTGCACGATCCGCAGCGGCGCGAGCAGCGGCTCGCACGCCGCATCGGCCGGTGGCCCCTGCGGGTCGAGCAGCACTTCAACCGCGTCCCGCCAGGTCCACCGCTCATCCCTGGCGCCGAACACCTCGACCAACGGCGCCACCCGATACACACATCCCGCCGCGAACGCGACGTGCTGCCACCGCAGCAGACCCCGCAGCATCTCCTCGGTCGCCATCGCTAGCACGCCGCCCTCTTGCCTCGGTGTTCAAGAAACATGCCCGACCACGTCACGCGTGCCACCGCCCGGCGGATAGTGCGTGTCCAGCCAGAGCAGCATCCGTGGCCCGGGGAGGAACTGGTGATACGAGCCGTCCGCAAGTCCGACGGCTCGCGCCTCCGCTGCGTCGATCTTGCGGAGCGCACCGGCAGCCGTCTCCGCCGTGCCGAACTCGCCGCGGCGCTGCTTCGCCGGCCAGTCCGGCCGATGGTAGATCTCGGGTTCGCGCGGAAACAGGCCGAGCAGCCGCTCGTCGTGACCGATGACCGGCCACTGCCCGGACTCGACCGAGCGATCGGCCAGATACATCGGATACGGCACGACTTCGGCGGTGACGGCCGGCAGGCGCGGACCCGGCACGACCGCCGTGAAGAATCCGATCGCCACGCCGAACACATCGTTGGCAACGAGCACCCCGATGCGATACCCGCCCGCCTCGACCGGCGCTGCCACGACATCGCCGACCCGGATGCGTTTCGACCGGCGCACGACCGTGGCCGTGACCTGGACGTCACGACCCGAATCCACGTCGGCGTAGGCAATGCCCGCCTCCCGCAACGCGACCGTGAGCCGGCGCCCGACCTCTGCCGCGAACCCAGGCCCATCCGGATCCGTGTCGGGCCCGATCACCACGTCCAGGCCATCGGAGGCCGCCACGAACGTCGCGTCGTTCAGGTCACCGACCCGGGATGCTCCGGGCGCCGCCCTGATGTTCGTGGTGTACCGCAGTCCCACGCCCGACCCGCCGATGCCCGCAAGCTCGAGGATGCCCATCACTTCTTCGACGGTCGGCGGCCCACCAAGCTCCTCAGCGAAGGTCTCTGCCATCTCACGGAAGTGATCCGCGGAATCCGCCACCTGGCTACCACCTTCCAGCTCAACGCTTCTCTTCGGCTGCGGTACCGTTCCCGAGTTTTGATGTCAACTGATCGTCTGATCTAGATCAGCCGCTGGATCACTAGTATTCGGCACGATCGCGGCGGTCCGCCGCGTGTGGAAACGGAGATGCAATGCAGCAGAAGCTTCAGACCCGCGCGTTCGAGCAGGTGACGCCGATCCTGCACCCGGGCGAGCAGCCGCTCGTGGCGACGCGGGCCATGGTCGGGAAGTTCTCGGCCGGTCGCCTCGGGGCGGTCGTCAGCCAGGCGCTGGTCGTGGAGGGCGCGGGGATGCTGGGCGCGGCGCTGGCCTCGACCGGCAAGCAGTTCGTCGTGCTCACCACCCACCGCATGATCTTCCTGTCGCAGACGTTCCTGGGCGGCCCCGGCAAGAACGTCCTGGGCGAGGTGCCCCGGGCGCAGCTCTCGCTGGCCGAGGTCAAGATGGGCATCGTGAGCCTGCTGCGTCTCTCGTTCGGCACTCCGGGCGACGGTGTGGCGCTCACCTTCCCGCGGGTGGACAAGAAGAACGCCGAGTCGCTCGCCGCCGCACTGCAGCAGGCTCCGACCGCCTGATCACTGCCTCCGGACGCACTCCGCTGCCGCCGATCGTGCGCACCGATCGGCGGCAGGCGCACCCAGCATGTTCGCCGCTCAGTGCAGGGTGGAGCGGTGGGTGGGGCTGAGGCGGAAGTGCTCGGTCTTCACCACCTGCTCGGGAGCTTCCGTCTGCAGGGGTGACCGGGTGAGCCAGACGAGCGCGTGCTCTCCCTCGCGGATCGGCAGCCGGGGGAAGTCGTTCCCGGCGTACTCGGTTCGCAGCACGGCCAGGGTGTCCTGCGCGCGTTCGGTGGGATCGGGGAACGGGCCGGCCCAATACCAGATTGTCGCGTGCAGAACCGTTTCGGGGTCGGCGGTGCCGCGGTCGAACACCGGGACCGCGACGATGTCGCGGAGCAGCAGGACATCGTCCGAGTCGAGCATCGTCGCGTTCGCCGCCGGGCCGTGCTGCGCCCACACCGGGCCGGAGTAGAAGGCGGTCAGGCCGGCGCGCCGCGACGGCATGTCGGTGAATCCGCGCAGCCACACGAACTGGTCGGGCCGGTCGAGATCGCGGAACTGGCCCAGCACCGCCATCCCCAGTTCCTCCTGGGTCTCGACGAACTCACGGTCGAACAGGTCGATCAACTCGTCGCGGCGTCCCTTGCGCAAGGTGTACCGGCGCAGTTCGACGATCATGTCAGGATCCTTTCCAGAACGTCGTTGACGGTCCAGCGCGCCAGTGTCGCCCGGAACGCGTCGGTCGCCTCGTCGTACACATCGGTCAGCACCGGACGGATGCCGCGCCCGACCGGGCATTCCAGGTTCGGCTCGGAGTGATGCAGGGCGAGCAGCGGCTCGGGCGAGACGGCGAGCCACACGTCCAGCAGCGTGATCGTCGTCGCCGGCCGCCTGAGGGAGAAACCGGCGCCGTTGCCGCGGCGCGCCGTCACCAGGCCGGCCCGCTGCAGGTCACCGAGGCTGCGCCGGATGATGACCGCGTTCGTGTTGACGCTGGCTGCCACCTCCTCCGAGGTGAGCACCGCTCGTCCGCGCCGCCTGGCCAGTTCCAGCCATGCCAAGGCATGGGCAGCGATCGTCACCCTGCTATTGGCCGTCACCGTGACAGTCTCACCGACACCCCAGCCAGAAGCAACCATTGCTGTTACATTCGGCCGGCCCGTGCGGACACATCCTGGCTGGGCCGACCAGGCTGAGAGACACTACAAGAAACAGCCACCTTGTCCTCTTTCCAGCAGATTTGGGGAGGAGAGAACAACTGATGAACCGGCCGACGGCCACCCGTGCGAGCGCTGGCATTGCCGAGCCTGCGGTCGAGGACGACGAGGCAGCGCAGTACGTGCCCGATGCGGAGCACCTGGTCGCGGAGGCCGTCGTGCTGGCGGCGGCCCAGGACGCCGATCCCGAGCTGGTCGCACACTACTGGCGCCTCGTGCCCGACGAGGAGCTTGCCGGTTGCCAGGTGGCCTGGATGGTCGAGGCCACGCGGTCGCACCTGGAGCTGGCCCGGCAGCGGGTGCCGGGCGAGTTGCGGCTGCGTCTGGGCACGAGTGTCGTCGGCGGCACGGCGCTGGAGATCGTCACCGACGACATGCCGTTTCTCGTCGACTCGGTCACCAGTGCGCTGTCGTCCCGCGACATCGACGTCAACATGCTGGTGCACCCGCTCGTCGTCGTGCGGCGGGCGCCGCTGGGTGCGCTGGAGCGGGTCCGGGCCGGCCTCGAGCCCGAGGACGCCGCGCCCGGTGACATCGTGGAGAGCTGGATCCGCATCGAGGTCGACCGGATCCGGGCCGAGGACGATCTCGAGGAGCTGCGAAACGACCTGACCGGGGTGCTCAGTGACGTGCGTGAGGCGGTCGAGGACTGGCCCAGGATACGCATGCAGGCGCTCACGCTGGCCGACGAGCTCGGTGGCGCGCAGCTGCCGGTGCCGGACAAGGACGTCACCGACTCCGTCGAGCTGCTGCGCTGGCTGGTGGACGACCACTTCACGTTCCTCGGCTACCGCGAATACCGGCTGGTCAAGAGCGACGACGGTGCGGAGCTGATCCAGGCGGTGCTCGGCTCGGGCCTGGGCATCCTGCGGGCCGACCAGACCAGTCCGCGGGTGCTGAGCTCGATGACCGCCGAGGCCTACGCCAAGGCGCTGGAGAAGCGGCTGCTCATCGTCACCAAGGCCAACTCGCGGGCCACCGTGCACCGGTCGGCCTACCTGGACTACATCGGGTTCAAGGTGTTCGACGCCGACGGCGAGGTGGTCGGGGAACGGCGGTTCCTCGGGCTGTTCTCGTCGGCCGCCTACCGGACCAGTGTCCGTGACCTGCCGGTCGTCAAGCGCAAGGTCGCCGAGGTGATGGAGCGCTCGGGGCTGTCGCCGCGCAGCCACTCCGGCAAGGAACTCCTGGAGACCCTCGAAACCTATCCGCGCGACGAGCTGTTCCAGATCACCACCGACGAGCTCTTCCAGGCCGTCATGGGCGTGCTGCGCCTGGCCGGCCGCCGGCAGCTGCGGCTGTTCCTGCGCCGCGACGCCTACGGCCGCTTCATCTCCTGCCTCGTCTACCTGCCCCGGGACCGGTTCACCACCGCCAACCGGCTGCGCATCCAGCAGATCCTGCTCGCCGAGCTCAACGGCATCGGCGTCGACTACACCACCCGGGTCGGCGAGTGGAAGTTCGCCCGGGTGCATTTCATCGTGCGCACCGAGCCCGGCAATCCGCCCGGCGACATCAACGTCCACCGTCTCACCGAGCGGCTCTCCGAAGCCACCCGGCTGTGGGACGACGACTTCCGCCTCGTCCTGGAGCGCAAGTGCGGGGAGGAGCACCAGGCCAAGGCGCTCTACCAGCGGTACGGCGGCGCGCTGTCGGACACGTACAAGAACGACCACACGCCGAATGAGGCGGTGCAGGACGTCGCCAAGCTGGAGCTGCTCGACGTGCCGGGCCAGCTCGTGATCCACGTCTACCGGCGCCGCCGCGCCGAAAGCGACATCAGGTTCAAGGTGTTCCGCTACGGCACGCCGATGACCCTCTCCGCCGTGCTGCCGGTGCTGCACTCGTTCGGTGTGCGGGTCACCGACGAGCGGCCCTATGAGATCGTGCGCTCCGACGGCACCATCTTCCTCTACGACTTCGGGCTGCAGCTACCGCCCGACGCGCGGGCGATCACCGAGGTACGCACCCACCTGGAGAACGCGTTCTCCACCACCTGGCACGGTGAGGCCGAGGTCGACGGGTTCAACGCCCTGGCGCTGAAGGCCGGCCTCACCTGGCGCGAGGTTGTCGTCCTGCGGGCCTACGCGAAGTACCTGCGTCAGGCCGGCACGGTGTTCTCGCAGGACTACATGGAGACCACGCTCCTGCAGTACCCGGCGATCGCCTCGAAGCTCGTGGACCTGTTCACGGCGCGTTTCGACGTGCGGCTGCGGTTGTCCGAGACGGCGCGGTCGGAGTGGTCGAAGGAGATGGCCGCGGCGATCAACGAGGACCTCGACACGGTGACCAGCCTCGACCAGGACCATATCCTGCGCTCCTTCCTGCACGTCATCCAGGCCACCCTGCGCACCTCGTTCTTCCAGCGCGGCGAGCAGGGGCGCCCCAAGTCGTACACGGCCTTCAAGCTCGACCCGCAGTCGATCCCCGATCTGCCGGCGCCGCGGCCGAAGTTCGAGATCTTCGTCTACTCGCCGCGGTTCGAGGGTGTGCACCTGCGCTTCGGCACGGTGGCGCGGGGTGGGCTGCGCTGGTCCGACCGGCGTGAGGACTTCCGGACCGAGGTCCTCGGTCTGGTCAAGGCGCAGGTGGTCAAGAACGCGGTCATCGTGCCGTCCGGCGCCAAGGGCGGATTTGTCCTCAAGGACAAGCCGGGCGACCGGAACGAGGCTTCCGAGTGCTACCAGCTGTTCATCTCGGCCCTGCTCGACGTGACCGACAACCTCGACGGCGGCAAGGTGGTCGCGCCGCCCGACGTGGTGCGTCACGACCCGGAAGACCCGTACCTGGTGGTCGCCGCGGACAAGGGCACCGCCACGTTCTCCGACATCGCCAACGAGATCTCGCTGCGATACGGGTTCTGGCTCGGTGACGCGTTCGCGTCCGGCGGCTCGGCGGGCTATGACCACAAGAAGATGGGCATCACCGCGAAGGGCGCCTGGGAGTCGGTCAAGCGGCACTTCCGCGAGCTCGGCGTCGACACCCAGACGACCGAGTTCACGGTGGTCGGGGTCGGTGACATGTCCGGAGACGTGTTCGGCAACGGGATGCTGCTCTCCCGGCACATCCGGCTCGTGGCCGGGTTCGACCACCGGCACATCTTCGTCGACCCGGAACCCGACGCCGCGACGTCGTTCGAGGAGCGGGCCCGGCTCTTCGCGCTGCCCCGGTCCTCGTGGGACGACTACGACAGGTCGATCATCTCCGCCGGCGGCGGCGTCTACCCGCGGACGGCGAAGTCGATCCCGATCTCCCCGGAGGCGAGGAACGCGCTCGGCCTCCCCGCGGCGGTCACCGCACTGACGCCCAACGAGCTGATGCACGCGATCCTCGCCGCCCCCGTCGACCTGTTCTGGAACGGCGGCATCGGCACCTACGTCAAGGCCACCGGCGAGTCGCACACCGACGTCGGCGACAAGGCCAACGACCACATCCGGGTCAACGGCCGGGAGCTGCGCGCCAAGGTCGTCGGCGAGGGCGGCAACCTCGGCCTGACCCAGCGCGGCCGGATCGAGTTCGCGCTCGGCGGCGGCCGCATCGCCACCGACTTCATCGACAACTCCGCCGGTGTCGACTGCTCCGACCACGAGGTCAACATCAAGATCCTGCTCGACCGCGCGGTCATCGACGGCGCGCTCGACCCGAAGGACCGCAACGCGCTGCTCGCCGAGATGACCGACGAGGTCGGCGAGCTGGTCCTGAAGGACAACTACGACCAGGCCACCGCGCTCGGCCACGCCCGCGCGCAGTCCCGCCCGCTGCTGCCGGTCCACAAGCGGCTCATCGCCGACCTGGTGCGCCGTGGCCAGCTCGACCGCGCCCTGGAAGGGCTGCCGACCGATGAGGAGCTCGACGCGCGGGCCGCGGCCGGCTTCGGGCTGACCTCGCCGGAGTTCGCCGTCCTGCTGTCCTACGTGAAGATCGTCCTCGAGCACGAGATCCTCGACTCCCACCTCCCCGACGAGGACTGGACCACCGAGGTGCTTGTCGACTACTTCCCGACCCCGCTGCGGGAGCGTTTCGTTGCGGCGATGGCCGAGCACCCGCTGCGCCGCGAGATCGTCACCACGCAGGTGGTCAATGAGGCCGTCAACCGCAGCGACCCGACGTTCTTCCACCGCGCCGCCGAGGAGACCGGGGCCGGCGCCGCCGACATCCTCCGGGCATCGGTGGTGACCCGGGACGTGTACGGGCTGGGCGAGCTCCGCCGCGCCGTCGAGTCCCTCGACAATCAGGTCCCGACGGAGGCGCAGACGGCTGTCAGCCTGGAGACCCGCCGGCTCCTCGACCGGGCGGTCCGCTGGCTGGTCTCCAACCGGCGCCTGCCGATCGACGTCCCCGGCGAGATCGCCCGCCTGCGCCCCGGCGTCTCGCGCCTGCTGCCACAGCTGGAGACGCTGTTCCGCGGCCGGGAGCGCGAGGCGCTGCACACCCACGCGGCCACGCTGCGCGGGCTGGGCCTGCCGGCAGAGATCGCCGACACGACCACCCGGATCATGTACGGCTTCGGTCTCCTCGACATCGTCGAGGTCGCCTCGCAGACCGGCCGGGACGTCAACGAGGTCGCCACGGTCTACTACGTGCTGTCGGAGCGGTTCCGGGTCGACGACCTGCTGTCGAAGATCTCCAACCTGCCGCGCGAGGACCGCTGGCAGACGCTCGCCCGCACGGCGCTGCGCTACGACCTGTACGCCGCGCTGGCCGCCCTGACGGCGGAGGTCCTCAACGCGACGGCCCCCGACGACGCCGAGGCCCGCGTCCGCGAATGGGAGCAGAGCAACGCCGCATTGATCGCCCGCACCCGCAACGCCATCGGCGAGTTCGCCGAGTCCTCGGGCGACCTGGCCGTCATCTCGGTGCTGCTCCGCCAGATCAGAACGCTGGTCCGCACCTCAGCCGCCTGACCCTCACGCCGAGGTCATATGTTGAGGGCGGCCGCCGTGCCGATCTTCTGGACGAACAGCGCCTTCACGATGAGGGCGGTCTCGTCGTACCCCAGGATCAGCACCGCCTCGGGGGCGTTGGTCCGCACGCGGGCGGCGATGGCGGTGAAGTCGACCATCGTGGTCGCGTAGGACACCAGGTCGATCGCGGTGTCGGGCATGCCGGCCGCGACCAGGTTGGCCTTCACGTTCGTCTGCAGGCCGAGACCGTAGGCGTCCTCGCGGGCCAGGATGGTCACGCTGTGCGGGCCGTGGCGCATGATCACGTCGGCGAGGGCACGGGCCTGCAGCGTGTCGGCGGGTGCGGTGCGGAAGAACAGCCCGTTGTCGGCGACGGTGGTCAGCTCGTCCGATGTGGACGACGGGGAGATGAGAATCCGGCCGGCGGCGACGACCTTCGGGATGACCGCCTTCGTCACGCTCGACGACGACGCACCAATGATGACCTGCACGCCCAGGCCGACAAACCGGTCCACCGTGGCGGCGGCGACCGTCGCGTCGGTGCCGTCGTCGCCGTCGACCCACTCGACCGGCTGCTCCAGCACGCCACCGGCGGCGTTGACATCTGCGACGGCGAGCCTGGCCGCAGCGAAGCGGGGCGGGCTGCGATAGGCGAGCCGTCCGGTGTGCGGCATGAGGCCGCCGATCTTGAGCGGCGCGGGCTTCTTCCTGCCGCTGCCGGAGGTGGGGTACGAGGAGAACGGCGGGCCGGCCGCGGTCGAGGCGAGCGACTCGTCGCCGGCGCCGATGTACTCCGTCAGGTTGTCGTTGATCGTGTTGTCCCGGCCGAAGTGCAGCGCCCCGTACGAGGCGGACGACGGCTCGCCGGTGTCGTTGAATCCGCTGCGGCGCATCGAGACGCCACGGTACGCGAAGTCCTTACCCGCCTTGGCCAGCGCCACACAGGCCGCGGCAGTGTCGCAGATCGTGCCGGACGTCGACACGCCCACGATGTGCTTCGCGACCTGCGCCGGCTCGGTGGTGCGCGCCGACTCGGCCGCGAGTGCCGCCAGCATGACCGCGTCGTACGCTTCGGCAGCGTACCCATAGTCCACGAGCGCCGGATTGATCCCCCGCAGCCGCGCCTTGAACGACTCCGGCAACGCAAGCAGCGGCGCGGTCCCCGTCATCCCGTTCAACACCCCGGGCGCGTCGGCGAGCTTGTCCCTGAGCGAGTTCGTCATGTTCGCGTCGGACCCGTACAACCGCACCACGAGCGGCTTGCCCGAATCCGCGCCGTCACCCGGATGCGTGCCGCAGCCGGTGACGAGGGCCACCACCCCGATCAGTGCCACGACCATCGAGGTCCTGCGTCCCACGACACCTGCCCTTCCCCCCCCGCGAACCAGCCTCGCCAGAGGCTAGGCACCCCCGCCCCACCCGACCAGCAACCACAAGGAACCTTGAGGAAAACTTGCTGAGATCCTCTGCCGAGGACTGGACCGTCGAGGTGCTCGTCGACGACTTCCCGACCCCGCTGACGCAGGAGCACGCTCCCGGTGCTCTGGCGCTGCAAGTAGCCGGGATACGGAGCGGGGTGGGCACGACCTGCGTACCCACCCCGCTCCGGTTCGGTCGTCAGCGCAGCCCGTAGGCCCGGATGAAGGTCTGCGTCACGGCGGTCCCCCGATCGTCGGCTGCGGTCGCCCGCAGCGACACGAACCGCGTGCCGGCAGGATGGTGCACGGTGACCGTCCTGTTGAGGCCTGTTCCTTGGACCTTCGCCGGCCGCCACGTCCTGCCGTCGTCGTAGGAAACCTCGACCGTCAGCGTGGTCAGGTTCCCGTACGTGGCTCCGGCCTGCTGCTGCACGGTGACCGGATACTTCGCCGTGCCGGCGCGGGCCAGGTTGTGATCGTCGAGCGCGGGCGCGAATCGCACGGCCAGCGCGGGCAGCGCCGTGGCGTCCACTCTGGACGATACGAACGTCCACACCGCCGACAGCTGGGTCGAGTACGCGGCGTTGGTCCGGGTCACCTGCGCCTCGAGCCGATAGGTCCCGGGCTCGTCCGGCACCTGGAAGGCGTCGGAGTCGTAGGTGGACTCACCGATCCGCTGCCCGTCCTTCGACAGGACGAGCCGCGCCGTGTCCGGACGGCTGTAGCCGATGCGGTCGGCACCCGACTGGTCGCCGAACAACGGCACCCCGAAGCCGATATAGGCACCGTCCCGGACGAGGTACGGCGAAAACCATGGATGCGGCGCCAGCCCCGGCCCGAAAACCCCGCAGTTCCAGTGCTTCACCACGACCTGCCCGCGCCGGTACGTCGCGTCGAGCGGGTAGTAGACGGTCTGCAGGTTGGCGTCGTCGGGACCTCCGCCCGCGCGGAACAGGGCCACCGCCGACTGCCACGGCAGCTCCGGTGTGCGCAGCTCGGTGATGCTCGCCGGTGTCGTGAGCGGACCGACCGCGCCGAGCCAGGCCTCCTGGTCCGGCCCGCTGTTGGCGATCCGGTGCTCGACCCGCGCGAACTCGCTGTCCCGCAGGCGCGGGGTCAGGTCGTCCGGCACGTTCCGGTCGTGCTTCCATTCGATCGCGTACGCGTACGGCGAACCGCTGAACGCACCCTTGCCGGCCCTGCCCGCCATCGCGGCGACCCGGTACGTGAACTGCCCGGCCGGAGCCGAGGTCTGCGACGGGACGACCGTGTACCGCTCCGGCGGCCCGATGGTTTCGTCGCTCCACACCTGCCCCGCAACGGTGCGGAAGTAGCCGATGTTCGCGCTCCCGGCGAGCGCGGCACCCGGCCGGTCGAGCTTGAACCCGATCGGCTTTGCCTTGCGGGCGTCGAACACGAACGTCTTCGAACCGTCCACTGTGTACGAAGGTTCGGCGCCGCTGACGTACCGCCACTCGACGTCGTCCGTCCCGATCGCCACGGCCAGGTTGGACGTGACGAAGTACGTGCCCTTCGGCAGCCGTACCGTCGACCCTGCCGTTCCCGCGCTGAAGCCGGTGCGCACGTCGGCGAAGCTGACCCCGAAGAGGTCGTGGTCGGTGACGGGCACACCGTCGGGCCCGATCACCGCTACGTGCACGTCGTAGCTCTCCACCTCGCGGTTGAGTGCAACGGGCGTGTGCACCACCGTGTCGCCGCCGGTCGCCACGACATACCCCTGGTACTGCCCGTCGGGCCCGCTCACCCGCGGGTCGGCGACGAGATGCGCGACAGCCGTGCCGTGCGCCGGCACCGCAACGTCGGCCGTGGGCAGCGTGAACATACCCGCCGGGGCAGCGTGCCCGGCCGGGTCCTGCACCTGGGCTTCGAGGTGCAGCGTCACCGCCGTGTCCCCGTCGTTGTGATACGTGAGCGCCGTGTCGATCGGCTGATCGTCGGCGTGCGGCCAGGCGACGGTCCTGCCGTCCACGGAGGACGGCGTGACGTACACCGGGCGCTTCGTGGCCGCGGCGACGTCGATCCGGCCCGCGCCCTGTGCGTAGACGCTCGCCTCGTGGTTCGCAGCGGCCGTGCCCATCAGGGACGCCTTCATCTCGACCGCCTGCCAGCCCGGGTGCTCCCCGGCCAGGATCGCCGCCGCACCCGCCACGTGCGGCGTCGCCATCGAGGTGCCCGACAGGGACACGTAGTGACCGTCCACGGCTGCGTACCACTGGGCGAACCGTGAACCCTCGGCCAGCGCCGACACGATGTCCACGCCCGGCGCGGTGACGTCCGGCTTGAGCGCGCCGCCCGGGTTCGTGGGGCCGCGGCTGGAGAAGTCGGCCATCGCGTCGCCCCCGTCCACCGCGCCGACGGTGAGCGCCCGTTCTGCCGTGCCGGGGCTGCCGACGGTGCCGGCGTTCGGACCGGCGTTGCCCGCGGCGACCACGAACAGGGTGCCGGACTGCTCGGTCAGCCGGTCGACGGTCTCGCTCATCAGGTCCTCGGCACCTGGCCCGACGGAGCCGCTGAGGCTCATGTTCACGACCCGGGCGCCCTGCTGGACCGCCCACTCCATCCCGGCGATGGCCCACGACTCCAGGCCGAGGCCGTTGTCGTTGAGGACCTTGCCGTTCAGCAGTGTCGCGTCCGGCGCCACCCCGACGTACCTGCCGCTGGAGGCGGCACCGTCGCCGGTGATGATGCCCGCGACGTGCGTGCCGTGCCCGAACCCGTCGGCGGTGCCCGAAGCGCTGCCGGTGAAGTCCTGCGCCCCGACGACGGCGCCGGCGAGGTCCGGGTGGCCGGTGTCGATCCCGCTGTCCAGCACCGCCACCGTGATGCCCTTGCCCGTGTGGCCGGCCTGCCACGCCGCCGGGGCGCCGATCCGCGGCACACTCCTGTCCAGCGTCGCCTTCACCTGGCCGTCCAGCCAGATCCTGGTCGCGCCGGCCGTCAGCGTCTTCGCCCGCGGGTCGGCGACGGTCCTCCAGAAGCCGGTCGCGTCGGCCTTGCTCAGCGTGCTCGCGCTCCCTCCCACACTGGACAGTGCCCGCACCGTCCGCAGCCCCGGTGCGGACGCCCGCCCACCGAGAATCAGCGGCAGGGTCGTCCGGCTGCGGTCGTCGTATCCGGACCGCACCAGCAGTGACACGTCGAACAGCCGGCGGTCGACCCGCTTCGCGTTCACCAGCGCCACGGCGTCGTCGGGGATCACGTACTCGTTGCCGTGCTCGGTCCGGTGCCGGAACGACACGCTCGCGCGTCCCTTGCCCGGCACCACGTTGCGCACCGTGACGTGTTCGCGGTTCCCGCTGACGAGCACCCGGTCACCGGTGACCAGCGTGACCGCGAACCCGTTCGGATCCGTACTGGTCGGCGTCGCGCCCGCCGGGCCCGTTGCCGGAGTCACGACAGTCGCCGCCGCGGCGAGGATCAGACCCGCCGCGGCGAGCCAGCTGAGACGCCGCATCGTCAGCAGGCCCCGGCGCTGCGCATGACCACCGACGGCGTGTTCGTGGCCGGCGGCTCGTCGTTCGTCCAGCGCATCTCGGTCACCGCCCGGTAGCTGAACAGCGCGCCCTTCGGCACCCACGACAGGTAGTCGGCCGGCTTGAGCACCCGGGTCTCGAACGAGAGCGTGTCGCCGGTGTCGGGGCTGAACACGATGCTCACCGCGTAGGGCCCGCCCGAGTCGGCGCGCTGCTCCTCGACCGTGTCGTTGCTGGTGATGGAGACGGCGACGCCGTTGCGCCCCGCGCCGTCCTTCACCGCGCCGAGCGACGTCACGCCGGGCATCCCGGCGAGCACCTGGTACGCGGCGGCGCGGACCGGCGGCGTGATGGGGTTGAAGAACAGCAGGTTCTGCACGCCGTTGAAGAGCGCCTCGCCGAGCTCCACGTCGGTCTTGTGCGGCAGGTTCTGCTTCTTGATGACACCGATCAGCCACTGCTTCAACGCGGCCGGGTCGGACGGCAGCGCGCGGATCTGGTCCGCCGTCAGGTATTCGCCGAGGACCCGGAACTGGGTCGGTTCCTTGGTGGGCGTGAGCTTGCCGTTGCCGGTCTTCCCGGCACCGTCGTCGGACCTGGAGACCCAGCTGCTCGTTGCGGCGTCGGCGGTGTAGCTCCGGGTCGGGTCCGTCGGGCACCCCGGACCCTGATCGATCGGCCAGCTGCTCGGCGACCCGGCCCGTTTCCAGGCCGCCTTGTCCGCCTCGGAGGCGGGCTCCGCACCGTCCCAGCGGGTCTCGAACACGCTGAAGCTGTCCTTGGTCGAGTACCACTGGCTGTTGGAGTAGCGGCCCATGATGGCGTATTCGGCGCCCTTCCGGCCGACCTGGAGGAGCTGGCCCTCCTCCCAGGTGGACAGCCAGTACTTGCCCGAGCCGGGGTCGGTCTGGTGCAGCGATTGCTCGGCCGCGGTGAGCAGCAGCTCCTGCGCCGAGCGGTTGTCCGGCTTCAGCGGTCCGGTGTCCGGCGTGCGGGTCGGTCCGGGGCGGCCGGTGGCGCCGGGCGGAGCGGGAGGGTCCGGGCTCAGGACGTGCGTGCCGACCACGATCCCGGTCGAGACGGCGAGCACCCCGGCCGCGACGGGCAGCAGGAGCCGCACCCGCCAGCGCGACGCGGGCCTGGCGTAGATCTCGCGTCCCAGCCGGCGCCGCGCCTCGTTCACCGTCTCCACCGACGGCGGGCTCACCGGCCTCGCATCGGCGAGCAGTTCAAGTTCGTCCATGTCGGCCGTCACCTTTCGATCGGGTTGATGTTGTCCAGGGCGACCCGAAGCCGCTTCCGGGCGCGATGCAGCCGGGATCCGACCGTGCCCACCGGAATGCCGAGCGCCGAGGCGACCTCGTCGTGCGACAGCTCGCCCCAGACGACGAGCAGCACCACGTCGCGGTCGCCGGGCTGCAGATCCGCCAGCGCCGCGACGAGCCCGTCCCGGGCCGCCGCCGCCGACACCCGGGAGTCGGCCCGGTCCACGTCACCTTCGTACGCGGGCTGCGCCGCCACCCGCGCGTGGGCCCGGTAGCCGCGCTCCTCGATCCGCCGATGCTCGCGGATGAGGTTCGTCGCGATCCCGTACAGCCAGGCGCGAACGGTCCCGCGTCCCGGGTCGAACCGGTCCCGCTGCCGGAACGCGACGAGGAACGTCTCGGCCGCCACGTCGTCGCCACCCGTGCCGCCGAGCCGTCGCGACGCGTACCCGTGCAGTGCCGTGAAGTACCGGTCGAACAGCGTCGAGAAGCTCTCCGGATCGGAGCGTGACCGCGCCAGCAACTCGGCGTCGTCCCCCTCCACCGCCACCTTCGAACCCATCCGGCTCCCTTCTTCGGTCATACCCTTCATGTCCTGATTGACGGCGCAGAACATGATCTTCACGGGTACGGCCGAAAAGTTCGATCCCGCCGAACGCGGCCATGCCGATAGAGGCCCTGGCGAGAACGCCAGGGCCTCTGCGAGGTAGGTATCAGACCGGTTATGTGCTCCGTGAGCAGGCGGAGGACCCGCAGCGGTCGCGCTGCCGCTGCAGGTCAGCCGGTGGCGCTGACCAGGTCGAGTGCGCGCACGCCGTCCGCCGGCTCGGCGGTGCCCGACCCGTCGCGGTCCACCTGGGCGCTTGGGGCGCCTGGGGCGACGAACCGCTCGACGCGGGGCGGCCCGGCCGCGAGGGACGCCGCACGGTCCTGCAGCGACTTCTCCCAGGTGGTGTTGCGGTCGTGGATGTGGCGTTGGTGCTCGTCCCAGGACAGCAGCGCGTAGGTCTCGACGAACTCCCCCGCCGTGCCCAGTGGACGCGACAGGCGCCAGTCGTTCGCTCCGGTACGTTGCCGGGAGCGTCCCACGTCGTGCATCGCGGCGACGAACGCGTCCTCGTCCGCCTTCGCCACCTGGTACTTGCAGACCACGAGGACCGGACCGGCGTCCGGGTGGGGCTCGACCTCCACCGCGGGGTGCTCCGGCCACATCGCCGCCGGGTGGTGGCTCATCCGGGTCGTGTCGTGCAGCGGCCGGTGCCACGCTGCCCAGACCCCGGCCGCGAGGCAGCCGGCCGCCGCCGCGAACGTCCACCGGGTGCCGATCTGGCTGCTGCAGAAGCCCCAGGCGAGAGCGCCGACGCCCTGGCCACCGAAGATGACGACCTGGTACACGGCGAGTCCGCGGGCCCGCACCCAGGCCGGCAGCACGTTCTGGACCTCGGCGTTGACGTGGGCGAGCGCGACCACCCACGCGATGCCGGCCGGGACCAGCGCGGCCGCGACCACGATCGGCTGCTGCACGCACGCGAGCACGAGGATCACGCACACGTACGTGGCGCCGGCCGCCAGAGCGATGCGCCGGCCGCACAGCGCGGCACGCAGCCGCGGCTGGACCAGCGCGCCGAGGACGGCCCCGATGCCCAGTGCGGCGAGCAGGATGCCGTACCCGGACACGCTCAGATGCAGGTGCCGGCTCGCGAACATCGGCAGCAGCGCCCACAGGGCCGACGCCGGCAGCAGGAAGAGCAGCGCATGCAGCATGATCCGCTGCACGACCGGCGCGTGCCGCACGTATCGGGCACCGGCGCGCAGACCAGCGGCGAACCGCTCAGGGCGGCGCGTGGCGGGCCGGTGGGTGGGGCGGAGCCGGAGCATGACCGCGATGAACATCGCGACGGCCAGGCCGTCGGCCGCGAAGACCGAGGCCGGTCCCAGCCGCGGGATGAGCAGCCCGGCAATGGCGGGGCCGATCGCTCGTGACACGTTCATGCTGATGGAACCGAGCGCCGACGCCTGCGTCAGCTGCGAGCCCGGGACCAGGTCCGGGGTGAGCGCGCCGAGTGCAGGCACGCTCAACGCCACGCTGACGCCCAGGGCGAACTGCATCGCCAGCAGCACCCCTGGATGCACGGCGCCGTCGAGGGTCACCATCGTGAGCCCCGCGCAGATCGCCATCGTGCACAGGTGCACACCGATGATCAGCCGCCGGCGGTCGAGGATGTCCGCCATGACGCCGGCCGGCACGGCCACCAGCAGCATCGGCAGCATTCCGGCGGCCTGCTGCAGGGCGATCAGCACATCGGCCTGCGGTGCGCCGACAACGAGCCATTGCGCCCCGACCGTCTGCATCCAGTTGCCGATGTTGACGGCAAGGGTCATCAGCCACACCGCGCGAAACGCACCAGAACGCAACGGCGCCCAGGCGGACGACGCCGAGCCCGATGCTTTCGATGCCGCGGTCTGCACACCCACGATGAAAGGCCTCCACAACACGCCGGGATCAGGACAACGGGCTCAAGTGTTCGGATCCGGGCGGCCCTGATCATCGGCGCTACCGTCCGTCATCCGGGCCCGCCAGCCGGGCGTCGCACTACCAGCCAGCGGGTAGTCGCCCGTCACCCTCAGGCGGGCCGCATCGGCTGAGCCGGCACTTCGTCGTGATCTCGGCGCCGCTGTGCATCAGGTCGAGTCGCCCCCTGCGGATCAGGCAGTGGGCACCCGGGCTGAGAACTGGACTCACTGTCAACCTCCCGGCGGGCTTCAAGAACACTCCCGTCTTCCGGCTGGGCAGCTGAAAGCACTTGAGGTATCCGGGGCGTCAGAGGGGTCAGCCACCATGAAGACCGACCTCTGGCGGCGGTGCGCTGCACGGCATCTGGTGCCACAGCTGCCCGGCTCATGGGGTGCTGCCGGCGCGGAAGCACCTGCACCTGCCCCACCCGAGCTGAGCGGCCGAGTCAGCCGGCCGGGACCGGCGCGGCGGCCAGCGTGGCGGTCACCGCGTCCGCAACCTCGACATGGCGTCCGGCGCGTCCCTCGCCCTGCCCCTGATCAACGGGGCACTCGCCATCGCCACGTCGACGCCGTCCGCCCGCTCGGCCGGCCTCGTGACGCACGCGTGACCGTCCCGATCGCCAACCGAGCGACATGGCGCTGGGCCGCCCGGTTGGCGTCCGGGCGGCCCCAGGGATTACACGACGACGACGCAGGCGCTGATCTCCGACGTCGAGGCGTAGGTGGCCGCGGCCGGCATCTCGGTCGCGGTGGCCATGACCACGGTGCCGGCCGGGGTGGCGACGGGCGGCACGGTCGCCGCGACGACGTTGCCGTTGGCGTTGGTGACGACCGTGACGGCGCCGAGGAAGGTCTCCGCCGGGCTCACGCCGCCGACACCGCAGGCCGCGGCGGCGAAGAACTCGACCCGGAACATGGTCACCGGGGTGCTGTTCAGGCGCCAGTTGATGGTGGTGGTGCCGGCCGCGGTGTAGGTGGCGGCCGTGATGATCGGGTGGTTCTGCAGGTTGTTGGCACCGGCGTCCGGGTCCTGGAAGTCGTTGGGCACGACCGCGGGCGGCGCCAGCGCCAGGTCGAGGTTGATGCCGAGGCCGGCGTTGCCGTAGTCGAGGTTACCGAGGATGTCGTTGTCGACCGCGCCGGCGCTCAGCGCGATCCCGGCGAGGCCGTTGAAGGCGATCCGGTTCGGCGGGACGAGCGGGTCGACCGAGCCGATGTGGTTGGTGTCGGCGTCCGTGATCAGGATGCCGTTGAGGGTGTTGGACAGGGTGATCGCGCCGGTGGGGTCGGTGCCGATCGCGTTGGCCCGGATCACGGTCTCGTCGGTGGCCGCGTCGAGCTCGATGCCGTTGGCGCCGTTGGTGCCGATCACGTTCGCTGATTCCTTGTTGTCACCGCCGATGATCGTCCGGTCGGCGCTGACCGTGATGCCGTTGCCGGTGTTGGGCAGCGGCACGAGCGTTCCGGCGGCACCGACCGCCGTGCCGATGCGGTTGCCTTTGATGTCCTGGTCGTTGCCGTCGACCCGGACGCCGTCGCCGTCGTTGCCAGAGATGGTGTTGCCGCCGCCCTCGTCGTCGGTGCCCAGGGAGTTGACGGTGCTGCTGCGCAGCCAGACGCCGTCGCCGCCGTTGCCGATGTCCACCGGGCCCATCGGTCCGGGCGCGACGCCGATGAGGTTGCCGACGATCTGGTTGGACCCGGCGATCCCGTCCACCTCGAGGCCCACACCGGTGTTGCCGGACACGACGTTGGCGGTGCCGGTGAGGAAGCCGCCGATCTCGTTGGAGTTGCTGCTCACCTCGATGCCGCTGTCGTTGGCGAGGGCCGCGGTGGCGGCCGCGTTGACGCCGATCAGGTTGCCGTGGAGGATCGTGAAGTCGGCGCCGTTGTCGATGTCGACGCCGATGCCGGGGTTGCCGGAGATGACGTTGCCGCCGCCGGCCTGGTCGCTGCCGATCTGGTTGCCGGCACCGTTGACCAGGATGCCGCCGCTGCCGTTGCCGAGCGCGTTCGCGCCGGTCGCGTCGCTGCCGATGCGGTTGCCGAGCACCTTGGTGCCGGTGCCCTGCAGTTCGACGCCGTACAGCCGGTTGCCGGAGATGAGGTTGCGGTCGGCCGGGTGCTCGCCGCCGACCTGGTTGTCGGCGCCGAGGACGATCACGCCGGAGTCGTTGTTCTGCAGGGCGACCGCGCCGGCGTTGCCCGTGCCGATGTAGTTGCCGCGGATGAGGTTGTGATCGCCGCGCACGCAGATGCCGGCGCCGCCGCAGTCGCCGCCGGCCCCGGCGACGCTGTTGATGACGATCCCGGACACGGCGCTGTCGTCGGCGTCGATGGTCAGGCCGGTGGTCATGAACGTTCCGTTGATGACCACGGTGAGCGTGGCCGGGGTGGTCGCGGTCGCCGGGGACGCGCCCGGTTCGGTGTAGCCGGCGATGATCAGCGGATCGGTGATCGTCGGCAGGTCGCTCTGCGGGACGATCACCCGCGGCCCGGCGCCGGGCAGGGCGAACATGATCGAGTCGAGCCCGGGGCTGCCGTTGGCCATGTCGATGGCGTCCCGCAGCGACCCGGCTCCGGTGTCGTTGACGTTCGTGACGACATAGATCGCGAAGGCGCTCGCCGGAGGCGCGGGCATCCCAAGGCCGGCGCAGGTGAGGACCAGGGCGGTGATCGCCGCCCGGCGGATGGTTGATCGGTTCAAGGCCGTTTCCTTTCGCCACGCCGGCCGAACGGTTCGGCCGGTCGAGTCGTGGCTCAGGGTGTCGGCCGGGCCTGCCGTACACCTTGCAGAAACCTTCGCCGCGCAGGCCGGCGCCGCTTCGGCGGGGCTCTCGCCACGGCGCGGCGGCATGGGTCCCGTCCGGCTGCACGACCGGCACGAGCTCGCCGACGCCCAGCCGGCACCGGTCGAAGGACCTTCGTCCCCAGATTGACATCCATCGTTTCGTCGCTACCATCGAAACACATGTTGCGATAGCCTGCCGACAGACCCCGGCGCTGCGCCGCATCGTCCTCGCCGCCGCCACGGCCGTGTTCGGGCTCGGGCTGCTCGAACCCACCGAGTTCGCCCTCAACAGCGACGGCCTGCAGCGGCCGCCCGCATTCGTGGGCGTGCTGTTCACGTTGCAGGGCGCCGGCGCGGTGATCGGCGGGCTGTTCGCCGGCCGCGCGGTGCGCGCCTTCGGCGAGACCCGCACCGCCGGCACCGGTTTGACCGCGGCGGCCGTCGGCACCGCACTGATAGCGGTTCCCCTGCTACCCGTGGTGCTGGCCGGGTTCGCGCTCTACGGCGCCGCGCTGCCGTGGTTCGTGGTGGCGCAGCAGACCAAGCTCCAACGCACGACCCCGGCAGCACCTGCAGGGCCGCGCCGCCGGCGCCATGGGCATGCTGACCAGAACCCCGCAGGTGACAGGCATCGCGATCGGCTCGGCGGTGGTCGGCGCCACCGGCTATCTCCCGCTGCTGATCTGTATCGCGCTGTTGTCCGGCTCCGCCGGCGCGTGGCTGTTCGTCTTCGTCCGCCGCGCTGGCCGGTGACCCGGCTATCTCGCGAACCGGGGCACCGGACCTGGTCGTGGGCGTCGGGGGTCTGGCACAGCAGAACAACGTAAAGAAATATTGCCGCTGGGGGCGACAATATTTCTTCACGTTGTTGGATGAGCGTGGTGTGGCGGTGGGTCAGCCGATGTTCGCCGCCTGCCCGAAGAAGTTCACGTTCGACCATTTGGCCGACGAGTTGAAGGCGCTCGCCGTCGAAGTGCGAACCCAGACGTCGGTCTCGTTCTGCGCGACCAGGTCCGCCTTGCCGTCGCCGGTGATGTCACCGATGTGGTTGGCGACAGTGCCGTAGAACGCGCCGGTCGCCCACTGTGCCGGCGCGCCGAACGCGGTGCCGCTCGAAAGCATCACCCAGACACTGCTGTCGTTCTGCGCGACCAGGTCCGCCTTGCCGTCGCCGTTGATGTCCTCGATGTGGTTGGCGATCCCGCCCTGGAAGGCCGGCGCCGAGAACTGGGTGGGTGCGCCGAACGACGCTCCGCCGGACAGCATCACCCAGGCACCGGCGGCGTTCTGCGCGACCAGGTCCGCCTTGCCGTCGCCGTTGACGTCCCCGATGTGGTTCGCCACACTGCCGACGAACGCGACGTTCGAGAACTGCACCGGCGCGCTGAACGAACTGCCGGTCGACAGCATCACCCAGGTGTCCGTCTCGTTCTGCCCGACCAGGTCGGCCTTGCCGTCGCCGTTCACGTCGCCGACATGGTTCGCCACGCCGCCGAAGAACGCCACGTTCGAGAACCGCACCGGCGCGCTGAACGAACTGCCAGTGGACAGCATCACCCAGGTGTCCGTCTGGTTCTGGGCGATCAGGTCCGCCTTGCCGTCGCCGTTCACGTCGCCGGCGTGGTTGGCGACCTCGCCGAAGAACGCCACGCTGGACCACTGCACCGGGGCGTTGAACGAGGTGCCGTTGGACAGCATCACCCAGGTGCTCGTGTCGTTCTGGGCAACCAGGTCGGACTTCCCGTCGCCGTTGACGTCGGCCTCGCCGGGCGACTGGTCGTAGACCACCGGCGGCGGCGCGACCACGTCGTCCTTGATGTGCACGTAGCGGCGCGCCTCATACGCCGAGTTCGGGTGCCCGTCCCAAGTGCCGGACGAGATCGAGGCGTTGCGGATGAGCTTCACCGGCGTCGAGCCGAACGAGTAGTAGTCGAAGTTCGTGTGCGCGCTGTTGCTCCACTGCTTGAACAGGATGACGTGGTGCTGCGCGTCGTTGAGGGCGTCGCCCGGCTTGAGGTCGGCGCGGCTGATCGCCGTGGTGATCGAGCTCAGGTTGTACGTCGTGTAGTCGCCGGCCGCATGCCAGGACATGTCGACGTAGCCGGAGCAGTCCCGGCGGTAGTTCCGCGACCCGATCGGGTCCGGCGAGAACGAACTCTGCGAGTACGAGCCGGGCTGGTGGTCAAGCCAGTACTGCGCCCGCTGCATCACCTCCGACCGCGTGATGTCCCCGCCGATGGTGGAGGTGAACGCGGCGTGCGCCGGGGCGGAGATCAGGCTGAGCCCGGTGAACGCAATGGCGCTGGTGAGCAGACCGGCGAAACCGCGGCGAATGACCTTGTGCATGGCTGTACACCTTTCGATAAAATTGCAATGAGGGTTTTCTGCAACGTGGACCACACTGCGAAGAATGCGAAGAGAATTGCTCCGGGACATCGATCAATGATCCGAAATTGACATGGCTCCGCCCTTTCCAGAAAGTGATTTATGTGCTTCCCGTTTCATTTTCTCGGGCGTTTTCGCTGCCGCTGAGGAATACTTTCCTGGATCGCTCGGCAACCCGGAAGGCCTCTGGCCTGGCCCCTTCCGGCCCGGCCGGAACCGTCCTCGCCGCGGCTCAGCCGTATGCGCCGCGACGCACCCGCGCCTCAACAGTCCACAGTGGACCGGAGTGCTTCGGTCGAGCGTCGGACACATTGTTGTGCGACTTGGGGTGGCTTCTCCCGCACCCGGCTTGCACGCGCCGAGGGTCCGGCCGGTTTGGGCTCGACCCGGTCACCCGCACGGAGCTGTTGCGGGACCTGGCCTGACCGCGCCCAGCACGTGACCGGTCCGCCGACGCATCCCCGCGCCGGCGGACCGGTGGTTCACGTGACGATCTCGGTGCTGACGCCGAGATCCAGCGACCTGCTGGCGGAGCGGCTCGGCGCCGGCCGGGTGATGCCGCCGCCCCGCACAGCCGTCCACCCCGACGTCATGGGACGTAGTGCATCGTCTCCACCAGGTTGGAGGTCGCCTGAATGCCGGACGGCGGGAACGCCGTGCTGAAGCTGGAGACGAACGCGACCAGGTGGGTGCGCACGTTCGGCACCGGTGGGGTGTAGCCGGTCAGCGAGCAGACCGACCCGTTGCCGCAGAACGCGATCCGGGTGCCGGTGTCGGCGTCGAAGATCTCGATGTACCACGGGGTCGGTGTCACGCTCGACGACGCCGTCGCGGTGACCGTCTCGGTCGTCTCGGTGTACACCGGCGCCGTCAGGCTGATCCGGAACCCGCTGTTGGACCAGGTGACCCAGTTGACCAGGCTGCTGCTCTGCGGGCCGGACAGCGGGAGCGTGGCGCTGTTGTACCCGACGAACGCCTGGTACCGGTGCGTCGTGGCGCTCGCCTGCGTGATGTTCACCGGACAGCTCTCGCCGCTGCCGCAGATCGCCACCCGGGTACCGGTGGTCAGGTCGAAGATCTGCGTCCAGAACGGCGACGGGCCGACGTCGAAGAACGTCCGCGCGGTCAGCGTCGCCGCGCTGCCGACGTTGACCGTCGTCTGGGCGACGTTCAGGCTGACGGTCGTGAAGTGCCAGTCGACCAGCACGAACGGCGGGTTCGACGCGACGATCCGGCTGCCGGCGGCGGTGCTGATGTCCGCGCTGATCCAGGACGAGGCGATCACCGAACTGCCCACGTCGACCGAGCAGGTGGTGCCGGTGCCGCAGATCGCGATCTGCACGTCGTCGCGGTAGATCCGGATGTAGTACGGCGTCGGGCCGACGTCCTGGTTCGCCGTCGCGGTGATGTGGAAGCTCTGCGTGATCCACAGCCAGGAGACCTGTGCGCCCTCGCCGTTGTCGTGCGCGCCGGGCACGTTGAGGGTCAGCTGCCAGGCGGCCAGCGCGGACCGCTGCTTGGGCACGCCCACCTTCGGCGCGGCGGGTTTCGGCGACACGGTGGGCTTCGGCGGTGCGACGGTCTTCGGCGCCACCCCGGCGCCGGGCTGTGCGCGCTTTGCGTCCTGCTTCGTCGTGGTGGCTGTCGAGCTACCCGTGCCCTCGTCGGCGGCCGCGGGCGCGGCGGGCAGCGCGACGACCAACCCGAGGACGGCAGCGAAAACGGCGGTTCGCAACCTGAATTGGGAATTCATATCAGCAATTGTTCATGATCAATTCCCCAAATGGAACCGTCAATTTGATTTGCCTAAACCACGCTCATTGTATTGCCTGAACCAATCCCAATGTTCTGCCTGAACTATTCCTATTTCGATGATCCGGCCGCCGTCCGCCACTTCATGGATGCCGTCTCCGTCGTCAGGCAACGTCCACAGCGGACCGCCGGGTCGCGGGTGAAACCTTGGGGACGCGGCGCGCCCACATCCACAGCACGTCGCGGCCGAACGACTCCACCAGCAGCGCCAACGCGATCATCAACGCGGCCACCATCAGCGGCAACGCAATGACGCCGGCACTCGCGGACACGAGCACAACGCCCTGGGTCGCGGCAACGACCTTTCGCCAGTACCGCGGCGGGAGCGTCGCCTGCATCCACGGCAGCAACCACGTCGCGACGACGAAAACGTAGCGCATCAGCCCGATCACGAGCACCCACGCGCCAACCTGGTGCGCGGCGTAGAGGCTCAGCACGAGCAGCAGCGAAGCGTCGACCTCCATGTCGAAGCGCGCGCCCAGCGCCGACACGGTGCCGGTCCGCCGTGCGACCTGACCGTCCACGCCGTCCAGCACAAGAGCAACAATCGTCAAGCTGACCAGCAGCCGTGCCGGAACCGGCTGGTCGAACGAGTCCGCGGTCAGCGCGGCCACGCCGCCGATGAGCACCGCCCGGGCGAGCGTCACCCAGTCGGCCGGACCGAGGTGGAGGACACCCGAGCGGTGCATGCCCCAGGTGAGCAGGCCGCACAGCGCAGCACCGTAGGTCAGCCCGACCAGCCAGCCGGCACCGCCGAGGCCGGCCGTCTCGCCGAGGCCGGCCAGCAGGACAAACTGGGCGATAAACCCGATTGCCGGACCGGTTTGAACCTTTTGCACCGTGCCTCCGTACCATGGTGTGCGACCTTGATCGTGGATACGTCAACGGCAACGATTTGGTTCAAGGGTTGGTGGGAGTAGATGCCGACAGCGCGTGCCTTCTGGGTCCGCGAGCCGGGCGCGGGTGAGATCCGGCCCGTGCCGTTGCCCACACCCGGCCCGGACGAGGTGCTGGTGCGCACACGGTTCTCCGGCGTCAGCCGGGGCACCGAAACGCTCGTGTTCCAGGGACGCGTGCCAGCGAACCAGTACGCCGTGATGCGCGCGCCGTTCCAGGAAGGTGATTTTCCCGGGCCGGTGAAGTACGGCTACCTCAACGTCGGTCAGCTCGACGACGGTCGGCTGGTGTTCTGCCTGTACCCACATCAGACCGCCTACGTGGTGCCGGCCAGCGCCGTCCACGTGCTACCCGACGGCGTGCCGCCCACACGTGCCGTCCTGGCCGGAACCGTTGAGACGGCAGTGAACGCCTTGTGGGATGCCACTCCTCGGATCGGTGACCGGGTGACCGTCGTGGGTGCCGGCATGGTCGGCTGCTGCGTCGCAAGGCTGGTCGCCGGGCTTCCCGGTGTGCACGTGCAGCTCGTCGACGTGGATATGGAACGCGAAACCGTGGCCGGCGCGCTGGGCGTCGAGTTCGCCACGCCGGACACCGCCGACCGGCGCCGGGATCTCGTGATCCACGCCAGTGCGACGTCCGAGGGGCTCCAGTGTGCGCTGGACCTCCTCGCGCCCGAGGGCACGGTGGTCGAGCTGAGCTGGTACGGTGACCGGCCGGTCAGCGTGGGGCTCGGCGGCGCGTTCCACTCCGGCCGGTTGACGATCCGCAGCAGCCAGGTCGGCACCGTTGCCCACCCGCGCCGTACGTTCGCGCAGCGAATGGCGCTTGCCCTGGAGCTGTTGCGCGACCCCGCGTTCGACGCGCTGATCGCCGGCGAGTCGCGCTTCGATGACCTACCTGACGTGTTCGCCGCGGGCAACCTTCCCGCGTTGTGCCATCTCATCACCTACAGCGGAGAATGACCATGTTCAGCGTGACCGTCCGTGATCACATGATGATCGCCCACAGCTTCCGCGGCGAGGTGTTCGGGCCCGCACAGCGCCTCCACGGTGCGACCTACGTCGTCGACGCCACCTTCAGCCGGACGGATCTCGACGAAGACGGCCTGGTCGTGGACATCGGGTGCGCCCAGCGCGAGCTGGCCGCCGTCGTCGGTGAGTTGAACTACCGCAATCTCGACGACGTCGAGGTGTTCGCCGGGCAGAACACCTCGACCGAAGTGCTCGCCCGGTTCGTTGCCGACCGCCTCGCCGATCGCATCGAGGCGGGCAACTTCGGCGACAACGCCCGCGAGCTGTCCGCCATCAAGGTCACCCTGCACGAGTCGCACATCGCGTCGGCGGCCTACGAGCGATCCCTGTGAGGGTCGTACATGTCGTGCTGCCCAACGACATCGACGATCCAGCGACGCCGAGCGGCGGCAACGCCTACGACCGCGAGGTGTGCAACGGCCTGGTCGCCGAGGGGTGGACGGTGCGGGAGCACGCAGTGCCCGGGACGTGGCCCGAGCCGGGTGCCGCTTCGCGGGCCGGCCTCGCGAGAGTCCTCGCAGCCGCGCCGGACGGCGCCCTGGTCCTGCTCGACGGTCTGATCGCCTCAGTTGTTCCAGCGGTGCTCCGCGAGCACGCGCAACGCCTCCGCCTCGTGGTGCTGGTGCACCTGCCGCTCGACAACGAGCAGGAGCGCGAGGCACTGGTCACTGCACGCGCGATCGTCACCACGAGCAGTTGGACCCGGCGGCGCCTCATCGAGTCCTACGCGCTGCCCGGCGACCGGGTCCACGCCGCGCCGCCGGGCGTCCATCCGGCGCCGCTCGTGCCTGGCTCCGGGGCCGGCACGGCGCTGCTGTGCGTGGCAGCGGTCACCCCGCACAAGGGCCACGACCGGCTCGCCGAAGGGCTCGCCAAGGTCGCCGACGTGCCCTGGCACTGCGTGTGCGTCGGCTCCCTCGATCGCGACCCGGCGTTCGTCGACCGGCTCCGCCGGCAGCTTGCCGCCGACGGCATCCAGGATCGGGTCGTCCTGGCCGGCCCGCGAACCGGGGCCGGGCTCACGGCCGCCTACGCCGGCGCCGACCTGCTCCTGCTCGCCTCGCACGGTGAGACCTACGGCATGGTGGTCACCGAGGCGCTCGCGCGCGGGATACCGGTGCTGGCAACCGCGGTCGGCGGGGTGCCCGAAGCGCTCGGGCACGCGCCGGACGGTTCCCTGCCCGGCCTCCTCGTCAGCGCCGACGAGGAGGCCGGCGGGCTGGCCGACGGGCTGCGCCGCTGGTTCAGCGAACCCGAGCTACGGCAGGCGCTGCGCCGGTCCGCGACGTCGCGCCGGACCACGCTCACCGGCTGGGCGGACACAGCCGCACGGGTTTCCCGGGTGTTGATGGAGGTGGCGGCATGAGCGGCCAGCGCAGCGGCTCGGGCCGCTCATCATGTGACAGGTTCAGCTCAGGCCGACGCCGGAGCGCAGCGGAGGTGGCGGCATGAGCCGCGTCACCCCCGAATGGCTGGCGCTGCGGGAGCCGGCCGATGCCGCGGCCCGATCGGTCGAACTCGTCGAACGGCTCCGGGCCCGCCTCGTGGGCAGCCCGGAGCTGGTGATCCACGACCTCGGCGCCGGCACCGGCTCCATGGGGCGCTGGCTGGCACCGCTGCTGCCGGGTCCGCAGCACTGGGTGCTCTACGACCGCGACGCAGACCTGCTGGAGCGGGCGGAGATCGGCCAGAGCGCGACGGTACAGATCCGGCAAAGCGACATCACCAGGCTCACGAGGGACGATCTGGACGGCGCTCACCTGATCACCGCGTCGGCGCTCCTGGACATGTTCACCGCCGACGAGGTCGAGCGCGTGGCCGCGGCGTGCGCCGGGTTCCCGACGCTGTTCACGATCTCGGTGACCGGCCGGGTGGAGCTGGACCCGCCGGACCCGCTGGACGCGGCGATCATGGAGGCGTTCAACGCGCACCAGCGCCGCACCGCCGGCGGCCGGTCGCTGCTCGGGCCGGACGCGGTCGAGGCGACGATCAACGCGTTCGGCCGGCACGGCATCGAGGTGCTGGTCCGGCCCAGTCCCTGGCGCTTGGGATCCGACCACGGTGCCCTGACGGCCGAGTGGTTCCGCGGGTGGCTGGGCGCGGCGTGCGAACAGGAACCGGGCCTGGTCGGGCCGGCGGAGGAGTACGGTCGTCGCCGGCTCGCCGAGGCGGCAGCGGGACGGCTCGGGGTCGTGGTGCACCACGACGACCTCCTCGCCGGCGGCGAATGAACCCCTGGCCGTCCGCGTACGTATACCTCAGACGAGAAGCCCCTGTCGCAAAGGAGGTCCGGTGCCGCGGTCGATCCGCTCCTGGGTACACCCGCTCGCCGGGGTCGGTATCCTCGCCGCCCTGCTGTGGCGGCTGGGCGGCGGCCCGTTCGTTGCCGGGCTGCGCCTGATCGACGCCCCCGCGCTCGGTGCTGCGCTCGGCATCGGCGTGCTGACCACGTGGGCCTGCGCCTGGCGCTGGAGCCTGGTCGCCGGCGGCCTCGGGGTGCGCCTGCCGCTGCACACCGCGGTGGCCCACTGCTACCGCGCCACCTTCCTGAACGCGACGCTCCCGGGTGGTGTGCTCGGTGACGTCCACCGCGCGATGCGGCACGGCAAGGACTCCGGCGACGTGAGCCGCGGCATCCGCGCGGTCGTGTGGGAGCGCGCCGCCGGCACGGTCATCTCGGTGCTCCTGGCGACCGTGGTGCTGCTGGCGTTCCCGTCGCCGATCCGGCGGTACCTGCCGGTCGTGGTCGCGCTGGCGGTGGTCGCGACGCTCGTCGCCGTGCTGCTGGCCCGGTTCGTGCCCGAGCGCGGCCCGGCGCGTTGGTTGCGTGCGCTCCGCACCGCGAAGGCCGACATCCGCGACGGGCTGATCGCCCGGCGCAAGTGGGTCGGCGTCCTCCTGGCCACCGCCGTGGTCCTCGCCGGCAACCTCGCGACGTTTCTGGTGGCGGCGCGCACGGCCGGCGCGACCGCGCCGCTGTCCCAGCTGGTGCCGCTGACGTTGCTGGCCCTGCTGGCCATGGTCCTGCCGGCGAACGTCGGCGGCTTCGGTCCGCGCGAAGGCGTCGCCGCATGGGCGTTCAGTGCCGCCGGCCTGAGCGCCACCCAGGGTGTCGCGACCGCGATGGTCTACGGGGCGCTGGCACTCGTGTCGACCCTGCCCGGAGCCGCGGTGTTGGTGCTTGCCCGGCGCGCCCGTGACCGTCCTGAGGAGACCCGTGTTTGACTTCCTGCCCGCCGCAGTCCGCACCGAGGTGACGGTGCCGCTCCGGTTTCCCGACGGGTTCGCCGCCACCGCGCGCGTCTTCACGTTCCATGGTCTCGTCGACGCGCGGGAGCACCTCGCGTTCGGCCTCGGCCGGCTGACCGACGACCGGGTGCCGCTCGTCCGCCCGCACAGCGAGTGCCTGACCGGTGACGTGTTCGGCAGCCAACGCTGCGACTGCGGCCCGCAGCTGCGCGAGGCCGTCGAGCGTATCGCCGACGTGGGTGGCTACCTGCTGTACCTGCGGCAGGAGGGGCGCGGCATCGGCCTGTACGCCAAACTCGACGCGTACGCGTTGCAGGACACCGGCTTGGACACCTACGAGGCCAACCTGGCATTGGGGCATCGGGAGGACGAGCGCGACTACACCGTCGCGGCGCAGATGCTCGGCGCGCTCGGCGCCGACCGCATCGCGTTGCTCAGCAACAATCCGGACAAGTCAGACCAGCTCAGCAGGCTCGGGGTGACGGTGACCGAATGCGTGCCGACGGGCGTGTACCGGTCGCCGGCGAACGTCGGTTACCTCGCGGCGAAGGCGACCAGGGCTGCCCGGCTCGCCGTGTCGCCGTTCGGGGGATGACGACTGTGCTGCAAGGTACCGACGAAGACGCTGCAGCGGATCCCGTAGCGCCGCGGCACCAGGGCCGGCCCGGTGCGGCTCCGCGGACCGGCCGGGCCAAGGCGGTGGTCGCGTGGACGGCGACGACGCTCGCCGCGCTGCTCGTGCTCGTCGCGCTCGCGGCGCCGAACCAGCCGGGCCGGCCGTTCGTCCGCTTTCCGGTGGAAGCGCTGCCCGGCGTCGCCGCCCTGCTCCTGCTGCCCGGACGCGCGCGGCGGATCGGCGCCGTCGTCGCCGGCGTGGCCCTGGCGCTGCTGAGCATCCTGAAGCTGCTCGACATGGGCTTCTTCGCAACGTTCGCGCGGCCGTTCGACCCGATGCTCGACTGGCGGCTGTTCGGGCCCGCGGTCGAGGTGCTCTCCGACTCGATCGGCCGACCGAGCGCGATCGGCGCGGTCATCGGTGTCGTCGTGCTCGTCCTCGGACTGCTCGTGCTCGTGCCGCTGGCGGTCCTTCGCCTCACCGGCATCGTGGTGCGGCACCGCGCCACGAGCATCCGCACCGTGGCGTGGCTCGGCTGCGCGGTGTTCGGTCTGCAGGTCGTCGCCGGCCTGCCGGTGGCCGCCACCAACGCCGCCGGTCCGGTGTATGACCATCTGCGCCTGGTGCAGGAGGATTTCGGAGACCGCAGGACGTTCGCGGCCGAGGCGTCGGTCGACGCGTTCCGCGACTCGCTCGGCCCGCAGCTGCTCACCGCGTTGCGGGGCAAGGACGTCGTCGTGACGTTCGTCGAGAGCTACGGGCGCGACGCGGTGGAGAACCCGGAATACGCGCCGCAGGTCAACGCCGTGCTCGACGCGGGGACGCGGCAGCTCGACGCGGCCGGGTTCGGCTCCCGCAGCGCGTTCCTCACGTCGGCGGCCACCGGCGGCGGCAGCCATCTGGCGCACTCGACGCTGCAGTCCGGGCTGTGGATCGACAACCAGCAGCGCTACCTGCAGTTCACGTCGAGCACCCGCTTCACGCTGGGCGGCGCGTTCAAGCGCGCGGGTTGGCGCACGGTCTGCTTCGCGCCGGCCAACACCCGCGACTGGCCGGAGGGGCGGATCTACGGCTACGACAAGATCTACGACTCCAGGGGCATGGGGTACCGCGGCCCGACGTACGCCTTGTCCTCGATCCCCGATCAATACACGCTCTCGGCCTTCCAGCGCCTCGAGCGGACCGCGCCGAACCGCCCGCCGCTCTTCGCCGAGATCGACCTGCTGTCCAGCCACGCGCCGTGGACGCCCATCCCGCGGCTCGTCGACTACAGCGGCATCGGTGACGGCTCCACGTTCGGTGGCGGCGGCCAGAACGGCGTCCTGGAGCGCACCGGCGCCCAGGTCCGGGCCGACTACCGGCAGACCATCGAATACTCGCTCGGTGTGATCATCTCCTACGTGCAGACGTATGGCGACGACAATCTCGTGATGGTCTTCCTCGGCGACCACCAGCCGGCGCCGGTCATCACCGGCGAGAACGCCAGCCGCGACGTGCCGATCACGATCGTCGCCCGCGACCCGGCCGTGCTGGAGCGGATCTCCGGCTGGGGTTGGCAGGACGGCCTCAGACCCGACCCGCAGGCTCCGGTCTGGAAGATGGACACGTTCCGCGACCGGTTCCTGACCGCCTTCGGGCCCTTGAGCCGATGAGCACCGAGCCGATGACCACCGGGCCTGCCATGCCCCGTAGCGAGGCATCTGTGAGAGAACGACCGTACGTGCTGCTGAGCTGCGCGATGTCGATCGACGGCTACATCCACGACGCCACCGAGACGCGGCTGCTGCTGTCCAACGACGCCGACTTCGACCGGGTCGACGCCGTGCGGGCCGGCTGCGACGCGATCCTCGTCGGCGCGCACACGATCCGCCAGGACAACCCGCGGCTGCTCGTGCGCTCCCCCGACCGGCGCGCCGCGCGCGCCGCCCGGGGCCTGCCGCCATCACCGGCGAAGGTCACGCTCACCGCGCACGGCGACCTCGACCCGGACGCGGCGTTCTTCACCGCCGGCGACGTCGACAAGATCGTCTACTGCGCCTCGCCGGTCGTGGAACAAACGTGTGCCCGGCTCGGTCGGGTCGCGACGGTCGTCGATGCCGGTAAGGTGATCGACCTGTTCGACCTGCTCGCCGACCTCGCCGAGCGGGGCATCCGGCGGCTGATGGTCGAGGGCGGCAGCAGCATGCACACACAGTTCCTCACCGCCGGGCTGGCCGACGAGGCGCAGCTGGTCGTCGCACCGTTCTTCGTCGGCAACTCCAAGGCGCCGCGCTTCGTCGGTGACGGCGACTTCCCGTGGAACGCCGGGTGCCGCGCCACGCTCATGGACGTCCAGCAGATCGAGGACGTGGTGTTGCTGCGGTACGCGCTGAGCGACCGCTACGGTGCTCGAGGAGGTGCCTGATGTTCAGCAGGGCTTGGGGGATCGGGCGATCCTTGGCCATGTACCACGGCATACCGGGCCGGCACCGGAACATGGTCCGCTTCTACAGCGAGTTTCTCGGTCCGGGCGACATCGGCTTCGACATCGGCGCCCACGTGGGCAGCCGGGTGCGCGCGTGGCGGAAACTCAGCGCCAAGGTGATCGCGGTCGAGCCGCAGCCGGACTGCCTCAAGGTGCTGCGGCTGTTCTTCGGCCGCGACGATGCCGTCACGATCGTGCCGGGCGCGGTCGGCGCCCGGCCCGGGACGGCCCACCTGGCCTTGTCCAGCGCCACCCCGACCGTCTCGTCGATGTCGTCCTCGTGGATGGAGACGGTCGGCGAGGACCGCAGCTTCGCCCGCGTACGGTGGGACCGGTCGATCGAGGTCGAGGTGGTGACGCTCGACGACCTGATCGCGAAGCACGGTGAGCCGGCGTTCTGCAAAATCGACGTCGAGGGCTTCGAGATCGAGGTGCTGTCCGGCCTGAGCACGCCGTTGCGCGCGCTGTCGTTCGAATACCTGCCGTTCGCGCACGACGCCACAGTCGCGGTGCTGGATGTGGTGGAGCGGCTCGGCCCGTACCGCTACAACTACTCGCCGATCGAGACGATGCGGTTCGCCAGCGAGCGCTGGCTGGACCGCGCCGACCTGATGCGCCTGCTGCACCGGTTCCGCCCGCTCGGCCGCTCCGGCGACGTCTACGCCCGCCTCGAAGGTGCGTCAGGGTAGCGCTGTCACGGGCCCGGCGGTGTCGATGGGTCAGCGCGGGTCAGCGGCGCTCGGCGACGCGGCGTTCCAGCAGCATCAGCGGCTCCAGCACGTTCAGAGGGCGGAGCGGGCCGCGGATTCGCAGTTCGTCGCCGCGGGTGACCACATTGCGGTACTCGGCGGGGCTCGACGGTCCCTGCGGGCGGAAGAAGCCGACCGCCGAGCTGGCGAAGAACGTCAGCCGGGACGGGGGGAACGCGTGCCGAAGCGCGTCGAGCAGCAGCGAGACGTTGCTCTGTGAGGGGGCGGTCGAGCCGAGCCAGTCGAGGCAGTCCGCGGCCCGGTCGTCCGGGACGTACGGGCCGCGGCTGTCCGACAGCCGCACCAGGCCGGCCGCGACGAGCGGTTCGAAGACGAGCGGATCGTCGAGCTTGGTGAGGCAGACCGCGACATGCTGCGGCAACCGGCCGTGGTCCAGGCGGCCCTGCCGGTACAACTCGCTCGTCAGTGCCTGGAGCAGCGCGTTGCCGTACTCAAAGCCGCTGCCCTGGCCGGGGCCGGCGGTCAGCTCCGTGGTCGGGTCGATCAGGTAGACCACGCCGTCCGTGGCGGCGAGTTGGGCGATCGGATCGACGGGCGCGGCGCCGGGGTCCGCCCCGGCTCGCGGCAGGAGCCCGTCGAACACCTCGACGATGCAGGAAACCTGGCGTCTCGGGGTGCGTGTGCCGGCCCAGCCCTTCTGCGTGGTACGTTCGCCGACCTCCCCGACCAGCCTGAACCGTAGGGGGTCGGTTGGAGTCCGGGCCGGGAACCGGCCGTGGGCCAGCCGGTCCGTCGCCAGCCGCAGCGTGGTCGCGGCCGCGTCGTCGACATCCGAGCGGTACAGCGTCCACGGCGTGCCCGTGGTGCCGTGACTCATCGCCGCCAGGCTCAGGCTGACCAGGAACGTGGTCTTCCCGGCGCCCGGCGCACCGACGATCATGATCCTGGTGCTCGGCGTCGAGTCCGTGGCATCGGGCTGCGCCGTCGCGGCGGTCCGCTGCGGGACGGTCGAAGCAGCGCCCGACACGGGCCAGCGTTGCGTGATGAGCGGGGCGAACGGCACATCGGCGGGCCGTGCCGGGGCAACGTCCACATCGGTCAGGGCAGCGATGACCGTCCTCACCGACTCGTCCAGCTGGTCGTCGTCTGCTGCTGTGCCGCGCCGGATGTCCCGCAGCGCCGACACGACGCCGTCGCGGTCCACCCCGGGCAGGGACGCCAGAGCCCGTAACGCGGCCGCGTTGGGAATGGTCCCACCGGTCGCCGGCCCGCACCAGGTCCAGGCGATCTCCTCCGCCAGCCGGCGCTCCGGCCTCGGCTGGTCGTGAATGCGACGGCGCATCGCGACGCACCACTCCGGTCCGAGCTGCGGGTCGGTTTCGGCGATCGTCTCGTGGGTGTCCAACCAGGCTCTGGCCACCGCGGGCCGGAGCAGGCTGAGCGCGGTCAGCCGTTGGGCCTGTTCCAGTTCGGGCAGCCCGCCCCAGACGTCGCCGTGCGCGGTATACCGCTCCAGTAGGCTCGCGACACTGCGAAGGCGGTCGGCGCCGAACCGGGTGGTGAGCCCGACCAGCAGCAGTGCGCGCAGGTCCGGGTCGATGTCATACAGGCCTTGGCCGACCTCGCGGCACAGCGCCGACAGCAGCAGCCTGGCCTCGTCCTCGTAGGTCACCTCGGCGGGCGGATCGAGGAAGAAGTTGGTGCGCACCAGGTGGACGAACGTAGGCGTGACGACGACCGGCACGGCGATGTGGTACGCGAGTTCGAAGGCCGGGTTGGTCAGCGCGCTGCGGGCGCTGGTGAGCAGGCCGGCGGCATGGGCGAGGCGGGTCGGGGCGATCACAGCGGACGCTCCACGGCGGTCTGCCGGCCGCGGAGCACGTCAACCGCGCGGTGCATGCCGTCGACGGTCAGTGGGTGCATGGGGACGTGCCGGGCGATTCGGCCTGCCGTCGTGCGCCGCCACCGGTCGCTGGGTGACGGGTTGAGCCAGACCACCGCGCCGGCCCGGGCGGTGAGCGCCTTGAGCCCCGCCACGCTGTCGAGGAGCCGGACCGGTGACAGTCCGCCCCGAGCGGCACCGGCGTCGCTGACCACTGCGACGCCCGTGTCCTTGTCCAACCCGTCGATGAGCTCGGCGAACGGCAGCAGCGCGGTCATCGCCCGGTCGCGGAACACGGTGCCGTCCTGCAGGGCGGGAATCACGGGCAGCACCGCGTCCAGCGCCGTGCGGCCCACCGGGCCGTCGCCGCCGAGCAGGTAGCGGTGCTGGCTGTGGCCGAGGACGTTGCGGAAGTAGGCAATCGTGCAGCGGGCCATCCGTGCCGAGGTCCCGATCGCGTGCTCGAGGTGCTCGACGAACTCGTGGTACGGCATCATCGAGGCGCTGCGGTCCACCAGGAGTGTCAGTCGTGCCGTGTTCAACCGGGCGGGCAGCAGCACCGGCGGGGTGGGCAGCCCGAGCCGGCAGCGCCGGTCGACCGTCCCGTCGACGTCGAGCTGCACGGGTGGGCCCTCCCGGCGGTTGCGGCGCAGCCCGCGCCAGATCTGTATCGCCTCGCGTTCGGTGACGGGGTACTGCGGCACGAGCACCAGCGGCGGACCCGGAAGTCCGCTGGCCGGGGGCGTCGCGGACAGGCTCGGGGCGGGCCCGACCGACGGCGGGTCGTCGTCGGGTCCGGTTTCAGGTCCGGCCCCCGGGTCCGGGATGCGGTCCGGCGCCCGGTCCGGGTCCGCCGGCCATCCGGGGGCGGGCTCGGGTGGTGCGTCGCCCGTGGCCAGCGGATCGACGCGGAGCCACGGCGTCACGTCGATCCGTGCGAGCACGGCGCCGATGATGGCGGCGTCGCGGGGCGACTTCGCCCACAGCGCGACGCACAGGTCGTGGAACGACCGGGACGACCCCCAGCCGAACCCGGCCCCGAGTGCGGTGCGCAGTGCCTGGCAGTCGTCGATGCCGAGCGGCAGACCGCGTCCGCGCAACTGCCGGATCAACATGTCGACGGACTCCGGCAGCGCACCGGCGCTCATTGCGGGTCCCGGGAAGTCCTGCCCCGCTGCCATTCGGCCACCCGCAGCTGGTCGCCGCGCTGCTTGACCACGGCACCGAGATGCGGCACCGACGCCACGTTCTCGACGGGTTCGTCGATCGCGTCGAGGTAGTTGACCCAGTCGAGCAGCTCGCTGATGCCGGGTCGCTTGGCAAGGTCCAGTCCCCGCAGCTCGCGGAACGTGTGGACCACCTGTGCGCGCAGTTCCGGGCGTTCGATGTTGTGCAGACTGAGGATCGCGTCGAGATCCTCGTGGGATTCGGGGAAGGTCACGAAGTGAAAGACGCAACGGCGCAGGAACGCGTTCGGAAGCGCCTTCTCCTCGTTGTTGGTGACGATCACGATCGGCCGCAGGCCCGTCCGCTGCGGAACGCGCCATCGCAGCTTCGGCACCTCCGCGACCTCGAACGCGGGCCGGTCGAGCTCGCGGAGCAGGTCATTGGGGAAGTCGATGTCGGCCTTGTCGATCTCGTCGATCAGCACCACCGAACGCCGCCCGTAGGCCGCCCGCGCGATGGCCCGGCCGAGTGGGCCGAGCCGCACGTACGGCGCCGCCTCCCGGCCGAGGCCGTCGGAGTCCGGACCGCTCATCTGCACGTCGTAGAGCCGGCGCACCGCGTCGTAGGTGTAGAGCAGGTCGCGGGCGCGGGTGGTGGACTTGACGTGGATCTCCTCCAGCGGCAGGCCGAGGGTGAACGCGACCGCGTGCGCCAGCCGGGTCTTGCCGGTGCCGGGGTCGCCCTGCAGCAGCAGCGGCCGGCCCAACGCGATCGCCAGGTTGACCGCGTCCTCGAGTTCCTTGCTCGCCCGGTACGGCTCGCGGGTGACGACCTGGCTCTCCCAGGCGTGTTCCTGCAGTGGATCCTGGTCGGGAATCTCGATGGTCTTCTCGGTCGGCGCCGGCGCGTCCTGCTGGAACCGCGTGCCGAGGTCGACGTCGTGCCGGTAGTCCACTACTCGCTCCCGTTCTCCAGGCTCATGAGGAACTCGTCGGGGTCGTTGTCGATCGCCTTGATCACGTCGGACATGGCCTCGTAGACGAGGCGGACCGCGAGGCGGCCGTCCGTCCAGGCGGCCTCCCGGATGCGTTCGGTGATGCGGCGCGCCGCGGTTCTGCCGTCGGTGCTGCAGTAGCTTGCCAGGCGAAGGGCCCAGAGGTTGATGTCGTCGATCTCGAACTCCGGCACGGGCAGCTCGACCAGCCCCTCCGGGAACAGGGCCGGCTTCGACGCGCTGAAGATCAGCACGAGCGTGCGGCGGCCGCCCGAGTAGTGGTCCTGCGCGGCGCGCCAGAACTGCTGCGACGCCTCAGCGGTCGTGTCCTCGGTGACCAGGACCGGGCAGACCAGGTCGCGCTGCTGCAGGATGTCGCCGTAGCCGGCGAGCATCTTGGTTCGCCAGTTGGCGGTCGCGTACAACGGATCCAGCATCAACGTCGCCCGCACGTCTGCGCCAGGCAGGATGTCCAGGTCGAACCACCTGGCGAGCTCGCTGAGGAACATGCCGTCGGTGAACGCGACGGAGAAGCCGAAGACGCCGGAGTCCCGCGCGGTCAGCGTGGTGGCGACCCTGCGGCGCAGCTCGTTCAGGTCGAAGTACGCCGGCCCCTCCAGCACCTCCCTGCGTTGCCGACTGCTCGGGCACCGCTGGGCGCACCACTCGCGCGGTTCGACGCGCAGAGGAAACTGACCTATTGCCGTGTGCACCAGGATGCAGGTCCTGCCGTGGGTCCGTGACCATCTGGTGGTCCTCGTGGCGGCCTCGTCGATCCCGACGTTCTCCGGGTAGATGTTCCTGGGCGACTGACCCAGCGCCCGGGAAACCAGTCGATCCAGAGATTTGAGGTCGACAATGCAGCTGCGGAGCGCGTCGTCCAATGCGTCCAATGCGCTGTCATCGATCACGAGCCCCGGACACCTTTCGTCGATGCGGTGACTTCCGCACCCGCAACGATATGACGGCGGCGGACAACGGCACCCCGACCGAACGTCCAGAAACTCAACTGCAGGCAGCCGCGATTACCTGCCGGTCACGCCGCCGGAAACAGCGGGATGGGTGGATTTTGTCGGGATGCCCAGGAGGTGATGGCCGCCATTGGCACCGCCGCGTTGAACCGCGGGTCGCCCTGCGAAGGATGCAACGAGTCACCCGCGTGATGGATGGCCACCAGGTCGAGATTCGCGTCGAAACACGGTGAACCGGATGATCCCGCCCGGGTGTTGACCCTGTGACGCAAACGGGTGCCGGCGCCATTGGTGCTCAGCACCGGGCCGACGGCCAGCTTCAACGGTTCGCCCGCCGGATGCTGCAGGACGAACAGCGCGTCACCCTTGCCCGGCGCCGCGCCGACGGCCCCGATCCACCCCCGCCGCGGCGTGCCGGCCACGCCGTCGACCCGGCCGGGCGGATACTCACCGGGCCGGCCGGCCACCCGCAACACCGCCACGTCGACCTCGTCCACCGACGGCTGCGCATCGCCCGGCTCGGCCACGCCGTCCAGCGAGCTGGGTGGCGAGAACCCCACCACCCAGGGTTCGGCGAGGTCGAACGCGGTGCCGGGGCTGATCTCCCGCCCGTCCGGGCTGCGACGATAGTCGAAGCGGAGGCGCACGTCGGTGGGGCGGGCCCGGCCGGTCAGCACGTCGGCCACGACATGGTGGTTGGTCAGGCACAGGTCCGGCCCGACGAGGAAGCCGGTGCCCACTGGCCGGCCGGCCACCTCGACCCGGCAGACGCGGCCCTCCAACTCGCCGTAACGCGCCAGCCACGGCGACGAGTCGGTCTCCGGCAGCGACGTGTTGAGGATGCGCTCCAGGTCCGATCGGCCGGTGGTCAGTCCGACCTCGCGCGCGGCCTGCACGAACGCCGGGTTCGCCGGCCGCGCCAGGCGCGCCGCGGCCACCAGGTCGACCAGCCAACCCTCGGCCTGCGCGGCCAGGATCACGTCGTACGTGATACCGACGTAATCGCCTGCCATAGATATTTCATGCCTGTTACGGTCGAGTGAAAACATAAGGAACTGGTCGAACCGCTGCGGCGGTGAGAATGCCTCTCGCAGCGCCTTGCCGAGATTCTCCACCACCCAGCCCTTCACCTGCATTGATCGGCCCCCTTCGCTACGACGACGATCGACAATATCGTGATGACGGAGACACTCCGCATTCCCCCGAACGGTGGTCTTCCGCACCGAACAGGGCAACCGATCGACACAGTAAAACGATGCCGGTCGTTCGGAATCGTGATGTCATGTCGCCGCACCGTTCACGCGTACAGAAGATCACGGACTCAGCTATCGAGGCATCGGATATGTTCATCAATCAGCAGTCCAACTCGGTGACGTCGCCGTGTGCGGTGTGCCGGTGGCCGGTGCCGCCCACGCAGCCCTGCCAGACGTGCGGGTGGGTCGCCGACGGCTCCGATGGCCGGGCGCTGGCCTGTGCCCAGTACGCGTGGGACCTCATGGCCGCGCGTCGGGCCTGCGACGGTGACCCCACCGGCCTGCAGCGGATGCAGCCCTGGCTGCGGGGCGAACCGGCCGAGGCCGACACCGAAGCTGATGCCGCCGGTGCCGCGTCACCGCGACTCACGCCGCCGTGGTCCGGCGAGCCGCCGACCTCGTTGACCGTGCTCGAGCTGTCGGCCGACCACCTCGAGGTGGCGCAGCTGGTCCAGGACGGAACCGGGCCGCCGCGGCTGGCCACACTGCAGCGGATGTCGTGGGCGCAGCTGCTGCCCAGCCAGGCCGACGACCCGTCGCGGCTGCGCTTCCATCTCGCCGGCGGGGTCGGTAGCGACGACGTCGACCCCGTCAAGCTCCGTATCGAGGCCCGGGACAACCTCCCGTCCCGGCTGGCCGGGAAACCGCAGTACATCCTCGCCACACCCACGGCGTGGGCGCTGCTGCGGAGGCTGGCCGAGATGGCGGCAGGGCGCTACGCCGCGGAGGTCTGGCTCGGCGGCGGCAGGCGCGAGCTACTGCGGCTGGTCGGCGGCCAGCGACCGATCACCCGGCCCTACCACCTCGCGTTGTCCAGGTTCGGTGCGGCCGGTCAGACCGAGATGACCACGGTGGAACTGTTCGCGACCGGGGCGGTCCCGGGTGACGCGACGGTCGTGACACTCGGCGTTCCCGGGCCCGCTCCCGCCGACCTGCCCCGCTCGGTCGCGCTGCCCGTGGTGACGGGCCTCGACGACATCACCGGCGACCTGCTCGCCCCGCACGAGTGGACCGCGGTGCGGGTCGACTCGGCGAGCCTGAAACCAGGCGACCTCGTGACGGTCACCGCGCGGCTCGACGACGACGGACAGGTCCGTTTCGACGGCGTCGGCGAGGTCGTCGAGGATCCGCGATCCTGGGTCGAGCTGCTCGGCATGCTCCCACCGGCACCGTCACCGACCGACCTCGTGCTCGCCGTCGAACACTCCGGCAAGGACTCCGCCCCCGCCAGGCTGGCGTACGCCCAGCGGGTGCTGGCCGAGATCGACGAACGGGTGCCGGGACTGGTCCGGGTCCTCCTGGTCGGATACGGGCAGCATTCGCGGAACCGGCACGAGTCCCGCACCGACACACCGGTCCAGGTCGCCGAGGACCCTGCGCCGTCCGAAGCGGGCAGGCGCCTGGCCGGGTGGCCCGTCCAGGACAATCTCGACGACCACGCCGCGGCCCTCGAGGACGCGCTCGACGCGATCCGCCGGATTCAGTGGCGCCCCGACGCGCGACGCGTCGCCGTGTTCCTCGGCACCAAGCCGCCGTATCCGGTCCGTCAGACACCGTTCGACCCGGCCGTTCCGTGTCCACTCGGCCTCAACTGGGAGCAACTTGTCCAACAGCTTCGCCAGGAAGGTGTCCAGATGGTGGTGGTCCGGGGCAAGCCGCGCTGGGGCGGGCACAGCCGGGTGCGCGCCGCACTGCACGAGCGGACCATGGCCTGGCAGTCCCTGGCCACCCACGGCGACCACGACATGGACCGCACCTCGCCGCGCGACCTGGTGGACCTCGCCGCGCTCGTCGGTGACGCGCCCTCGACGTCACCGTTCGCCCTCCTTCCGCCCGACGACGTCACGCACTCCTCCGGAGGTGGAACGACGTGAGCACAGGCTCCTTCGATGACGGACGCCCCGGAGGTCTGCGGCGCCGCGACCTCCCGGAGAATTTCCAGCCGTTGGTGACGGACGGCGAGGACGACCCGGAACCGCTGCTTACCGCCGCACCGCAGCAGGCGTACGGCGGCACGCCGGCTGTCGCGGACCCGGCCGACGCGACGGACCCTGAGGACCTGGTCGACGAACCGGAGCCGGTGTCCCCCGCGCCGCAGCCGGTGCCGACGGCCGTGCCCTGGACGCCGCGGCATCAGAGCACCAGACAACGCTTCGGCCGTAGCGTCGCGACGCCACCCCCGCTGCAGCGCGGCCCGCTGCCCCAGCCGCCGGTGCCGACGGTGCCGCAGCAGCGTGACGCCACCGACGGGCGGGTCCGCATCGGCCTGTGGGGAGCCACCGGCGGCGGCAAGACCACCTACCTCGGCGCGTTGGGCATCGCGTCGATCCGGGGTTGCAGCGAAGACGGCCGCTGGAACGTCGGGGGTGTCTCGACCGAGGCGACGAAGTTCCTCACCGACATGACGGACCTCCTGGCGCGAGGGCGGAGGTTCCCCGCGGCGTCGATCGGCGTCGAGCCGCTCAGCTGGTTCGTCCACGGCGACCTTCGCACCGGCCCCGAGGACCAGGACAGGGCACCCGTGAAGGAGCGCCGCGGCTGGTTCCGCGGGCACTCCTCACCCGCGCGGCCCAGCCGGGCCCAGATCGAGTTCGTCCTGCAGCTGCAGGACATCCCGGGCAACCGGTTCCTGCTCGACGAGGCCAACCCGGCGGACGAGCGCGTGCTGGACAACCTCTGCGAGTCCGATGGTCTGCTCTACCTGTTCGACCCGATCCGGGACACCCTGGCCGACGACGGCCAACAGGGCAACTTCGAGTACTTCAACCGCGTCCTGCAGCATCTCAGGACGCGCCTGTGGGAACGGGACAGGCTCGTCGAGGGACGGCTGCCGCACCACGTGGCGGTGTGTGTCACGAAGTTCGACGACCCCATCGTCTTCGCCCAGGCCGTGGACGCCGGCGCGGTCAGCCTCGACGGCGGGCCGAGAAACCAGCCACACGTGCCCAACGGTCGAAAGGCTCACAAGTTCTTCGACTGGTTGTGCGACCACGCCCCGAGCAGCGGCGCCGACCTGGTCCGCGATGCGCTGAGCGTGAACTTCCACGCCGATCGGGTGGCCTACTTCGTGTGCTCCTCCATCGGTTTCAGCCTCAACCGGGACCACGTCCTGGACCTCAGCGACTACAGCAACGTGCTCATCATCGACGGCGAGCCGCGCATCCGCGACCAGATCTACCCGATCAACGTGCTGGAGCCGTTGATCGGGCTCGAGCGTCGCATCACGACGGGGTCGTGGTAGATGACCCTCGTCCCGTACAACTCGCCGTCGCGCCCACTGCGCTGGGCGCTGTACAGCAAACACCAGGGGCGACTCGACGACTACGCCATCATCGCCGAGTCGACCCGCGGGCAGGACATCAGGGACCTGGCCCTGCTCATCCGCAGGGCCTCACCCGGAACCCCCCGCAAGGCCGGTCCGGGACACGACCTGCCGTGGTTCACGTTCACCGGCAGCGGCGAGCACTCCCGCACCGGCAAACGGCTCGGCGTGTCCGTCGTGGACTGGGCCACGGACGAGACGGGCCGGCGCATCAGCGACGGCACCGGCCGGCCGATCATCGCGAACCGCTATTTCGACGTCGCGTTCGAGGCGGCACCGGACTGCCAGGCCGGCTATCTCGAGCTCTACACCGCGATCGCTCGGCTGCAACTGCCGCTGGCGCACGGGAGCGTCTCGGTTCGGCTGCCGGCGGCGAACCTGGAGCACCTGGTGGAGGACGTCGACTCGCTCGGGTTCGAGTGGGTGGCGACCCTGGCCGCGTTGTTGCTGGACCGGCCGGTGATGGTCGTCGGCGACCAGCCGCCGCCGCTGGCCGACCGGATACGCTGCCTCGACGCCGTGGTTGCCCTGCTGCCGTACGGGCTGCGGGCGAACCTCGTCGCCGGCACCTGGACGCCGAACGCGGCGGAGCACGAGATCGACCTCGGCTTCGCCGACGGCGCGAACAACAGCCAGTTCCAGGTCGGCTGGCAGCAGCTGCCGGCACTGCCGGCGCTGAGCGCGTCGACGGCGCGCTACCTGGAGGAGGTTCAGCGGCAGCAGCGGCGCAACGGCACCGACTGGCTCGTCCGGCGGTTGTGGCAACACACGGCGCCACTGCCGCTGGCCCCCGACGAGGACGTCGCGGCGGCGGTGCTGCGCGTGCTGGAGAACGAGGATCTGCCGCACGCGGTGTACCACCGCATCCAGTCCCGCACGGCCGTCGCCGGCGAGGCCCGAGCGGCCCTGGCCAGCACCGACCCGGCGGAGCTGCCGGCCGAGATCCGCCTCGGCCTGCTCCGGCAGGTCGCGGTCGACGGCGACGAGCAGGACCTGCACCTGCTCGACCGGCTCTGGTCGGGCGAGGTGGGCGCCGTCCTGGGCGAAGCCGTCGCGAGCACGGCGGCCGAACCGGTCGCGGCACGCTACGTCGCGCTGCTGGCGCGGCGACCCGAGCTGACCGCGATGCGCCACAGGTGGGTGCGCGATGCGGCGCACCGACCAGACCCCGCCGCCCACGTCCGGATGGCCCGGATCCTGGCCGCCTCACCACCACCGGCCGAGGACGACACCACGTTGCGGGCGCTGGTGCTGCAGAACCACACGCTGTGCCTCGAGCTCGCCGTCACCGTCGCCAACCGCGCTGACGAGCCCGCCATCCGATGGCTGCGCTGGCTCGCCGACGGCACGCCGGACCCGAGTCATCCGACGCCGGACTGGTTGCGGCCGTTCGGGGTGGCGGTCGGCGCCCGCCCGGCCATGCAACACGCCGATGCGGTATCGCTGGCCCTCTGGGGAGCCCGCGCGCTGCTCGCCGTGCTCTGCCTCGCCCGTGCCCGCGACACACTGCCGCAGACGCTGCCGGTCCTGACGCCGGAGCTGCTCCGGGCGGCGGAGCAGCCCGAGGCGCGCGCGAGCATCGGGAGGCTCCTCACCGGCATCGCGACCCAGTCCGCTGCGACGCAGGCGTTCGTCGACCTGCTGCTTGCCGCGTGCGAGTCGTTCGAGGGTGCGGCCCGGCCCGTCGACGACGCGGACGCCTACGCCTCCGTCGCCGCCGACCTCCTGCGCCGGCTGTTCACCCCGGACCGGCGGCGGATGGCGACGGTCCAGCTGGTCCGCGGGCTCACCGGCCCCCGGCACCAGCGCTCCGGCCTGCTCGTCGCCACCGCGCTGGCCGACCGGCTGCGCCCCGACGAACTGCACCGCCACGTGCTGGTCGCGGTGCTGCCGGCGGTCGAGGAAACGCCGGCGCTGCTGCTCGATCTCCCGGCCGTCATGCAGGACGAGCTGGTCGAAATGTCGCCGGCGCTGCGGGAGCGGGCTGTGCTGGAGCGCATCTCGGCGGTGCTGGCGACCTGCACAGAAGACGACGACAAGCTCGACGAGGTGGCGGAGTTGTGGCGACGGGCGCTGCTGCTCGGCTGCTCCGTCGAGTCCGTCCTGCAGCGGCTGCGGGCCTGGCCGGGCGTCACCGCGATCCGACTGTACGACCTGGTGTACCTCCTGGTGATCGCGTTGACCCGGCCCGAGATCCAGCCCGGGGCCCGCGCCGCCGACCGGGTGGCGCAACACGTGCACGAGGCAGTCCTCGGCGAAGCCATGGGCGCGGAGATGGCCGCCGAGTACCGCGACGTGCTCGTGGACGCGCAGGAGGGGGCGCGGCTGCACTGGTTGGCGATCAGCCGTGCGCTGCGGCCCGGCATCGGCTCGCCACACCGCTGGTCGATCGTGCGTCGGGTCCAGCGCCGCAAACCGGAACCACCGACATGAAAGGTGAACCGTTCGTGGCACACAACAGCTCGGTGCGGGCCGGTTGGTGGCTGCCGGTGACGTTCGCGGCCGTCCTGGCCGTCGTCCTCGCCACCCCGGCGTGCGTGTCGGCGGCGCCGGCGACCGAGGAGGAGGTCTACCGGGCACTCGGGCTGGACCGGGCGGGAGCGCAGTACGTCGTGCTCATCGACACCTCGTCCTCGATGCGGGGCGCCCCGTATTCGGGGGTCAAGGCAAGCCTCCGCGGTTTCCTCGCCGCGCTCGACAAGACCGACGACGTGACGCTGGTGACCTTCGACAACGACGCGGTCGTGCGGTTCCAGGGCCCGGCCGGTGACAACCCGGACGGCCTGATCGCGAGGCTGCCGGCGGATGCCGGCGGGGCGCACACCGACATCGGCCGGGCACTGGAGGTGGCGGTCGGCGTCCTGCAGGGGTCGACGAACCCGATCACCACGGTGCTGCTGCTCACCGACGGCAAGCACGACCCGCCGGTCGGCAGCCGGTACCCGTTCACCGAAGGCACCAGCTGGACGACGCTGACCCAGCGGGCCGCCGAGACGCACAAGCAGCATCTGATGGGGTACGCGGTGCCGCTGGCCGGGCAGACCGACGCCGGTCTGCTGACCCGGATCGTGCCGGACGCCCGGACCTTGACCATCGCCTCGATCGGCGACCTGGAACAGCAGCTCGCCGCCCCGAAGAAGGCCAGCCGGGCCGCGCAGGCCCGGGCGGCGCTCGGCGACGACCCCGGCCGCGGCGTCACCGTCGAGTGGCCGGCCGGTGCGCTTGGTGACCTGTCCGCCGGCACCACCCGCACCAGTCTCGTCCTGCGGGCCCGCACCCGGAACGTCCCACTGGATGTGAGCGGCCTGGCCGTGACGTCCGACGACCCGCGGGTCACCGCCGAGCTCGACACGGACCACGTCAGCATTCCGCCGGGAACGGCCGCCACCGTCAACATGACCATCCACTGGGACGCCGGCGCGCGCAGCACCTGGCCCGTGGACACGCGATCGACCCGGACGACGCTGAGGGCCGCGGGCAAGGTCGACTCCCCCTGGTCAACCGTGATCCGGCAGAACCTGGGGATCGACTTCACGCCGGCACTCGACGGCACCACCGGGCACGTCGAGGGCACCGCCCAGCGGGGGCAGCTCGCGCCATGGGCCGCCGGCCTCGGCGTCCTGCTGCTCCTCGGCGCCGTCCTGCTGGGGCGACGCTGGCTCGGGCGCAACCCGAAGATGTTCGGCCGGCTGCGGGCCACGTCGCCCATCTCGGGGCAGCTCTTCGGCGAGGTCCGCCTCAGCGGGCGCAGGATGCCGATCGCGCCGCCCGCGTTCGCCGTGCCGGGGCGTGGCACGGTCAGCGGCGCACCGGCACCCGAGCCGGACGGTGTGAAGCTCCGGATCGGCTACGGGCCGGTCGGCGAGCCCGCCGATCCCACCGACTGCCGCCTCGGCCGGCTCGTCATCGTCAACGGGGTCGCCTTCGAATGGTGCCGCGACGATGCGCACTGACCGTTCGACGCCCGCACGCAACCACGAGGGGGTTCGATGACGTTCGACTTCGCCACGATGGACTCCGGCGCGACGGCATGGGTCCTGGCCTGCGCGGCGCTGGTCATGCTGATGACGCCGGCGGTCGCGTTCTTCTACGGCGGACTGGTCCGCAGCAAGCACGTGCTCAGCATGATGATGCAGGGCTTCACAGTGATGGCGCTGGTCGGTGTCGTGTGGGTGGTCGTGTCGTACTCGATCGCCTTCGGCCACGGCAACGCGTTCTTCGGCGGCCTGCGCTTCGCCGGACTCGCGCACATGCACGACGTCGTGCCCGGGTTCGTCGGTGCCAAGGCGATGGTCATCCCGCCGCTGGCGTTCGTGATCTTCCAGATGATGTTCGCCGTCATCACCGCGGCGCTCATCACCGGCTCGACCGCGGACCGGTGGCGGTTCTCCGCGTTCGTGCCGTTCATGGTGCTGTGGACGCTGCTGGTCTACGCGCCGATCGCGCACTGGGTGTTCTCGCCGACCGGCTGGATCGCGACCCTTGCCATCGGGCCGTTCAAGGGCGGCGCCCTGGACTTCGCCGGCGGCACCGTCGTGCATGCCAACGCCGGCGCCGCCGGCCTGGCCATGGCGATCGTGCTCGGTCCCCGTCGCGGTTGGCAGCCCTACGACGGCATCCGGCCGCACAACAGGCCGTTCGTTCTGCTCGGTGCCGCGCTGCTGTGGTTCGGCTGGTTCGGGTTCAACGCCGGGTCTGCCCTGCGGCCCGACGAGGTCGCGGCGTACGCCTTCATCAACACCAACACCGCCGCCTGCGCCGGCCTGCTGACCTGGATCATGTTCGAGCGGCTCCGGCGCTCACGGCCCACGACCATCGGCGCGGCGTCCGGGGTCGTCGCAGGACTGGTGGCGATCACACCGTGCGCGGGCTACGTGACACCCCTCGGCGCCGTCGCGATCGGGTTTCTCGCCGCGGTCGCCGGCGGCGCCGCGCCCGCCCTCATCGGCGGGAGGGTCGACGACTCCCTCGACGTCTTCAGCCTGCACCTGGTCGCCGGCGTCGTCGGCTCGCTGGCCGTGGGACTGTTCGCCTCCAAGGACGTCAACCCGGCGGGAGTCAACGGTCTGTTCTACGGCGGCGGACCCGGTCAGCTGCTGTTGCAGTTCGTCGCCGTCGCCGCGGTCGTTCTCTACTCCTTCGGCCTCACCCTGCTGTTGGGCCGGCTGCTGGGCCGCGGCGACCGGGGACGGGTTCCGCACGACCACGAGGACGGTGGCCTGGACCGGATGCAGCACGAGGAGTCCGCCTACGACGAGCTCTGACCCCGTCAAGTCATCCCCCGCGGATCAGGCAACGGGATCCTGGGCCGGGAACGCTTTCGTCATGGCGAAGATCCTGTTCGTGATGACCGGCGCGAGCTACTGGACGCTCAAGGACGGCACCAGGCACCCGACCGGGTACTGGGCCGAGGAGTTCGCGGCGCCGTACAGTGCGCTCGTCCGCGCCGGGCACGAGGTCGTGGTGGCCACGCCGGGCGGTGTGGTGCCGCACGTCGACGTGATGAGCCTGCGGCCGACGATGGCGGGCAGCGAGCAGATCGCCCTGGAGCTGGAGGGGATCCTGCGCTCCGCCGATGAGCTGCGCGCCCCGATCGACCTGGCGGACGCGCGCCTGGAGGACTACGACGCGGTCTACTACCCAGGCGGTCACGGCCCGATGGAGGACCTGTCGGTCGACGCCGCGTCCGGCCGGCTGCTGACCGAGGCCCTCGACTCGGGCAAGCCCCTCGCCGTCGTCTGTCACGCCCCGGCGGCGATGCTGGCCACCAGGCACAAGGGCGTGTCGCCGTTCGTCGGGTACCGGGTCACCGCGTACACCAACGACGAGGAGGCAGCGGTCGGGCTGGCCGACAAGGCGCGGTGGCTCCTCGAAGACGAACTCGTCGACCTCGGCGTCGAGTTCAGCCGCGGTGAGATCTGGAAGCCCTACACGGTCGTCGACCGCAACCTGTACACCGGCCAGAACCCGGCGTCCGCCGGTCCCCTCGCCCAGCAGCTCCTCGCGGTGCTCAACTGACCTTCTGCCGCGCCGTCGGAGTGGGCACCGGGCGCCGCACGTGCTCGGCCGCGCCCGGCGGCAGGCGCAGCAGCGCCGCCATGCTGAGCACCGCCACCGCGGCCATGACCAGCAGCGCGAACCGGTAGCCGGCGGTGGCGTCGACGGCCCGGACGCACACGGCGGCCAGGGCCACGCCGAGGCCGTTGGCGAGCTGCGTGACCGTCGAAGACAGCGTGCTCGCGCCGTTCATCTGCTCCGCCGGGACGTCGGCGAACTGCAGCGTGTTGTACCCGGTGAACCCGACCGACCGGAACACGCCGCTGAGCAGGAAGATCCCGGCCGTCACCCAGGCCGGGGTGCCCGGCGTGATCAGCGCGCAGGCCACCATCGTGGCGGCCAGCCCGGCCGAGGACGCGGCGATCAGCGGGCGGAACCCGAGCGCGCGCAGCAGCGGCGTCGTCACCGGCTTGATCGCGAAGTTGCCGACGAACACCCACATGACCATCAGCCCGGCCTCGACCGGGGTCCAGCCGAAGCCGTCCTGCAGCAGCAGCGGCAGCAGGAACGGCACCGAGGCCACCGCGGTGCGGTACGCGACGCCGCCGGTGCCGGACGCCCGGAACGTCGGGCGGGCGAAGGCGCGCAGGTCCAGCATGGGTGTCGGGGCCCGCCGGGCGCGCCGCACGGCCCAGCCGAGCCCGGCGGCCGCGACCGTGAGCAGGCCGGTGGCGGCCCACGTCCGCCGCGGGTCGGTGACGAGGTCGAGGCCGACCACCAGGCCGACGACACCGGTCACCACCAGCAGCAGGGTCGGCACATCCAGGCCGGACCGGCCGGTGGGCGTGGTGGCCGGGATGACCCGCCAGGCGACCGCGAGCAGGACCGCGCCGAGCGGCACGTTGACGAAGAAGATCCAGGGCCAGCCGGCGTACTGGGTGACGACGCCACCGACGAACGGGGCGACCACGGGCGCCGCGAGCGCCGGCCAGGTCAGGTACGCGACGGCGCGGACGAGGTCGGTCTTGGCGGTGCCCGACAGCACGATGTACCGGCCGACGGGCACCATCATGGCGCCGGCCACGCCCTGGATGACCCGCCCGGTCACCAGCATGGCGAGGGATGAGCTCAGCCCGCACAGCACCGAAGCGCCGACGAACCCGGCAACGGCGGTGAGGAAGACCCGGCGGCCGCCGTACCGGTCGCTGAGCCACCCGCTCACCGGGATGAGCGCGGCGACGGTGACGAGGTACGCGGTCAGCGCCACCCCGACGTCGCCGGGCCGCATCCCGAAGTCGTGGGCGATCGCGGGCAGTGCCGTGGCCAGGATGGTGGCGTCGGTCTGCTCGAGGAAGAACGCGGCCGCGACGGTCAACGCCACCGGCCGCGACCAACCGCCGGGCGCCTGGGTCACACCGACGATCATGCCAGGCGCGGCGGCTCACGACCCGACGCCGGACTGTGACCCGGCCGACGCCTGCACCGGCGCGGCCGGGGGGGCTGTCCATCCGCCAGAGGCGGATCGTCTGGTCCTGGCTGCCGGTCGCCAGCGTGGTCCCGTCCGCGCTGTAGGCCAGGCTCTGCACGGATCCGGTGTGGCCGCGCAGCGTGGCGGTCAGCGCACCGGTGGCCGCGTCCAGGACGCGCACGTCGTCACCCACGGCGGTGACCAGGTGGCGGCCGTCGGGGCTGTACCGGACGACCTCGGCGTTCAGCTCGGCGTCGACGGGGGCGAGGACCTGCGCCGCCGCTGCGGGTTTCCAGAACCTGATGCCGCCCGTCGACCCGTCGCTGCCGGCCGCGGCGATGGTCGTGCCGTCGGGGCTGTACGCGACGCTGGAGACGGTCGTCCAACCGGTGGTGATGGTGCGCAGCGCGCCGCCGGTCGCGGCGTCCCACAGCCGGATCGTGCCGTCCCCGCCCGCCGTGGCCAGGGTCTTGCCGTCGGGACTGAAGGCCAGGTCGTACACCACCTTCGTGTGGCCCTGCAGGACGGCCTTCGCCTTGCCGGTGTGTGCCTCCCAGAGCCGGGCGGTCGCGTCGAAGGATCCGGTCGCGAGCGTGTTGCCGTCGGGGCTGAAGGCGACCGCGTGGACCCAGGCGGTGTGGCCGGTGAGCGTGGCGGCGTTACGGCCGCCGTCGGCGCTCCACAGCCGGACGGACTGGTCGGCGTTGCCGCCGGTGGCGATGGTGGCGCCGGTGGGGCTGACCGCGACGCAGTACCCACCGCGTCCGGAGCTGAACGGTGTGCCGCTCGTGCCGCTCGCCACGTCCCAGACCCGGGAGGTGCTGTCGTTGCTGCTGCTGACGAGTTTCGCGCCGGTGGGCAGGAAGGCCAGGCCGGTCACCTCGCCGGTGTGGCCGGTCAGCGTGCGGACGTACGCGGGGGCGGCGCCGCCGACGGTGCCGGAGCCGATGCCGACGGAGTCCTTGGCGCCGGTGGCGACCTCGACGGAGCCACCGGACGACGCGCTGCCGCTGCTCGCGGCCCGGTCGTCGTCGTCGCGGTTGTGCCAGATGAGCCCGCCCACCACCGCGGCGACCAGGACGGCGGCGACGGCGGCCGCGACCGCGCGACCCCGGCCGCGCCAGACCGCTGCCACCACCGCACCGACGAGGAGCACGGCGACGGCGGAGAGGGCGCCCAGGACCAGCGTCACGATCACGAAGACCAGCGCGGCAACGACGCCCGCGAGGATGCCCACCCGTCCCCGCCGCGGCCGGTCCGGCGCCGCCGGTTCCACTGCCGGAGCCGTCACGGGCGCTACCTGGGCCGCCATGGGCGGTGCCGCAGCCAGCGCCCGGGGCGGGGCGGGCCAGGCCGAGTCGGTGGCCTGCGACCCGTCCGCCGCGAGAGCGACGGCGACCGGCTCCACCGCCGTGGTGACGGCCGCCGTGGTAAGGCCCGCCCGCGACGCGGTCTGCGGCCCGGCGAGGATGCTGCCCTCGGCGACCACCAGCTCCGGCCGCTCCACCACCGTCGGGGTCACGCCGAGCTGGCGGTGCAGCAGCGTGCCGGCCAGGGGCATCCGCGCCGCCCCGCCCACCAGGAACACCCCAGCCAGGTCGCCGAGGCCCACACCGGCCTCGCGCAGCGCTGTCTGGGTGGCGCGCATGGTGCGCTGCAGGATCGGCAGCGCCAGCTGCTCCAGCTGTACCCGCGTCAGCAGCGCGTCGTCGTCGAAGATCGGCACGTGCAGCAGCGTCGACGCGGTCCGGGACAGGATCTCCTTGCCGACCCGGACGTCCTCGCGGAACGCGTGCGCGGCGCGGCGGTCCGCCGGCGTGGCCGGTCGGGTGAGCCGCTGCCACGTCTCCGGGTCGCGCTGCGCGTAGGTGGCGCCGAGGTGCGCCACGATCGCCGCGTCGATGTCCAGGCCGCCGGCGTCGGGCAGGCCGTGCTCGGCGAGGACGTCGAAGCCGTCGCCGGTGCTGCGCACGACGGAGGCGTCGAACGTGCCGGCGCCGAGGTCGTACACCAGGATCTTGCCGCCGTCGGCGACGGCGCCGGAGACGCCGGTGAAGGCGCAACCGGCCGCGACGGGCTCGGCCAGCAGCCGCGGGTCCGGCAGGCCGGCCGCCGTCGCGGCGCCGGTGAGGACCGCCGGCGGCGGGCACCCCAGCCCGCCGGGCAGGTCAGCACGGCGCCGGACACCGGCCCGGCCGCGACGGCGACCCGGTGCAGGACGGCGGCGAACACGTCCTGCACCGGAAACTCGCGCCCGCCGAGCAGCAGCGTGCCGTCGTCGACGCCGCGTTTCGGATGCGGCTCGTATCCGCCGGGGTACGCGCGGGCGGCGTGCACCGCGTCGCGGCCGACGAGCAGGTTGCCGTGGTCGTCGGCGCACACGGCCGACGGGAGCAGTTCGGTGCCGTCGAACAGCAGCGGCCTGGGCCGGCCGTCCGGCCCGGCGACGACGGCGACCGTCGTGGAGGTGCCGAAGTCGACGCCCAGCAGCCCGGCGGTCATCGCCGCCAGCCGTTCACCAGGACGACCGCGGCGAGCGCACGGTGCCCGGCGGCGCTGGGGTGGCCGTCGTTCTCCGCGCAGATGAGCGTCAGGTGGCACAGGACCCGCCGCCGGACGGTGGCGTCGCCGGGCGGGTTGAAGACCGGTGACGGGTCGGCGAACCGTGCGCCCACAGCGGCGCCGACGGCGGCCATGGCGGCGTTCAGCGCGGTAATCAGCCGGTCGGCGGCCTCGAGGTCGGTGAGCTGCACCGTGAACGCGCCGACCAGCACGATCCGTGCCCCGGGCGCCGCCTGCCGCAGCCGGGTCAGCGCCTGCTGGAGCCGCCCGGCGAGGGCCGCGATCTCGGCCGGTGCCCGTTCCAGCACGCACCGGATGTCCGGGCAGGACTGCAGGAACAGCCGGATGTCGTTGCCCCACAGGGTGACGGTGATGAGGGTCGGCTGGTGGTGGGCGAGGAACGCCTCCGCCGCCGCGAGCTGGCTGCCCGGATAGTCGTCGTGCAGCCGGAAGCCGGCGGCGCGCCAGCCGCACGGGCCGGTGATGAAGGTGCCGGTGGTCTCGCCGGGACACGAGTAGTTGACCGTCTTCAGCCCGGCGACCCGTGAGACGAGGTCGGTGAAGCCGGTGAACGCGGACGGGGGCAGGCCGGCGAGGGCCCCGGCGGTCGTGAAGCCGTAGGGCAGCGAGTCGCCCAGGGCCAGGTGGTAGCGCAGCGGCGGCCGGGCGATCGCGGCGCCGGGCGTCGCCACAGTCACGGCGGCGACGGTCAGTGCGACGGCGAGCAGCCGGGTCAGCGGTCGGTTCATGGGTTCGATGCTCGGTCGCTGCGCCTGTGGGGGCATCGGTAGTTCTACGCATGTCCACCACTGACTCCGGGTGCCATCCTGAGGCGGTGAAGTTCCGTGTCGCCGTGCTCACGATCGCCGTGCTGCTGCTCGCGCTGCGCATCTGGTACTTCGAGCGGCTCGGCGGCTGGCTCTGGCTGATGCTGATCAACGCCGCCGTGCAGCTCGCGGTGATCGTGGCCGGTCTCGTGGCCGCGAAACGGCGCCCCGACAGCCGGGTCGGCCTGATCCTGCTGGGGTGGGGCCTGTTCGTCGTGCTCAACGGCCCCGGCACGGCGGAGAGCGGGGCGCTGCTCGTCATCGAGGGCTGTCTGCAGCCGTGGTACTGGGCGCTGCTCGCCCACGCGATGCTCACCTACCCCGACGGCCGCACGCGTCACCGCCGGGAACGGGTCTTCCTCACCGTCGCGTACCTGTGGCCGTTGTGGTGGCTGACCGGGTGGCTGTTCGCCGAACCTGGCTGGATGGTCGTCTGCCCGGCCGACGGCTGCCCCGCCAACCCGTTCCTGATCTCGCCGCAGCGGGCGTTCCTGGAGCACTGGTTCGACGCCAACGACGCCCTCGCCATCGCCCTCGGCGTCTGGTTCCTCACCCTGGTCGTGCTGCGCCGGCGCGGGATGGCCCCGCCGGAGCGGCGCAGCGCCGCACCCGCGCTGTGGGCGATCGGGGTGCTGTCGGCCGCGTACCTGATGCAGGCCACGCTGTCGTTGATCGAGCCTCCCGACGGCACCCTCTGGGCGGTCATGTGGTGGACACGGCGCCTGGCGACGTTCCTGGTGCCGGTCGGGCTGCTGATCGCACTCGTCAACATGAAGCTGGCCCGGGCCGACGTGGCGGCGCTGCTGGTGCGCCTCCGCGACGCCGACATCCCGCAGCTGCAGTCGGGCCTCGCGACCCTGCTGCGCGACCCGTCCGTGCGCATCGTGTCAGATGCCGCGGGAGACGGCACCGACCTGGGCGACGGCTACGTCCTGCGGCACCACAGCAGCGCCCGCACCGAGGACCCGGAGCTGTTCGACGCGGCCGTGGCGGCGGCCCGGATGACCATCGACAACGCGCGGCTGCACCGGCAGGTCCTCGCGCAACTGGCGGAGGTGAGCGCGTCCCGGGAACGGCTCGTCCAGGCCGCCGACGCCGAACGCCGGCGGGTGGAGCGGGACCTGCACGACGGGGCGCAGCAGCAGCTCATCGGGGTCGGCATGGCCCTGGAGACGGCCCGCCTCGAGGTCCCCGACACGCACCCGGCCGCCGCGATGCTCGACGACGCGAGCGGCCAGCTGCGTCACTCGATCGACGAGCTGCGGGCCCTGGCCCGCGGGTTGCGCCCGGCGATGCTCACCGAACGCGGCCTGCCCACGGCCCTCGCCGAGCTGCGCCGCCGCGCCCGGGTGCCGGCGACGCTGGAGGTTGCGGGGGTACCCCGGCTGGCCGCCGACGTGGAGACGGCCGCGTACTTCGTGGTGAGCGAGGCGCTGCAGAACGCGGCCCGGCACGCGCCCGGCGCCTCGGTGTCGATCCAGGTCACCTTCGCCGACGACGTGCTGCTCGTCGCGGTGCGCGACGACGGCCCCGGCGGCGCGGACGTGCACCGCGGGTCGGGGCTGCGCGGCCTGGCCGACCGGGTCGCCGTCGTCGGCGGGATCCTGACCGTGCAGAGCCCACCCGGGGGCGGCACCACGGTGTCGGCGCGGTTCGAAGGAGTGCCGTGCGTATCGTGATCGCCGACGACTCCCTCATCGTCCGGGCCGGCCTGACCAGGCTCCTCGGCGCGATCGACGCCGTCGAGGTCGTCGGTGAGGCCGCCGACGCCGGGGAGCTGCACCGCATCGTCGCCCACGACCGGCCGGACCTGGCGATCGTCGACATCCGCATGCCACCCACGTTCACCGACGAGGGCATCCACGCCGCCGGCCGGATCCGCCGCGACCACCCCTCGGTTGCCGTGATGGTCCTGTCGCAGTACGTCGAGACGGCGTTCGCGATGGAACTCCTCGACGGCGGGCGCACCCACGTCGGGTACCTGCTGAAGGACCGGATCATGCAGCGCGCCACCCTGATCGACGCGGTGCGCCGGGTCAGCGCCGGTGACGTCGTCGTCGACCCGACCCTGGTCGAGCTGCTGCTGGCCGCGCCCGCGGTGCCGGCGGCCCTCGCCGTGCTGTCCGACCGCGAGCGGGACGTCCTGGTGCTGATGGCCGAGGGTCTCACCGACCGTGGCATCGCCGAACGGCTGGCCGTGTCGCCCCGCACGGTCGGCACCCACATCCAGCACATCTTCGACCGCCTCGGCATCGCCGACTCCGCCACCGACAACCGCCGCGTCCGCGCCGTGCTGTCCTACCTCGACGCGGTGGGCTGATGCCGTACCCAAGCATCCGGACCCGGCTGGTGTCCGACCTGGACCGGTGTGTCGAGGCCCTGCGCGAGGTGCACCGCACCGACGCCTACCCGTTGAACTGGCCGGCCGACCCCCGTGCCTGGCTCACCCCACCGCGGCTGCTGCAGGCGTGGGTCGCCGTGGAGCCCGACGGCTCCGTCGTCGGCCACGTCGCGGTCCAACGCCTCGACACCGCCGGCGCCGAACTGTCCCGCCTCTTCGTCGTCCCCGCCGCCCGCCGCCGCTCGGTCGCCAGGGCACTGGCCGACCATGCCCGGTCGTGGGCCACCGAACACGGCTCCGGACTGGCGCTGAACGTCACGGACGGACACCGCTCGGCCGCCGTCGCGTTCTACGAGGCCACCGGCTGGCGGCACACCCACACCACCGACGCCGACTGGACCACTCCCGACGGCCACCACGTCACGCTGCGCCACTACGTCACGGGCAGCGATCCCAGGGCGTAGCCGCCCGCGCCCGCGGTGCCGGCGGCCTTCGCCGTGCTGTCCTACCTCGACGCGGTCGGCTGACCGGGCCGCCCGCGTGCTCGCCACGCTGCGCCGCCGGCGTTGAGAGCAACCGTTCGTCTGATCATCGGGGAGGGGCGGGCCGGGCTACATTCACCTGGCGGGAGATCGAACACGCGGGAGGCGGCGTGCTGGTCGGCGATGTGATGACGGCGTTTCCGGCGTACATCCGGCTCGGGGCCACCATCCGGCGGGCGGCGGAGCTGGTCAGCGTGTCGGAGGTCGGGCAGCTGATGGTGCTCGACCACGACGGCCGGTTCGTCGGGTCGCTCGGCGAGGAGGAGCTCGTCCGGGCCATGCTCCCGGGGTTCGACGAGGTCACCGACAGCGGTGGCAGCCTCGACGACGCGTTCCGGCTGTTCCTGGAGAAGGGGCGGGCCCTGGCGGAGCGGGTCGTGGACCCCTTGGTCGTGCGTGACACCGCCACCGTGCGCCCCACCGACGAGCTGGCCCGCGCGGCCGTGGTGATGATCGATCGCGGCATCCGGCGGCTGCCCGTCGTCGACGACGGCACGCTCGTCGGCACGCTTTCGCGGGCCGACCTCTGCCGGGCGGTGATCTACCATTCCTGACGTCCGGCTCGTCCTCGTCGACCGGCACACCGGGGAGCGCACCGAGCGGTTGTGCGCGCTGCCGGTCACCCTCGGCCGCGACGGCAAGGTTGCCTCGGTGGTGCTCGACGACCGGGACGTGTCGAGGCGCCACGCCCGGCTGGACGCGGCCGGCGACGCGCTGCTCGTGACCGACCTGGGCAGCACCAACGGCACGTTCGCGGGCGAGGAGCGGGTGACCCGCCGGACGTTGGGCCCCGGTGACGTGTTGCGGATCGGGCGGTACGACATCCGCTGGCTCTTCGTCGACCCCGACGCGACCGCGTTCATCGACCCGGGCGAACGGACCTCGCTACAGCCGGTCGGCCCGCCCACGATCCCGGCCAGGACGGTCGTCGACAACGCCGAGGCGCACAACCGGCGGGTGGGACACGAGTTGGACGGCTTCCTGTCGCTGGCGCACGGGTTCCTGCCCGTCGAGCCGCCGCTCACCGCGTTCCCGGAGTCGCACCGGGCCTGGGACGACATGACCGGCCGGCTGCCGGAGCTGTTCCGCCGGCTGGCGCTGCGCCGGGCGTTCGACGCGTTGCCGGTGCTCGACGCGCGTCCCGAGGCGCTGCCGGACAGGTACCTGCTGCGCGCTTCGACGCTGCTCGGGGTCTACGCGCACGCGTATCAGTACATGGCGGTCGACCCGCCGACGGCCCTGCCGGAGTCGTTGCTGCGGCCGTGGACCACGGTGTCGCGGCGGCTGGGCAAGGCGCAGCCGGCCGTGTCCTACATCGACCTGTTCTTCTACAACTGGCGGCTGCGGGACCCGTCGGGGCCGCGGGTCCTGGACAACCTCGAGCTGCTCGTTCCGACCTGGGACAACGCCGCCGAACGGGTTTTCTACCTGGTCACCACCGAGTTCGCGATGGGGCTGACCCCGGTGCTCGGGGCGATGCTCGACGCGCAGGAGGCCGTGGTCGCCGAGGACCCGGCCCGATTGGAGCGTGCGCTGCTGGTCATCCTCGGCAGCCTGCGCCACGTCACCGAGGCCGTCTACCCGCAGATCGACCCCAACCCGCGCGGCCGCCACCCACTTGACCAGGTGCTGTGGGCCAAGACCGTCGGCACCGCGGGCGTACCGATCTTCGACGGCGCCCCGAGCCCCAGCGGCACCGCGCAGCCGCACTTCCATGCCATCGACGCGTTCCTGGAACGGCGTGACTTCGGCTCGATGGTCGGCCAGCAGAGCGTGTACCTCGCCGGTTTCTTCCCGCGGCACTGGCGGGAGCTGGTGGCGGCGCTGCGTGAGGTGTCGGTGCGCCAGTACGTCGAACGGACCCGCAACCAGGCGCTGCGCGGCGTCTACAACGCGGTCCTGGACGCGTACGCCGGCGACCGGGGCTGGATGGGGCTGCACCGGGTCAAGGCGTACGGCTTCCTCGAGGTGGCGTTCAAGGTCGGCCGCCAGGTCACGACCGGTGCCCGGTTCACGGGACTGTTCAAGGACCGCACGTGGGACCGGGTCGACGTCGAGCTGGCGGTGGTCCGCGACGAGCGGCGCCCACCGGTCGGACCGCCGGTGGTGTTCGGCACCGCTCGCCGCGGCCGGGTCGTCACCGCCGACGGCGGCGCGTGGACCTGCTACCTGGAGCTCGACGTGACCGGCCAGGGCGTGCAGCACCAGCCGGGCGACCGGGTCGGCATCCTCGCCGAGCACGACGACGACCTGGTGACCCGCACGGTCGCCGCGCTGCAGGCCGGCGGCGACGAGCTGGTCCGGTTGACCCCGGCGTGGCAGGCGGCGGTGGCCTGCCGGGCCGGCTACGACGGCGACGTCGACGTGTTGCCGCTGCGTACGCTGCTGCGTTTCGCCCGGCTCCGCCCGATCGGCCGGGACGTGGCCAAGCGGCTCGCCCGGCTGAGCGCTGTCGGCTCCTGGGGGCGGATCGTGGACGCCCGTATGGAGGAGCAGTGGGAGCTGTGGGACGTGCTCAACCTGCTGCACGCGGGCGGGTGGGACGTCACCCGGCTGTGGAAGGCCGATCCAGGTGAGCCCGAGGCGTTCTGCGCGGTGATCCCGCCCGAGCCGTTCCGGCTGTACTCCATCGCGTCCGCGGCGCCGCCGGGCGGGCCGGTCACCACGCTGCAGCTGGTCGTCGCCGGGCTGGAGTACACCTCGGCCCGCACCCCGTGGTCGTATCCGCGGGGCCGGCGCGGAGCCGCGTCGCACTTCCTGCGCCGGGCCGGCATGGAGGGCCGGGCGAGGCTGTCGCTGCGGATCGTGCCCACGCCCCGGTTCCGGCTGCCGGTCGACCCTGCGCGGCCCGTCATCATGTTCGCGGCCGGATCCGGCGTCGCCCCGTTCCTCGCGTTCGTCGCCGCCCGCGCCGAAGCCGCCGGGTCCACCGCGGCCGATCGGCTCTACTGGGGCCTGCGGACCCCGGCGGAGTTCGTCGAGCGCGACGGCCTCGACGCGGCAGCCGCGGCCGGGCGGCTGCGGCTGCACGTCGCGTTCTCCCGGGCCGACACCGCCGCCGGCTTCGACGGGCAGCGCCACGTCACCAGGGACGGTTCACGGCACCGGGTCGACGACGCCGTGCGGGCCGACGCCGAGGCGCTGCAGGAGCTGCTGCGCCCGGTGGAGGACGGTGGCGCGGGCGCGCACGTCTACATCTGCGGCAGCGCGTACTTCGCCGCCGCCGTTGTGCGGGCGCTGGCCGAGATCGCGCCCGGCGACGGGAGGGAGTTCCTGCGCCGCCTCGTCGCCGAGGGACGGCTCGGCGAGGACGTCTTCACGACCTACCTCGGCCACGCCCAGCAGGGGCCGCGGTTCGACGTGTCGGACCTCGCGCGCCGCAACACCCCGGAGACGGGGTACTGGATGGCCATCGGCGGCGCCGTGTTCGACGTCGGCGAGTTCCTGCACCTGCACGTCGGCGGCCCGCACATCATCCGTAACCACACCGGCCTCGACGCCACCGCCGCCTACCGCAAGGTGCTGCACCACACGCATGCCGAGATCGATGCACAACTGGCGATGTATCACCTCGGCCACCTGCGCCGGCTGCGCTTCGGAGCCCGCTGGGGCGTCGTGCTCACCGAGGAGGGGCTGCGCTCGATGCCCCTGGAGGAGCTGTTCCGGTCCTGGGTGCGTTTCGTGTACCTCGTCGTCGGCATGGAGAACGCGCTACGCGCCGACTACGGCTTCACCGCTGCCACCGCGACGGCCGGCGAGGACCCGGCGGAGCTGACCCCGTACAAGGCCCAGTATGTCCTCGAGGCGCACCGGCGGTTCCTCGTCAGCTACCTCGACGGGCTGCTGCAGGAGGACCTGCGGACACTGTGGCGGCAGACGGCCGGATTCTGTGACCCACGGCAGGACGTCCGCGCGTACGACGCCGCCCTGGCCGCCCTTTCCGGCGACGCCAACGCCACCCTGGTCCGCCACAGCCTCCCGGCGGTGCGCGAGCTGCTGCGCAGCGGCGAGGACCACCGGCGGGTCACCGTGCTGTGCCGCACCTACGCCCACGCCGACACTGCTCTGCTGCGCGACGTGAAGGCCGCGGTGCTCGACGGCGTGCGGGCCTTCGAGACGCACGAGGCCGACGTCGTCGAGCGGGCCGGGGCCGACCTGCTGCGCGCCGCCCGCGCACCGCTGGACGTGGTCGCGGACTACCACCGGCGCCTGGCCGGGCAGACCAGCGGCCACGGTATCGCCGCCGTGCCGGGCGAGGAAACGGTCCCGGCCGACCGCGGCCTGCCCGGCCACGGCGGCCCGCCGATCTAACTTGACACCCAACCGGCGTCAACCTCACCGCCTGCCGGGTAGCCCAGCGGATCGGCTGCCGCATCGCGCTCAGCAACGCCAACCGCAGCATCGAGGAGCGACTGCGCAGCCGCGGGCTCGCCGGCAACCTCACCGCGGCTCCGCCAGGTGGCCGCAACGAGGTCTGACGGGCTGCGCCGCCGGGCGGTCGCGCGCGACATGGTCACGGCATACTGGCCGCCATGGTCACACCTCTCGAGCCGCTCCCGGGCCCAACCGACCCCGCAGCAGCCCTGATCGACCTGGTCCGGTCGAGTGGGTGGCTGCTGCGGGTCCTGGCCGCGGTGCGCGACGAACAGCTTCCCGATGCCTGGGTCGGGGCCGGCGCGCTGCGGGACCTCGTGTGGGGAACGCGGTACGGGTCAGGCTTCGCGCCCGAACGGGTCCGTGACGTGGACGTCGCCTTCTTCGATCCGCACGACCTGAGCCGCGACAACGACGCCCGGGTCACCGAACGCCTCCGGCGGCGGTTGCCCGACGTGCCGTGGGAGGCGAGCAATCAGGCGGCGGTGCACCTCTGGTACCCCGCCGAGTTCGGTGGTGGCCCGGTCGAACCGTTGACATCGGTCGACGAGGCGTTGGCGACGTGGCCCGAGACGGCCACCACCGTCGCGGTGCGCCTCAGCCCGGCCGACACCGTCGAGATCAACGCCCCACTCGGTCTCGACGACCTCCTGGCCGGTATCTGGCGGCGCAATCCCCAGCGGATCACCGTCGAACGCTCCCTGTCCAGACTGGAGCGCCACCAGCCACACACCCGCTGGCCCGGCGTCACGGTCATCCGCCCGCAGTAGTTCCGCCCGCTCGCCGCCCGGAGTGCGGGCGCAGAGCGAGCTGGTACCAGGTGCCCGGCTTTCCGCCGAGGTCGGCCGGGGCGGCCGGGCCGACCGGGACGAAGCCGGCCTTGGACAGCACCTTCCGCGAGGCGGCATTGTCGTGGGAGGCGGCCGCCCTGAGCGTGCGCAGCCCGTGGTCCACCGCCGCCAGCCGGCACAGCTCCCGGACGGTCGCCGTCGCCACGCCGCGGCCGGCGACGTGCTGCGCGACCCGGTACCCGACGTTCGCCGTGGCGTCCCCGACGAGGAACAGGTTGAACCGGCCCAGGATCGAGCCGTCCTCGGCGACGAGCACGTAGTACGCGTCGGTGCCGGCCTCCTGCTGCGCCAGCATCGCGCGGTGCCGCTCGGCGAACTGCTCGAAGTAGGCGTCGCCCCGATCGGAGATCGAGGCAGCGAAGTAGGCGCGGTTCGCCAGTTCGAAGGCCAGGACCGCCGCGCCATGGTCGGCCCGCAGGCGCTGCAACTCGGACACCACCCGACGCTAGCGTGGTCGATCGGGGGGACGGGGAAATTCTTGGACGTGACCGAGCCGGCCGGGGGCGGCGGTCCGCTCCCGGCCGGTGCCCAGGGGCGTTGGATCAGCTGACGTGGCCGGCGGTCCAGCAGGACGCGTTCGTGTGGCAGTTTCACCAGCGCGTCCAGGTCCGAGTGCAGGGTCGCCTTGCGGGACGCGGAGAGCCCGGCGTAGGTGTTGTTCAGCTGGTACGGGTCCGCGGTGCGGTCGTAGTACTCGTGCTCGCCGTTGTCGTACTCGATGTAGGTGTAGGTCGCCGTGCGCAGGGCTTCGTAGGTGGTCGGCATGCCGTTGCGGGCGTCCTGGACGTCGGGGTCGTCGGCGCTGACGCCCGGGCCGTGGTGCTCGATGAGTGAGCCGGTGCGCCACGGGGCGGTCTGCCCGCCGGTGAGCAGCGTGACCAGGGACCGGCCGTTGACGTCGCCGGCGACCGGGGCCCCGCCGAGGCGCTGGAAGGTGGGGGCCAGGTCGATGTTCTGCACGATCTGCGGGCGGCTGATGCCGCTGGGCACGTTCGGGCCGGCGACCACCAGCGGCACCACCACGTCATGGTCGTACGCCGTCTGCTTGCCTTCGACCAGGCGGTGGTCGCCCATGTGGAAGCCGTTGTCGGAGCTGAACACGACGTAGGTGTTGTTGGCGACCCCGGAGGCGGTGAGCTGCTGGCGCAGGCCGGCGATCATGCGGTCGACGGCCTGGACGGCCTGGGCGCGCTTGCGGTAGTCGGTGTTGATTTTGTCGATCTCGGCGGTGGTCCAGCCCGGCGGGGTGTAGAGATCCTTGGGCAGGTACCCGTTGAGGTACTTGCCCATGAACGCGGTGGAGTACCCCTGCGCCTGCAGCGCGGTGGCGAACGTCTTCGACTCGTTGCCGCGGTTGCGGAACACCGCGAAGCCGCCGTCGGAACCACCGTTGGTGAAGACCCCCGTGTCGTGCGGGAACTTCCCGGTGAAGATCGACGAGCGGGACGGGCAGCACAGCGAGTCGGTGACGGTGTAGTTGGTGAACGTCGTGCCGTCGGTCTGCAGGCGCTGCACGTTCGGCATGTGCTGGACCAGGTTCCACGCCAGGTCGTCGACGAGGACGAACACGATGTTCGGCGGGGCGGCGGCAGCCACGGCCGGCGACGCGCCGGCGGAGGCGACGAGGCCGGCCGTGGCGGCGAGCGCGGCGGTGGCCAGGGCGGCCAGGGATCTACGCATGCCATCCACGATGAACGATGGGACACGGCTTTGGGCGAACGCCGTGTTCGAATCCTGTAAATCTTATTGGTTAGATAGGATTTTGCCGGAGCCGTCCGACGAAATACACCCGTCACCACCTGCACAAACCAACCGTCGCCGAAACGCGGCGCGATCCCATGGGCGTGCTGATCCGCCGCCTCAGGTCGGCCGGGTGCGGGTTGACGGCGACCACGGAGATTCGATCGCTGCAGCCGTGCCGTCACCAGCCATGGTGGGTTTGCGGCGGCTGCCGCCGGGCAGTGAGGAGACTGCCGTGCGGGGCGCGAGCGCTCGAGGAATGCTGCCTTCGCCCAGCCACCCGCTGAGGATCGGTCCGCACGATCGCCGTGGCCGGCGATGCCGTCTGGCGTCCGGGTCCGGCAGCGTCCTGTTCGGCGGGCGGCGGGCGCGGGCGGCGGGCGCGGGCGGTGGGCTCCTGGTCCCGGACGGTGGGTGCCAGGCGCGACCGCGTCGACCCTGACCGTGCTCGTCGGTGCGGGGGAAGGGGAGGCCGGTGCGGCGCCGGTGGGCTCGTACGGCGGTGGCCGGGGCGACGGTCATCGCCCTGCTCCTTGTCGTCTGGGTCAACCGGGCGGAACTGCCGACCGCGGTCCGGGCTCTCCGTGGCGCCGACCCGAGGTGGCTGGCAGGCGGATTGCTGACGCTGACCGTCTGGTGGTCGGCGTGGGCCCTGCTGTACCTGTCGTGCCGCCGGATCACCCGGGTGGGCGGCTACCGGGAGTTCCGGCGGCTGGTTCCGGTGGTGGTGGGTGCCGTCGCGGCCAACCTGATGGTGAAGTCCGGCGGGCTGGCCGGGCTCGCGCTGTTCCTGGACGACGGGCACCATCGGCGGCTGTCGCCCGGCCGGGTCGGCAGTGCGTACGTGCTCGCCGCCGTATTGGCGGAGGGGGCGTTCTTCGTGACGCTGGTGGCCGGGACTTCGGTGGTGTGGGCGTCGGCGCGACTCACCCGGCCGGAGGTCGCCGCCGTGACGGTCTTCCTGGCGTTCCTGGTCGCGCGGGCCGGTCTGCTGCTGGCGGTGATCCGCAGCCGGGAGGCGTTCGTCCGGATGTGGGGCGTCCCCGCCCGCTGGCGTGACCGGCTGCTGCGGCGTCCGGCCACGGGGTACGACCCTTCGAAGGCGAACGAGGTCTACGACGCGGTGACGGTGTTGCGCGCCCGGCCGTTGACCGGGCTGCCGCCGTTCGGGTTCGCCCTCGGCGTCGACGCACTCGGGGTGGCGATGCTGTGGACGGCGCTGGCCGCGGTCGGCGGCGGCAATCGGCCGCTCGTGGCGCTGGTCGCGTACGCGATCTCCGCGGTGTTCGGCATCGTCGGGTTCCTGCCCGGCGGGCTCGGCTTCGTCGAGGTCGGCTCGGCGGCCGTGATGGTCTCGTTCGGTGTACCGGTCGGGGTCGCCGCCGCGGCGGCCGTCGTGTTCCGGCTGTGGGAGTTCTGGCTCCCCCTCGCCGTCGGCGCGGTGGCGGTGTGGTGGCTGCCCCGGCGCCGGGCGGGACCTGCGGACCGGCCGGGCGGGTCGGGACCCGCTGCGGATGAGGCGTTCGGGTGAACGACGCGTTGGGCCCCGCCGGCCGGTGGGCGCGCCGCGGGTGCGCCGCCGCCGCGCTGCTGCTCGCGCTCATCGACCTGGCAGCAGCGGCCGTGGTGGTGTCCCCCGCAGCCGTGCCGCACCGCCCCGTGCCGTACCCGGTCGCCGCGCTGTTCGGTGCGCACTACGTCCTGCTGGCCTCCGGGGTCTGCCTGCTGCTGGTGGTCTGGGCGCTGCTGCGCGGCAAGCGGGCGGCGTGGTGGGTCGCGCTGCTCGCCGCGGCGGTGTCGCTTCCCGGCCACCATGCCGGGCCGGGGCAGTGGCCACGGCTGGTGGCCACCGCCGGCCTGCTGCTGCTGTTGCTGATCTGCCGGGAGGCCTTCGTCGCCCGGTCGGATCCCGCGCTCCTGCGCCGTGGGCTGGCGGTCCTGGTGGTCGGCGAGATCGCGGTGTTCGCGTACGCGGTGCTCGGCCTGTCCCGGCTGGACCCCGACTTCCGTGACCGCGAGACGGTCGGGTCGGCGGTCGTCGACGCGCTGCGGCTGCTGTTCCTCCTGCCGGTGAGCGTCGAACCGGTCACCGGGCACGGGCGGTGGTTCATGGAGTCGGCGCGGACGGCGACGCTGAGCGTGGCGGTGCTGGGGCTCATCTGGCTGGTCGCGACGGTGATCGGCCGGCCCGGCCATGACCGGGAGCGCCGCCGGGTGCGGCAGCTGCTGGACCGCTACGCCGCCACCGCGCTCGCCCACTTCCACCTGCTCGACGACAAGGCGTGGGTGATCACCGCCGACGGCCGTGCGTTCGTCGGCTACAAGGTGGTCGGCACCACGGCGGTGGCGCTGGGCGAGCCGATCGGCCACGGCGACTCGGTGCTGTCGGCGGCCCGCGACTTTGCCCAGCTGTGCGCCCTCAACGGCTGGAACCCGGTGTTCCATCAGGTGACCGGCGAGGGTCTGCCCGTGCTGGCCGGCACGGGGTGGAAGACCCTGAAGATCGGCGAGGAGGCGATCGTCGACCTGGCGGCGTTCGACCTGCAACGCCCGGAGTACAAGGGGATCCGGTCGTCGGTGCGGCGCTGCGAACGTGCCGGGTACCACGTGGTCGACCTGCCGCACCCGATCGATGACGCGACCCTGGCCGAACTGCGCGAGGTGTCCGACGCCTGGCTGGCCTCCGGCGGTCACCGCGAACGGACCTTCACGCTCGGGCGGTTCGACCGTGGGTACCTCAGGACGACCCCGATCGTGGCGGTGCTCGACGCCGGCGGGCGCATCCAGGCGTTCGCGAACATCGTGCCCACATACCGGTCGCGGGACGCCACCTTCGACTTGATGCGTCGCCGGCCCGATGCGGTCAACGGGGTCGTCGAGCAGCTGTTCGTGGCGCTCATCGAGCGGTTCCGGGCGGGCGGGTACGCCGGCATGAACCTGGGACTGGCGCCGCTGTCCGGCGCGGGTTCCGGCCTGTCGCTGCCCGACCGGGTCCTCCAGCTGATCTATACGCACGCCGGCGCGGCGTTCAACTTCGCCGGCCTGCGCGCGTTCAAGGCCAAGTGGCATCCCCGGTGGGAGCCGCGGTACCTCGCCTACCGCTCCGACGCGCGGCTGCTCGTCAGCGCCGCAGCACTCGTGCGCGCCGGGGAGCTGCCCGACCCGCGCTCGCCGATCGGCCGGCTGAGACGGCTGCTGCGGCGCATGCCGGTGACCACGGCGTTCCTCCTGCTCCAAGCGTGGGTCATGACGGCGACCGCGCTCGACCCGGACACCCACGGGCAACTGATCCGCCACTTCGGTCTCGCCTGGCGCGATCTGCAGAACGGCCTGGTGTGGCGCCTGGTGTCGTCACCGCTCATCCAGACGGAACCGGGCTGGGTCTGGTCGGTGGTGTGGTTGCTGCTCGCGTTCCTGCCGCTGGCCGAGTGGCGCCTCGGCTCCCGCCGTACCGTGCTGATCTTCTTCGCCGCGGACGCCGTCGCGACGCTGTCGGTCCTGCTCACCCTCCGGCTGGCGGCGGCCACCGGGTCCACCGGCGCGGCGCGGCTCATCACCGAACGCGACGCCGGCTCCTCGGCCGGCAGTTGGGCGCTGGCCGCCGCGGTGGCCTGGAGCCTGCCCGGCAGGGCACGGCTGCTCGCCGTCGCCGGGGTCCTCGCGACGCTGGGCGTTGCGGTGGTGACCCACCGCCGGCTCTTCGACGTCGAGCATCTCATCGCGGCGCTCGTCACGGTCGGCGCCTGTGCCCTGCTGCCGGTATGGCGCCGGGCGCGGGCCGGACGCGCGGTCGCGGCCGCCCGCCGGTGGATCGGGCGATCACCGTAGAAGTTCCGGTCAGGCCAGGGTTTCGGGTGGGCGGAACCGCGGTATCTGGGCCGGAACGGGCCGGTGTACCCCGTCTGTTGACGCGCTGTCACGGCCCGCCACCGACCTGGTGAGGTGTGCCGTGCAGGATGCGGGCGGCACGGCCGGCCGGATGCCCGCAGGTTCCGGCTTCCTGCGGCGCGAAGTGGGGCTGTGGGGCCTGACCTTCGTGTCACTGGGATCGATCATCGGCTCCGGCTGGCTGCTCGGCGCGCTGTCCGCGGCGCAGGCCGCCGGGCCCGCCTCGGTGATCTCCTGGCTGCTGGCCGGTGGGATGCTCGCGCTGCTCGCCCTGGTCCACGCGGAGCTCGGCACCGCCTACCCGGTCGCCGGCGGCACCGCACGGTTCCCCGGGTTCGCGTTCGGCGCACTCGCCGGGCTCACCGCGGGCTGGGCCGCCTGGCTGCAGGCCGTGACGATCGCGCCGATCGAGGTGGAGGCAAGCCTACAGTACCTCAACAACATCGGATGGGTACGCAGCCACCTCGGCCTCCTGCACGCCGACGGCACGCTGTCACCGGCCGGGCTGGGCTTCGCCACCCTGCTCATGTTGCTGTTCACCGTGATCAACGTGCTGGGGGTGCGGCGGCTCACCAGGAGCAACGCCACGGTCGTGCTCTGGAAGCTCGCGATACCGGTGCTCACCGTCATCGTCGTGGCCGCGCTGACCTTCCAGCCGTCCAACTTCACCGCAGGCGGCGGATTCAGCCCGTACGGTGCCCACGGCATCTTCGCCGCGCTGCCCGCCGGTGTCGTCTTCTCCCTGCAGGGCTTCGAACAGGCGATCCAGTTGGGCGGGGAGGCGCGCAACCCGCAGCGGGACCTGTCCCGCGCCGTGATCCTGGCCATGCTGATCGGAACAGTGCTGTACATCCTGCTGCAGATCGTCTTCATCGGCGGCCTGGACCCGCGCAACCTCGCCGACGGCTGGACACATCCGGTGGGCGCCGGGGACTTCGGCCCGTATGCGACCATCGCCGCCGCGGCGGGCGCCGGCTGGCTGGCCGTGCTGCTGTACGCCGACGCGTTCGTCTCACCCGCCGGGACGGGACTGGTCTACCTGGGCACCTCGGCCCGGCTCTCCTACGCGCTGGCCCGGCAGGGCACCCTGCCGCCGGCGCTGAGTTACCTCAGCCGCCGCGGCGTCCCGCTGTACTCGATCGCGCTGGCGTTCGTCGCAGGAGAGCTGGCCTTCCTGCCGTACCCCAGCTGGCAGTCGCTCGTCGGACTGGTCACGTCGGCGACCGCGATCATGTACGCGTTCGCGCCGGTGTCACTGACCGCGCTGCGCCGGCGTGATCCCCAGCACCACCGCCCCTACCGGATACCCGCCGCCGGGATCGCCGCACCCGCGGCCTTCGTCGCGGCGAACCTGGTGATCTACTGGGGCGGCTTCGAGGCGACCTGGAAACTCCTGCTGGCCATCGGTGCAGGGCTGGCCCTCTTCGCAATCACCGTGGCGTACACCCCGGACCGGGAACGGCCCGCCGTCGACTGGCGTGCGTCGTCGTGGATCTGGCCCTGGCTCATCGGCCTCACTGTCATCGGGTTCCTCGGCCGGTACGGGCGCGGCGCACGCCTGTGGCTGCCCGGCTGGATCGACCTGCTCGTGGTGATCGCCTTCAGCCTGGTGGTCTTCGCCTACGCCGTCAGCGTGGCCATGGACAGCGAACGGGTGCGGGCCGCGGTCGACCGGGAACAGGACCCGGTGGGCCGTCATGTCCGCCCGTCACCCGGTGACCCGTCCTGATTCTGGTCCAGCGGCACCCCGTTCCGGCACGACCTCGGGCACCGGGGTGCCACCGGTCCCGGCGAGCGCGCAGGTCAGTGCCGGCTGGCCGGCCGGGTCGGTCAGGAGCAGCAGTGCGCCCCGCCCCGCTGGGAGGGCATGCATCGTCCTCTCGACAGTGGTGTCGCTGAGGCCGGCGTCGTGCCAGCGCGCCACCACCGCGACCGCACCCGCGCCGATGACCAGACCGGTCATCGGGAGGCCGACGAACGTGCCCAGCACCACCCCCCAGGCAGCGCCGGCGAGGGTGCCGTCGATCGCGTCCATGTCCCGGGTCTCCTGCACGTGTATCCGGTCCGCCCGGTCGGACCAGGCGACCGCGGCGTCGTCGAGGCGCACCGGACGGTGCTGGCGCAGCGCCGTGATCAGTGCCGCACGGGCCTGCGTCACGTCGTCGAACGAGTAGGCCATGGTCTGGTCCGCGCGCAGCAGGGCCGGGCGGCGCAGGCGACCGGCCAGCGGACGCCGCCGCATCTGCCAACCGGCGAGAAAGCCCAGAAGGACGGCCAGCAGGTGCCCGACGTCAGTGAAGGTACCGCCGTTCAGCAACGGCAGGACCACGACGACAATTGCCAACGGCACCAGATAGCGCCGTGCCCGCACGGGCAGGGTGAGCGCGAGCGCGCCGCCGACCGCGTGCGAGCCGTAGCTCGTGCCCACATCATTGGCCATGGTGATCGCGCCGCCCAACCAGCCGCCGCGGACGCCCGTCAGCAACAGCCCGTACACGAGGCAGCTCGTCACGGCGTTGGACACGAAGAACACCACAAGCAGTCGCCGCCAACCCCACAGCACCTCGGCCACCGACAAGAGCAGCAGCAGCGGGATCATCGCCACCACGCCGGCCCGCTCGTCGAGCACGAAGGCGCTGGTGACCAACGTCCAGATCCGGTGGTTCTGCAGGTTGACCACGTTGGTGGAGTTGGCGGAGACGATCTGGCTCCGGACCTCCGCACTGACGGCGTGGTGCAGGATGACATCGATGCCGATAACGATCAGCACATACAGCGGGGCGAGCCGCACCCGGGCAAGGAACGACAGGCAGATCTTCGCCCTGGACGACCAGCCCTCCGCCGCCCGAAGCGCATCGGCGAGGTCGCCGCCAGGCAGGTAGGAGGCCGCCACAAGGCCAGGCAGGTCCTTGTACAACCGGCACCGGCTCGGCACACCCATCAGCTGCGACCTATCCAGATGATCTCTCTGTCGAGGGTACTGCCGCCGGGCACCCGACACGCAACCATCGTGGCTCACGAGCGATGCTGCCCGCCCGGCAGCGGATCTTGTCCGCTACCCGCTTCAGCGGACGGCGGCCGCGGTCGTCGGCGACACCGGACTGCTCGACGAGGCCGCGGTCGTGGGTGGGCTCACCGCCGATCGGGTGCCGACCGCCATCCCCGGGTTCGGGCTCGCGGACTACCAGGTGCTCGGGCACCGCCTCGCCGGTACCCCGGACCGGGGTGACGACCCGGCCCGGCGGATGCAGGCCGCGTCGGCCGACCTCCCGAGACCGGCCCGGCTGATGGGGCTGGTCGTCGCCGGGCATGCCGCCCTCGCCGGGGGCCGGGTCCGCGACGCGCTGCTCCCGCTGCGGGAGGCGTGGGCCGGATTGGCGGACTCGGGGCACGAGTTCCGGTTCCGCTGCCGCACCCTGCTGGCGACGGCCTTGGCGCAGGGCGGCCAGGCGGCCGCGGCCGCACCCCTCCTGGCCGGCATCGTCGAAGGACAGCATCCGGCGTACCGCCTCCTCGCGCCCGACGACCTGCTTGCGCGCGCGTGGGGAGCGGCCGCCGAGAGATCGACGACCGAGGCACTCGGCCACGCCGTCGCCGCGGCGGCCCTCGCCCGTGAGACGGGCGCCCCGGCCTACGAGGTGCTCGCGTGGCAGACCGCGATCCAGTTCGGCGACGCAACCACGGCCCTGCCCCGCCTCGACGCCCTCGCCGGCCTCGGCCCCCGGGCCGCGGCCGCCCGCGCGCACGCCCGGGCCTGGGCCGACGAGGACGGCGATGCGCTGCTCGAGGCCGCCGACGCCTGGACCCGGCTCGGCGACCTGCTCGCCGCCGCGCCCGTGCCGCTGCGCCGGCCGAGGCTGTTCCTACGCATCGCGAGGAGGAGCCATGAGCGCAGTCCACGTCCGGCCCGGCGACGGCCGGCACTACCCGATGATCGACGGCGATCACGTCGCGAAGGCGGCCGTCCAGGACACCGCCGGGGCCTTCGAGGTCTTCGAGGTGATCGCCCCCGCCGCCCCGCCGGCGCCCCCGCACGTCTCGCCGTGGAGCGGCGTGCTGTACCTGATCGAGGGCCGGATCACCGCGCTGGTGGACGGCACGCCGCACGACGTGGAGCCCGGCGGCATCGTCGTCATCCCGGCCGGAACCCCCGCCACGTTCGAGGTCGTCGGCGGGTCCGCCAGGTTCCTGGCGATCACCTCCGGCGACGGCGCCGGACGGTTCTTCGCCGACTTCGCCGACTTCGCCGACTCGGTCCCGGCAGACCGGCCGGCCACGGACTCGATGGCGGCGATCCTCTCGGTGACCAGCCGCCACGGCGTCGCCCTCGCGGGTGGGTGAGGAGGCGTTCTTTCCGGCCTGCGCGGGCGAGTTTCAGTGGCCCCGGACGAGGAGATGGGCTCGGGTCTGGGGCCACGTGGTCTGCAGGTAGAAGTCGTCGCCGTGGATGACGGTCGCGCCGTCGAGCAGTTCGGCCGCCGCCATGGCCAGTGCCGTCTCGAACATGCGAGCCTCCTGGAGCGGTGCTGAGCGCTAGCCGCCGGCTTTCCGGTCGCTGATGACCTGGCCGCCGAGCCCGGACCGGGACGTGGGTTGGCCGACGAGTTCGACGAGCACCTCGTCGCGGCAGTCGTCGCCGAACGCGGCGGTGACGGCATCGGTGAACGCGGCGACCAGCTTCGCGACGACGCCGGCGGCGTCCTCACGCGCGAAGACCTCCTCGCGCAGGCCGAAGGTGACCGAGGGTGCGGCCGTGGTGACCGCCGCTCCACCACGGGCCCATCGTCCGGCCGGGATGCCGATGAGCCTGACATCCACCGAACTTCGGGCCCAGTCGCCGTACACGGACACGACGGCGTTGGTCAGCTCCGTGATGAGGACGGGTTCGCGTCCGGCCAGCTCGTGTTCGAGCGCGTGGAGCGTCACGTGCGGCATCGGCAGCTCCTCTGTTCGGGCAGCGACGGCCGGGGCTGCAACCGGCAGTCCGTGATCAATAGCAGCATACGACTGTGCGCTGCCTCAACGCCGCTCCGAGGTACGGCGGAGGCATCCGCCGCATCGGTCCGGAATCAAGAAGCGATTGCTGCCGAAGCGCAGTTACGTTGGCGACACCGCATGCCGGCAACCGCCAGGAGGAGCGACACGATGACCGCGACCAGGAAGACCAGCCCGGACAGCCTCTCCGAGGATGAGCGCGCCGCGATCAAGGAACGGGCCGTGGAGGTGAAGAAGGACGCGAACCGCGGCCGGGGCAACCGGGCGGCGCTCGGCGAGGTCGACGTGCTGTCGAAGATCGCCGGGATGGAGCCGTCAGACCGCGCGCTCGCCGAACGCGTCCACGCGATCGTCACCGGCGCGGCGCCTGAGTTGTCGCCGAAGCTGTGGTACGGGCAGCCCGCCTACGCCAGGAACGGCAAGGTGGTGTGCTTCTTCCGCAGTGGGCACGGCGACAAGGAGCCCTACTCGACATTCGGCTTCACCTCCGCGGCCAACCTCGCCGACGACGGCGGCTTGTGGCCCACGTCGTACGCCGTCGCCGAGCTCAGCGACGAAGCCGCGGCGACCATCACCGCCCTCGTCAAGAAGGCAACTGATGCCTGAAGTCGCAACGTCACCGCCACGGGGACCGAGCCGATGCGGTTCCGGAAGCGGCACGGGTGCGGCGGAGGCGTTCGCAGGCGGCGAGGGCCTGGTGCAGGGCGTCCTCGACCGCCGTGAGGTCGTGGCGGTCGAGGGCGTGCCGGCCGCGGGCCAGGCACGCGGCGAGCAGTCGGGTCTCGCCGCGTGGCGCCGGTGGTCGGGTGGCACCGCCGTGCAGGCGGGTCAGCGCGCCGCTGCGGGCCAGGCTGGTCAGGTCGCGCTGGGTGGTGGCCAGCGACGCGCCGGTCGCCTCGCGGATGTCGGTGATCGTGACGAACTCGCGCTGGGCCAGCAGTTCCAGGATCCGCTGGTGGCGCACGGACGGCAGCAAGGTCGTAGACATGACGTCACGAGATCGGGTACAGCTGGCCGCCCGTGTCCGCGGCGACGGCTGGGCCGAAGTCGACGTCGCGGCCGTCGACGCTGAAGCGGTAGCGGCCGAGGCGGCGAACCGCCGGGGTGGCGTCGAGGTAGTCGCGGAGGTCCTCGAGTTCGGCGGGGGTCAGCCAGCTGGGCGGATCGGACACGGCGCGGAAGCGGCAGATGTCGGCGAGGTCCCGCAGCCACTGCAGCTGCTGGGTGGTGAGCAGGTTGAGTTTGCTGCGGAAGTAGATGACGTCGGGGTCGACCTCGACCAGGGGCGCCTGCCAGAGCCGGTGCAGGCTGTTGACGACGGCGTTGCGGGCGGTCGCGTCGGACGGGTCGACGGAGGCGTAGTTGTCCCACATCGGGGCGACGTCGGGGCCGCTGCGCATGCCGTCGAGCAGGCCGAGGGACGGCAGCAGCATGGCGCCGGAGCCGAGGAGGTACACGTCGTCGCCGGCGGTCTCGCGGATGACCCGCAGCCCCTCCCGGTAGAGCGCCTCGCGTGAGCGGTCGGCGTTCGGAACGGGGGCGGCGCCGGCGTTGATGAAGTCGAGCTTCAGGTAGCGGAAGCCCCAGTCGTGCACGACGGTGCGGATGAGGTCGGTGACGTGTTCGAGCGCGTCGGGGCGGGCCAGGTCGAGCGCGTAGTACGGCCCGCCCCAGTTGTACCCGGCGATGACCGGCTTCCCGTCGGCGCCGCGCAGCAGCAGCTCCGGTCGGGAGGTGGCGATGCGGGAGTGTGGCAGCGCGATGAACGGGGCGAGCCACAGCCCGGGGGTGAAGCCGGCGTCGGTGATGCGCTCGGCGAGGCTGCGCATCCCGCTGGGGAACTTGGCGTTGGGTTGCCAGTCGCCGACGAGCTCCTCCCAGCCGTCGTCGATCTGCACGACGTCGAAGGGCAGCCCGGTGAGGTCGGCGATGTCCTTGGTCAGCTGGCTCTCGGTGACGTTCTCGTAGTAGGCGTACCAGCTGCACCAGACGTTGCCGGCGTGGCGGGTGCTGCCGCCGAACCGCAGCCGGAGCTGCTCGGTGTAGGCGCTGAAGACGTCCTCCTCGGTGCCGTGGGCGAGGAACCAGTCGGCGCCGGCGCTGGCGTACCAGCCGGTGAGGGTGTCGTGATCGGCGACCAGCCGGGGCGTGTCGAGGCCGAGCGCGCCCAGCAGGAGGGTCCGGCCGTCAGCGGACTGCAGGGCGGCGACGGCCGAGGAGTGGTGCCGGGTGGGGTCGTCGAAGGTGGGGTCGTCGGCGGTGACGAGCCGCTGCGGGTTCGGCACCCGCAGCGGCGTCTCGCTCAGCCGCCGCCAGCCGCAGGGGCTCCACGAGTTGTGTCCGTGCCGGTAGAACGACGCGTCGCCGAGGCCGTGCAGGATCGCCACCCGGCCCGGGGGTAGCAGGACACCGCCTGCGACGGGCTGCGGTGCCCCGTTCGCGGAGTGCTGGAGGGCGAAGTGGTGTCCGCCGACCTCGACGAGCTGTGCCATGGTTCTCCTCTTCAGAAATTGCACGGCGGGGCGCGACCACAGCGCCCCACCGCGCGGACAAGCAGGCGAGCAAAGGGGAAGGCGTTACTTGAACAGGCCGTTGACCTGGTCGTTGGCCTTCTTGAGGGCGTCGGCCGGGGCGGCCTGGCCGACCACGACGGACTGGATGGCGTCCTGGACGATCTGGCTGACCTCGTTGCCGTGGTCGGTGATCGGCAGGAAGAACGTGCCGCCGGACGCGGTCGCCTGGTCGGTGAACGCCTGCACGTTGCGGCCGGCGGCCTTGTGGGCGGCGAGTGCCTTTTCGGTGCCGGACTTGACCGCCGGGAAGACGACGGCCTTGTCACCGACGATGTCCTGGCAGGCGGAGGAGCCGAGGAACTTCACCCAGGACCACGCCTGGTCGGGGTGCTTGGTGCCGGCGTAGATCGCGTCGGAGAGGCCGTTGATGGCGGTCTTGCGCCCGGCCGGGCCGGTGGGCAGCTGGGCGAAGGCGTACTGCTGCTTCGCACCGGTGCCGAGGTAGGTGCCGATGGTCCAGGAGCCGACGATGGTGAACGCGGCCTGTCCGGAGTCCATCGTGGCGTCGCGGCCGATGGTCGACTGCTTGTCGAACTTCGGCGCGTAGCCCTTGTCGATCAGGTGCTTGAACCAGCCGATGGTCTCGGCGAGCTTGGGGTCGTCGTACTTGTACTTGGTGCCCCACGGGTTCTTGTCGAGGTAGGTGAAGCCGTTGGCGACGGCGAGGTCACCCCAGCCGTTCTGGCCCTGCGAGCCGTCGGCCCACTCGGGCAGGAAGCCGTAGACCTTGACGTTGTTCTTGTCGAAGGCGGGGTCCAGGCCGTTGCGGCCCTGCGCGTCGACGGATGCCTTGGCGATCGCCTGCTCGAAGGTGCCGCCGTCGCCGGGGTTCCAGGTGAGCTTGTCCAGGCCACTGGCGTCGGGGACGAGCTTGGTGTTGTAGACCAGGGCCATCGTGTCCCAGTCCTTCGGCAGGCCGTAGCGCTTGCCGTCCTTGACGAACAGGTCGGCGAGGCCGGCCTGGTACTGGTTGAGGTCGACCTTGTCCTTGTCGACGAACGGCTGGATGTCCAGGATCTGGTTGCTGGTCACGAACTGCGGGTAGTAGGACGCGTGGTCGGTCCAGACGTCGGGGGCGCTGCCGCTGGCCAGCTGGGTGGTGAGGTTCTGCCAGTACTGCTGCCACGCGGTCTGCGTGAACTTGATGGTGGTGTTCGGGTTGGCCTTGGTGAACTCGTCGGCGCACGCCTGGTAGGCGGGCAGCTGCTTGTCGTCCCACAGCCAGTAGTTGAGGGTGACCTTGCCGCCGTCGTCGCCGGACTCGGAGGAGCAGGCGGCCAAAGGCAGGGCGAGCGCAGCGGCGGTCAGCGCGGCCGCCGTGCGGAATCGTGGGTTCACGGGGGTTACCTTTCGCAAATGAGGGGTGTCGTCACTTGATGCCGGTGAAGTTCAGCGATTGGACGAGGCGCTTGCCGAAGAAGATCAGCAGGAGCAGGACGGGCAGGACGGAGAGGGTGGAGGCGGCCATGAGGCCGGTCCAGTCCGGTTGGGTGTTGGGTGACTGCTGCAGGAACACGCCGAAGGCCACGGTGAGCACCCGGTTGTCCTCCCCGCGGCCGACGAGCAGCGGCCACAGGTAGTCCTTCCAGGCCCACACGGAGGTGGTGAGCCCGATGGTGATGAGCGGGCCGCGGCTCATCGGCAGGATGACCCGCCAGAAGATGCCCCAGCGGCCGGCGCCGTCGATGGTGGCTGCCTCCTCCACCTCGGCGGGCACGGAGAGGAAGAACTGCCGCAGGAAGAACACCGCGAACGGGGTCATCAGCAGCGTCGGGGCGACCATGCCGGCGAACGTGTCGATCCAGCCGAGGCTGCGCACGAGGGAGAAGTTGGGCAGCAGGGTGAAGATGGGTGGCACCATCAGCGCTGCGACGACGGCGCCGAAGAGCAGGTCCCGGCCGGGAAAGCGCAGGCGGGCGAAGGCGTAGCCGGCCATTGCGCAGCAGAAGGTCTGGACGCCCGCGATGAGCCCGCTGTAGATGATCGAGTTGAGGGCGTACCGGAGGAAGTTGATTTTCGCGCCGGAGCCGCCGGCGTCGCGGGCCTTCTGCTCGTCGACGAGGCCGAGGACGCGCCAGAAGTTGATCATTGTGGGGTGCTTGGGCACGATGCCGGTGCTGTCGGCGTAGATGTCGGCGGCGGGGGTGAGCGCCGTGCGGACCATCCAGTAGAACGGCAGGATCGTGACGACGACGACCACGATCAGCAGGGTCCAGGCCAGCAGCCGGCCCGGCCGGAAACGGCGGGTCATCAGGTGAGGTCCGATCGTGAGGCGCGCAGCAGCCACATCTGCACGGCGGTCAGCAGGCCGAGGATCAGCACGAGCGCCATGGCGACCGCGGCCGCGTAGCCCATGTGGAAGTACGTGAAGGCCTGTTTGTAGATGTAGAGGTAGATGACCCGGGTGGCGCCGACCGGCACGACCTTCTCGGTGACGGCGACGGTGTCGAAGATCTGGAACGAGCCGATCAGCGACACCACCAGCACCAGGGCGAGGATCGGGCGCAGCAGCGGCAGCGTGATCCGGCGGAACATCCGCAGTTCGCCGGCGCCGTCCAGCGACGCGCTCTCGTAGAGGTGCGGCGGGATCTGCAGCATGCCGGCGTAGAGCAGCAGCGCCGTGTAGCCGGTGTAGGCCCAGGTGTTGATGAGCGCGATGGACGGCATCGCCAGGTCCGCGTTGCCCAGGAAGCTGCGCGGTTCCCCGCCGATCGCGGACACCAGGTGGTTGACGAAGCCGAGGTTGGCGTCCAGCAGCCACATCCACAGCAGGCCGACGGTGACGTTGGGGACCAGCCACGGCAGCAGCAGCGTCGCGCGCAACACGACCGAGCGGGTAAGCCGGTGCATCAGCGCGGCCAGGCCGAGAGCGAGCAGCGTCTGCGTGCCGATGTTGACGAGCACGTAGTAGCCGGTGATGCGCAGCGAGCTCCAGAACTGTGCGTCACTGATGAGCTTCGTGTAGTTGTCGGCGCCGACGTATGACGGGGTGTTGAGCAGGCTGTAGTCGGTGAGGGAGTACCAGACGCCGCGGACGGTCGGGTACAGGTAGAACACGGCGAAACCGACCAGCACCGGCGCCAGGAACAGCCAGGCGACCCGGCGGTCGTCGCGGTGACGGCGCGCGCCCCCGGGGGCGGGGCCGGCGGGCGGGCCCGATGCCGGCGGGGCGGTCACCGCCAGGGAGTTACGCATCGTCACGATCCGGCCTCGTTTCATTCATCGAAAGTCGTCGAGTCTTCTGTCTTGCGGCGGGGGGTGGACGGCCGTTAATAATGATGAAGCTCAGAGAAAGTTTGTCAACACCTCCTCGTATCACGAACTCACATCCCGGAGGTTCAATCCATGCGTACCGCCCTGTGGCGGCGTCGCTCCGCGCTCGCCGCCGCACTCTGCACCGCCGCCGCCACGGCCGTGCTCGCCGTGGCGACACCCAGCGCCGCGGCACCCGCGGGCCCGCCAGCCCGCCCGGCAGCACCGGCGACGCCCAGCCCGTCGCTCACCGACCACCCGCTTACCGCCGCCCCGAGCCCCCTGGACAACCCGCTCAAGGGCTTCGCCCGCTTCTACTTCCCCGGCGACAACCAGAACTCCGGCTATCCGCGCTCCCTCGCGTGGAGCTACTTCGGGCTCTCCGAGGTCATGACCAGCGCCACGAACTGCGGCACCTACGACTGGTCGATCGTCGACAACGCGCTCAACGAGATCGCCTCCTACGGCAACCAGGCCGCCATCCGCCTCTACATGGAGTACCCCGGCGGCACCGGCAGCCACCCCGGAAACGCCATTCCGCACTGCTTCGACGGGCACGTCACGTATCGCAACAACACCTTCTGGGGCACGGTCTCCCCGGACTACGACAGCCCCTACCTGCTCAGCGCGGTGTCCAACTTCATCGCCGCGTTCGGCGCCCGCTACGACGGCGACCCGCGCATCGGGTTCATCAACCTCGGCCTCGTCGGCCTGTGGGGCGAGTGGCACACCTGGCCCTTCGACACCGACACCGCCGACGGCTACCCGAACCTGATGCCGACCGACGCCCACGGCGCGCAGATCATCCAGGCGTTCGACACCGCGTTCAACCAGACCAAGCTGGAGGTGCGCTACCCCGACTCAGCCGGCGGCGCCGCCAACACCCGCGACATCGGCTACCACGACGACTCGTTCTGCTACCGCGAAGGCTCGCCCCTCGCCGGCGTGACCCTGCCGCAGTCCATGGGCGGCGCCGACTACGCGCAGCTGCAGCGTGCGCTCAACATGGGCGTGGAGAACAAGTGGATCACCAGCTCGATGGGCGGTGAGGTCCGCCCCGAGATCCAGAGCTCCGCGTTCAGCGCCTGGCCCGGCGGCTCCGGCCAGGTCGACAACATGAAGGCCTGCATCGAGCTCGAGCACACCACCTGGAAGATCAACCAGACCAGCCAGAGCTACTCCCCCACCGACGCCAACGTGGCCGCCGCCGTGCGCCTCATGGGCTACGACCTCACCGCCACCCACGCGTATTACCAGAACACCGTCTCCGGCAGCACCGCCACCGTCGGCGTCACGCTCGCCAACAACGGCGTGGCCCCGTTCTACTACCCGTGGACGGTCACGCTCGGGCTCAAGAACTCCGCCGGCACGGTCGTGAAGACCTGGGACACCCCCTGGGACCTGCGCACCGTCCAGCCGCTGAAGATCCGCGCCTTCCCCGACTGGGGCGTCGGCGCCGACCCCACCTACCGCGACTTCGGCTACCCGCAGTACTTCCAGTCCGCCGTCAGCCTCACCGGCGTGGCGACCGGCTCCTACCAGCTGGTCATGCGGGTCAAGAACCCCCTCGAGGCGGTCAGCCCGGCCGCGAAGAAGCTGCGGTTCGGCAACACCACCCAGAACGCCGACGGATGGCTCGGCCTCGGCGGCATCGGCGTCGGCACGACCGGCGGCGACACCACCGCACCGTCCACCCCGGGCGGGCTCGCCTCACCGGCGAAGACGTCCAGCAGCGTCTCGCTGACCTGGACCGCGTCCACGGACAACGTCGGCGTCACCGGCTACCGCGTCCTGCGCGGCGGCACCCAGGTCGGCACCACCACCAGCACCTCCTACACCGACAGCGGGCTCACCGCTTCGACCGCTTACACGTACACCGTGCAGGCCTATGACGCAGCCGGCAACACCTCGGTCGCGTCCAGCCCGCTGACCGTCACCACCAACGCGAGCGGCGGCGGAGGCGGCGGGATCGGCCTGGACGACTTCGACGGCAACCCCGCCTACCCGTCGGCGGCGAAGAACGACCTGGCCAAGTGGACCGGCGGCAACTGCTTCACCAATGGCGGCGGCAGCGGCGTCGTCTCCGGTGGGGCGCTGACCCTGCAGTACAACAACTGCGGCTGGTTCGGCAGCGACGTCAACACCGACGTGTCCGCGTACACCTACCTCGTCGTGCGGATCAAGGGCAACGCCGGCGGCGAGCAGTCGCACTTCAACCTGAGCCTCGGCGGCACCACCAAGGTGTTCGGCGACTACACCCTGGACGGCGGCGGGCATCCCGCCATCACCACCGCCTACCAGGACATCAAGATCCCGCTCGTCGCCAACGGCATCAGCCGCACCAGCCCCGGCCAACTCGCCATGGGCTTCTGGTACGGCGGCAACAGCAGCATCTCCATCGACCACTTCTCCTTCACCAACTGACCGCCGGCCGGCGCCGTCCACTGTGGACGGCGCCGGCACCCTCAAGCCGGCTCTCTCAAGGAGAACGATGAAACGGACCTTCGCCGTCGCGCTGGCCCTCGCGCTGACGCTGACGCCCGGCGCCGCTATTGCCGCAGCGCCCACGACCACCGCCACATACACCGCCGACCTCACCGGCGTCTTCACCAACCCCGAACGCGGCTTCCACAACCGCTACGAGATCGTCGACGACCCGGCCGTCAACGATTACGCGAGCAACACCATCCCCGGGTTCAACCCCGACATGCTCGACCGCACCTTCGCCCGGGCGCGCACGAACGGCAACACGCTCATCCACAGCTACCTGCACCTCGACAAGTACCAGACCAGCGACCTGCCACCCGCGCTGCTGACCAACCTCGGCACCGGCCTCGCCGCGATCCGCACCCAGGGCATGAAGATCGTCCTGCGGGTCGCCTACGTCTGGGACGGCTACTCCGCCGTCACCGAACCGCAGATGGAACGGCACATCGACCAGCTCGCCCCGGTCCTCGCCGCCAACGCCGACGTGATCCTGCACCTGGAGGCCGGGTTCTTCGGCGCCTGGGGCGAGTGGCACTCCAGCCCGTACACCGCGTCGTCGGAGGAGAGCCAGGCACCGGTGCGCTACCGCCTGGTGAAGAAGCTGCTCAGCAGCACCCCGGCCAGCATGCCCGTGCTGATCCGCTACCCCATCTTCAACTACGAGTTCGCGCAGCGCACCACCCCGCCGGCCGGCTGCCCGCTGCCGGACAACTGCCTCATGACCGCCCAGGACAAGGACCGGCTCGGCTTCCACGACGACTGCTTCCTCGCCGACACCGCCGACATGGGCACCTACGACCAGAACTCGTGGCTCGGCTGGTTCGACGTGTCGGTCAAGAAGCAGTGGGTGTACGACATGGCCACCACCACCGGCGGCAACAAGATGATCGGCGGTGAGACCTGCAACGCCAGCGGCGCCAACGACGCGGCCGGCGTCAACGCCCAGTACGAGCTGTCCCACCAGCACTGGACCGAGATCAACGAGGACTACGCCCCGGTCAACACCGACATCTGGAAGGCCGCGCACCTCGCCGCGTCCGGAAACGACCCGGCGGAGACCCTGTTCACCCGCATCGAACGCAAGCTCGGCTACCGGCTGCGCCTGCAGGACGCCACGTACACCACGCAGGCCGTCGCGGGCAGCGCGTTCACGTTCGCCGCGCACCTGACCAACGACGGCTACGCCGGCATCATCAAGCCCCGCCCGGTGTTCCTGGTCTTCGACAACGGCGCTTCCCGGTACAACGTGCCGCTCACCGGTCTCGACCCGCGCACCTGGCGGCCCGGCGCGGTCACCGTCCCCACCCAGACGGTGACGCTGCCGGCGATGACCGCGGGCACGTACAAGCTCGCCCTGTGGCTGCCCGACCAGGCCACCGGGCTGCGCGGCAACCCCGCCTACTCGGTCCGGCTCGCCAACACCGGCACCTGGGACGCGGGCAAGGGTTATAACGTGCTCACCAACACCATCACCGTCGGTTCCTGCACTTCGGATTGCGTACCGCCGTCCGCACCGACCCTGACCGCCGGTTCCGTGACGAGCACGTCGGTGTCGCTGTCCTGGACCGGCGCGACCGACAACGTCGGCGTCACCGGATACCAGGTCCGCCGCGACGGCACGGTCGTCGGCACGGTGACCGGCACGACGTTCACCGACACCGGCGTCCCGGCCGGATCGCACGCCTACACGGTCACCGCCCGCGACGCGGCCGGCAACGAGTCCGCGGCCAGCAACACCGTCACCGTCGGCGTCGGCTGCACCGACTGCGCGGCACCGTCCACCCCGACCGGGCTGGCGGTCTCGGCCACAACCACGACATCGATTTCGCTGTCCTGGAACGCGGCCACGGACAACGTCGGCGTCACCGGATACCAGGTGTTCCGCAACGGTACGCAGGTCGCCTCGCCGACCGGTACCTCCTACACGGACACCGGGCTGTCGGCGGGGACGGCGTACACGTACACCGTGAAGGCCAGAGATGCGGCCGGCAACGTCTCCACCGCGTCGGCGCCGCTGACCGCCACGACGGCCACCCCACCCCCGGTCGGCCTGGTCCTCGACGACTTCGACGGCACGCCCGCGTACCCCTCGGCCGCGAAGAACGACCTGGGCCGGTGGACCGGCGGCAACTGCTTCACCAACGGCGGCGGCAACGGTGCCGTCTCCGGCGGGGCGCTCACCCTGCAGTACAACAACTGCGGCTGGTTCGGCAGCGACGTCGGCACCGACGTGTCCGCGTACACCTACCTCGTCGTGCGCGTGAAGGGCGCCACCGGCGGCGAACAGTCCCACTTCAACCTCAGCCTCGGCGGCACCAGCAAGGTCTTCGGCGACTACACCCTCGACGGCGGCGGCCACCCGGCGCTGACCACCACCTACCAGGACATCAGGATCCCGCTCGTCGCCAACGGCATCAGCCGCACCAGCCCCGCCCAGCTCGCCATGGGCTTCTGGTACGGCGGCAACAGCACCATCACCATCGACAGCATCTCCTTCCAGTAGATCGCGGACCGTCCGTGCATGGGGCGCCCCGGCAACCCATGCACGGACGCCGGGAACCTGGACGCCTCGCGCGGGATCGACGTTGCAGGTCCTCGTCGTTCTGGAGGTGGGCAGTGCGCGCTCCATCCGCGGTGTGCGTGATCGTGGCGGCCGGCGGGCTCACCACCGGCTGCACCTCGGACCAGTCCCGGCCATCACCGCCTCAGCGGTCGCAGGTCACCACGCAGGCACAGGGTGGGTTGGCGATGGCGACCCCGCGAGCCTCGCACACGGCGACGCCGCTGCCCGGCGGACGGGTGCTGATCATCGGCGGCTGCGTGGTGGATCACTGTGACGGGACCGCCGGGGCCGACAGCGAACTGTTCGACCCGGTGACCGGACGGTTCACACCCGGCCCGCCGCTGTCCGCGCCGCGGGCAGGTCACACCGCGACGGCGTTGGCCGACGGCCGCGTCCTCGTGGTCGGCGGGTTCTCGGGTGAGCGGCTGCCGCCGCTGGCCGGCACGGAGCTGTACGACCCGGCGACCGGCCGGTTCACGCCCGCCGGGACGGTGTCGGTACGCCGCGGCCAGACCGCCGACGAGCCGCAGGCCCGGCTCGCCCGGACCGAACGCTTCGACCCACGTTCCGGGACGTTCCGGCCAGGGCCGCCGATGTCCGAGCCGCGGTACAAGATCTCCGAAGCGGTCCTCAGCTTGGCCGACGGCCGGGTCGTGATCGCGGGTGGATACGGTGTGGACACCTACGCCGACGGTGAGCTGCGCGCACTGGGAACCGTTCCGGGCCCGGAGCGGCAGTTCCCGGCGGTGGCCGCGCTCCCGGACGGCCGTGTCCTCATCGCCGGCGGCTACGACGACCGCACCTTCCTCACGGCAACCGCCGTCGTGCTCCAGCTGTAGCCCTCAGCCGGGCGGCCGTCTCAGGGCGACCGCCCGGCGCCCATGGACGCGTCAGGACAGCAGGGCGAAGGTTGCCGTCGACTCGCAGGCGACGCTGCCCGTGTTGCGGTACCCGGCGTAGACACCCGTCGTGGTTCCCTGCCGCTGGTAGAACGTCGTGAGGACGCTGACCTGGCACGGCCCTGCGGGGGTGACGCTCTGGGCCGCACCGGCGACGATCACCCTCGTGCCGGCCGGCACGCCGGGGACCCCGATGTTGTACGGGCCGCCGGCCGGCACCTCGGGCACCGCCACGGTGGTGTCGACGCCGAGCGCCACGTGCCGCAACGTGGCGCTGCACGTGACGGTGCCGACGTTGGTGGCCCGGTAGGAGAACTCGTACTCGCCGTCCGGCTGGGTCCGGTACTGCGTGCTCACCTCGATCGCGCAGCTACCGGACGCCGGCTGCGACGGCAGCACCCCGACGGCGTAGACGGTGCCCTCGGCGTCCGCGTTGTTCCAGTGCCACGACCGGGACTGACCAGCCGCCAGGGTGCCGGTCGAGGACTCCCGGAACTTGGTCAGCCGCGCCAGCCACACCGTCGCCTGGCACCGCAGCACCGAGTCGCCCTCGATCTCCAGGTGGAACTCCCGCTCCCCGGACGCGTTGCGCTGATACCAGGTGCGCTGCACCTCCAGGTGACACTTCGCCCCGGGGTCGTCGGTGCCGGAAACCTCCAGCCCGGCCGCGTAGGCGTCGGAGTTGGCATTGTTCCACCAGACGTGTTTGACCTGATTCGGCGCGAACACCCCCGCACTGAACGAGAAGAACGTCGTCGCCGCGGCCGCTATGCCTGGCGTCACCACCAGACCGCCCACGGCGACCAGGAGCACTCCCAGCCCACCCGCGACGACCCGCGCCATCCATGCCCGTAAATCACGCATGGCGCCATAGTTCCACCCGCCGTCCACCCCGAACCGCGCCTGCATCGCGTCCCGGTCGAAGTCGGGCGGCACCCACGACGGATACGGATCGCGGTCCGCCGGAAACGGCTGCGCGGCCTGATCGACGCTGCGCAGCAGCGCCAGCCACTCCTCATCGTCCATCGCCATCCCCGGCACCGCAGCGGCGTCACCGTTGCCGCGCCCACCCGTCCCCGTCGAGAGAGCGCTCTATCGACCGATAGAGTGCCGCTGGGTATCGTCCGTCGAACGGAGCCACCTTCATGAACGGCCTGATCGAGCGCATCGCCGTCCCGTTCACCGGTGACGGCAGCGGGGAGGGGCCCCTGAGCTGGGGCCAGCAGTCCATCTGGAAGGAGATGGCAATTTCCGGCAGCTCACTGGCGCTGGGCGCCGTCAGGGACCTCGAACCCGGCGCGACGGTGGACCAGTACGTCGAGGAGTACCGGTTCTACCTGAGCCGGTACCAGTCGATGCGCACCCTGTTGCGCTTCGGACCGGACGGCGGCGTCACGCAGGTCGTGCGGGACTCGGGCACGGCCCACATCGAGGTGTACGACGCGGCCGACCGCGACCCGGCCGCCGTCGCCGCCGAGGTGAGCGCGCAGTACTACTTCGTCCCGTTCGACTACGAGCGGGAATGGCCGATGCGGATGGCGCTCGTCCGGCAGGCCGGGGCGCTGACCCACCTGGTGGTGGCAATCTCGCACCACGTCGCCGACCCGACGGCCGCGATGGCCATGTTCGAGGACCTGACCAGCCGCGACCCCGTGACGGGCGAGCCGCCGCGACCGCCCGGCCTGCAGCCACTGGAGCAGGCACAGCTGCAGCAGACACCGTCGGCGCTGCGCCAGAACGAGGCTGCGCTGCGGTACTGGCAGACGCAACTGCAGGCGCTGCCGTCCCCACGCCTTCCACAACCGGCCGGCGATGCGGCGGCGGAGCACCGCTACTGGGAGCTGGACCTGCTGTCGCCCGCCCTGTACCGAGCCCTTCGCGCCGTCGCCGCCCGGCTCGGTGTGACCACGACACCGGTCCTGTACGCGGCGTACGCGGAGGCGCTGGGGCACGCGGCGGGAACCACCCGGGTGGCCACGATGATCACGGTGAACAGCAGGTTCCGGCCCGGCCTGGCCGACGCCGCCGGCCACATGAGCCACCACGGCCTGTGCACGCTCGACCTCGCCGACGGCGGGTTCGACGACCTCGTGGTCCTGGCCCGGCGCCGGCTGCTCGCCGCGCACAAGCACGCGTACTACTCGCAGGTCGACCTCGACCGGATCATCGCCGAAGTCAGCCGTGAGCGCGGCGTCAGCTTCGACCACCTGTGCCTGTTCAACAACCGCCGTTCCGAGGACGGCCCCATCGAGACGGTGCCGACCGCGGCGGACGTGCGCGCCGCCGGTCCGACCACGCTGGAGTGGCGCGAGCTCCCGGACCTCCACAAGCCCCTGATGGTCCACATCAACGACGCCGACGACGCCCTCAGCGTGCGGGCCCAGCTCAACACCACCGCCATCAGCCGCGACGACCTGACGGCACTGCTGCGTCGGATGGAGGCGACCGTGGTCGATGCGGCGCTCGCCTGACAGCATGTATTCTGATGCGGAACCAGGTCCCCGTTGATGGCCCGCACGCGCCGAAAAGCGTGTCCCACATGAGTCTTGAACACAGGAGCGGCTTCGCTCCCGAGCGGTGAGTCCCGCGATCCGGGTCCGGACGCCTCAAGAGATCCGGTCGACCCGACGACCCCGCCGGCACCGATGCTGGGGACACCTCGTCGCCGCGCCGCTCTGGCCGATGCACGGTGCCAACCTCGGCACGCTGCTGCGCACCTGCGACGCCGTCGGGGCGTGCCTCGCCGTGCCGCCCTTCGGGTGGGTGGACGAGGCGCTCGCCCGCGGCAACACGCTGCGGCAGCCGTCCTGCGTGCACCGGGTCGGCAGCCCGCTGCAATGGCTCGCCGACGAGCGCCGGGCGGGCGCGCACGTCCTCGGCGTCGAGCTGGCCGACGAGGCGGTCCGGCTCGCCGACCTGCCCGTCGCGCGGCGCCGGACCGTCATGGTGCTCGGGCACGAGGCCACCGGCATCCCGCCGGAAGCGCTGGACCTGCTTGACGGCGCCGTGGAGATCCCGATGGTCGGCACCGGCCTGAGCCTCAACGTCGCCGTGGCCGGGTCGCTGGTGCTGTACAAGCTCGCCGGGCTGCTGTGAAGCGCCGCCGACGCGCTGCGGCGGACCTGTCCTGCCCGTAGGCTTGCGGAGATGTTGACGGCCGCGGGCGGTCTGCGCCTGCCGGAGCCGTTGTCAGCACCGCCGCTGCAGCAGCCGATGAGAGGTACCGATGCCGAATCTGATGGTGGATTACATCATGTCCCTCGACGGTTACGGAGCCGCCGAAGGCTGGCCCGGCTACTGGGGCCTGGAAGGGCCGGAGTACCTGGCCTGGCTCGACGGGCAGGAGGAGCACACGGCCCTGATGGGCGCGACGACGTACCGGCTGATGTCCGGTTTCGCCGTGCAGATGCCGGACGAGCCCAGCATGGCGGCGTTGACGGCGCAGCCGAAGGTGGTGTTCTCCGCCACCGTCGAGGCGCCGCTGGCGTGGGCCAACACGACCCTGGTCGACGGCGACGCGGTCGAGGCGGTCCGGGCGATGAAGCAGGACGCCGACCTGCCCATGCGCACCATCGGCAGCCTCAGCCTGAGCCGGTCGCTGCTCAAGGCCGGCCTGGTCGACCGGTACCGGGTCGTCGTCTTCCCCGTGATCACCGGCGCCACCGGACATGACCGCCTGTTCGACGGGTACCCGGACATCACCCTGGACCTGGTGGACCACCGCACGTTCGACGGCCGGCTGCAGCTGCTCGAATACGTGCCCACCGTGCTCGACGCCCCGCCGAGCGGCTGACGATCCCCTGCTGCGACGCGTCGGGGCCTCAGGGCCCGAAGTGGACGTGGGACGCCCAGATCTGAGGGGCGGACGGGTATCGCTCCCGGTACGCATGGACGGTGCGATGCAGGGCCAGGCCGGGCTCGTGCCAGGACTCGGGCGCGGGATGGATGGCAGTGTAGATGCGTTCCGCGAGGCGGACCGCGATGGAGTCGTTGATCGGCCACAGGGTGGCGATCACGTGGGGGTAGCCGGCCAGCTGGAACCCGGAGGCGAGGTGGATGCTCTCGTCGGGCAGGCGCGTCGATCCCTGGCCCGTGGTGCAGGCCGACAGGAAGGCAAGGTACGGGTTGCGCAGCTCCACGTTGAACAGTTCGTGCACCTTCAGCGGGGCGTCATAGAGGGCCAGGTAGCTCTGCCCCGGGTCGTCGTGGTCGACGAAACCGTGGCAGGCGAAGTGCGCCCACCCGGCCTCCGGCAGGCGGCGCATCACCGCCTCATGGGTCGCGTCCGGGCCCAGCAGCGGCGGTGCGTCCCGGTGCACCAGCCGTGCGACGCCGCTCGCCTCGGTCTCGGCCTTGCGAAGCGGCGGCAGGTCGCTGCCGGCCGTCTGGTTGATGCCCACGGCCATCCCGGACGTGGGCCGGCCGATCCGCCCACGGGCGTCCGCAAGCACCCGGACGCTGGGCGTGTACGACGACACTACCCGGTCCAGCACACTGCGCCGGGCCTGCGGCGGATCGTCGTGGTGGCCGGCCGCGTGCAGGGGCAGCACGCTCAACGGCCCGGTGGGTATCCACCACACCCGGGGCCACCCGTCCGGCCTCTGCACGTCCGGCTGGATCGTGTGGCCGAGGGCGTCCAGCACAGGGCCGGCGACCGCGTCCCACAACCAGGCGAGCACCCGCGCGATCCCGGCGGCGTCGACGAGGCCCGATGGCGTGTTCATCGCGTCGAGGAAGTCTCTGGCGTGTTCGGCCGCGTCGCTCATCGTCAGGTCGGGCAGCTCCACGCTGCCCGCGTCGTCGCGGTCCAGCCACAGCGCCCCGCAGCCGTGGCGGGTGACGGTGATCGCCACGACGGTCCCCACGCCGGCGGCTTCGTGCAACGCCTCCATCGCCGGCGGCAGCGCGAAGCCCTCGAAGCCGGCCACCTGCCGGATCTCGTCCAACAGGTGGGGCCACCGGGCCGCCGCATCACCGCGTAGGGACATACCCGGGACCCTACTTCTGCCCGTTCGCGTTGTCGTTCGGCCCGACGACGGATACGTTCCGGTCGCGGGTCCACTTCAATGGGACACGATGGAACGGGACGAACTGGTCGGCCGGTTGACGGCCGTGCTGGATGTGGCCAACAACGACGGCGACAGCGCAGGGCCGATCATGGCGGCCGACGTCGTGACGTTGACCGACCGCCTGGCCGCGGTGGCCGCTCGCACGGACATCGAGGCGTGGCTGACCGTCGCGGCCGTGCGGTGGGTGCGGTTCGAACGCTCGGGCGAGGACCGGGACGCGGCAGACCTCACGGTGGCGCTGGCCGCCTTCGGCCGGGTGCTGCCCCTGGCGGCCGAGCTGGTGCCGAAGCCGATCCGCGAATACCTCGAGCGTCAGGCGGAGGTGGCCGGCGACATCGCCGCGCGCCTCTACCACCAGTCGATGCAGATCCTGCAGGACCCGGATCTGGCGGCCGACGTGGCCGCGGTGAGCCAGGCGGTCGCCTGGCTCGAGCAGGCGGTCGAGGTCCTCCCGCACCACCACCCGTACCGGGCCGGTTTCCTGACCAACCTCGGCAACGCCCTGCGTACCCGGTACGGGCACACCGGCGAGCCGGCCGACCTGGACCGATCGGTCTCCAGCGCCCGGGAGGCGGTGGACGCCACCGCGCGCGACCACCCCGACTACGCCCTCTTCCTGTCGAACCTCGTCGCTGCGCTCCAGGTCCGCTACGAACACACCGGATCGCCGGCCGATCTCGACCGAGCCGTCGTGACCGCTCTGGAGGCGGCGGACGCCGCCCGACCCGAGGCCGCCGGCCTGGCCAGGCGCCTTGCCGATCTCGGTGCCGACCTCCAGGCGCGCTACCGCCGCAACGGCAACGTGGCCGACCTGGATGCCGCCATCGCGCTGGCCGAGCGGACGCTCCGCCATGTCGCATCGGACCGGCCCAACCGGGCGAAGGTCCAGTCGGATCTGAACGCGGCACTGCAGGCCCGCCACCGTCATACCGGGGCGCTGGCGGACCTGGAGGCGGCGATCGCCGTCGGGCTGGATGCCGAGGCCGCAATGCCGCACCCTGAGCCTGGGCTGCTGACCAATCTCGGCAGCGCCTTGTACACCCACTACCTCCGGACCGAGATTGCCGAGGATCTGGACCGGGCCATCGCCCTTCTCCAGCGGGCGATCGACGAGATTCCGCCCGATCACCCCGACCGGGCGACCTGCCTGTCCAACCTCGGCCCCGCGCTCGCGTCCCGGCACCGTCTCACGAAGGCGCCGGCCGACCTGGACGCGGCCGTGACGGTGGGTCGGCAGGCGGTCGACGCCATGCCGCCCGACCACCCCGACTACGCGGCCTCCCTGGCGAATCTGGGCATCGCGATGGCCACCCGCTACACGCGCGGCGGGGCACCGGCCGACCTCGAGGACGCCGTCGCGACCTGCCAGGCGGCAGCCGACGCCGCCGCGGCGGACGACCCGGCCAGGGCCGGATATCTCGCCAACCTCGGCCGGTCCCTTCGCCAGCGCCACGCACGAACCGGGTCGACCGCCGATCTCGACCGGGCCCTGAGCGTCTTTCGCGAGGCCCTGCGACACCCGACCGCACCACCCATGATCCGGGCCCGCGCCGGCCGCGAGGGCGCTGCGGTCGCCGCCGAACGCGGTGACTGGACGAGTGCCGAACTGGTCTTCGACGACATCCTGGCGGTCCTGCCGATGCTCGTCGATCACGGGCTCGACCCGAGGGACCGCCAGCACCACCTCGCCCAGCTGCAGAACCTCGCCGCCGACGCCGTCCGCGCCACGCTCGGTGACACAGGGCAGCGACCCACGCCCGACGTCGTCCGGGCCGCCTGGCGGCGCCACGAGCAGGCCCGCACCGTGCTGCTGGCCCAGGCGCTCGAGATCCGTCACGCGGATGGCATCGACCGGCTCGAGCAGACGCACCCGCACCTGGCCGCCGAGTACCACAAGGTCCGCGGCCTGCTCAGCGGAGAGGCGTCAAGGCCATGAGTGACTGAGCGCCGATCGTGGCTGGCCGGTCAGGCCGAGTGCCACGGTCGTCCTTTCGGCAACTCCGCGAGCGTGTCCAATGTCCCGCCCGACGAGGGCAGGTAGGCGTCCGGCGGGACCGAACATCGCACCGCAGTTACATCTGACGGACCGCAGCGTCCGTTCCTAGGCATGACCCAGCGGCTGCGGAAGACCGGAATGCCGCGCCGGCTCCGGCGAGCCGTCATGCCGACGAACGTGCTGCCTTGATCGGCTGCGCGCACGTCGGTACAGTCCCGCCGAACGGAGGACGGCAGTCAGGAATGCGGGTGCGACATGGCCGTGACATGGACCCCGCCACCCGGGTACCTGATGTGCGAGGCGCTGCAGGAGCGGGCCGGCCGGCTGCCGGTGCGGCAGCAGCTGGTGGCCGCGCTGGGCGCGATCCAGCGCTGCTTCCCGTTCTTCGAACGCAGCACCACGCGATTTCCGGCCCGTGCCGCGTTCCGGGCCGCCGCGGAGGCCTCGCTGCGGTTCGCCTGGGAGCAGCCCGGTCCGCTCGCCGAACGGGCGCCGCAGATCCGTGAACAGTCCCGCCGGCTGGCCGTGGAGCTTCGCGGCTTCGTCCCGACCGGCCCCGAGGACCGGATCCTCGACGGTGACGACTCGTGGATCACCGTGACCTTCGGCAACCTGGCCGAGCATCTCGACCTCATCGGGTACCCCGATCCCGCCGCGTACACCCGGGCCACGGTCGGCGCCGCCGCCAACCTGGTGTCCAGCTGGTACGCCACCGGCGAGATGCTCCACGATCGTGACCCGGCGCTGGAGGGGCAGACGGGCAGCTCGGGCTACCTGCTGGAGCTCGCGACACTGGCCAGGCACCTGGAGTGGCTGGAACGTCGCGAACTGACGCCCGCCCTCGTCGATCTCGTCCGGCAGGATTCCATCCGTACCGGCGACACCCTGCTGGCGATCGTCGACGAGTGGCTGCCCCCCGAGGCCACCTGACATTGTCACTCGCCGTTCACCGCCCGGCCGTCGTCGTGGAGCCTCAGGGTGATCTGGCCGGCGATAGCCTGCCGGCATGGCGGTTTTCTCGGATGTCGACGTCTTCCTGAGCTGGTTCGCGGGACTCGACGGCGTGTTCGACGCCCCGCCGCCGGACGGCGACCCGGTCGACCTGCTGGCGCACGGTCTGCAGTGCGCCGACGTCCTGCGCACCAGACACCCCGACGACCTCGGCCTGCAGCTCGCCGGGCTGGTCCACGACATCGGCCACGCCGCCGGCGGGGACGATCCTGACCACGCCCACACCGGCGCCGCCGCGGTGCGCCCGATCCTCGGCGACCGCGTTGCCGACCTTGTCGGCCTGCACGTGGAGGCGAAGCGCTACCTGGCCGCCACCGAGACGTACGCCCTGTCGCCGGCCAGTTCCCTCAGCCTGAGCCGGCAGGGCGCCGCGATGACCGGACCGGAGGCGGAGCGTTTCGCCGAGCGCCCTGAGGCGGTGGCCGCGATCGCGCTCCGTCGCGCTGACGAGTCGGCGAAAGAGGTGGGCCGGGTGGTGCCCGGCCTCGAGACCTGGGCCCCGCGGCTGCGCGAGTACGCGCATCGCGACCACCTCCGACCGGGCCGCACCTGACGCGCCGCAGCCAGCCTGTGCACCAACCCACCTCGCGGAGCCGGCGTTGCAGCGCCTTGGTCAAGGTCTGCCCGGCCTCCTCATCGACGGGGCCGCCTTCGGTCCCGTCTTGACGGCCGCGTGTCGGGCAGCGAGAAGTGAGCTTCTATGCGGCGTGCCTGCGCTGAGTCGCCGAGCGCATGGAGGTTCGTGGCCAGGTTCCTCGCGGAGTTGAGGGTGTTCGGGTGCTGGTCGCCGAGGATCTGACGCCGGTGTTGCAGGGTCTCGCTGTTGAGCACCAACGCCTCGTCGAACCTGCCCAGCAGGTGCAGGTCGCTGGCGACGTTGTTGGCGGAGATGAGCGTGTTGGGGTGGTTGTCGCCGAGGACCTCGCGGCGGCGGGTCAGGGTGTCCTGGTCGAGGGCGAGTGCGGCCTCGATGTCGCCGGCCTCGCGGATGTCTGCCGCGAGGTGACTGGCCGAGGTCAGCGTGTTGGGGTGGTTGTCGCCGAGCGTGCGGCGCCGCCGTTCCAGCGTGTCCTGGTTGAGTTGGCGGGCCTGCTCGATGTCTTCCAGCGCGTGCAGGTCGAGCGCGAGATTGCTGGCCGATCGCAGCGTCAGTGGGGCGTCCTGGCCGAGCACCCGCACACGACGGGCGAGGATGTCCGCGTCCAGCGTTCGTGCGATGTCGTGCTTGCCCTGGTCCCGGTAGGACCGGGCCAGGCAGGCCGCCGCATAGAGGGTGTCTTCGTGATCCTCGCCGAAACGACCGATCCAGTAGCGGTGCAGCTCCTCGGCGATCTCCTCGGCGCTGGTCGCGTCGCCTCGGGCCAGCAGATACCAGCAAGCGTCGCAGATCATCTGGCGCAGCATGGGGTCGTCGCTCCGGGCCGGTTCGACGGCAAGCAGATGCGGCAGCAGCCGGCCCCAACCGCTCCAGTTCGGCGGGTCGGCGGGGTCGCCGGGCGAGTTCGACGTGAGGACCGCCTCGACATGCCGCCGGACCACGTCACGTTCGCCGTCGGCGAGCTGGTCGCGGACGATCGCCTGGATCAGCCGGTGCATCTGGACGCCGGCGACATCGACCTTTGCCAGGCCGAACGAGGCGACGCGGGCCATGCTGCGACGAAACTCGATGATGTTGCCGGCGGCCAGTGCGAGTGGCCGCAGGACGGATCCGTCGTCCTCGGGCGGGCGGCTGAACCACTCGGCGGGGACCGGCTCGGGAGCGAAGAAGGCACACAGGCGCAACACCGCGAGCGCGGCGGGATCGACGCGGGTCAGCTGGGTCGAGGCCAGGAGCACCGTTGCGGCCAGGGTTCTGGGGTAGGCGCCGGCCGGTCCTTCGCCGAGGAGTTGGGTCGCCCTGGACGCCAGCAGGTCGATGTAGTCTCGGCTGCGCATCCCGGTCTCCGCGAGGAACCCGGCGGCCTGGGCCAACGCCAACGGCAGGTCGCCCAGCGCTTCGGCGAGCCCCGCCGCGTCGTCCGCCTCCAGGCGTGGGTGGTACGACCGCAGTAGCGAAATCGATTCCGCCCTGGTCAATACGCCGATCTCGACGGGTGCCGCAAGATCGTTCCAGCCCTCCAGCCGGGACGTGACGATCACATGGCCGTGCCCGTCGGGGAGCCACTCGCGCAGGTGCGCGGGGTCGTTTGCGTTGTCGAAGACCAGGAGCCAACGGTCGTGCTGGCGCAGGTACGAGCGGAGCGCACGTGCCGCCGTCGGTGCGTCGGTGTCCGCTCCTGCCAGGCCGAGCTCGACGCCGAGTGCGCTGAACTGGTCGCCGATGAGTTCCGGCTGCTCTGCCGAGATCCACCAGACGACGTCGTAGTCGCTTTCGAACCGGTACACGTATTCGATCACGAGCTGCGTCTTGCCGACCCCGCCCATGCCGTGCAGCGCCTGCACGACCGTGGTTCCGCCGGCGGCCAGCCGCTCGTGCAGGCGGGTGATGAGGTCGTCGCGACCCGCGAAGCCCGGATTCCGCGGTGCGACGTTGCGTACCCGTGGCACCGCTCTCGCCAGGGAGCCTTCCGCTACGGCGATGGCCGCAGTGGGTGGAACCGGGTTCGTGGCTCCGGTGGCGGCGGCAGGTGGGGCGACGACGGGGCCGAGATAAATGCTGTGGGATCCCGAACCGCTGAACACCATCGGCGGCTGCTGGTCCTCGGAAGCTTGCCGGGTCGACCGCCACGCCTCGAACCCGACGTAGCCGACGACGAGAACGCCGAGACCTGCGGCCAGCGAGGGCTGCCATTGCGCTGTTGCGATGTTCGTCAGCGCTCCGGTGCCGACGGCCAACAGCGTCGAGATGCCCGCCGGTAATCCGTGACGCCGTAACAGAGTCATGAACCATCGCTCCATCTCCGTACGTTGATACCGACTCAACGTAGGGGATCGCGAGCTTCATCAAAGTCGTCCGTCGATGCCGATTTTCCGGCCGCTTGGACGGGTCTCCCGGGCCGACGCCATGAAGCGATGTGCATGATTCCTGGCCCGCGCGCCGAGACGTCAAGCGCCACGCGGTCGGGTGGCCGGCCGGCTGGGAAGTCATCGTACGAACACCAGCTCCGGCACCCACTTGTTCATTCTCTGCGCTGGTCCGGGACACTACAGTCGCGGCATGACGGAACCGTCGGGTTACGAGCTCGAGGCATGGCGTGACATCCAACGGTTCAAGGGCCGGCTCCTGTCCCGGATGATGCGCAACGCCAGCGGACAGGTCGCCAGCGGCGCAGCGAAGCTCAGCGAGCGGGCCACGAAGTACCTGGAGAACAAGCCACGGGCGCAGTCGGCCGTTTCGCGTGGGCAGGACTTCGTTGTGAAGGGCGCCCAGGTGATCGGTTCAGGGGCGCGTAAGGCCGCCGATGCCATACCCGACGGCGTCACCGACTGGAGCGGCTCCGCGCTCGCGTCGGTGCGGCAGACGGTCGGACGGGTCTCGCGGGTGGGGCTCTCCCCCAACCGCGTGGTGGCCCGCCACCAGAAGCTCGGGCACGAAGACCGCCGCCATGGCCGACATCTCGCGGCTCACCCAGGCACTCGTGCGCGGCAAGGCCTGGCCCGTCCTGGAACAGTCGATCATCACGCAGGTCTACAAGCGGTTCGCGGCGGCATTCGGTGTTCGCGTCACCAAGCAGTCGCTCGGCAAGGTCGTGCCCGCGGCCGGGATCGTCCTCGGCGGCGTCTTCAACTGGGCCACGCTGGAACGGATCGTCGACGCCGCCGACATTGCCTACCGGCGGCGGTTCCTTATCGAGAAGTACCCGCACCTCGCTGACGGGGAAGCACCCGAATCGTTCTCCGATGCCGTCCCCGATGCCGTCCCCGACGACGTCGACGAGGCGATCAGTGTGCTGTCCGAACTCGCGGAGGCGGGCGGACCCGATCTCCACTGAGCCGGCCACACAGTCACCACAGTCACGGCCCGAACATGGTGGCTCCGACTGCATCCAGTTTGTCGATCGACTTGGTAGGGTCCGGCTCCGGCTGGCCTACATGTAGTCGACCCATACGCCGACTTCCGCGCAGCCGTCTGCGCGCACGGCGTAGAAGGCGAGGCCCCACGGGCACGGCTCGTCGGACAGCTGCACGCTGCCGCCCAGGGCGAGCGCGCCGAGCGGTTCCGGCCCGCCGCCCAGGATCACGGGGCCGTTCTCGTGCTGGTGGATCAGCACCCGCGGGCCCGGGAGGCCGGCGTCCCAGCCGCTCTGTTCGCGGTACTCGATGTAGTAGGTGCCGGCCGGGGTCGCCATCACCACCATCCGGGACTCCTCCGCGACCTCTGGCCGGTACAGCGGCGTGAGGGGGAAGTTGTCCGCGGACGGCAGGGAGCCGCCGGCCGTGGTGATGTCGGCGTAGTACACCCGGCTCTCGTCCATCCAGCCGAGCTGCTGGAGGTTGATGCCCGTCGCGGCCGGGCCGGCGTCGCGTCCCCAGGCGTCGCGGAAGGTCCAGACGTTCATGGCGCTCATGATGTCGAAGCGGTCGCCGTACTCGCCGTCGCTCTGCGAGCGGGAGTGGCCCAACCCGAGGACGTGGCCGACCTCATGGGCCATGAAGGTGGGCTCGAACGGCCGGCCGGCACGGTAGGCAAGGACCGCGCGGCGGCCGCCGAGCGAGCCGTGGTCGGCGTCGATGTTGTAGGCGAAGACGACACCGGTGCCCGCGTCGAGGTCGAGGCCGACGCGTTCCGCGGCGTCCGCGCCCCAGCCGCCCAGCAGGTCGCGTTGCGCGCCCCCGCCGGCCGCGGCCGCATCCGCCGCGGTGTGCCCGACGTCGAGCCACTCCGTGACGAGCACGGCCGAGGCGTTGTACGCGCCCAGGGAGATGTCGCGCAGGTAGCGACTGATGTTGCCGGGATCGGCGCCGGCCGGGTCGAAGAGGTCGACCCAGCGGTCCCGCTCCGCCGCGCCCGGCACGACGTCCGATGGATGGCACAGAACGACGAGCACAACAAGGACGGTACCGCGTGCATGCGCCGCAGTTGGTCAAGAGGACACGGTCACGACCGTGCCGGTGGTTCGGGCGTGTTCGGCGGCCCAGACCACGCGGTGGGAGGCGAGGCTGGTCGCCATGTCGGAGCTCAGCAGGGACGGGTCTGCCGCGGCGACCGCGGCCAGGAACGCCTCCACCAGGCCGGCGTCGCCGCCGTCGTGGCCGGCGCCCGCGTGGCCGCCGGAGCCGTGCGTGTCGATGGTCTCCGTGTGGCCGGTTCGGAAGTCGGTCACGTGCAGGTGGCGGCCGTCGCCGTCGATGCTGCCGTGGCTGCCGAACAGGCGGGTCTGGCGGCGCTGCATGGGCGTGAACGCGGTCATGGTGAACGTGGCGGTCACGCCCGTGTCGTACTGCAGCGCCACCACCTGGTGGTCCACCACGTCGTTGTCGCATGAGTAGACGCACCGGCCGTAGGGGCCGTCCTGCAACGCCAGAAGCATTGAGGAACGGGTCCGCGACGGGGTGACCGCGTTCAGCGGCCAGTCCTCGCCGTCGTCCAGGCAGCGGGTGTACAGGCGGACCGCCGAATACGGGCAGGACGGCTCCACCGCACAGGACACGCACCGGTCCGATGCCCCGGCCGGGCGGTGCTCGGGGCGGAAGTGGGCGAGCCCGCCGAAGGACGCCACCGAGCGTGGGGTGGCGCCGATGAGGTAGGCGAGCCAGTCCAGGTCGTGGCAGGACTTCGTCAGCAGCATCGGCCCGGAGTCGGCGGCGCGGCGCCAGTTGCCGCGGACGAACGAGTGGGCCTGGTGCCACCAGCCGACCGGTTCCAGGTGCTGGACGCTGACGAGCGTGCCGATCCGGCCGTCATCGAGCAACGCCTTGAGACGACGCGTGTAGTCGGTGTACCGCAGCACGTGGCACACCGCGCCGATCACTCCGGCCGCGGTGACGGCGTCGGCGATCTGCCGGGCCTCGGGCTCGGTCGGCGCCATCGGCTTCTCCAGCAGCAGGTGATACCCCTGCCGCGCGAGCGCCACGGCCGGTTCGACGTGCAGCCGGTCCTGCGTCGCGATCACCGCCACGTCGGCCAGGCGCCCGGCCGCCGCCAGCGATTCCCAGCCGGTGAACACCGACGCGGGCCGGTGCGAAGCGGCGAACGCGGCCCGGCGGGTGGGGTCGGGCTCGGCCACGGCCACGATCCGGCCGAGTCCGCTCGCCACGGCCAGGCGGGCGTACGCGCTGCCACGGAGGCCGGCGCCGACCACCGCGATCGTGACGGGCTTGCGATTCCCCCCGGACTTTGTAAACTCCATAGCAATATTGGTGGGGATACCGGCAGCACACGTCAAGGGGCGCACAGTGACAGATCAGGTCATCGCGGGCACCGACCTGACCCGGCTGCGGGAGCTGAACTCGCTGACGATCGTCAGCGCCCTGCGCGACCAGCCGCCGGCCACCGTCACCGAGCTCGCCAAACTGACCGGGCTGTCCCGCCCCGCGGTCGACGTCATCGCGCAGGGGCTGGTCACCGGCGGCTGGGCCACGGTCGTCGAGCCGGACGGCAGCAGCGTCGTCGGCCGGCCCGCCCGCAGGTACCGGTTCCGCGCCAGCGCCGGGCACGTCATCGGGGTCGACGTCGGCGCCCACAAGATACTGGCGCTCCTCGCGGACCTCGACGGCACCGTCGTGCACACCGCGCGCAGGTCCGTCGCAGCCGACGCCGACCCGAGCGAGCGGCTCGCCGCCCTCGACGAGGTGCTCGCCGCCTGCCTGGCGGAGTCGGGCAAGGCCGCGCAGGACATCTGGGCCGTCACCGCCGGTGTCACCGGCCCGGTCGACGCCACCGGCAAGACGACCCTGTTCACCCCGCTGCCGGGCTGGCAGACCGTCGACCTCGCGGCGCACCTCAGCAACCGGTTCACCTGCCCGATCATCGTGGAGAACGACTGCAAGCTGGCCGCGCTGGCCGAGCGCTGGCGGGGTGCCGCCCGCGACGCGAACGACATCGTGTTCCTCCTCGCCGGCATGCGCATGGGTGCGGGCCTCATCATCGACGGGGTCCTGCGTCGCGGCTTCGGCGGTGCGGCCGGTGAGATCGGCGCGTTGAAGGCCGTGCGCTGGCTGTCGGCGCCGGCGCACCTGCAGGGCTGCCCGGGCGTGCCGACCACGGTCAGCCCCGATGACGCCGCCGCCTGGGTTTTCAACGCCGCCCGCGACGGCAACCGCGACGCCCGCGCCGCGGTGAACCGCTACGTCAAGGACATCGCCGTCGGCACCGCCGCGCTGGTCCTCGCCCTGGACCCGCAGGTCGTCGTGTTCGGTGGCGGTTTCTCCCGCTCCGCCGACCTCGTCCTGGAGCCGCTGCGGCGGGAGTTGCAGAAGTTGTGCCTGCGGGTGCCGGACGTGCGGGCCTCGACGCTCGGCGCCGACAGTGTCGCGCTCGGCGCGCTGCGGCTCGCGCTCAACGAGGTCGACCGGCGCCTGTTCACCGTCGGGCTCAGCGCTCCCCCGGCGGCGCCGCGCCGCGAGGAGAGCCCCGCCTGAAGGCGCGCCGCGAGGAGAGCCCCACCTGACGGCGCGCCGCGGGGAGAGCCCCACCTGAAGGCCGCTCAGAGCAGCGAGGTCGCCGGGACGAAGGTGTAACCGAGCTGCTGGATGCCCTCCACGAGCTCGGGAAGGTACTGCAGGCCCAGGAACGGGTGGTAGAAGAAGCTCGCCACGTTGTCCCGCACGACCAGCTGCCGCTTCGCCGAGGCGATCAGGTCCGGGGCGAGCCGCACGCCGTGCTGGTTGAACCGCTGGGTGGCGACGTTGCCGAGGGTCTCCGGGATCACGGGCGTGCCGTAGGCGTCGTCGACCAGGTACGGGAAGAACTGGCTGACCGAGCGGCTGCCGGTGGCTGTACCACTCAGAATGCCGGAGAAGTACAGACCCTGTTCGTAGCGGGCCCGGATGCCGGGGGCCGTCGCGATCGCGCGGTAGTCCACGGCGCTGGCGGTGTAGTGCGGGAACTCCCAGATGTCCGAGGGGGTCAGCCCGGCCGCGGTCCATTCCTGGCGGGCGGCGGCAAGGCGGCCCAGCGCCCACTCGGCCGAGTCGTCCGGGACCGGGCCGTCCAGGGCGACGGTGCCGTCCGGGTCGACGTGGGCGCGGTAGAACTCGTAGTCCTCGGCGCTGACGCCGTACGGGTTCTTCGCCCCGAGGAGACCGTGGGTGTAGCCGTGCATGAGCAGGGTGCCGCCGTGCCCGACCATGTACCGCAGCGCGTCCACGACCGCCGGCGTGCCGCTCAGCGTCCTGTGCACGGGGACCCCGCCGGAGTACACGCCGGCCGCGTCGTCGTACACGGCGAACACCGCCACCGAGAACGGCACGCCGCGGGCGGACAGGAAGTCGGCGATGGTGCGCAGCTGGGCCGGGTCGGAGTGCGGGCCGACGTCCTCGATCCGCACGAGCGCCCGGTGCCGTTGCGGCGCGCCCGGTTCGAGCAGGTCGAACAGGAGGTCGGCGAGCATGAGGTACCGGTCGTCGAACGTCACGTACGTCAGTGGCACCTCGGTGACATACGTGAGCGCGCCGGCCCGCACCGCGTAAGGCGCGACGCCGCCGTCGGGCAGCACCGCGTCGGCGAGCGTGACCGCGCCCTGGGCGGTCCCGACGCGGACCATCGCACCGGCGGCTGCGTTGCGGGTCAGTTCGGTGCCGTGATAGCGGATCGTGGTGACCGCTGACTCATCGATCGCCGCCTTCTGCAGCCCGGCGACGCCGCGCTTCTCGATGAGCTGCCAGATGTTGGCGCCCATCCACAGCACCGCGGCGCCGGCGGCGACGTCGGCCAGGAACGCGTCGGGCAGCGGCTCGTCGTACGTCGAGCCGATGTAGATGGTCAGCCGGTGCCGGGCGGCGCTGCCGGGCGTGTACCGCGTGACCGGCTGCGCCTCCCACTTGTCGAAGTGGGAGGCGAGGTTGCCGGCCTGAACCGCGTACAGCTCCCCGAGCGAGCCGAACTCGCCGGTGGTGTCGTAGAGGACGAGCACCCCGGTCGGCGGCGGCAGACTGGGTTTCGGCTTCGGTGCGGACGGTTGCGAGCAGGCGGCGACCAGCACCAGCGCGAGGATCGCGGCGCAGAGCCGCCGGACTACCACCTCTCGCCTACCCACTGTCTCCACGGTAGTTGGCGGGCAGTCCGGCCGGCCCCGATTCGCCCAACCCGGATCAGGCGAGCAGCCACCACGCGACCGGCACCCCGCCGGCAGGTGCGGCGATGTTGAGGTGCAGGCGCAGCTGGCCGGTCGCGGGGTCCGGGACCGCCGCCTTCACGAACGCGGCGGTGTTGCGCTGGGCGAGGGCGAACGCCCGGGTCGAGGCGTACAGGTGCAGGCCGGACACGGTGACGCTGTTGGCGCCGGCCGGGACCGTCGTCGTGCCGCTGCGGCTGAACTGCGCCTGGCCGCGCACGGACAGGGCGGTCTTGCCGTACTCGTCGGGTGCGGAGGCGACGACGGCGACGCCGCCGGCTCCGCCGGCGATGCCGATGACGCCGTAGCCGATGTCGCTGCGGCCGATGAGACCGTTGCCGTTCGAGGAGAAGCCGATGACGCCCGCGTCGAAGCCGTCGGCGTCGACGGCGACGGTCGCGGTGTTGCGCACGTCGAGCGTGGCGTCGCCGGAGGTCGAGCGCAGGATGGTGGTGTCGGCGCCGGCGTTGTTGTCGGCGCCCTGCACGACCGGGTCGCCGGGCGCGGCGGCGGCCGGGCCGGTGGCGGTGACGGCGGCGGCGACCGCGGCCACGCCACCGGCCCCCGCTCCGGTGAGGATGCCGCGGCGGCTGAGCCGGTTCGTTGGGTTCTGCTGGACCATGACGTGCTCCCCCTTGATGTCGTGGATCAACGCGACCCAGTGTCGGCCCGTGGAAAGCGGAGTTCGAGCGCCTATCCGTCATTGATGGAGGTAAATCATGGTTGCTTGTGTTTTCAACGAATAGCATGCTTCGGCGCGGCGAGATCATTCTTATCCGAACGACTCCGCCCAGCTCAGCCGACTGCTGTGATGTTCGTCCAGGCGGGCCGTTACCGGTCAAGTGCGCGGCGGCGGTGCCGATGGTGGGCCCATGACCTTCCGCGGCCGACGTGCGTTTCGTTTCCTGGCGTTGCTCATCCTGGCGACCCAGGCCGCATTCCTCGGCCTCGGCGTCCGACCCGCCGCCGCGGCCGGGCCGGACGCGGTGGTCGCCGACGCCGGATGCACCACGAACTCCCTCGGCCGCAGCGACGACGGCTCGTCCGGCCAGGTGCCGCTCGGGTTCCCGGTCAACTTCTTCGGCACCACGTACAGCGGCATGTACGTCAACAACAACGGCGACGTCACGTTCGGCAGCGCCTACTCCGGCTTCTCCGGGCTCAACCTCGCCGCGTTCGGCAACCCGATCGTCGCGGTCGCGTTCTTCGACGTCGACACCCGCGCACCCGCCACGACCCCGGTGTCGCACGGCCCGATCACCTTCGCCGGCCGGCCCGCGTACTGCGTCAACTGGGTCAACGTCGGCTACTTCAACAACGGCGCCGACCGGCTCAACAGCTCCCAGCTGATCCTCGTCGACCGGTCGGAGACCGGGGCCGGCAACTTCGACCTGGTGATGAACTACGACCGGCTGACGTACGAACCGGCCGGCGGGCTGACCGTCGGCTACTCCAGCGGCACGGCCACCTACGTGCACCCGGGCTCCGGGGTCCCGGGCGCGCTCGGCGACGCGAACACCACCACGGGCCTCATCCGCAACAGCGGCGGCAGCGGGCACCTCGGCCGGTACGTGTACCAGGTCCGCGGCGGGCAACCCACGCCGCCCGGCGGGCCTCCCGCATCGTCAACGGCTTCGTCCTGCTCTCCCTGCCCGGCCTCGCCTTCTCCCTCATCGAACTGTTCGGCCGCGAAGGCGACGAACGCCAGCAGTCCTGGCCCCGCGAGCTCGCCGGCGGCGCGGTCGTCGCCGTCGGCATCGCCGCCGCCCTCGGCGTGTTCTCGTGACACCTACGCGTCTCCCCGCTCCTGACTCCTGACCGGGTCGTGGGGCGGGGTCAGCGGGCGGTCCAGCGGGCGGTTCAGCGGGCGGTTCAGCGGGCCGGGAAGCGCAGGATGCGGTCGTCGCCGTCGTGGACGTCGCCACGGCCGTCGGTGTTGGAGGTGGTGACCCACAGGGCGCCGTCCGGGGCGACCTGCACGGTGCGCAGCCGGCCGTAGCGGCCCTGCAGCACGGCCGACGGCGGCCCGGTCGTGGCGCCGACCAGCGGCACCGTCCACAGGCGTTCGCCGCGCAGCGCGGCCACGTACGCGGTGGTGCCGCTGATCGCGATGCCGGACGGGGACGCTTCGCTGGTCGGCCAGGTCAGCAGCGGGTTGGTGTACCGGCCGCCGGCGGTGTCACCGACGCCTTCGACCTCGGGCCAGCCGTAGTTGCGGCCGGCCTCGATCAGGTTGATCTCGTCGACGTCGTTCTGGCCGAACTCGGTGGCGAACAGCCGGCCCTCGGTGTCCCAGGCGAGGCCCTGGACGTTGCGGTGGCCGAGGCTGTGCACGGTGACTGTGCCGTTCGGCGCCACCCGCAGGATCTTGCCGTTGCGGCTGGCCGGGTCCTGCGAACGGGAGGTGACGCCGGCGTCGCCGGTGCCGATGTACAGCAGACCGTCGGGTCCGAAGGCGATCCGGCCGCCGTTGTGGTTACCGGCCTTCGCGATGCCGTCGACGATCACCTCCGGACGGCCGTCGAGCCGGAAACGCACCACGCGGTTGTCCTGCTCGGCGGTGAAGTAGGCGTACACAAGCCCGTCGCCGGCGTACTGCGGCGACACGGCCAGGCCGAGCAGCCCACCCTCACCGCCCGCGTCGACACCCGGCACCCGGTACACCTCCTGCGGCGTGGAACCGGGGCGCAGCCGCAGGATCCGGCCGGTGTCGCGCTCGGCGACGAGCGCGTCGCCGTCGGGCAGGAACGCCAGGCCCCACGGCACGTCGATGCCCCGCGCCACCTCCTGCGGGGCGGCGAGGTCGGGACGGCCGGACGGGACGCTGCCGGCGACCTGCCCGGAGGCGATGCCGGACTCCGCGGCGGAGCGGCTGTCGTTGTCACAACCGGCGACCGCGCCGGCGACCAGCAACGCCACCAGAACCCGGCTTGGACACGTGAACAGGGTTGCCATCACCCCAGCGTAGGCTCCACCGCATGGCGCGGGACCGCACGGCTGAGCAACTGCGACGGCTCGGCGAGCGGCGGATGAACACCGCCATCATTTCGGTGGCGATCATCTACGGCCTGGTCGCTGTCTCCGCAGTGGCGGCCACGGTCGTCCTGGCCGTCTACGTCATCCGGACGGTCTTCTTCTGACCAGCGCCTTCCATGCAATCCTGGGCAACGGCTGACGACGTCAGCTGCTCTTCGCAGGTTTCGGCGCCGCAATCACTCCTGCTGGATCGCCGGCCCGGTGACGGCGACTTCGTCATGCGTCACGTGCTCGTCCCAGCGGGTCAACGCGCGACGGGCGGCCTGCGCCACCACGGCCTGCTCGGGCTTCTCGCCCGCGAACGCGCGCACGTCATCCATGCTCGCGAAGAACGTGATGGAGGTGAACAGCACCTCGTCACCGTCATGGCGCCGCAGCAGCCGCGCACCGCGGAATCCCGGCACCTGCTGCAGGTGCTCGACGACCTCGGTTTCGTAATGCTGCTGGTACTCATCGGCGGAGGAAGCCGAAGCCCAGCCTCGCCAAGTCCGTGCGATCACGCTGCACCAGCCTTCCACGGTAGCTGTCGATCCTATGCGCGCATTGTGCTCCGTTAAACCTCGGGTAGCGGCCGTTTACCTGCCTGCAGGACGCCGACCGTACCCGCTGGCGCCCGCGATCCAGACCTCGTGCGGCCTGGGTGCCGACCGCCTGTGGTGGGTGCTCAGCCCGTACGGCGTGCCCGAGTGATGCCCCACTGAGGGCATGATGGAGTCATGCGTGGGCGTGACCGCGATCTGCACCGGGAGTGGGACGACCTGCTGGCGGGCGCACGGCTCGACGACGCGAGGTCCGTGCCGGGAACGTGGCCGCCACCGCTACGGACCGCACTCGTGCTGGCCGCCCGCGACAGCACGCTCGGCGCGTTCCATCCGTTCACGAGCATGAGCGGTCTGTGGTTCTGCGCGACACCGTTGCCCGGTGCCGCTGAGGACATCCTGCCGGTCGGCATCGGCATCGCCATGGACCCCGACGAGTACGTCGTCTGGTGGGATCATCCGTTCCAACCCGGGCCCGGGCACCGCTCGGTGATCCAGTTGCTGACCGTTGACGCGGGTGAAGCGGTCGATCTGGCCGCCCTGCTGTCCCGAGCCTGGAACGCCGGGCCAGGGACGGCTGCCTCCGCCGCATGACGAAGCAGCGGGCGATCGCGCTGCGAGTTGGATCAACGGGTATGGGAGCCTGTGCCATGGCTCAGTTGAAGGTCACGTACGACAGGTCCGTGAATGCCGCCTACATCTACCTCAAGCCGGGCGCCGAGGGCGCCAGAGTGGCCCGCATGTACCCGTGCAACCCGATCGAGGTCGACGGAATGATCAATCTGGACTTCGACGAGCTCGGCCGCCTCGCCGGCATCGAGGTGCTGGCGGCGAGCACGAAGCTCGCGCCGGAACTGCTCGCAATGGCGGAGGACATCACCTGATCGTCCGCGCCCGGCCCGGATCATGCGTGGAGCGCCTGTGAAGATTCTGTAGCGGGTGTAGCAGCGCACAACGACGGGCGTCTACGTTGACCGCGTGCAACGGGGATTGCGGACGGCGGCGTGGGTCACGGTGGTGGTGCTCGGTGCCGCATGCTTCTGGGATCCCTCGCCGGGCTCGCGCTACTCGGAGCAGCAATACGTCGACCTCACCGACGATGACGTCGTCGGTGTCTGGGTCGGCCACGTCAGCGGCGCCACGTACACGTTCGCCGGAGACGGCACGTTCGAGGCTGCCGGCGTACCGACCGCGACCTTCGACGACGACGCGCCGTTTCGCATCGGTGGTCCGATCGGGCCGTACCGTTGCCGGGGCTCCTGGCACATCGCAACGGACCGCCATCTGCTCGTGCTCGACGTGATCTCGATCCGCGACGAACGCGACGCGCAGCCGTACGCACAGCCGCGCGGCATCACGTTCAGCGCGACGCAGTGGGTCAGCGACCCGCCGGACGATCCGGTGAAGCCGCTCACGCTGGGGCTCGGCGCGGACTGGATGACCGAGCAGTGAAGCGGCGCTTCGTGTTGGCCGTGCCGGCACTGCTGCTGGCCGCGGCCTGCGGGCTCGGCGACGCCCTGGCCGACTACCCGACGGAGCCGGTCGAGGTGGGCACCGCCGACCTGGTGGGCGTGTGGGCCGGCTACCAGAGCTCGGCGCGGTACGACCTGCGCGCCGACGGCACGTTCGCCGCGACCGGCGTACCGGCCGGCCAGCTGGGCACCATCTACGAGCGCACCGGCCGGGTGGGACCGTTCCACGGCCACGGCCACTGGACGCTCGGCACCAGGTCGCACTCCTCGCCGCAGACCGCACGGGAGGCCGTGCTCGACTTCGACGAACTGCTCGACGCCGACAACGCACCGGTCGAGCAGCACGGCGACGTCCAGCTCAATGCCTCGACGCCGACCGACGCCCCCGACCACGTCCTGATCCTGACGACCACCGGCGACTGGTTTCAGCGCCTGCCCTGAAGCTCACGATCGCCGGGCGGCTCGACTGCCCGATCAAGCATGAGCGGACGTCATTCCTGATGCGGCTGGGTGTCACCGAACGAGTCGGCCAGGCGTCGAAGCCGCCGGACCTCCTCGACCAGCTCGCGGTCGGACGGCACACTGACCACGGTGAGGCCGGCGGGCCCGGGAGAACGCTCCATCAGGCGAAGTGTCACCGCGAGCCAGGCGCGCAGATCACCAAGTTCGCGACCTGGATCCGTCACATCTCGATCGTGCCACGACGCCGGCCACCGTCGGCCAAGTCTCGCGCGCTCGGCGGAGTGTGAGGACAGGCCGGGAGGCCACATGGGTGTTCAGATCCACGCCCGACGTCGACGCACGGCCTAACTCTCGGCCAGCCGCTGCGCCAGGCGCCGCGCGACGGGCCACGCGCCGTCGGACGAGTTGGACACAACGGTCCACGTCAGCGCCGCCGACGGGTCGTGGACGCTGCGGAACGACACGCCCGCGTCGTAGCCCTCCAGGCTGACCGCCGGGCCGGATCCGGCCAGCCAGAAGCCGAGCCCGTAGCGCCGGTCCCCCTCCGTGGCGACGCTGCGCGGCCGGATCATCTCCGCCACGCGCGCGGTCGGCACGATCCGCCCGGCGAACAGCGCCGTCCAGAGCGCGCTGAGGTCCGCGACCGTCGAGTACGCGCCGCCGTCGCCGCTGCCGCGGACCGGCAGGTGGAACACGTTGGTCCGGTCGGAGCCGGCCCCGTGCAGGTAGCCGCGGGCGGCACCGGCGGGCAGTTCGTCCGAGCGCGGGAAGCCGGTCGCCGTCATGCCCGCCGGCCCCGTCACTCGCCGCGCGACGAGGTCGCGGAACGGCACCCCGGCGACACGCTCGGCGATCAGCGCGAGGACGACGTAGCCGCTGTTGCAGTACGAAAACCGCTCGCCGGGTGCGAACTTCGCCGGGAACCCGCCGAGGACCTTCAGATAGTCCTCGGTCTCGCCCAACTCGTGGACCGGCGCGGTCAGCACGAAGTCGGTGATGTCGCCGTCGAGGTCCTCGTCGAAGTAGTCGCCGATCCCGGACCGGTGCGCCAGCAGGTGCTCGACGGTGACGTCCGGGCCGATGAGCGGCAGGTCGTCGCCGAGCACCTTCCGCGCGGACGTGTCCAGCGACAACGTCCCGTCCTCGACGAGGCTCATGACGACGAGCGCGGTGAACCCCTTGGTCGCCGACGCGATCCCGAACCTGGTGCCGAGCGTGTTGGCCACGCCGGCCGCACGGTCGGCGAGCCCGCGCGCGGTGGCGAACAGCGTCACGCCGCCACGGTCGACACGGACGGCCCCGGAGAAGCCTTCGAGGTCGTCCAGCACCGCAGCTCCCGAAGTCCTGAGTAGTGACGGCGCGCCTGCCGGAAGAACGAGCCGTTACCGGCGCACCTGAAGTTGTCCGACGACAGTACCTACGCAGCGCCGGACTCCGCCGTTCACTTTTTGGGACCCTCGGCCGGCGGCCGCGGCGCTGTCGTTGGCCTCGTCGTGGTTCGCGGGTGGTGGTCTGTTCAGCTGGACTGGTCGGTACCAGCGCTCCGAACCGGCAATCCTCAACGACCTGGTTTGTTCGAAACGTCGGGTTCCGGCGCGGCGTGGGTGCGGAGTTTGCTTGCTGCCCTGCACCGCCGCGAGGGTTCCCTGGTCGGCGGCCGATCTCCGGCGCCGGGGCCGTCACCGCGATCGCATCGCGCGATCCCGCCGTGCTGTACTGCGACGCATGGCGACATGGGACCGGAACCGTTCGCGAGTGATGCCGGCCAGGACCTGCTCGGCCGGCTGGCCGGGAGCACCGAGGACGAGCGGCGGAGGGTGCTGCGCGAGATCCTCGGCGGCGTGAACCGGATCGGGGACCGCAGCTTTGACTGGTTCGAGCAGGACGTCGTGGATGCGGCGGCGCTTGTGGCGCTGAGCGTGCCAGGCGGTCGGGAGCTGCTGGCCGACGTCGGGCACGGTGCCGGGGCTGCGGTCGTGACCGGTGGTGTCGACATCGAGTTGCGGACGCAGGCGCTCGCCGGGCTGGAGCTGATGCTGCAACCCGGCAACGACTGGTACGACACCTGGATCGACGGCGACGAGGACTGCGAGGGCGCCCGCACGGCTCGCGCGGTCGCCACAGTCCTGCGCTCGTCCTTGGGCTAGTGCGCGGCAGATCCAGCTGCCCGGACTGCCAGCTAACGCTGGCTTGTCAGGAGTCCAGCGGCCGCCACAGCCAGCGCAGCGCGTCCGGCAGCAGGACACCGCCGTGGTTGGGGCTGTGGCCGCCGTCGCCGAGCACGAGCCGGAAGTCGTAGCCCGTCTCCGCCAGGGCGGCGGCGACGTGCAGGTTGCTGGCGAGCCAGTTCCGTTCTGGCTCGTTCCAGCGCAGGTCCCGGTGTCCGGCCTGCAGGAAGATGCGCAGCGGCTTGCGGGGGACGCTGCGGATGAGCTCGGGGTACGGGTTTCCGTCCGGCATCTGCACGAAGCTGGACAGGCAGCAGATCGCTCGGCGGAACGCGTCCGGGCGCAGCCACGCCACGGTGAAGGCGCAGTTGCCGCCGCTGCTGCCGCCACAGATGCCCCACCCGCCCGGATCCGTGGTGATGGAATAGCGTTCCGCGACCTGCGGGATGATTTCGGTCAGCAGGAAGGTGGCGTAGCGGTCGTCGAATGCGTCGTACTCGACGTTGCGATGCTTCGGCCCCACGGCATCGTCCCGGACGCCAGGATCGACGAACACGCCGACGGTGACCGGGATGTCGCCGCGGCTGATGAGGTTGTCCAGGACGATCGCGCCACGGACCTCACCGTCCGGATCCAGGTACAGCCGGCCATCCTGGAACACCATCAGCGCCGCAGGCTGCGACGGGTCGTACTGCGCCGGCAGGTGCACCCAGAACCTCCGCGACGTGCCCGGATAGACGACGCTGTCGTTCCAGTCGAACTCGACGGTCCGGCCGGCGGGCACTCCCGGCTGCCGTGCCGAGTCGGGGCCATGGGCGTACCGAACGTCCTGATCGACGGGAAGGGGCTGAAACGGCACCTCGACGGTCACAGGGGCACCCTACGGAGGAACGCCGTCCCGCCGTCGCTGGTTGACCTTGCCGTAGGCGGCAGGGTTGCATGATCGCCGGCATGGACAGCACCGCACCGCAGAGCGTCAGGATCGTCGCCGTCACCGGGGCCGGCACCGGCATCGGCCGGGCCACCGCCCACGCCTTCGCCGCCGAGGGCGCCCACGTGGTCGCCATCGGACGGCGCAGCGAACCACTCGTGGAGACCGCCGCCGGGCATGACCGGATCACGCCACTGTCCGTCGACATCACCGCCGAGCGCGGGCCCGAGCAGATCGTCCGATCGGTGTCGGAGACCTTCGGCCGGTTGGACGTGCTGGTCAACAACGCCGGCGTCGTGCGTGGCGGCGCCCTCGGTGCGTTGACCCAGCAGCTGATCGCCCCGCAGGTCGCCACCAACCTCGTCGCGCCGATCCTGCTGGCTCAGGCCGCGCTGCCGCTCCTGGAGCGCTCCGGCGGGGTGATCGTCAACGTCAGCACCGCAATCGGACAGCGGGCCTGGCCCGGCAACTCGGTCTACGCCGCGACCAAGGCCGCCCTGGACCTGCTGACCCGCAGTTGGGCGGTCGAGCTGGCGCCCCGCGGGGTCCGAGTCGTGGCGGTCGCCCCCGGCGCGATCGACACCCCCATCAGCGAGCATCAGGGCCTGACCCCGCAGCAGTCGGCGGCAGTACGGAAGTGGCAGCTGGCGCACACCCCGCTGGCCCGCATCGGCCGTCCCGAGGAGGTGGCCTGGGCGATCGTCCAGCTTGCCGCGCCGGGTGCGTCGTTCGTCACCGGGGTGGTGCTCCCGGTCGACGGTGGGGCAGTCGTAGCCTGATGCGACCGGCACGGGAGGTGGAGCGGGTGCGGATCGGCGAGCTGGCCGAAGCGACGGGAACAACCGCTCGCGCGCTGCGGCACTACGAGCAGGCCGGGCTGATCTCCTCCGAACGGACCGCCAACGGCTACCGTGTCTACGACGAACTGGCCGCGGTGCGGGTCCGCAACATCCGTCATCTGCTGGCCGCCGGGCTCACCCTGGACGACGTGCGCGTGTTCCTGCCGTGCCTGGACGGCGATGTCGCTGCCGTGCCGCCCTCGGACGCGGGCCTGCGGGTCGCGCTGGACCGGTTGGCGGTCCTCAACGAGCGCATCGCCGCCCAGACCGAAGCCCGCGACCGGCTGGAAGCCGCACTGCGGGAGAGGACCCACCTGCTGGGGCCATAGGCGCCGCAGTCGTGCGGCACTACCTCTCAGGAGTGCGAAGGAGCAGGCGAAGGGCGGCAGCGTCGGAGGCAAGCTGGTCCGGTGGCACGTCATAGTTCGGCCCGTCGGGCAGCGGTCCGCCCGGTGCCGGATCGTCCCAGTAACGAGCGGTCACGTGCGTATGCAGATGCGGCACCCGGTTGCCCAACGTCATGTAGTTGATCTTGAGCGGTTCGAAGTGCTGCTCAAGCGCCGCGCCCACCCGCAACGCCTCCAGATGAAAGCTTGCGGCCTCCTGCGCGGACAGGTGGTGCGGATCGATCACGTGACGGCCGCGCCAGATGACCACCGCGTATCCCCGCACCATCGCCCGGCGGGACAGATACGCATCGCTGACGTCGCCCGCGTAGATGCGTAACCCCACCGCTGACTCCTGCGGACGTCCCTCGGCGCAGAACGTGCACGCCGTTCCGGCCACTCGCGCCCGCCAGTCCTCGGGCCAACTCACGGTCACGAGTATGCGGGACGCCGGCACTTACTGCCGCGGGAATGGTTCGCGGGCGTCGAGCCACTCGGCGGGGACCCCGTCCAGGGCGGCCAGGTCGTCCTGCACCACCTGCCCGTGCTCGCGGAGCATCCGGTGCAGCGACACGGCCATCGCGGTGTCGTCGGTCCACGGCCACGGTCCCTGCGGCACCAGCCGTTCTTCGACCAGCCACTGCATCTGGTCGGCGGGCCGGAAGAACCACGTCTCGCCGAACGCGTCGCCGAGCGCCGTTCCGTGCAACGAGCGGGTCGCGGCGTCAACGTTGGCGGTCATGCGCCGATCGTGGCAGGCGGGCACTCGAAGTGTCGAACCGTTTCGGCGAGACTGAGGCGGTGATTGACCTCGACGCTCCCGGTCCGGCGCGGACGTTGGCGGTGCCGCCGTCACGCCGCCGCTGGTTGCCGCTGGGGCTGGTCGCCGTGCTGCTCCTGCTGCTGCCCGGTGGCGGCGGTTCGGGGCAGCCGCCGGGTCCGTCGGTGGTGCTGGACGGCGACGGGATCGGCGAACTGCGCGCCGACGGCGACACGCTGTACCTGCTGGGGCGCACCGTCATGGCGGCGTACCGGATGCCGGACGGTGCCCGCCGCTGGAGCGTCCCGGTGGAGCCCGGCGCCAAGCTGCTGGCCGCATCACAGGGCCGGGTGGTGCTGTTCATGGAAGAGGCGGAGACGGCCGGGATCGTGGGTCTCGACGCCGCCACGGGCGTCCAGGTCTGGCGGCGTGAGGGCGCCGTGCCGGCGCTGCCGTCCGGTGAGGGCCCGCCGGGGTTGCTGCTGGCCCGCGCGGACGGGGTGATCGACGGGCGCCTGCTCGGCCTGGACATCGGCACCGGGGCGGTGCGCTGGGAGCTCGGCACGCCCGCGGTCCGGCGGGTGCTGCTGGCCGGTGACGGGCGGCCGGAGATCGTCGACCTCGACCCCGGCGGGCCGCTGCTCGTCCGCGACGCCGGATCGGCCGCGGTGGTGCGGACGGTCGCGCTGCCGGGGCTCGACCCGGTCGACGGCTTCGACATCGCCGGCGACCGGTTGCTCGTCTACCACTTCGAGCGGACCACGCTGCTGGTCAGTTCCGTGTTCGACCTGGCGACGGGCCGCCGGCTGTGGCAGCGCACCGACATGGCGGCGGCCGGTGGCCTGTGGTGGTGCGGCACCGTGCTGTGCGGCGGCGGTGTCGGGCGGACCACGGTCGTGGATCCCGACACCGGCGACCAGCGCTGGAGCATCACGGGCTGGACGGACCTCGGCCCGTTCGACGCCGGCCTCATGTGGGCGACGATGCCCACCCCGAACACCGCCGACCCGGCCCTCGGCGCCGTCGTGCTGGACGCCGCCACGGGCCGGGTCGTGCGCCGGTTCGGCCCGTGGGACGTGGTCGCGGCGTTGCCGGGTCACGCCGCCCTGGTGACCGGCCGCAACCCCGGCGGCTCCCTGGTCGGCCGCCTCGACCTCGACACGGGCGCGGTGACGGTGCTGGGCCGCACGGAGCACTGGCCCGCCCCACCGAAGTGCCTCGTCACCGCCACGCTGCTGGCCTGCCACCGCGAGCGGGTGTCGGTGTGGCGGCTGTGCGGGGCGGCGGTCTGCGTCTGAACTCCACAAGCGTCGTTTCCGTACAAGACGGCCACCGCGGCCACTCCTAGCATTCGTTCTGAAGCGAACAGCAGAGGAGAAACCGCACATGCGTGAACTGGTCTACACCGGGTTCGTCTCGCTCGACGGTGTCGTCGACTCCCCCGGCGGCGGCCCCGGCGAGGAGCACCGCAGCGGCGGCTGGGTGGTCAAGGACGTCGAGTTCCTGCCCGAGGCGTTCTCGCTCAAGGGCGACGAGCTCGAGGAGACGACGGCGCTGATGTTCGGCCGGCGCAGTTACGAGGCGTTCGCGCCGTTGTGGCGCACCTCGGAGGACCACGCCGCCTACAAGGACCTGCCGAAGTACGTGGTTTCGGCGACGCTGCCCGACGACGCGCTCGTCGACGGCTGGGGTCCCGCGACGATCCTGCGCTCGACCGAGGACGTGGCCGCGCTGAAGCAGGGCGACGGCGGCGCCATCTTCGTGCACGGCAGCGCGGAGCTCGCCCGGCGCCTGTCCGACGCGGAGCTCATCGACCGGTACCACCTGCTGGTTTTCCCGGTCCTGCTCGGCGCGGGCAAGCGGCTGTTCAGCCCGGCGGACAAGGCCAAGCAGATGCTGCGGCTGCGGGAGTCCGAGGCGTACCCGAACGGCGTGCTGAAGGTGATCTACGACGTGACCGGCTGAGCAGGCTCAGGCGCCGCTGAACGCCGCGGTCAGCCCGGCCCGTGAGGTCACGCCCACCTTGCCGAACGTCGCTTTGACGTGGTCGCGGACGGTGTGCCGGCTCACGTGCAGCCGCCGCGCGACGTCGTCGGTGCCGTAGCCGGCCAGCAGCAGCCCGGTCACCTGCCGCTCCCGTCCGGTGAGGCCGTGCAGGGCGAAGAGCACCGGCAGCAGCTCCGCCGGGCCGGCCGACTCCAGCATCACGGCGACCTGGGACGGGCCCGCGGTGTCGGTGACGAGGATGTCGGCGTGGATCAGCAGCCAGCCGCCGCCGGTCAGCCGCACCCGAACCCGGGCCGGCCGGTCGGTGTCCGCAGCCTGGGCCTGCAGCGCCACCATCGCCACCGGCAGCGGGGTCTCTCCCGGGCCGGACCTGGGGAGCTGGTCCAGCCATCGGGTGGCCTCGGGCGTGGCTGCCGCGACCCGGCCCAGCTCGTCAAGCAGTAGCATGCCGCGCCCGCCATCAGGCCCGTCGGCGCGAGCCGGGCGGGCCGTGCGGATCAGGGCCGCGCGCAGGGCGGCGCCGACGTGGCGGGCGACGCCGGCGAGGAAACGCGCCTCGTCCGCGCTGAACGGCGGCGCGTCGGCCGCGCGGACCAGGCAGGCCAGGGCCCACGTCGAGGTCGCCGAGCGGGCCAGCAGCCGCAGCTCGTCGTGCAGGCCGAGCGGGACGTAGACGGCCCGGTGCCGGTCGCTGCGGGCCAGGTCACCGCCGGTGGCCGCGGTCAGGGTGGCGACGGTGCGCCCCGAGCGGTCCAGGTCGACGAAGCGGTTGAAATCGCGGTCGACGAACTCGCCGCGTGCCTTCGCCGCCGCCACACCGTCCGGGTCGGGCAGGCCGAGCGTCAGGGCGTGGGTCGGCAGCAGCGTCTCCGGGTCGGTGCGCATCCAGGCGGCGGTGTCGTGCGGCACGACCCGGCCGATCCGTTCGGCGACCTCCTGGACGATCACGTCGGGCTCCAGTGGCTGCGCGCACAGCGCCTCGATGGCGGCCCGCGTGGTGGCAGCGCCGGAGCCGAGCGTCGTTCTGCGCATCGCCCGACCGTAGCCCGCTCGCAGCGGCCCCGGCCACCCCCTCACCTGCGGGATGGACCCGGCACGACGCCACCGGCACGGTAGGTGCGTCAGTCGAGGAACGGGAAGGGAAACCATCGTGAGGATCGCCGTATACGGAGCCAGTGGGTACACCGGGCGGCTCGTCGCCGCCGAACTGCGCCGCCGGGGCATCGAGGTCGTGCTGTCCGGCCGCGACGCCGGGCGCCTGAGGGAAACGGCGGACGGGGTCGGCGGCGCCGAGGTCCGCCCGGCGGGAGCCGACGATCCCGCGGCCCTCGCCGCCGCCTTCAGGGACTGCGACGCCGTCATCAACTGCGCCGGCCCGTTCACCACCCTCGGCCTGGGCGTCGTCGGCGCCGCCGTCGCGGCCGGCTGCCACTACGTCGACACCAGCGCCGAGCAGGAGTTCCTCGCCGACGTCTTCGAGCGGTTCGCCGACAAGGCCCAGCAGGCCGGCGTCGCGGTCGTCCCGGCCACCGGCTACGACATCCTGCCCGGCGACTTCGCCGCCCACCTCGCCGGTGCCGCGGTCGAGCCGGTCGAGGAACTCGTCGTGGCCTACGACCTGAACAACTTCGGGATGACCCGGGGCACCCTGCGCTCCGCCTACGACATGCTGCACGGCACCCAGCTCGGCTACGCCGACGGCGGCTGGAACCGCACACCCCGCCCGCCCCGCCGCGCGGCGATGCGGTTCCCGGGCGGGGACGTCGAATCGCCGGTGATGGCCTGGCCGGGCTGCGAGGTCGTCACCGTCCCGCGGCACGTCCGGACCCGCAACGTCGAGGTGGTCATCAACGCCGCCGCCGCGACGCCGGAGTTCGCGCAACTGTTGCAGGCGCCCCCGGAGGCGGCCGCGCGGGTCATCGACGCGCTGCCGGAGGGACCGGCCGAGCACGAGCGCCCGGCCGCGGCGTTCACGGTCCTGGCCGAGGCGGTCGGCGCCGACGGCCGGCTCGGGCGGGCCGTGATCCGCGGCCGCGACGTGTACGGCTCAACTGCCGTCATCGCGGTCGAGGGTGCCCGCCGCCTGGTCGCCGGCGCCGACCGGACCGGTGTGCTGTCCCCGGCCCAGGCCTTCGACATCGCGGACTTCCTGCGGTTCCTGTCCACCCACGGCTTCTCATACGAGACGCAGGTCGCGGCGCGGGTGTAGGTCCTGCCGGTCCAGGTTCAGGGCGATCGCCCCGCCGGTCCCGTCGCGCAGCTGCCGGGCGGTGCGTCCCACGTACCGGCGCAATGCCCTGGCCAGGTGCGGCTCGTCGAAGTAGTCGAGGCCGGTGACGACGTCGGCGACCGGGGCCCCGGCGGCGAGCAGTGCCGAGGCGTTGCGGGCGCGCTCGATCTGGCGGACGGCGCCCTGGGTGAGGCCGGTCGTCTCGCGGAACCGGCGTTCGACGGTGCGCGCGGTCACGGCCGGTGCGTGGCCCCGGCGGACGTCGGTGACGAGCGGGTCGCGGATCACGGCGCCGGCCCGGACGAGCCGGTTGACGAGGGCCTCGGCGTCATCGGCGCTCGGCGTCTCCCAGCGGGCGCCGTCCAGCCGGAAGCTGCGCCGGGTCGCGTCGGGAAGTTCGACGCCGCCGTCGACGAGGGCGGGTGTCGGCACGGTCCGCAGCGACGTGCCGACGGCGAACTCGATGCCGACGAAGGTCGCGCCCTCCGGCACGGGCGCGGTGCCGGTCCTCGTTTCCGGTCCGCTGATGCTGGCGTACGCGATGCCGTCGCGCTGCCAGAACACCAGTCCCCAGCACACGCCGGCGACCGACGTCATCTCCGCGACCTGCGCACTCGTGCAGGTCCACACGGTGTCGACCCAGGGCGAGTCGGACGCGCGGGTCTCGAACCGGAGTGCCACGTGCCTATTGTGGTCCGATGCATCAGCCCGCGAACGCCCGCCCCGTCGACTTCGACTCCGAGCTGAGCAGGCTGAGCGCGGTCCTGTGCGACGCCTGGGACATCCGGCCCGGGGAGCGGGTCCTGGACGTCGGCTGCGGCGCCGGGCAGACGACGCGGGAGGCCGCCCGCGCGGCGCAGGCGGGCCGGGTCCTCGGCGTGGACGTGTCCGCGGCAGCCGTCGAACGCGCCCGCACCCGCGCCGAAGGCCTGGACAACGTCACGTTCGAATGTGCCGACGCGCAGGTGCACGACTTCGCGCCGGGCTCGTTCGACGTGGTGATCAGCCGGTTCGGCACGATGTTCTTCGCCGACCCGGTCGCCGCGTTCACCAACATCGGGCGCGCGCTGCGCCCGGGCGGGCGCCTGGTCATGCTGGTCTGGCAGGCCCGCGACCGCAACGAGTGGGCGGTCACCATCCGTCAGGCCCTGGCCGTCACCGGACCTGCGGCCGACGATGGGCCGGATGCGTTCTCGCTCGCCGACCCGTCCACTGGGGACGGGATCCTACGGGCGGCGGGGTTCGTCGACGTCCAGTTCGCCGACGTCGACGAACCCGTCTACTACGGCCCCGACGAGGCTGCGGCGCTGGCGTGGGTCCGAGGCTTCAGCAGTACCGCCGCCGCGTTGAAGAACGCCGATCCGGCCGTCGCGAGCCTTGCCGTGACGGGGCTCCGCGACGCGTTCGCCGCGCGGATAAGCGATCAGGGTGTCTGGTTTGGCGCGCGGGCCTGGCTGGTGACCGCGCTGCGCGGGTAGCGCGGTGGCCGGCCCCGCCGGGCCGCGGAGCCGGCCACCGCTGGAGGGGGAAGAAGGTCAGCGGAAGCCGGGGACGCTCGGCTTGGTGGGGTTCCACACCACGTAGCGGTCGAAGTAGCCGGTGTACTGGTACGGCGTGCCGGCCCAGGTCTCGCCGTGGTCGACGTCGATGGCCCAGATCCGGTTGTCGAAGTTGTGGTAGACGGTCTCGCAGCCGCCGTCCTTGAACATGTCCTTCTTGACGTCTTCGCTCTTGTTGTCCCCGTACTTGCCCATGACCCGCGCCTTGACCCCCCGGCCGTTGCCGAGCGTGTCCCAGACGCAGATCCTGACCTCCACCGAGTTGTAGTTGATGTGGTAGTAGTTCACCCACAGCTCGTACCAGCCGATCTGCTGGCCGGAGGCGTTCTTCATCACGCGGACGCCGGTGCTGTCATACCACTGCCCGTTTTCGACCCGCCAGATCGTGGTGTCGTAGGGCAGGTCCGGCGGTACCGCGTGCGCCGGTGACGCGACACCGACGGCCAGGCCCGACGTGACGAGCAGCGCGGCGATCGCCCGGGAGAGTCGCTTCAAGGACGGTCCCTTCCATGAGACGCGCGGCGCCGTCCGCCGCGCACCTCCTGACCATGCGTGTTTCCGGCGTTGTCCGGCAGCGTCACGCTGCTCGGACAATCAACCTCGGACAAACGTGCGCCGGTAGTCGCGGGGTGGGACGCCGCGGCGGCGCACGAACTGCTCCCGCAGCACGGCCGCGCTGCTGAACCCGGTCCGGTGGGCGATCTCCTCGATGCTCAGGTCGGTGACCTCCAGCAGTTCCTCGACCTGGTTCAGCCGCTGGGTGAGCAGCCACGCGTGCGGGGTCGCGCCGGTCACGTCCCGGAACCGCCGGATGAAGGTGCGGCGGCTCGTCAGTGCCCGGCCGGCGAGTTCGTCGATGGTTGTGCGGCGGTGCAGGTTGGCCCGGGCCCAGGCCAGCACGGCGCCGAGGCGTTCGTCGTCGGTGCCGGTCGCGACGGGCGCGGCGACGTACTGTGCCTGCCCGCCGTCGCGGTGGGGCGGCACCACGAGGTCGCGCGCCACCGCGTTGGCGACCGCCGCGCCGTGTTCACGGCGCAGCAGGTGCAGGCACAGGTCGACGCCGGCGGCGGCGCCCGCTCCGGTGACGACCCGGTCCTCGTCGACGTAGAGCACGTCGGGGTCGACCGTGACCGATGGATACCGGGCGGCGAGCCCGGCTGCGAACCGCCAGTGCGTGGTGGCCCGGCGGCCGTCGAGCAGGCCGGCGGCGGCCAGCAGGTAGGCGCCGACGCAGTGGCTGGCCACGATGGCGCCGCGGGCGTGCGCGGCGCGGAACGCGTCGAGGCTCGCGGCGGACGGCGGGTCGCGGAAGTCGTTGCCCGGCAGCGCGAACACCAGGTCGGCGCCGCTCAGGCGGTCCAGACCCCACTCGACGTGCAGCGGCAGGCCCAGGTCGGTCCGGACGGGTCCGGGTGCGTCCGCGCACACCGAGACGTCGAAGCCGGGCAGGCCGAGGTGTCGGCGGTCGCCGAACACCTCGGCGACCAGGCCGAGCCCGAACGCGGCGACCCCGGGCGGCGCGTAGACAGCAATCGAGACGAACGCCATGCGCATCAGCTTGGCACGATACCCGCGATCCGTGTCAATCGTGCCACTCGTCAGTCCCGCCCCGGGCGGCGACGCTGAACCCGCCACGATCGCGACACCACAGTGAGGAACTCCCATGCCTGACGCTCCGCGCGCCCGCACCGCCTCGACCCATGTCCTGGCGACCGGTTACACGAGCTCGACCGGCCCCGGGGTGGCGGCGACCGTGTCGTTCATCGCCGACGACGACCGGCGCATCGTGGTGGATCCGGGCATGGTCGCGCACCGTTCGGTCATCCTCGATCCGCTGTCGGCGCTGGGGGTGAGCGCCGGTGAGGTCACCGACGTGGTGCTCAGCCATCACCATCCCGACAACATCCTCAACGCGGGCCTGTTCGACCGGGCCCGGGTGCACGACCACAAGGCGATCTACCACGGTGACCAGTGGCAGGACCGGGACGCCGAAGGCTACGAGCTCACCCCGTCGGTGAAGCTCATCCGCACGCCCGGCCACAGCGCCGAGGACGTCACGGTGCTGGTGGGCACGCCGGAGGCCGTGATCGCGTTCGCCGGCGACCTGTGGTGGCGGCCGGACGGCCCGGCCGACGATCCGGTGGCGCCGGATCGTGCCCGGCTGCGGGCCAGCCGGGAGCGGGTCATCGCGGTCGCCGACGTGATCGTGCCCGGTCATGGTGCGCCGTTCCGGCCGGACGCGGCCACTCCGCGCTGAGCGGCCCGCACCGGCCCGAACCGGTCCGTGCGGAAGCGTCTCGGGGGCGCACGGACCGTGGGTGCGCCGTGGACCGACCGGTCCACGGCGCACCTCAGCGGATGAGGTCCTCGACGCCGCGGAGGAAGGTCGCGCAGATCTGGCCGGGGTCGAACAGGCAGCCGGCCGCCATCGCGCCGTCGCGGAGCATGACGAAGTGCTGGGCGGCGGGTTCGGCGCCGGTCGGTTGGATGCCCGCCATCAGCGTGGTGATCGTGTCGAGGAACCACTGCCGGTGCGCGAGGACGGCCTGGTGCACGGGGTGGCCGGGGTCGGGGTACTCGGCGACGGCGTTGAGGAACGCGCAGCCGCGGAAGCCGGTGGAGCGGATGCCCTGGGCGATCGCCTCGGCAATGGCCCGCAGCGCGTCGGGCGCCGGGAGGCCGGCGGCGACGGCGGCGTCGACCTGCCCGCGGATGGCCTGGTCGGCCGCCTGGAGGTAGGCGAGGACGAGGTCCTCCTTGCCGGGGAAGTGCCGGTAGAACGTGGCCCGGGTCACTTTTGCCTCGGCGATGATCCGGTCGACGCCGACGGAGTGGATGCCCTGCGTGTAGAAGATCCCGGCGGCGGTGGCGAGCAGCCGGTCCCGCGCCTCGGAGGGCCTGGTCTCGGTTTCGCTGCGTGCCATGGGCCCAATGGTAGCGACAGAACGTTCCGTCTTGACAAGCCGAGGGCGAGTCGGCACTCTTAGGCGAGACAGAACGTTCGTTCTCCCATCGTGAGGATCGCCATGACCACCGTTGCCGCCCCCGGCATCTCCACCACAGCGTCCGCCCTGCGACGGCTGTACTTCGTCCGCTTCGCGTTCGCCATCGTCTGGGCCCTCGTGATGTTCACGACCGCGGAGCACCTCGGCCCGCTCGCCATGACGCTGCTCGTGCTCTACCCGCTGTTCGACGTCGCCGCCGCGCTCGTCGACGCCCGCGCGTCCCGCGCCACCGCGACGCCCACCCTGCTGTACGTGAACGTCGCGATCAGCCTGCTCGCCGCGGTTGGCCTGGCCTTCGCCGACGCGTCCGGCATCCCGGCGGTCCTGCGCGTGTGGGGCGCCTGGGCGATCGCCGCCGGCCTGGTGCAGCTGATCGTGGCGATCCCCCGCCGCCAGCTGGGCGGCCAATGGCCGATGATCATCAGTGGTGGCCTGTCCGTCGTCGCCGGTGCGACGTTCATCGCCGGCGCCGGCGCGGACGACCCGGTGCTGACCAACGCGATCGGCTACGCCATCCCCGGCGCCATCTTCTTCCTCATCTCGGCCATCCGCCTCGGCCGCGCAGCGAAAGGCAACTGACGTGCAGCACGCGACATACGACGTCATCGTCATCGGCGCGGGACCCGTCGGGGAGAACGTCGCCGACCGGGTCGTGCGGGGCGGGCTGACCGCCGCCGTCGTCGAGCGGGAACTGGTCGGCGGTGAGTGCTCCTACTGGGCGTGCATGCCGACCAAGGCGTTGCTGCGCAGCGGGGCCGCGCTCCGGGCGGCCCGCCGGCTGCCCGGCGCCCGCGAGGCGGTGACCGGCGACCTGGACGCGGCGGCCGTGCTGCGCCGCCGCGACTCGTTCGCCTCGAACTGGTCGGACGACGGGCAGGTGGCCTGGCTCGACTCGGCCGGGATCACCCTGTTTCGCGGCCAGGGACGGATCAGCTCGGACCGGGTGGTCGAGGTGACCGGCGCCGACGGCAGCACGGTCACGCTCACCGCCCGCCACGCGGTCGTCGTCGCAACCGGCAGCAGCGCCCTGCTGCCGGACGTCACCGGTCTGCGCGAGGCGGCGCCCTGGACGAGCCGGGAGGCGGCCGCGGCCGGCAAGGTTCCCGGCCGGCTCGCCGTCATCGGCGGCGGCGTGGTCGCGGCGGAGATGGCGACCGCCTATGCGGGGCTCGGCGCCATGGTGACGGTGCTGGCCCGCGACGGTGTGCTGCCACAGGCGGAGCCGTTCGCCGGCGAGCGCGTCACGCAGGCGCTGCGCGACGCCGGCGTGGCGGTCCTCGTGGGCGCCGAGGCCGCGTCGGTGCACCGGGACGGCGACGGCACGGTGCGCGTCACGCTCACCGACGGCGGGCAGGTCGACGCCGACGAGGTCCTGGTCGCGATCGGCCGCCGGCCGAACACGGACGACATCGGCCTCGACACGATCGGGCTGGAGGCGGGCGGTTGGCTGACGGTTGACGACACACTGCGGGTCGCCAAAAGCGATGGGTGGCTGTACGCGGCCGGCGACGTCAACCGGCGCGTGCTGCTGACCCACCAGGGCAAGTACCAGGCCCGCGCGGTCGGCGACGTCATCGTGGCCCGCGCCAAGGGCGAAGCCGTTGACGACGGGCGGTGGGGCCGGCACGTCGCCACCGCCGACGAGCGGGCCGTGCCGCAGGTCGTCTTCACCGACCCGGAGGTCGCGTCGGTGGGCCTGACCGCGGCCGCCGCGGAGGCCGCCGGGCTGCGGATCCGGGTCGTCGATTACGACCTGGGGGCCGTGGCGGGATCCGCGCTGCACGCCGACGGCTATCAGGGGCAGGCCCGGATGGTGGTCGACGAGGACCGGCAGGTGATCGTCGGTGTCACGCTCGTCGGCCCGGACGTCGCGGAGTTGCTGCACGCCGCGACGATCGCGGTGGTCGGCGAGGTGCCGTTGGATCGGCTGTGGCACGCCGTTCCCGCGTACCCGACGGTCAGCGAGGTGTGGTTGCGGCTGCTGGAGGCGTACAGCCGCTGACGGAGATCAACTATTGACCGGCTGCGGCGCACCGGTGACAATGCACCGTGGGCTCCGCGTTGATCTCTGCCAGTCTGCCCGTTGCCCTTTTCGTCGTGATGCTCGGCCTGGGTCTCAGCCTGACCGTCGAGGACTTCCGGCGGGTCGGACGGCACTCCCGGGCGGTCGTCGTGGCGCTGCTGTGCCAGCTCGTGCTGCTCCCCCTCATCTGCTTCGGCCTGGTGCTCGCGTTCCAGCTGCCGGCGGCGCTGGCGGTGGGGATGATGCTGGTCGCGGCGTCGCCGGGTGGTCCCACCGCGAACCTGTACAGCCACCTGTTCGGCGGGCACGTCGCACTGAACGTCACGCTCACCGCGGTCAACACGGCGCTGATCGTCGTCACGCTGCCGATCGTGGTGAACCTGTCGACCACGTACTTCCTGCCCGACGAGGCCGCGCTCGGGCTGCAGTTCGGCAAGGTGCTGCAGGTGTTCCTGATGGTGCTCGTGCCGGTCGCGATCGGCATGCTCGTGCGCGCGCGGGCGCCCGAGGTCGCGCGGCGGCTCAACCGCCCGGTGCGGGTGCTGTCGGTGGTGGTCCTGGTCGCGGTCATCTCCCTCGTGCTGTACGCGGAGCGGGCCAACCTCGCGGACTACTTCGTCGCAGTCGGGCTCGCCGCGCTGACGTTCAACCTCGTCAGCCTGCTGATCGGGTACGGCGCACCGCGGCTCGCCGGCGTCGAGCACCGCGAGGCCATCGCCGCCGGGTTCGAGATCGGCATCCACAACACCACGATCGCCGTGACGGTCGCGTTGAGCCCGGCGCTGCTGGACAACGCCGAGATGGCCGTCCCGGGCGTGGTCTACGGCGTCGTCATGCAGTTCGCGGCGGCCGGGTTCGGCGTGCTGCTCACCCGCGGCCGGGTCCGGCGGTCCGCGGGTGACGCGACCCCGGTCGAGCAAGGATGAACGGCGGTGGGCTGCGCCTACAGGTGCTCGGCCCGCTCCGGGTGTGGCGCGACGGGGTCGAGCTGGACGTCGGACCGCGGCAACAGGCGTATCTCCTGGCGCTGCTGCTGGCCCGCGTGGGCAACCCGGTCACGACCAGCGAGCTGATCGGGCTGATCTGGGGCGACGACGCCCCGACGAGCGCGCTCAACGTGATCCAGAAGTACGTCGGAGCGCTGCGGCGCCTGCTCGAACCCGAGGTCCCCGCTCGGGAAACCGGTTCGTACCTGCACCGCCGCGGCAACGCGTACCTGTTCGTCGGCGGCCCCGGCACGCTGGACCTGCTCGCCTTCCGGGAGCTCGTCTCGGCCGCCGAGGCGGCGCTGGCGCAGGACCAGCACGAACGGGCGCTCCAGCACTACCTCGACGCGCTCGGCCTGTGGCAGGGCCCGGTGGCCGACGGGTTCACCCACGAGACGGCCGCGATGGCGGTCTTCGCCTCGCTCGACGACGAGTTCCGGGCCGCCTGCACGGCTGCGGCCGACCTGGCCGTGGCGGCGGGCCGGCCGGAGCGGGTGCTGCCGGCGTTGCAGCTCGCCACGAAGACGGCACCGTTCCACGAACCCGTGCTGGCCGGTTTCGTCGCGACGCTCGGCGCCGCCGGGCGCCAGGCCGAGGCGCTGTCGGCGTTCCGCGCGTTCCGGGACCGCCTGGCCGACGAACTCGGCATCGACCCCGGCCCGGCGCTGCAGGCCGCGTATCTGCGGGTGCTGGCGCAGACCCCGGCAGCACCGCCCGGGGCCGGCACCGCACCCGTGCGCAGCATGGTCGGCCGGGCCGAGGAGCTCGCCGTCCTGCGGCAGGCCGTGGAGGCGGCGCTCACCGGCGGCACCGGGCTCGCCCTCGTCGAGGGCGAGCCGGGCGTGGGCAAGACCCGCCTGGTGCAGGAGGCCGCAGCCGACGCGGGCCGGCGCGGGGCGCGGGTCGTCTGGGCTTCGTGCCTGGAAGGCGACGGCACGCCCGCGATGTGGGCGTGGGAGCAGGCGCTCACCGCCGTCGTCGACGGCCTGCCGGTGTCGGCGCGCGAAAAGTGGCTGGCAAGCGACCTCGGGAGTCTCGTCGAATCGCGGCACGACGACGGCAGGCCGGTCGCTTCCGGCGGCCGTGCCCAGTTCCGGCTGTTCGAGCTGGTCGTCGCCGTCGTCGGGCAGGCCGCGGCGGAGCAGCCGTTGCTGCTCGTCCTGGACGACCTGCAATGGGGCGACGCCGCCTCGCTGCAGCTGTTCGGCCATCTGGCGGGCCGGCTGCCCGTGCGCACCGCGGTCATCGGTGCCCTTCGCAACCGCGCGCCCGTGCCCGGCTCCGACCTGTCCCGGGCGCTCGCCGACGCCAGCCGGCTGCCCATCCACCGCCGGATCCGGCTCGGCCCGCTCGGGCTGGCCGACGCCACCGAACTCATCCGCCGCGCCGCCGGTCACGAGCCCGGCGCCGGCACCGCCCGCACCATCTACGACCGCACCGCCGGCAACCCGTTCTACGTCCGGGAGCTGTCCCGGTTCCTCAGCGACCGGGGCGCACTCGCCGACGATGCGGCCGGAGTGCAGGCGGGGGTGCCGGCCGGGGTGCGAGACGTCGTGCGTGGCCGGATGGCCGGCCTCGACGACAGCGCCCGTGACCTGCTGCAGATCGCCGCGCTCATCGGCCGCGACGTCGACCTCGGTCTGCTCGCCCGTGTCGCGGAGGCGGACGTCGCGGGCTGCCTGGAGCGGCTCGAGCCGCTGCACGCGCTCGGCCTGCTCGAAACGCGGCCCGAGGCCCCGTTCTCGGTGCGGTTCGCGCACGACCTGGTGCGCGAGTCCATCACCGAGACCACGGCGCCGCAGCGGGTGATCCGGCTGCACCTGCGCGTCGCGGACGCGCTCGAGGAACAGCTGGCCGACGACGACTCCGTCCCCGAGCGCCTTGCCTACCACCTGTGGGCCGCCGGCCCGCTCGCCGACCCGGTGCGCACCGTGGAGGCGCTCAAGCGCGCCGGCCGCCGCGCGACGAGCAAACTCGCGTTCGCGGCCGCCGACCGGCATCTGGAAACGGCCGCCCAGATCGCACGGACGGCCGGGCTGCCCGAGCTGGAGCTGTCCGCCCTCGCGCTGCTGGCCATCGCCCCGCGCCGGCAGGCCGGGTTCGGCGGCACCACGTTCGACCTGCTCGAGCGGGCCGAGCTGCTGGCCCGTCAGCTCGGCCGGGACGTCGAGGCCGCCGGTCTGCTCTTCGCCCGCCTGTTCGGGGCCTACACGTTCCTGGAGCCGGACCGCGCGCATCTGGTCCGCCGCCTGTATGAGCAGGGCGAGGCGTCCGGCAACCCGGTCCTGCGCGTGTACGGGCGGCAGGCGTGGGGGCTGCACCAGTGGGATACGGGCAACATCGGCGAGGCGTACCGGTACTTCATCGACAACGACCCCGCCCTGCTGCACGGTGACGTCTCCTCGCGCAGCGAGACCTCGGTCCGCAGCGACGTGTCCGGGGAGTGGCCCGGATGGCGGGCCGTCGTGACGGCGCTGCACGGTGACGTCGAGACGGCCGGCACCATGATCGACGAGTGGAACGGGCCCACCGACCCGTACGGGGTGGCGACCTGGGCGTACTACATCACCATCATCGCCTCCATGGCCGGTGACGCGGACTGGGTGATGCGCACGATCGAGCGGTGGATGGCCATGGGCACCGGCCGCTCCGCCGTCCAGCAGGAGATCTACGTGCGGCTGAACTGGTTCTGGGCCCGCGCCCTCACCGGCGACGACCCGGCCGCGACCACGGCGGAGGCCGAGCAGCTCCTGGCCGCGACACTCACCGACCCGCCCCGGTGGGGCATCGCGTATCACAACGGGCTGATCGCCGAGATGTGGCTGGCCGCCGGCCGCCCGGACGCGGCCCGCACGGCGCTCGACCGGGCGGACCGGGCCCTGGAAGCGCACGGCCAGCGCTATGCCGAAGGCCTGATCCGGCTGCTGCGGGCGCGCGTGCTGCACGCCGAAGGGGCACCCGTCGACGTCGTCCGGGCCGCCGCCGAGGAGGCCCGCGCCTGGTCCGCGCGGCGGGCGACGCACCTCTTCGCCCGCCGCGCGGAACTGTTGCTCACTGAGCTTCAGTGACCGGACGGCGGCAGTAGTACACCAGGGCGGGCGGAACGTTGGCCCATTCGGTGCGGCTGACGACGACCTCGTCGAACCGTGACCGCAGGGACATGAGCAGCCGCCGCGCGGGTGGAAGCCACCGCGAATGCAGGTAGGCGAAAGTGGTGAACGCGCCGTGCGGCGGCAGGGCGGCGACCACCGCGCGCAGCACGTCGCGCTGACGGTGCTCGGCGAACGCCGCCCACGGCAGGCCGCTGACCACGACGTCGGCGTGGCTGATCCCGCGCTGCGCCAGCACCGCCGCGAGGTCGGTCGCGTCCGCGGTCACCACGTCGACCCCGGGATGCACAGCGCCCAGGTGCCGCGCGAATCTCGGGTTGACCTCCACCGCGATGTGCAGGCCACGCCCGGCGAGACGCCGCTGGATGGCGCCGGTGAAGGCGCCGGTGCCCGGACCCAGTTCCACCACGACGGGTGAACCGGTCCGGGGCACCGTAGCCGTCGCCACCCTGGCCAGCGCGGCGCCGCTCGGTGCGATCGCGCCGACCGTCAGGGGGTCGCGGACGAACTCCAGGAGGAACGACACCGCCGTCAGTACCGGTGGCGGTGGCTGACCCTGGACGCCGAGGATGCGCCCCGGACGTGGAACGCCAGGCCGATGCCCCAGGCCACGATCGACCACACGGGCCAGAAGTGGTGGTTCGAGTCGAACAACCACCACACCATCACCTGCACCACGTTGGCCACCACGTAACAGAGCACGTGGATTCGCAGGCCCCATGTTCTGGCAGCTTCACTCTTCATCGATGTCATGCCCGGACGCTAGGCCGGCGCACTTGACAGCGACGGAACGGTTCGTGAAACGGGCTTCCGTCGTCGTTCAGCGCCCGTCAAGTGCGCGTTTCTACGCTGACCCGCAATTCCCGACCTGCACCACCTGTGGAAAGGGCTCCATCAATGACGACGACTCGCAGAACGCTGCTGGCAGGCTCCGCCGCGGCGGCCACCGGCGCCCTGACCGGGGTCTCGGCCGCGCAGGCCCAGTCCCGGCCCGCCGGGAAACCGAAGCCCACCGTGGTGCTCGTGCACGGCGCGTTCGCCGACGCGTCCGGCTGGAACGACGTGGCGGCCCGGCTGATGAGCGACGGCTACCCGGTCATCGCCCCGGCGAACCCGCTGCGCGGCGTCGCCGCCGACTGCGCCTACCTGGCCAGCGTCCTGGCCACCCTCAGCGGCCCGCTGGTGCTCGTCGCGCACTCCTACGGCGGCATGGTCATCACGAACGCCGCGACCGGCAACCCGAACGTCACCGCCCTGGTGTACGTGGCGGCGTTCGCTCCCGACGCCGACGACACGCTTCCCGGCCTGCAGTACCGGTTCCCGGGTAGCAAGGTGACCCCGGAGGCACTGGACTACCGCCCCCACAGCACCGGCGCCGACGCCTACATCAAGAAGGAGCTCTTCCGCGACGCGTTCGCCGCCGACCTGCCCAGGACGACGGCCGCCCGGATGTGGGCGAGTCAGCGGCCGCTGCACGTGGGCGCGTTCGAGGAGCCGTCCGGCCCGCCGGCCTGGAACGCGATCCCCTCCTGGTACCTCGCCGCCCGCGACGATCAGGTGATTCCCGTTGCGGCACAACGGTTCATGGCACAGCGGGCCGGGGCACGCGTCGTCGAGGTGAGCGCCTCGCACGTCGCGATGATCTCGCGGCCGACCGCGACGGCCGAACTCATCACGCGCGCCGCGCGCTGACGACGGGGAGGACTGCGATGTTCGAGCGGTGGGGGCGGACGATGGTCCGCCGCAGGTGGTGGATCATCGGCGCCGCGCTGGCCTTCATGGCCTTCGGCGGCGTCTGGGGCACCCAGGTCTTCGGGGCGCTGATCACCGAGGGGTTCGAGGACCCGTCCGGCGAGAGCTCCCGGGCCGTCGTCCGCGCCGAGGAGACGTTGGGACGCACCGGCAACGACGTCGTGGTCCTCTACCGGAGCCCGACCATGACGGTCGACGACCCCGCGTTCCAGCGGGCCGTGACCGACACCCTCGCCGCGCTGCCCGGCGAGACGGTGACCGCGACGGTCACCTACTGGAACACGAACCACAGCCCGGGCCTGGTCAGCCACGACCGGCGGGCGACCTACGCGGTGCTGACCCTCGCCGGCGCCGACGAGACCGAGCGCGGGCAGGCCCTGCAGGAGATCGAGGACGACCTGGCCGCTCCCGGCCTGCAGTCCCAGGTCGGCGGCGTCACCGCGGTCAGCCGCGACATCCGCGAGCGGGTGGCGTCCGACATCGCCCTGGCCGAGACGATCTCCATCCCGGTGCTGCTCGCGCTGCTGGTGCTCGTCTTCGGCAGCGTGGCCGCGGCGAGCCTGCCCCTCGCCATCGGCGGGCTGGCCATCATCGGCGCGTTCACCGCGCTGCGCGTCATGAGCTACCTGACCGACGTGTCGGTGTTCTCCATCAACGTGGTGACGATTCTCGGGCTGGGCCTGGCGATCGACTACGGCCTGTTCATGGTCGGCCGGTTCCGCGAGGAGCTCGCCCGCGGTTCCGATGTGCAGGACGCGGTGGCCCGCACGATGGCCACCGCCGGGCGTACGGTCGCGATTTCCGGCGTCACCGTCGCGGTGTCCCTCGCCGGGTTGCTGATCTTCCCGATGCCGTTCCTGCGCTCGATGGGGCTCGGCGGGCTGTCCGCGGTGCTGGTGGCGATGATCGCGGCGCTGACCGTGCTGCCCGCGCTGCTCGGCGTGCTCGGTCATCGTGTCGACGCCCTGTCCGTGCGTCGACGCCGACCGGCGACAGCCACGGAACACGGCTTCTGGTATCGCCTCGCGCACAGCATCATGCGCCGCCCGGTGCTCTACGCGGTCGGGGTCCTCGCCGTGCTGCTGCTGGCCGGCGCGCCGTTCCTGCGGGTCGAGTTCGGCGGCATCGACCCGCGGGTGCTCCCGGCGGGCACCGAGAGCCGCGTGGTCACCGAGACCGTCGACCGGGACTTCGTCCAGAACAGCCAGCTGCCGATCGAGGCGATCGTCACCGCGCCGGACCCGGCCACCATCGAACGGTACGTCGGGGCGGTCCGCGCGGTCGACGGGGTGACCGGCGCCGACATCACCGGCCGCTCCGGCGACGTCTTCCGGGTGACCGTCACGTATCGCAGCGACCCGATCTCGGCGGAGACCCGCGACCTGGTCGGCCACATCCGCGACGTCCCGGCGCCGCCGGGCGGCGAGGTGCTCGTCGGCGGCCTGACCGCACGGCTCGCCGACCAGCTCGACGCCGTCGCCGACCGGCTGCCGTGGATGGCGCTGATCATCGTCGGTGCGACGTTCGTGCTGCTGTTCCTGGCCTTCGGATCGCTCGTCCTGCCGGTCAAGGCGATCCTGATGAACGTGCTGTCGCTCGGTGCGTCGTTCGGCGCGCTGGTGCTGATCTTCCAGGACGGCCACCTGTCGGGCCTGTTGCACTTCACCTCCACCGGCACGTTGGAGGCCACCCAGCCGATCCTCGTGCTCGCGGTCGTCTTCGGGCTGTCGATGGACTACGAGGTCTTCCTCATGTCACGGATCCGCGAGGAGTACGAGCGCACCGGCGACAACACCCACGCGGTCGCGGTCGGACTGCAACGCAGCGGCCGGATCATCACCAGCGCCGCCCTGCTCATCCTCGTCGTCATCGGGCTGTTCTCCATCTCGGGGATCACGTTCATCAAGCTGATCGGGGTCGCCCTGCTCATCGCGGTGCTGGTCGACGCCACCATCGTGCGGGCGCTGCTGGTGCCGGCGACGATGCGGCTGCTCGGGGCCGTGAACTGGTGGGCGCCGGCACCGCTGAAACGCTTCTCCGACCGGCACGGCTTCCGGGAAACCTCGGGACAGCCCCGTGCATGACCGCGCATACCACGACCAGTGCGTCGACGAGGAGCGGCGGCACACCACCGCCACCACACCGATCCGTAACCCGCGGCTGGCGCTGTTCGCGCTGGCGCTGGGCACCTTCGCGATCGGCACGGGCGAGTTCGGCAGCAACGGCATCATCCAGCTGTTCGCCGCCGATCTCGACGTGTCGATCCCGGTCGCGACCCACGCGATCACGGCGTACGCCGTCGGGGTGATGCTCGGCTCACCGGCGATCGTCCTGCTCGCCGCCCGGATCAACCGGCGCACCCTGCTGCTCGGCCTGATCGTGCTGTTCCTGCTCGGCAACGTCCTGTCGGCGCTGGCGCCGGACATCGCGCTGCTCGTCGTCTTCCGGTTCGTCGCCGGCAGCGTCCAGGGCGCGTTCTTCGGCGCCGGTGCCGTCGTGGCCGCCTACGTCTACGGTCCGGGCAAGGGCGGCCGGGCGTTCGCGACGGTGATGAGCGGGCTCACGGTCGCCGCCGTCGTCGGGTCACCGCTGAGCACGTTCATCGGCCAGCACGCCGGCTGGCGCAGCCTGTACTGGACCGTCGTCGGCATCGGCCTGCTCGCCGGCGCCTCGCTGGTGGCGTGGCTGCCCCGCACCGAGGCCCTGCGCGGCCGGTCCATCGCCAACGAGCTGGACGCCCTGCGCCGGCGGGGCGTCTGGCTGATGGTCGCCGTCGCGGCGCTCGGCATCTCCAGCATCTTCGCCGTGTACACCTTCATCGGCCCATTCGTCACCGACGCGGCGCAGCGGGACGCCTCGTTCGTCCCGATCGCCCTCGCGGTCTTCGGCGTCGGCATGGCCGTCGGCAACCACATCGGCGGACGCGTCGCCGACCGGCACGACCACAGCGGTCTGCTCTGGGGATACGGCGGCACCCTGGCGCTGCTCACCCTGATCGGTGTCGCCGGTGCCAACCTGGCGGTCCTGCTGCCCTGCCTGTTCGGCGTCGGCGCCACCATGATGGCCGCGATCCCCACCATCCAGGTCCGGCTGACCCGGCTCGCACCCGGCGCACCGACCCTGAAGGGCGCGCTCAACCTGGCCGCGCTCAACCTGGCCAACGCGCTCGGCGCGATCGGCGGCGCTGTCACCCTCGACGCCGGATGGGGGACGCTGTCCACCGTGTGGGCCGGCTTCGTCATGACCGCCGCGGGTCTGCTCCTCTACGTCACGACCGTCGCCCGGATGCAGCCGGCGCCCGTCCCGAACCCGGCCACGTGACCGGCGTGGCGGCGCCGCGCGGCCCGGTGCTCAACGACGAGCAGTTCCGCCGCCTCGCCACGTACGGAGCCGAGGAGCACGTCGAGCTCGGCCAGGACCTGTACGTCCCCGGCGACGAGTCCTACGACTGCTTCCTGCTCCTGACCGCAGCCGTCGACATCGTCCGCGACGCCACCGCCGTCGAACCGGCGCGGCTCATCTACCGGGGTGGTCCCGGCGACTTCCTCGGCGAACTCAACCTGCTGACCGGCCAGCACGTCTACCTGACCGCCCGGGTCGTCACCGCCGGCGCCGTCGTGCGCGTCGGGGCGACGGCGTTGCGCCGGGCCCTCGCCGAGCAGGACGACATCGGCGACCTGCTCCTCACCGCGTTCCAGGAACGGCGCGACGTCTTCCGCACGATGGCCGGCAGCGCCCTGGTCGTGGTCGGGCGGCGCGACGGCGCATCGGCGTTGCACCTGCGCACCTACGCGGCGCAGCTGCTCCTGCCGCACTCCTGGCACGACCCGGACTCCCCCGCCGGGCGCTCGACGATGGCCTCGGCCGGGCTGACCACCGATGACCTGCCGGCCGTGGTGGTGCACGGCTCGGCGCTGCGCAACGCGACGCCCGGCACGGTCGCGCAGGCGCTCGGCCTCACCTACCGGCCGGACCGGCGCCCGGTCGACCTCGTCGTCGTCGGCGCGGGCCCGGCCGGCCTGGCCGCCGCCGTCTACGGCGCGTCCGAGGGCCTGACCACCGTGCTGCTGGACCGCAGCGGGATCGGTGGACAGGCCGCCAAGAGCGCCCGGATCGAGAACTACCTGGGCTTCCCGCACGGCATCAGCGGCGAGCACCTGACCCGCCTGGCGATGGTCCAGGCGCTCAAGTTCGGCGTGCGCATCCACGCGCCGTGTGCCGTGGCCGGCCTCGACCTGACCGACGAGCAGCGGCCGGCCGTCGTGTTGGACGACGGCCAACGCATCCAGACCCGGGCGGTGATCGCCGCCACCGGGGCGCACTACCGCCGCCCTGACGTCCCCGGATGGGCGGCGTTCGAGCAGTCCGGCTGCATCCGCTACGCGGCGACCGACCTGGACGTCCGCAACTACGACGATCAGCCGGTGGCGGTCATCGGCGGCGCCAACTCCGCCGGGCAGGCCGCCCTGTCCCTGGCCGCCCGCGGCGCCACGGTGGAACTGATCATCCGCGGCGCCGACCTCGAGGCTCGCATGTCGTCCTACCTGACCGACCGGATCCAGGCGCACCCCCGGATCCGGGTCCACGCCAGCAGCGCGATCTGCTCATTGAACGGCGACGGCACCCTCACGTCGATCGTCGCCGAGCGGGTCGACGGCCACCGGAACCGGCTGGACTGCGCCGCCGTGTTCTGTTTCATCGGCGCCGACCCGGTGTCGGGCTGGCTGTCGGGGCTGGCCGTGGATGACGACGGTTTCGTCCTGACCGACAATCGGCTGCCCGCCGGATCGTCCGGTGGAGCGCTGTCGTTCCAGACCAGCACCACCCGCGTCTTCGCGATCGGCGATCTCCGCTCGGGCTCAGCAAAACGCGTCGCCACCGCCGTCGGCGAGGGCGCGGGCGGGGTCTCCTCCGTCCACGCCGCCCTTGCCGGCGAATGACGGGCACCGATCATTTCCGGATCAGACAGCCGCCCTGCAGTTGAGCGCCGGCCCGCAGCGTTACATGCCGATCTGCTGACCGCTGTCACTCCAGGTGTTGTTGGACCATTGGGGCAGCGTCGAGGCCTGGAAGGCCTGCGTGCCGAAGTAGCCGCCCTTGGGCCAGTAACCACCGCCGGCCTGGCGCATGAACCTGTTGTTCGTGACCCTGCCGTTGGTGATCTTGTAGTTGGCGTCGTACCAGTAGAACGGGTAGCCGCCGCCGTTCATCAGGTTGCTGTCCACGACGACGTCGCTGATCGAACCAAGGTCGGCCTTCAACAGGATGCACGATGTCTGGGTGTGCTGGTTCTCCAGACGGTTGTGCAGGATGCGGATGTAGATCGCGTTCGTCGACTGGATGACGTCGTTGTGTTGCTCCCCACCGACGCCGTTCGGGTCGTGCAGCCACGAGTCCTGGACCTCACCCCAGCCGTCGATGCGCAGGATGTCGCCGGAACTGTGGGCGTTGACCCGCAGCAGGCTGAAGCCGGTCCGTCCGATGAGCGCGATACCGCCGCGCGACGCGTCCTGCCCCTGACCGTCGATCTCGGTGTCCTCGATGCGGAGCCTGGCGCTGTCGTCGATGACGGTGACTGCCTGGACGTTGGCGACGCGGATCCGGCTGTTGCGGATCGTCACGTTCCTGGCCCTGATCTCCAGATGACCGGCAATGTCCTTGCCGTCGATGACGGTGCCGTCGACGGTGATGGTCATCGGCCCCGTATACGGCGTCAGCGTCACTCTGGCCCGGGTGTCGCCGGGCAGCCCTTGCGGATACCCGGTGTTGTGCGCGGCCGGGTACCCGGCCACCGTGTAGGGCGGGGGCGCGCCGGTGCCGCCAGGCGCCGGAGCGCTGGTGGTCGGGCCGATCGTCGGGCTGGTCGTCGTGGCCGTCGGCGCCGACGACGGCAATCCAACCGGCGAACGTGAGTCGGTCGGCGCCGCCGGGCCCGCCGCCGAGCCTGGGTCCGTCGGCGGACCTGAGCCTGGCGAACCTGCGGCCGCTGATGACGCCGAACCCGCTGCCGGGGCAGACTTCGCGGCTGAGGCCGGACCGGTCGGCGAGGCCGAACTGCCCGGATGGCTGCCGGCCGCCGCGGACGGTCTGCCTTCGCCGGCCGGCGGCTCCGAACGGGCACTGACCACCGGCAGGTTCTTGCAGGCGCTCAACCCACACGCGGCCATCATTGCCACGGCGACGATCCCGGCGCTGGTGCGGCGGAGCGCCGGACGGTGCGAGACGTCCGGCGACGCGTCTTGCGGGTTCATTGCCGCCGAATCCTCCCGGTCAGTCGACATTCGCCGGCCAGCGACCATCGCCCGACGTTTCGGCGTGAATGTCGATCGGTGCAAAATGGCGCACCAGGCCAAACCCGGTTTCGGTTTCTGTGCGCCTTCCACGACGTTGCGCAACCATTCCGCACGGCAGCATGCCACGACTCAGCACCTGCCCGGAACCCTGGGCAGTCGCCCGAACACAACATTCACGACCGCTCCATCCGGCGCTCACGAGCCCGACGGTTGCCGCAGACACTCGCGATCATCGAACACGCGGCCGCCGCCGGTCCCGGCCCGCTCGCTGTGGTCATCGGTTCCGGGAATCTTCTGGCGTACTACCCGCGCGGCGTCTCTCGCATGAGCCGGTGGACGATCGCGGTGAGTCTTGCCCGCACGTCATCGGAGCTCCATGCCCGCTTGGATGAGGCGTGGAAGCGCAGCTCGACGTAGAGATTGCTGGTGACGCACCCGAGTTTCGCATCCACCAGGCCGCCGCCGTCCAGGAGCCGCCGGGTGAAGAACGCCGCGTCGCCGAGGTCGGCGATGACGTCGCCGACGAAGCCGTCGCGGTTGCCGAAGTCCGCACCCGCTGCGTTGTACCGCTCCACGGCGTTGTCGACGGCGACGAACACCCGGAGTTCGTTCACGCCCAGCTCGCCCGCGAACGAGAACTGGCAGGCGTCTCCCAGCTTTTGCTTGTCGCTGACCGGACCGGCCTGCTCGCCCATGTCGCCGGTGAGCAGGGCGCAGACGTCTTTCGGCATGGTGTAGCCGCTCTGCTCGGCAATCGTGGGCAGGTCGTCACGCAACGCATAGGCGGCGATCCCTGCCACGCCGGTGCACAGCACCGCGACCAGGCCGAGGATGCCGATGATGAGTCCTACGCGGGGGCCTCGCCGTTGCGGCCCAGCGAGCGGTGCGATCATGATCACGGAGTATCACGGCCAGGCTCCCCAAAGGCAACGTCGCGGAGGATGGGGACCTCCATCACCGTGGCGCGGTCGCCGTCGGCATCGACGAGGTGGTCCTCGACGGTGGGGCCGGCGACGGCCAGGCGGTGGCGGTGCAGCCAGTCGAAGAGCTGGTGCCCGGCGGGCACGATCCCGGTCTCGCGTGGGACGACGGCGCGGACCACGGTGCGGGCCGGCAACGTGAGCCGCTCGCCGGTCCGGCCGGTGCCGACGGCTGCGGTGAAGCCGCCGGCGGGGCGGGCGCACAGCCAGGTGAGCAGGGTGGTGGGGTGGGCGGCGCAGGCCGCGGCGATCTCGCTGGGGTGCTCGACGGTCAGGTAGCGCACGCGCAGGTGGCGTGCGCCGACGGTGGCCTGCTGGGGCAGGATCGACATGGGTGTGGCGAGGTAGTCCTCGGCGCGGTCGGCGAGCTGGGCCAGGGCCGCGATGTCGCGGCGGAGGCCCGCCACGGTCTCGCGCGTTGCCTGCCGCACCTGCGCGTCGGGCGCCTCGATCAGGTCGGCGATGTCGCGCAGTGGCAGACCGAGGCGTTGGAGCCCACGGATACGTTCCAGCCGGGACAGCGCCGCAACCCCGTACCAGCGATAACCGGACGCGCGGTCGACGGCCGTCGGGGTCAGAAGTCCGATCTTGTCGTAGTGCCGCAAGGTGCGCTCGGTGACGCCGGCCATCCGGGCGAGTTCCCCGATCCGCCACATGTTGACCTTCTCCCTGGGTCAGGGTTCTACCGTCGCGCACCATGACGCTGGCTGACAAGAACCCGGGCGCCCGGTATGTGGGCATGCTGCTGCTGGTCTCGCTGGTGGCGATCCTGACCTCGGCGGCTGTCGTGGTGCCATCGGGACTTTCCCTGAATCCGGCCGATCCGGCCGCCGCGTTGACCGCAGTGCACGACCACGTCGGGCTGCATCTCAACGAACTCGCGTTCGACGTGCTCGGCTGGCTGGCGTTGACCGCGGCCGGGCTGGTGCTGGCCGGCAACCCCGGCACGGTGATCCGGCCCCACCTGGCCGTGCCGGCCGGTGGGTTGCTGGCCGCCGCGGGGCTGGCGGGCCTGCTCCACGACGCCGGCAACCTCGCGGTGACCCAGCTCGCCGCCGAGCCCGTGGGCGCGAGCGCCGAGGTGGCCGGCGCGGTGCTGCTGACCGCCAAGTGGGGGGTCAACCTGGCCGGGCTGTTGTGGGTCGCCGCCACTGCGGTCACTGCGGCCGGCGCCCACCTTCCGGGCCGGCTTCGCCGTGCCGGTGGGTTCGCTGCCCTCGCCGGCCTTGCCGCGGTGGTCGTGCCGTGGACCACTGGGACCCACGGCATGTCACCGACGCTGGAGCAGCTCGGCTACGCACTCCAGCTCCCCGTCATGATCTGGTACGGCGTGGTGGGCTGGCGGCTGCTGGTCACTGGGAGCAGACGAGTTTCGCGTCGGCCCAGACGGCGCTGACGGACCCCTGGTGGTCCTCCACGATCAGGTCGAGGCGGGTCGCACCGGTGATGTCGACGGTCACGTCGCTGGTCTGTCCGGCCTCCAGCGGCCCGATCATGGCGATGCTCGTGTCGTCGGCGACGATCTGGAAGGTGGCGGTGCCGGTGTCGCCGGCCGGATCGATGCCGACGATCGCGGTGAAGCGCAGGCAGCCCGGCCGCGGGTAGAGCCGGACCGCGCTGGGGGTGGTGACCCCGAGACCGTGGTCGTAGGAGACACCGGCCAGGACGATCGGGTCGCCGTCGTCGGGGTCCGCGGCGCCGTTGGTGCGGTCCCGCTCGATCGGGCCGAGTCCGTTGCGCAGGGCGGTGTAGGGCAGGTCGCTGACGAAGTCCTCCTGCTCGTGGACCGGCTGCCGGTCGCTGCCGCCGGACTGCCCGGAGCTGCCGGAGGTGCTGTCGCCGGTCCAGCCGCCGGTGACGACGACGACCGCGACGGCGGTGACACCGAACGCGGCGAGGGTCCGGCGGGCCCACTGGTCGGGCCGGTCGCCGGTGGCCACCGGCGGTGGGCTGGCGCCGGCCGGTTTCCGCAGTGCCTGCGGCACGATGCTGGGCCGTCGGCGGGCGGCGAGGTCCTCGACCCAGCCCAGCGCCAGCACCGGCACGCAGGTGGCGGCGACGACGATGCCGGTGGTCAGCGCCCGGCGGGTCCAGTCGCCGAGGTTCGCACCGTCCAGCAGATACTGCGCCAGTCCGAGCATCGGGAAGTGCCAGAGGTAGACGGTAACCGCCCGGGCGTTGAGCACGGCGACGGCCCGGTCGAGCCGGCTCCCGGGGCGCAGCCAGCGCAGCGGCTGGTCACAGCGCAGGACCGTGGCGACAAACGCGGTGGACCACCAGGCGTTGGCCACCGGGTGATGGTTGAGGTCGAAGTCGGCGCGGCCGCCGCCGTGCCGGAACAGCCAGATCGTCGCGGCCCCGGCCAGGATCAGCACGGCGGCGGCGAAGACCTGCCCCGGGATGCGGTGCAGCAGCCGGTCACGGTGGGCGTAGCCGACGAACCAGCAGGCGAAGTACGTGGACAGGTCCCGCGTCAGTGACTCGAACGAACCGCCGACGGTGATCAGCTCGAGGTGCAGCATGACCGGCGCGGCCAGCGCGACGAGCAGCGTCGGGACCGGCCAGGCCCGGAAGATCCGCAGGGTCACCGGCGCGAGCACCACGAACCACAGGTACGCGACGAGGTACCACAGCACGGCGGTGACCATCCAGCCCCACTCCGCGCCGCCGGGTGGTGGCCATTCGATCGGTACGATCCACCACAGCAGGTCGATGCGTTCGCGTGGCTCGTCGAGGAACGGTCCCCAGCCGTCGCGGAACGTCAACGGCAGCATGATCGCCCCGTACGCCCACAGCGGCGGCAGCAGCCTGCGCAGCCGTCCCCGCACGACATGCGACGGCGAACGGTCCAGCGACCGCGCGGTCAGCGAACCGGCGAGGGCGAACATCAGGCCCATCGCCGGGAACAGCAGGGTCAACCAGGCCAGGCCGCTGCCGTGGTACACGACGATCCGCACCACCGCGGCAGCACGCCACACGTCGATGTAGCGCTCCCGCGGCCGGGCCGCTGCCAGGGCCACTGCCGGTTGCTCGGTTGCTCTCAACGGACTGCCGCCCGTGCGAAGGTGTGGTGCTCGTCCATCAAAGGTGGCCTCGACATGGTCCGGGGGCGTGACACCCACTGCTACAACTCCCCCGAATACCGCCCATACCCTACCGGAGACGTCGGTCCGGTCACCGCGCGGCTCACGTGACGGGTGGCACCAGGTACAGGTCGCAACCTGGTGCTGATGTCCTGGTCCGGATCGTGGACCCTGCACCGGATTGTTCGGCCGAGGCGGATCGGTCCGAGCTCCTGGAAGCCCTGACCGGATTCCTTTCGTACGGCCGGCAGCAATTGCTTGACAACGTTCCCGGGCTTGATCGAAGCCCGTACGCCGGAAAACTGTTCGTCCAGGAATAGCCGGTTCCGGCCCGGCACACGCCGCCTAATCGACTTTTTCGTCCAGCAACACGATTCCAGCTTTGTCGAAGTACGTGATGGTCAACCGTTCCGTGTCAAACGTCCACTTCTCAACGCCGTGGTCGGCCAGCGCCTTGGACATCTCCACGTAGCCGACGCCTCCTTGCTCAACCTGCTGCATGTACTGCAGAAACTGCTCCTTGTCGCAGGTCTCGGCAATGATAAACGTCTCGTGGAACGCCGGGCCGGCCAGCCGATGCCCGTCCGCACCGAAATATTCGGAGTGCCCGTCGGTCACGTACGAGTCATACGTCTCGATGCCAATGTCCCGCAGCGCCCGCAAATAGGCACCCAGAGTCTCCCGTTTGCCCAAGCGGTGGTGTATGTCAGTGATTTGCTCAAGGGTAAACACGGCGACAGTGTAGAGGTCAATTGAGCGCTCCACAGCCGGATCATGCCCGGTGGGCGGCTCATCGCCGGCCGCCGTGGGTCGCCAGTCGCAGGACGCGTTCGACCGGGCCGGCGCCGAACCGGGCGAGCCACCAGCGGCTCACCACGAGCTGGACCGCGAACAGGGCCAGTGCCAGGCCAACGCCCGTCGCGGCGCCGACCCGGCCGAAGAGGCCGAGGCCGTAGGAGTAGAAGACCGCGCTGAAGACCAGTGACTGGGTCAGGTAGTTGTTCAGCGCCAGACGTCCGGCCGCCTCCAGCCACGGCGCGCGACGGCGCTCGTAAAGCAGGACGCCGCCGGCGGCGAGGCCCACCGTGAGCAGCGGGGCGGCCAGCGCTATCAGCAGCACCTGCCCAGCGACCACGACGAAGAAGCCCTCGGCGCTCTGAACCACCACGACCAGGACGTTGAGCGGCAGCCCCACGCCGACGCCGACCCTGGCGAGCGTGCGCAGCCGGGCCCGGTGCTCGGGGGCGCCGGAGTGTCTCCTTGTCGGTCGGGAAGAAGCACGGGCCGCCGGCGCAGCAGGTTCACGTAGACCGTGACGGCCCACGTCCAGAGCACGCCGTAGCCCGACCGGCGGCCATGGGAGTACGGCCGATCTTGGCTGGGTTGATTTCGATCGGAGTTGTCGGATCCGGGCCGCGCTGTTCGTAGGTTGAGTGAGAGGCCGCCCACGAGGGCGCTGTCACGACCACAGGAGTAGCGGACGATGCCACACCCGCAGGCCAAGATCCACCGCATGTTCGAGCTCGTCGAGCCGATTGCCACTGTCTCCTTCTCCGAGGTACCGAACGAGGCGTTCCTGGCCGTCGGCATGCGCAACTACTGGGACGGATACTTCGCGGGCCGGGCCGCGCCCCTGGGGCTGGCACCGGCCGGGGTGGTGCACGCGGTCTTCTACAACTTCGCCGACGGCGAGGTGGCGCGCCACATCCCGTGGGTCTGGGGGAAGATCACCCCGCAGGAGGCGATCGCCGTGCGCGAGCGGAGCAGCGCCGCCGCGCTGCGGCAGATGATCGGGGAGCTCGCCGACTCCCCGGATTTGGTGCGGGTCGCCGACCTCGCCACCCGAGCGGCGCTCAGCGCGCCGACCGAGGGCCGGGTGCTGTACGCCGGGCTTCGGGCGCTCGACGTGCCGGAGGAGCCGGTGGCCAGGCTCTGGCACGCGGCGACGCTGCTGCGGGAGCACCGCGGGGACGGCCACAACGCCGCCCTCCTCGCGCACGGCATCGGCGGCACCGAGGCCCATGTCCTTCTCGCCGTCTCCCTCGGCATGAGGGCGGAGGAGTTCGGCCGGATCCACCACTTGCCCAAGGCGCAGCTGGCCGCTGTCATCGACGGGCTGCGCGACCGCGGCCTCGTGGACGCCGCCGGCGGGTTCACCGACGCCGGCCGAGCGATCAAGGAGCGGATCGAGGCGCTCACCGACGAGCTGGCTGCACCGGCGTACGAGGTGCTCAGCGCGGACGAGATCGACGGGCTGGTCGCGGGACTCGAACCGATCGCCGCCGCGGTAGCGGCCGCCGACGACTGAGCGGGTGCATCAGGTGGCTGGGTGGATCTGCCGTTCGGCAGATGTGGGTGGGCCGGCCCCGGCGGCAAGCTGACCGACATGAGATCAGCATCAGCTCGGTTCGGTGCGGCGTGCTGGGTGCTCGCCGCCGTCGTGTTCCTCGCTGCGCACCTGGCGGTCCAGGCGGCCTGGACCCAGCCGTACAGCTGGGCCCATCACAACATCAGCGACCTCGGCAACGTGACCTGCGGGCTCTGGGGCGACGACCGGCGATACGTGTGCTCGCCGCGGCACGCCTGGATGAACGCCGCCCTGGTGGTGTCCGGCCTGCTGCTGATGGCCGGGGTGCTGCTGCTGCGGCGGTACTGGCGGACCCGCACCGCGCCGGCCCTGCTGCTCGCAACGGCCGCGGCCTGGGTGCTGGTCGGGTTCGTGCCGGCCGACGTGCACCTGGCGTGGCATCTGCTCGGCGCCGTCATGATCTTCTTCGCCGGCAACGTCGGCCTGCTCCTGGCCGGTCGCAGCGGCTGGCCCGCTCCGCTGCGCCGGTTCGCGGTGGCGGCCGGCGTGTCCGGTCTGGCCGCGGCGACGCTGCACCTGTCCGGCACGTACCTCGGGCTGGGCATGGGCGGCACCGAACGGGTCACCGCCTTCGCCGTGCCGGTGTGGATGGCCGTCGCCGGTCTCGCCGTGCTGCTGGGCCGTGCCGCCGCTCCCAATGCCGGCAAGATCTGATGCACGCAACACACGACCGGCGGTGCCACGGGATGTTGCCTGCTCGCGGTCAATAGCGTCCGGCCGCGCTGCTACGGATGAGGCAGAACGGATGCCCGGCCGGGTCGAGCATGACCAGCAGGTGCGGGTCGCTCGGGTCCTGGTGCGCAGCCAGGCTGCCACCCAGCCGCAGAAGGTGCTGGGCAGCGGCGTGCGGGTCCTCGACGACGTAGTCGAAGTGTGCATGCAGCGGCACCTCGGGCGAGGGCCACGTCGGGGGCCTGTAGCCGGGTTGGGCCCGGAAGTAGATGAGCCTGCCCGCAGCGTCCAGTTTGGCCTCACCGGCGCTACGACGGGTGACCGTTCCGCCGAGCAGAGCAGCGTAGAAGTCCGCCATGACATTCGGCTCCGGACAGTCGACCGTCAGCGCCATCCACTCGACCAGCCCGGATCGATGCGCGTCATCACCAGTCATGAAGCCCATCCTGACAGGACAACCACAGCACGCCTGCGGCCAAGCGTCCAGGTCCCGGCAACGCGAAGGCCGGTGCTTGCCTGGGTCGCGCGATCGGAAGCCGGCGCCGGCCGGTCGGCTACTGCTGGATTCCCAGCGCGGCCGCCAGCCGCGGGCCGATCGCCGCCGCTGCGCCGTGCCCGGGCAACCAGCTGCAGGCGATGCCGACAGCCGCGACCCGTCCGGTATCCACCAGCAGCCGCAGCGCGTCGGCGACCTGCGCGGCGGACGGGCCGCCCGGTGTCGGGAAGCGCAGGCCCGGCAGGTCGGCCGGCCTGATGACGTCCATGTCGAGGTGGACGTACAGCGGCCCGTCCGGCAACCCCGCGGCGGTAAGGTCCGCGACCCCGCACTGGCGGATCTGCGCCCCGCCCAGGTAGGCGGCCTCCGGCGGGTCCAGATCCCGCGCGCCGGCCAGCACCATCTGCCGCTCCGGGACAGCGTGCAGGCCGAGCCGCCCGGCGATCAGCTCCGGCCGGTAGCCCGTCAGCAGCCGCAGCGACATGCCGGCCAGATAGCCGGACGTCGTCGTCTCCGGCGTCTGCACGTCGCCGTGGGCGTCGAACCACACGATGCCCGGATCCGTGCCCGCGCGCTGAAGCCCCGCCACAATCCCCAGCGCTGTGAGACAGTCGCCCGTCACGACCACCAGCGGAGTGCCGCCGCCCGCCGGGGCCGCCGCAGCCACCGCGCCGGCGACCGCCGAATACAGCGGTGCGAGCCGCGCCCACAGGTCACCGGCGGCCAGCTCCGCGGTCACGATCTCGCCCGGCCGCAGCGCAAAGTCCAGGTCAGGCAGGTATTCGTCGAGGTGATAAGGAACGCCGATGACTGACACGCCCACACCATAGTCCGACGTGGACGTCGCAGGGTGCGCGGATTTTTCTGTTCCGGCTCACACCCCGTCACGACATCGGCGGGTCCGCCGGTCTGGCTCGCTGCGGGTGGATCGTCTCGTGCCGGGCCAGCATCGCCACGAACTCGGCGATCTTCCGGGTGCGCGTCTCGGCCCGCTTGACGGCATTGACGCGGGCGATGAGGGAGAAGCGGTTGGTCTTGGTGAGCACGTCGAACATCGCCTGCGCCGCCGGGTCGGCGGCGATCGCGGCGCTCAGGTCGGCCGGCACCTCCGCTTCCGACGACGGCGCATAGGCGGCCGTCCACCGCCCGTCGGCCTTCGCGGCGTCCACCGCGGCGCGGCCGGCGGGCAGCATCAGGCCGGCCGCCTCCAGCCGGGCCACGTTGGCGACGTTGCGTTGGGACCAGACGCTGCGGGGCCGGCGCGGGGTGAACCGCCTCCAGGAACTCCACTCGTCGCGCTTGCGGGCCTGCCCGTCGATCCAGCCGAAGCACAGTGCCTCATCGACCGCCTGCTGCCAGGTCAGCGTGGTGACGGAGCCGCCCTTCCTGGTCAGGGCGAGCCACACGCCAGGGGAGGCAGTGTGGTGCTCCAGCAGCCACGCGCGCAGCGCCGCACCGTCGACCGCGATCAACTCGTCCAGTTCACTTCCTGCCACCACCGCAGGCTACGGCCTGCCCCGCCTCAACCTGGGAGCGGTCCGGTGCGGAGGCCCTTCACCGAGCCGGTCAGGACGTCCTTGCCGGATGCCGCCACCACGACGCAGCCGGTACGCTCACCGTCGCGCAACGTGGTCAGCCAGTGCGCCTGCAGATCCTCGCGGGTCGCGAACTCGTCGGCACTCAGCCCGAGATGGGCCGCGGCCAGCCGCTGGCAGCTGGTGTCGTGATCGCCGCCGTCGACAACGGACCCGACGTACTCCGCCGAATGCTTCTCCGCGCACGTCAGGTACTTCAGCACGCCATCGGCGAAGTGGCCGCAGGTGACCGCCATCGGCCGGTCGCCGCTCATGGTGCCCTGCAGGCTCCAGGTGTTCGGCGCATCGGTGCCTTCGGAGTCGCTGACGACGACCAGCCCGCACGCCATCGACGTGAAGTCCTCCCGCACGTCGTTGAGCAGGCGCCGCCGACCATACTGCACAGCGCGGCATCGTACGGTCCGGCTGCGGGCCGATACGCTCCCGAGGTGGGCGACTGGTTTCAGACGATCGCGGACCTCGATGCCACCTCCGCGGAGGCGCCCGGCCTGGCCGGCGGCCTGGTGGCGTGGCTGGTGGCCGACGGCATCGTGAGCGCCGAGCGCACCGACTGCGTGTTCGGCGCGGACGAGGGTCATCCGCCCGGCCCGCGCTACACGGAGGCGTTCGACGGCCCCGACTGCGTGGTCCTCACCCTGCGCACCAACGGCCTGCACGCCTGGTCGGGCCGGACGGTGGTCCACCCGGGCCAGGGCTCCGTCGAAGTCGGCTGCCCGCGCTGCGACACCGTCGAGCCGTTCGACGAACCGCTCGGCGCCGCGTTCTTCGAGGCGATCGACGCCTGGTACGCCCAGCGCCCGAGCGACACGGCGTGCCGGCACTGCAGCCGTACCATCGCTGTCAACGAGTGGCGATGGCCGGACGGCGCCTGGGCCTTCGCCAACCTGGGCCTGACCTTCTGGAACTGGCCACCGCTGAGCGACGACTTCGTTGCCGGCATCGGCAGTCGGCTGGGTCACCGGATCCGGCTGGTCGCCGGCAAGCTCTGAACTGCGACCAGATCCCGTACCGGACGGTGCTCCGCAGCGATGCGGGGGCCTGGACGGAACTCGCGGAGACCTGCGATCTGCCCGCGGCGGGTGCGGCCGTCGTCACCGGGGATCTGCGGGTGCTGGCCGCGCGTCTGGCGATGTTGCAGGCCGTCAAGTTCGGCACCAGGCTGGCCTCACCCCGTGCGGTCACCACGTTGGCGCGGGACGCGGGCGGCGGGTTCCGGGTCCGGCTCGACGACGAGCTCGACGTCCTGGCCTCGGCCGTGGTCGTCGCCAGCGGTGTCCGCTACCGGCGCCTGGGCCTTCCCGGCCTTGCCGACTGCTGTGTCCGCGACACAGCTCGGAGGGGCCGCTCCTTGACACTTTCCTGCACGGGACATAGCGTGCCGTCAAACTAGCAGGAAACTTAACAGTTTCGCTGGAGGATGCCGTGCACCGTTCCCGCAATCCGCTACTCGCCTCCGCCGTGGCCGTCGCGATAGCCGCCACCGGCGCCGCCTGGCTACTGGCGGCCTCCCCGGCCAGCGCCGCGGTGAGCCTCTCCGACGTCGTACCCGCACCGGTATCGGCGCAGCCCGCGGCCGGCGTGACCTACACGCTGCCGTCGAACGCCGCGATCCAGACCGCGGCCGGCGCCACCGACGCCGGCAACTACCTCGCCGGCATCCTCCGCCCGTCGACCGGCTACGCGTTGCCGGTCTCCACCACGACCGGCACGCCGACGAGCGGCATCGCGCTGCTGCTGTCCGGCGCCGACCCGAGCGTGGGCGCCGAGGGCTACCAGCTCGACGTGACCGCCGCCGTCGTCACGCTTCGCGCGCAGACCGCGGCCGGGCTGTTCCACGGGGTGCAGACGCTGCGGCAACTGCTGCCGGTGACGATCGAGGCGAAGACCGTCCAGAGTGGACCGTGGACGGTCACCGGCGGCCGGATCATCGACTACCCACGATACGCGTACCGCGGCGCCATGCTCGACGTGTCGCGGCACTTCTTCGCCCCCGCCGTGGTGAAGCGGTACATCGACGACATCGCGCAATACAAGATCAATACCTTGCACCTGCACCTCTCCGACGACCAGGGCTGGCGCATCGTGATCGACGCCTGGCCGCAGCTGGCGACCGTGGGCGGCAGCACGCAGGTGGGCGGCGGCGCGGGCGGCTACTACACCAAGGCGCAGTACTCCGACCTGGTCTCCTACGCGGCGTCGCGGCAGATCACCATCGTTCCCGAGATCGACATGCCCGGGCACACCAACGCCGCGCTCGCCTCCTACGCGCAGCTCAACTGCAACAACACGGCCCCGCCGCTGTACACGGGCACCAACGTCGGCTTCAGCTCGCTGTGCGTCAGCAAGGAGGTCACGTACACCTTCGTGCAGCAGGTGCTCAACGAGCTGGCAGCGATCACCCCCGGGCCGTACCTGCACATCGGCGGCGACGAGGCGTCCAGCACGCCGGCGGCGGACTACGCCACGTTCATGAACCGCGTGCAGCCCTTCGTCGGCGCGGCCGGCAAGACCGTCATCGGCTGGCACCAGATCGGGCAGGCGAACCACACCGCGAACCGGGTCGCGCAGTACTGGGGAACGTCCACATCGGACGCCGACCTGAGCGCGGCGGTCAGCAAGGGCGACAAGATCCTGCTGTCGCCGGCGAACAAGGCCTACATCGACATGAAGTACACCAACTCGACCCCGATCGGCAACACGTGGGCCGGCCTGATCGAGGTGCAGACCGCCTACAACTGGGACCCGGGCGCCTACCTGTCCGGCGTGCCGGCCAGTGCGATCATCGGCGTCGAGGCGCCGCTGTGGACCGAAACGGTCACCACGCAGGCCGACATCGAGTTCATGGCGTTCCCGCGGCTGCCGGCACTCGCCGAGCTGGCGTGGTCGCCGCAGTCGGCGCGCAACTGGGACACGTTCAAGGTGCGGCTCGGCGCGCAGGGTCCACGGTGGACGGTGCAGGGGATCAACTTCTACGCCTCGCCGCAGGTCCCGTGGAGCACGTCGCAGCCGACGCGCAGCGCGTACACCCAGATCCAGGCCGAGAGCTACAACACCCAGACCGGGACACAGAACGAGACCACCACCGACACCGGCGGCGGCCAGAGCGTCGGCTACATCACGCCAGGTGACACGCTCGCCTACGACCTCGACTTCGGCACGGCGTCGCCGGCCTCCGTCACGTCCCGGCTGGCCTCCGGCGCGTCCAGCGGCACCATCCAGTACCGCCTGGACTCCACCACCGGCCCGATCATCGCCAGCGTCCCCGTCACCTCCACCGGTGGCTGGCAGGCCTGGACCAGCACCACCACCAACCTGTCCGGCTCGGCCACCGGCGTGCACCGGGTGTACCTCACCTTCACCGGCACCGCTGGCACCGACTTCGTCAACCTCAACTGGCTGCAGTTCAACGCCGGCGGCGGACTGCCCAACGCGTACAGCGTGCGGCAGACGGAGAGCTACAGCAGCCAGTCCGGCACCCAGACCGAGACCACCACCGACACCGGCGGCGGCCAGAACGTCGGCTATGTCACGCCCGGGGACTGGCTCGGCTACGCAGGCGTGGACTTCGGCACCCCGACCGCGGTGTCGGTGACCACGCGGCTGGCCTCCGGCGCGTCCAGCGGCACCATCCAGTACCGCCTGGACTCCACCACCGGCCCGATCATCGCCAGCGTCCCCGTCACCTCGACCGGCGGCTGGCAGGCCTGGACCAGCACCACCACCAACCTGTCCGGCTCGGCCACCGGCGTCCACACGGTGTACCTCACCTTCACCGGCACCGCGGGCACCGACTTCGTCAACCTCAACTGGTTCCAGTTCAACCGGTAACGCCTGTTTCACCCAGCACGTCGCCCTGACCGGCCGTCGTGGCACCACGCCGCGACGGCCGGCCCCGGCCCCCTGCACGCTCCGGCCTGTCGGCCTCGCGGACCTGCTTCTCATGCCGCCAGAACGGCTGATCCTGACGAGCACGTGGGGCCAGTACGTCACCGCTACGAACCAGGGCAACACGGCCAAGGCCGACGAGCTGAAGGCCAAGCTCGAGGAGATGGTCCCGCGGCTGAGCAAGGCGGCCCGCGCCGAGGTCGCGAAGTCGTCGGACGCCGGCCAGCGGGCGGCCCTGGAGCAGTACCTGGACGCGGTCGACGCGTGGTACACCAAGCCCGACTCCGGGGACGCCGTCACCCGCCTGGAGAAGGCCGTCGAGGCCGCGCAGAAGTACTGCCCGAAGATCCGCTGACCCCTTCCGCCGCCACCGGACCCTCAGGCGGCGTGCGGCAGCCGGGCAGGCCGGCCGCGGCGGAGATCGCCGGCGTCGGGGGCGTTACGGGCTGATCAGCGTGAGGGTGAGCGTGCTCGTGTAGGTGCCGGTGGGCGCGGTGTCCGGGATCCACAGCGCCATCGCCGCCGACACGTTCTGGATGCCCAGGCCGCTGCCGGGAGGTGCGCTGGCGAGCGTGTTGCCGGGCTCGGCCAGTCCGTTGGCGGTGGCCACCTGCATGCGCGGCAGGACGACGGGTCCGGCGACGGGGGTGCCTTCCGCGTCGCTGGTGGAGGTGACGAGCTCGGGTATCCAGCCGAGGTTGGCGCCGGAGACGGTGGTCGCGCCGGCGACGAAGTCGGTTGCCTGGCCGGTGAGTGTCCAGCCGGGCTGGTCGGGTCGGGTGTCGGAGACGGCGATGCCGGTGAGGGTGCCGGTGAACACCCAGGCGTGGCGGTGTCCGGTCGGGTCGGTCGCCTGCGCGGGATGGCCACCAGGTGCACCGGGATCCGTCTGCAGCAGGTGTACGGCGGTGCCGCCGGCCACCTGCAACGTGACCGCGCCCTGGTAGGGGGCCGTCTGGTTGTCCCCGTTCAGCAGCACCCCGGCCGCGACCGGGCAGGACGTCGCGCCGGTCAGGTCGACCGCGGGATCGGCGGTCTGCAGCCGGCGGATCTGCTCGAATCCGGCCCGGACGAGGTTCGCCGGAAGGGGCGCGTAGCCGGCCACGCTCAGGGACCTCTGGCCGCCGCAGAGCCCGTACGCCAGGAAGTCGGCGAGCGTCTGACGCTTCCCGGTGTTCATCCGGCTGTCCTGGTTGTTCGTGCCGGTCGGGATGATCGCGTACGAGTACGACGACAGCGGGTACGCCCGCGCGTCCGGCGAGGTGTACACCTGGCTCAGGTTGGCCGTGAGGTAGGTGGGCGAGGCGGGGTCGGCGTCGATCGTGGCGCGGGTCAGCGCGGCCGTGACGTTGCCGGCCGTCGGCGCGGTGAACTGGCCGGCCGCGTTCTGCACGTTCGCGACGGGGTAGTTCGCGGCCAGGGCGTAGGAGTACTCGTCATAGCCGATCGCGCCGTTGCTGGAACCGGCGCTGACGGTGTTCATCACGCCGTCCGAGCCGTTCCGGGCGATCGCCCGGCCCTGGACCGGCGGGAAGTACGAGGTCGCCCGCGACAGGCCGGAGAACGCGCTCCAGTCCGCCGGGAACTGACTGGCCAGGTACGCCGTGAGCTGCCACGTCGCGCCGGAGCCCTCCGCGTGCACGACCGGGATGATGTCCAGCGCCGGCAGCACCCGCCCGCCGTTGTCGGCGGTGATGGCCGGGTCGTTCCAGTTGGTGATCTGGTTCGTGAAGATCTTGGCGAGGGTCCGCCCGGAGAGCCGCAGGTCGCGCACGAGCGTGCCGTTGACGCGGATCTGGTACGGGAACGACGTGCCGCCCGCGACGATCGGCAGGTACGCGAAGGGCCGGCCCTGGTTCGTGTCGATCTGGCCGGTCACCGGATCGGTGCCCTGGAACGGGATGTCGCTGACCGCGAAATCCACCGCGGTCGCCGCGAAGTCCTTGCGCCCCGTCGACGAACCGGTCGGCGTGTAGTCGACCTGCATCCCCTGCCGGGCGCTGTCGGCGACCCACTGGTTGATCCCGTTCGCGGCCCACGAGGAGCCCGTTCCCGTGATGCGGGCGTGGTTCGCGCCCCACGCCGGCAGGCTCGCCGTGGCACCGGCCGCCACCACCAGCACCAACGTCACGACACTTGCCACCAGCCGACCGCGACCCATGTGGTCCCCCTCCACCCGAGGAGGAAGATTGGACCGGCACCAGGCGTCGGGCTCGCACCCAGGCGGCGAACGCCCGGCGAACGCCGGACACCGGCTGCCGCTCGCTCAGAGGCCCGTCAGGGGCGGGACCGGCACCACGCCGAAGTCCGTGACGAAGCTCGTGATCTGCCCGTCGTCCGCGCGGCCGACATAGGTCGCGTACACGCCGTCACCCCATCCGGCACCGACGACGTACACATTGGCCCCGGTTGGCTCGTCGACGACCGCCGCGAGGACGGCCTCGATCGGGTCAGCTGGGATCTGTGCCGGAATGAACGCCTCGTCCATCTGGTCGTAGTCCCATTTGCTCAGCGCCTCGATCGCGATCTGGTCGGCCAGCGTCGCAGTACCGGAGTCGACCAGGTAACCGAAGTAGTCGTCATCGCCGAGCGAGGCGGGGTCATTGCCCGGCAGCAACGCCATGGTCCAGGACACGGTCGGCGCGTCCGCCACCACCAGCTGCAGCGCGGCGATCCGGCGGCTATTGCCGCCGTCGCTGTGCACCACCGCCACCCAGGCCCTCAGCTCGTAGCGGCCCGGCGCCACCACCTCGACGAACGGCGTCGTGCGCGGAATCAGCGGGTCGCAGCCCACGACCCGGCCGGTCGGCAGGACCACTGCACCGAGATCGACGGGCGTAACGACGCAGGCGAGCCCGCCGTGCTCCACACGGTATCCAGCGGTCAACAACACATGCAGATCCGGCACGTACGGCACGCGGACAGCTACCGGCGAAGATCAGCTGAGTTCAGCCAGGTGCATGGCTCAGTGCTGCGACGTATCCCGGGATGACGACGGTCACGTCGATGCCTCCTCTGCGTCGTAGGGTGGGGCGTGACGTTGATCGAGCGGCCCCGCACGGCCGAGCAGTGGCGGGCGTACCTTGCCGGTTACAGCGCCGACTTCCTCCGCGTCGCCGACCCCGAGCGGTTGGAAGGGCTCGGGGAGGAACGGCGGGCCGGCGGGTGGCTCGGGTTCGCCGGGGCGGGCGAGGACGCGCTCGCCGCCGTCGAGGCGCGGCTCGGAGTGGCGCTCCCGCCCGGGTACCGGGCGTTTCTCGAGGCGTCGGACGGGTGGCTCGAGCTGGGGCCGTTCGTGTGGACGATGCGGACCACGGCCGATGTCGGGTGGCTGCGGGACCTCGTGCCTGAGCTGTGCGACCTCGGTGACGAGGATGAGGAGCTGATGGCACGGGCGCTGCTGGTGTCCGCCGACGCGGACGCCTGCTACTGGCTGCTCGACCCCTCGGACGTCGACGACAACGGGGAGTGGGCGGCGTACGGCTGGGCCTCGTGGTATCCGGGTCTCGGCGACCGGTACGACTCGTTCGCCGACCTGGTCGCGGCCGAGCGGGAGTCGTTCGAGGAGCTCAACGCCCGTGAGGGACGGGCGGTCGAGCCCGACGGTGCGGCCGCACTCGTCACCGAGGGGCGGCGGATGGCGCTGCTGGGCGAGGCCGAGGCGGCGGGCGAGCTGTTCGAGGCGGCGGCCCGCAAGGGCTCGGGCGCGGGACAGTACCTGGCCGTCGTGGTCGCGGCGTTCCTGCAGCCCGATGTGCAGCACAGGATCCGCAACGACGTGCTCGCGCACCCGCATGTCATCGAGGCGGTCGGCGCCGGTCGGGTGCGGGCCGAGCTCGTGCCGCTGTTCCTGCGACGCGAGCCCGGTGCGTGGGCCCGGCGGATGGTCGACGAGGCGCTCGGGGCGGCCGTCGACGCGGCGGTGCCGCCGGAGCCGCCGGAGTTCGACCGGGCCCGCGACCTGGTGCGCCGGGGCGACGCCGAGGCGGCATGGGCGGTCCTCGCCGAGGCGGTGCCTCGGTGGCACAGCGCCGACCCGCTGCGCATCGCGCCGTTGGAGCTGCTCACCGATCCGGTGCTGGGTCCGCTCGTCACCCCGCAGCGGGCCGCCTGGATCGCCACCACCCCGAAGAACGGTCACCAGCGATGAAGGAGCTTCTTGGATTGTGGTCGCTCGATCACGGGTTTCATTCGGCCATGGAGGACGAGGTCCTCATGTTCCGGCCGGACGGCACCGGCTGGCATGAGTACCTGCGGCCCTGGTACACCGATCGCACCGAGTTTCGTTGGGCGGTGGCCGGGGTCGGGCAGATCCGGGTGGAAGCGCACCGGCAGGTCGTCACCGACGAGTGGGACGGCGGGCCCCAGGTGGAGGAGCACGCGATCAGCCGGGTCGAGATCGCAGGTTACGCGGTTGCGGTCGCCGGCCGGCCGCTGCTCGAAGCGCAGGTTCGGGAGCTCTCGGTGCAGTTGTCGTTCGTCTCCGACTCGCCGTTCGCCTTCGTGCGCGCGGAGGAACCCGCGACAGACGCCGAGGCAGGTCCGGCCTGATGCCGCTGCCCGACCAGCTGCGAATCCGCCTGGACGACCCGGACTTCTGGCGTGCCTACTTCTTCGACGTCGGCGCCCGCGACGCGCACGACGAAGACGAGGAGGCCGAGGTCGAGATCGTGCCGTTGGGCGCGGTGTTTCCGGTCGGTGGCGGCTACGCGCTGGTGCTCGACTTCGACACCCGATGCGGCATCATCCGTTTGGGGATGCGTACCCAGGACAGCGCCTCGACGTTGGAGCTCGGCTGGGACGACCAGTCCCACTGGCACCCCGACGCGCTGCGCTGGACCGAGCTCGACCTGATCGCCCGCGCTGCCGCCGTGCTCGACCCCGCACTGCGGCATCCCGGCCCGGTCCTGGCACTGGCCGCGCGGTTCGTCGTCCTCGACCACGGCGACGACCTGGACGCCGTCACGCCGTTGATGGACGCCGCGTTCGGGACGCCACCCCTCCCCCGCGTGACGACGGACCCGATGACGCCGACCCTGCCCATCGACTTCGGCCCGCCGGTGCCGGTCGCGGTGTGGTGGCCCCGCACCCGGGACTGGCTGCACCGGGTCGACGGGCGGCACAGCGGCGTGGCATGGCGCCAGGACGCCGCCGGGACCTGGACGGTCGATCAGGACGAACCGGTCGGCGTGGACCGCTACCTGTACAGCCTGCGCCGCCCGGGTGGCGAGTTTCCGTTCGCCGCGTGGCGGGACCTGCTGAACGCGGCCGAAGCCACGCTGGCGACCGGTGATCTGCCCGCTGCGAGCGGCCCGGCCGAGCGGTGCTGGACCGACGAGGAGCGTGCCGGGCTGCCGCGCGGCTCACTCGTCGCGGAACGGTTCGGCCCCAGCCCGCTGCGCGGTTCCCGGCGGCACCGGCTCGAGCTCGAGCTTCCCCTGGGCAACCGGTCGGACGCTTTCGCCTCTGCGGTGCGCGTCGATCTGCACCGGACGCTGAGCAAGGCCGACCTCGGCTGGGCGGCGACGAGTGGCTGGTCGCTGGCGCCCGGTGGCGAGCGGGCCGTGACGATCAGCATCGGCGTCTTCGACAGCGTCGAGGCCGGCGTCGCGCTGATCCGGCAGGTGCTGCGCCGGCACCGAACCGGCCCGGGAACCCGGCTCACCTTCCGTCGCGAGCCGATCCCGCTGGACTGAGCCGAGTTCCCATGGTGGACGGTCCTCGTGGCTTGATCTTTTGGTTGCGCGACGGCTGACATGATGTCGTCGTGCAACGAGAGCGACACCTTCAGCTCCGCACTGGCTATCCGGTCCGAACTCCACGACTGCTGCTGCGCCCGTTGGGATTCGACGACGCCGACGCGCTGCTGGCCTACCGCAGCCGCCCGGACGTCTGCCGGTACGTCCCCTTCGATCCGCTGAATCGTGCAGCGGTCATCGACCGGCTGGCCGGGCCGTGGGCGACAACCGCGCTCACCGACGAGGGGCAGGCGCTGACGCTCGGCGTCGAAGTGGCAGCGACCCGGACTCTGGTAGGTGAGGTGATGCTGCTCTGGAGCAGCCGGGAACACCGCAGCGGCCAGCTCGGCTACGCCATCAACCCGGACTTCGCCGGCCGTGGCTACGCAACCGAAGCGGCGCGCGCAGCATTGGGACTCGGCTTTGACGAGCTGGGACTGCATCGGATCACCGCCAGCATCGACGAACGCAACACGGCCTCGGCGAACCTCGCCCGCAGGATCGGGATGCGGCAGGAAGCGCGCTTCGTCAACAACGAGAAGCTCAAGGGCGAGTGGTGCACCGAACTGGTCTTCGCCATGCTCGCCGGCGAGTGGGCTGGGAATCGTCCCTGATGTCGTGCGGAGTCGAGAAGCGGCACGAACCCTCCTCGACCGCCTCACGCCGTTGCTGGGCCCCGCTCGACGCGGTGGGCGATGCCATGCTCGGCCGCGGTGGCGGCGATGTGCTGCAACGCGGTGATGTGACGGCCCAGTGCGGAGCGGCCGGTGGTGCTCAGCCGAATCCAGGTGCGCGGACGCTTGCCGACGTAGCCCTTTACGACCTCGACGAACTCCAGGTTGGCAAGCGTCGCGACCTGCTTGGACAGTGCCGAGTCGGACAGCCCGACGGTGTCGCGGACGAAGCCGAACTCGGCCCAATCGGTGGCCGCCAGCAAGGACACGATCGAGAAACGGGTTGGATCGAGCAGCGTCTGCTGCAGTCCCTCAGTCGCCATCGCGCCGTGCCTCCTCATGGTCCCGATAAGCCTGCTCGACTGCCCAGGGCAGACCCAGCGCGAGCAGGAGACCGACGAGGACCCCGGTGATCGTATGGCTCCAGGGCCAGTGGGTCTGCTGCGCCACCTGGTGCAGTGCGAACTCGACGGCGATGATCGCGGCGATCCCACCGATGGTCACCACGGAGACATTGGTCGGCGGCCGGCCCCGTACCGACGCACGGTAGCCCAGAGCGGCCCCGACCGGCCGGAAGCGAACCGCGAGCGCGAGGACCAGCAGCACGGCGATCACGCCGAGGCTGATCACCCCGGACGCCGGTGGAAACAGGTCCTGGGCGAGCCCCTCTCCTGCCAGCACCGCGCCGCCGAGCCATCGCATCCAGCGCGGCGAGCGCACGCGCGCCGCCTGATGACGGCGGGTGGTCAGCTCCTGCAGCGACCGCGCCGCCTGCTGGGGCGTGGGCTCCTCGTCAGACGGCGGCATGGTCGGCGGCGCTGCCGGCTTGTGCGGTGGCATGCTCACGCTCCCTCCGGAGAACCCGCAGGATCAGCCACTGGTCACACCAGATGCCCACCGGCACGAGCACGAACATGACGAGTCCGATCACCAGGTGAGGGTGCGGGCCGTGGTAAAGCCCGCCGAGCAGCACACCGAGCAGGCCGCGCAGCACAGTCAGGCAGATGGCGAGCACCCGCGTGCGGGGCGAGCGCAGCACGGCCCGCGTGTATCGCATCCGCCGGCGCAGCACGCTCACCCAGAGCACGAGGTGCAGCAGCAGGATCCCGACCGGCAACAGACCCCGTGCCGGGCTGCCGCTGGGAGCCTCGTGGCTGATGTCGTAACTGGCGACCAGCGCCCCAGCCAGCACCAGATACCACACCGGCAGCCCCTGGATGCGCTGGTCCTGGTCGGCGGCGGTAGTCATGCCGGCGCCCTTCCTCTCCAGTCACGTACTTTCCTGAAGAGAAAGCTACCCCTCGTTTTCCACTCAGGCAAGTGAGTCGCAGCTTGCGGCAGTTCCGTTCAGCGACGGCCGGCGAGGACGTCGCGGGCGACGGCGTCGCGGCGGGCCACCTCCTGTTCCTGGGCTGCGCGCTCCTCGGCTTCGCGGATGTCGTAGGCGGCGCGCGCGGCGGCGATCTCGTTCTGGTGCCCCTCGGTCCAGTCGACGAGCGCGCGGATCGTCGAGTGCAGGGTCGCGCCGAGCGGCGTCAGCTCGTAGTCGACCCGCGGCGGGACGACGGCGTGGACCGTGCGGTGCACCAGGCCGTCACGTTCCAGCTGGCGCAGGGTGCGCGCGAGCATGCGCTGGCTGACCCCGTCGACCGCGCGACGCAGCTCGGTGAAGCGCAGGCTGCGCCGGTCGAGCAGGGCGATCACGAGCAGTGACCACTTGTCGGCGATCCGGTCGAGGATCTGCCGGACCTCGCAGTCCTCCCTGGTGTCCCACTGCCGGACGTCGTAGTCCTCGGTATCCCGGCAGTAACCGGGTGTCTCGGAAGTGCCTTCTTTCATACCTCCCGATGGTGCCCAACGATGCTCCTAGTTACAAGAAGGAACCGGCAGGCCTTGCGGATACCGGTCCGATAGAAGGGAATTCTTGATGTTCACACCGCGCGCGTGGGGCGTGCTGTTCGTGTTGTGCGGCGCGATCTTCCTCGAAGGCATCGACGTGGCGATGGTCAACATCGCGCTGCCGGAGATCCGAGCCGACCTCGGGCTGTCGACGGGGGCACTCAGCGGCGTGGTCAGCGCCTACGTCCTCGGCTACGGCGGCTTCATGCTGCTCGGCGGGCGGGCCGCCGACCTGCTCGGCCATCGACGCATGTTCCTGCTCTGGCTGATGGTCTTCCTGGTCTTCTCCGGGATCGGCGGCCTGGCGACCACCGGCTGGATGCTGCTGCTGGCCCGGTTCGTCACCGGGGTCGCGGCGGCGTTCATGACACCGGCCGGTCTGGCGCTGATCACCGGCAACTTCCCGGCCGGCCCGCAACGGACGAAGGCGCTCGGCGTCTACGCCGGTGCGGCGGCCGGCGGGTTCTCCCTCGGCCTGGTCGCCGGGGGCCTCCTCACGTCGATCGGCTGGCGATGGGTCTTCTTCGCACCGGTCATCGTCGCCGCGTTGATCCTGCTGGCAGCCGTACCCCTGCTGAAGGAGCACAACGGCGACGCCGGCGCGTTCCGATGGATGCGTTTCGACCTTGCCGGCGCGGTGTCCAGCACCGCCGCGATGCTCCTGACGGTCTACGGTGTGATCCGCCTCGAGCGCCCCGGCGACGGCACGGCCGTGACGGTGGCCGTCTTCGCGGCCGCGATCATGGCGCTGCTGATGTTCATCGCGGTCGAGCAGCGGTCGGCGGCACCGCTGGTGCGCCTGGGCATCCTGCGGTCGGCTCCCCTGGTGCGGGCGAACCTCGTCGCCCTGCTGTTTCTGGCCGCGTTCGCCGGGTTTCAGTTCCTGATGACGCTGTACCTGCAGGAGCTGCGCGGCTGGACGACCCTGCAGACCGGTCTCGCGCTGCTGGTCGTCGCCGTCGACACGGTGCTCGCGCCGACCCTGACACCCAGGCTCGTCGAACGGTTCGGCAACGTGCGGGTGCTGTTCGGCGGCCTGGTGTCCGCGGCGCTCGCGTACGCCGTGTTCCTGCCGGTCGGCCTGGACTGGACGTACGCGATGATGCTGCCCGCGCTGGTGCTGCTCGGGTTGGGCTTCTCGCTGGCCTACGGTCCGCTGACCATGGCCGCCACCGACGACATCGACGAGGACGAGCACGGCCTCGCCGCCGGCCTGCTGTACACGGCCCTGCAGTTCGGCACGGCGCTCGGCCTGTCGGCGGTGACCGCGGTGAGTGTGGCCGCCCTGGACGGTGGATCCGGCGCCTTCACCGGCGACACGGGGCTCGCCGCGGTGCGGGTGGCGTTGTGGGTCCCGCTGGCCGCGACGGTGGTGGCCGTGGCGGTGACCGCCTTCGGCCTCCGGACACGGGCGGGTCAACCCGTGGCAATCTCACTCCCGGAGCGCTGAACCCAGGAAAAATCCGCACGCGGTTGTCGGATCGGGGTCGTGCTGTTCGTAGGTGGAGTGAGGGCCGCCCAGGAAGGGCACCCATACCGCGGAGGCGAACACCATGACTGTCACCTACACCTTCGACGTCTTCTGCACCCTCGACGGCTTCGGCTCCTACGACAGCAACGGCGACTGGGGCGGCTACTGGGGCAAGCAGGGACCCGAGTTTCTCGACCGTCGGCTCGCCCAGTTCAGCGAGGAGCAGCGGCTGGTCATCGGGGCCAACACATTCCGGGAGTTCGTGCACTTCCTCGGGCCGGGCTCTGCGGAGTCGCCGATGACCGACCCGATCAGCACCCGGATGAAGGCCATGCCGACCACGGTGGTCTCCTCCACCCTGCGCGGGCCCCTGGACTGGCCGGACGCGACCCTGGAGAGCGGCGACGCCGTCGAGGTCGTCGCCCGCCTCAAGAAGGAGTCCGCGGTGCCGTTGCGCTCGCACGGCAGCCTGCAGCTGAACCGGGCGCTGATGGCCGCCGGCCTGGTCGACCGCGTCCAGGTCACCATCTTCCCGGTGATCAGCGGCCGGACCGGCACGGACCCGATCTTCCAGGACGCGGCCGACTTCGACCTCGAGCTGCTCGAGAGCCGGACGCTCGACGGCCGCACCCAGGAGCTCATCTACCGGCCCACTCTGCATGCCTGAACCGGTCCGCGGGCATCAGCTGGCATGGATCGTCACTGCGCCGTTAGTCTTTTCCGGTCTCAGCCCGGCGGGCATACCAGGCGGTCGCGCCGTAGAGCACGCCACCGAGGAGGAAGTACGCGTCGATCGTGCGGGCGGACCACAACGTGTACGCCGAGGGCGTGGCGGTGCCCAGCAGCTGCTCGTAGGTCAGCCCGGTCAGGCCCGTCGATGATCCGAACACGGTGCGCATCGCGTCGTCGAGGAACGCGGCCACGGCGCGCACGCTGAGCAGCCCCGCGGCGACCCACGCCATGGTGAGCAGGATCCAGCGCGGGATGCGACGGCCCCACCCCTGCACGAACGCCAGCGGCAGGACCGTGCCGATCACGAACAGCGCCAGCACGACCGCCGCGAACACCCGCTGCCCGGCGGTCTGCGCCGAGGGCAGCGGGTCGGCCTGGTCGCCGAACCCGAACCGGCCGCCCAGCTGCCAGTACACGTGCAGCGCGTCGAACACGACGATCCACCCGAAGGTGACCGCCGCCGCCTGCCGGAGCCTCCGGGCCGTCATGGTCGTCGATGCTACCGCCGGCCGCTCTGCTGGATCTGGAAGGCACACTCAACCTGTTCGCCGCAGGAGGCGTCTTTCCTTCTATGGACGATGACGGGTTCCGGGCGTTCGTCACGGCGCAGTGGGGGCCGTTGACCCGCACAGCGTTGCTGCTGACCGGGGACCGGGGCGCCGCCGAGGACCTCGTGCAGTCAGTGCTGGAGAAGTCGCACCGGCGGTGGGGGCGGATCCTGCGGTCCGACGCGCCTGAGCTCTACGTGCGCCGGGCGATGGTCAACACCGCGATCTCCTGGCGGCGGCGCAGAAGGGTCGTCGAGGTGCCGTTGCTGGCGGCCGATGCGGCGCCGGCGGCGGACCAGTACGACCAGGCGGAGACCAGGCAGCAGCTGCTGGTGGCGTTGCGGAAGTTGCCGCCGCGGACCCGGGCCATCCTCGTGCTGCGGTACTTCGAGGACCTCAGCGAGGCCGACATCGCCAAGGTGCTCGGCTGCTCGACCGGGTCGGTGAAGAGCCAGGCGTCGCGTGGTCTGGCCCGGTTGCGCGACCACATCGACCCGTACCCGGGGAACGCCCCGGCCCGCCTGCAGGGAGATCCGGCATGACCGAGCATGTTGCGGCCGCTCTGCGCGCGGCCCTGACCGACGAGGCCGCCAAGGCCACCACGGCGGAGGACCCGTGGCCGCGGTTCGCCGCCCGGGAGACCCGCCACCGGCGGCTGCGCCGGGTCCGACGGTCCGCCGTTGCCGGCTTCCTCGTGCTCGCGGTCGGCGTGCAGAGCAACGTGGTGCCGCTGCCGGGCTGGATGCCGGGCGTCGCGGTCGCCGCCGCCCCGTCGCGGCTGTCGGCGGGTCCGCCCAGGGGTGGCCTCGCCGGCGACGTCGCCTGGCAGGACGGGCTGCGGCGGCAGGTCAAGGACATGCAGGACCCGGAGGGGTGGTGGCGGGTCGGTGACCGGGGCACGATCCGCGTCGTGTACGCCGGGGACGTCCCCGGCATGCGCCTTGCGCTTGTCCTGGTGCCGCTGCACTTCGGGGTAATCAAAAGCTGGACGCTGGTCTGGTACACGGGGCCGACCGGCGCCGCGCCCGAGCAGATGGAGCAGGACTCGAACACGAACGCGGACACTCCGGTCGCGACGCTGCTGGACGGTTCGGTCGACCGCGGCGGCGTGGCGGTCGTCATCGGACCTCCGGGGGCGACGGTGACGATCAGCGGCGGCGCCACGTACTCCGCGGCCGGCACTGTGGAGCGCCGGCTCCTCGCCACCTCCGCCGACGGCAGCGGCGTCGCCCTGGCCGATCTGCCGCCCGGTGGCCCGCCGCGGCTCGCGACCCGGATCACCGTCGATGGCGCACCCTATTTCGATGGTGGCCTGGACGGCGGCTGGTCGGGCCGCTACGGCAGCGGAATGGATCCGAGCCCCGAGATGCTCGACGCCGCCGCCCGCGACGCGCGGGGGCCGGGCCTGGACCGGGACAGGTTCCTCGCGTTCGCAGTGACGGCACTGAACGACAGCCGCCTCGCGGTCGAGGACGTGACCATCAGGCTGCTGTGGACCGGCACCGTCAACGGCCTGCCCGCCGGCCTGCTGACCGTCCAGCCGCACGGTGGTGGCGTCATCGTGTACGCCATGCACGGCGGCGTCGACTGGCGGCGGCTCGACCTGCGGCTGCTCCTGCCCGCCGCCGGCGCCTTCGAGCGGCCGATCGCGTGGCGGCTGCGCGCCGAGGGCAAGGACACCCAGACCGACCAGGTCGTCGTGGTGGCACCGCCGGGCGCCGCGTCGGTCACCGTCACGGCCGGCGGCGGCTCCCCCGTGCCGGTGTCACTGGACGCGTCCGGAGCCGGCACGACCACCGTCCCGCCGGGCAGCCCTGCGGTCGTCACCGCGTACACCTCCGGCGGCGTGACGATCGCGAGCACTCCCCTGCACGTCCTGGACAACGACTCGAGCCAGCTGCCGGGTGACACCCCGGGGACCAGGGTGGTCGGATGACCGCCGCTATCCGGGTGGCTGACGCACCAGTTCGGCGACCACCGTCGCCCGGCGGACGGACTCGCGCAGCTCGTCGCGGAAGTCCGACCGGCGCTGCCGCAGGTCCGGCGGGCCCGCGTCCAGGAGCCCGCGGTGCCGGGCCAGCTGCAGCGCCGGTTTGAACAGTTCCAGCGACACCGACTCCTCGCTGGCCAGCCGCCCCTGCAACGCCCACTGCCGCCCGACGCGCAGGCACTCGTCGAGGAACCGGGACTCGTCGAACGTCTCGTCCTCCCAGGCGGCGAGCCGGTCGGCCACCAGGTGGTAGGCGTCGAGGAACGGCCGCAGCACCAGCGGGGCGACCAGTGGCCGGCCGTGCTGCAGCCACTGGCGTGCGTCGTCCGGCGTGAACTCGCGCAGCGTGTCGGCGTCGCCCGGCTCGATGATGGCCAGCTCCAGCGCCATCTGCTCGGCGAAGTTGCGGCGGCTGGCGAAGAAGAAGTCGAACTTCAGCAGGTCGCGCAGCCGCAGCGCCTCCTCGGTCGCCGTCGTCAGACCGTCCGGGCCGCCTTCGGCCGCGGCGACCAGGGCGAGCTCCCCGATCGCCCGGTCGACCAGCAGGTGGATCGCGGTGTTGCGGTAGAACGCGGCCACCAGGTGCTGCCCCGGGCCGATCACCCACACCGGCTCGGTGCCGCCGTCGTAGCTCGTCAGCACCCCGGAGGCGACCAGTTCCTGCAGCGTGCGGCGGACCGTGTCCCGGTCGGTGAGGTCCGCCGCGCCCGCCACCGGCCAGCGCCGGGATGCGATGTAGGTCGCCATCGGCGCGACGGTCCGCAGCACCCCGTCCAGGGTCAGCGCCCGGTCGGCGGCCAGCATCGCGAGGCAGACGACGGCGGTTACGGTCACCGGGGTCGCCTGGTTGATGCAGTGCGACGTGTCCAGTGCGATCCGCTCGACGACGTGCCGCCCCTGCTGGTCGTCGCGCAGCTCGGCCATCCGCTCGCGGAGCGGGACCGGCTCACCGAAGTCCAGGTAGGCCCGGCCGAGCCGGTTGGCCTGCAGCCGGGCGAAGTTGACGAGCCAGCGCACGTCCTCGGGCCGTTTCCGCGCGCCGCGTGCCTCCGCGGTCATCGCGCCGACCTCGTGCAGCTGCTCGTACACGATGGACACCGGCACGATCAGCGCCTCGGTGTCCGGCGCGGCGTCGATCGCGTCCACCACGTAGCGCAGGATGCCGTAGGTCGGCGGACGCAGCTTGCCCGTGCGGGTCCGGCCACCCTCGATGGACCAGCTGAGGTTCTGCCGGTTGCGGATCAGCTGGCCGATGTACGCGCGCAGCGTCAGCCGGTACACCGGCTGGTCCTGCGTCGCCCGGCGGATGTAGACGATGCCGGAGCGGCGGGCAAGATGGTTGACGGGGAAGAAGCTCAGGTTGGCCCCGCCCAGCGTGAACGCCGGGCTGAGCCCGTGCCGCTCCAGCGCCACCGGCACCGCCGCACCGTCCAGATAGGACCGGTGCGAGAACAGGAACAGCAGCGAGTACTTCTGGTCCAGCCCCTGCAGCCGGCGCGCGGCCTCTTCGTCCACGAGCAGCTCGTGCGCGCGGAACATCCACGTCGTGAACCTGGACCAGGTGCTCATCGCCCGCGCGCTGTGCATCGCGCCCATCTCGCGCAGGTAGCCGGCGGCCTCGGCGGCCACCTCGCCCCGGTCCCGCCCGAGCGAACCGGCCAGCTCGGCCAGCCGCCCGGCAAAGCCGTCGTCGGCGAGCAGCTGGGCCACCTCAGGCGTGTCCGAGGACATCGACCACCTCGCTGTTGAGCAGTGTGCCGCCAGTCTGCTGGCACGGCCGGATTCCGTCAAACACCGCGACGGCGACCCCGCGTCGGTCACTTCGGCAGACGAACGTCACGCTTGTCCGCGATGCCCAGCGGAACGACACCGGATCGCGGTGCCTGCTCCAAGGCCCGCAGCAGGGCCACCGAGCGGTCGTACAGGGCCGTGAGTTCCGCAGGCTCCACCGGCATGCCTACCAGCAGTGCACCCCGTCGGCGGATCAGCTCCAGCAGCACCTGCGCGCAGACCGTGACCGCGTCGTACTGGCGGATGCGGGTGGCGCGTGCGGCGATGTCGTCGGTGAGCGCCGTGGTGAGCGCCGGGAACCCGCTGTCGGCGAGCAGGCGCGCGGCCTGCTCCGGCGCCGTGGCGGCGACCTCGTCGGCCGCGGACCTGAGTCGACTGCTGACCGGAAACCACGGCGCTCCCGCGTACCGCGGCGCGTACTGCCGGACCAGGTCCCGGTTGCGGTCGAGCACCACCGACCACTGCAGGTACTTGTCGGTCTGGGCCAGCACGAAGCACACGGTGCCGTTCAGTTCGGCGGCCTGGGCCAGGAACTGGCACTCCGACACCGTCAGCTCCGACGTGCCGCTCGCCACGAACAGGAGCGCATCCGCATGGGGCAGCGCCGCGAGGGTGGCCGCGGCGTGCCCCGCGACGATCCCGCCCACGCCGGGCGTGTCGACCAACGTGACACCCTCGCCGAGCAGCGCCGACGGCACCGTGACCTTCACCTCCAGCACCTCCGGGTGCCGCGGCAGCCTGGTCTGCGGGTCCACCGCCGCATAGTCGGCGAGCTCGTCGAGGGCGATCGGCCGCCCGTGCGGATGCTCAGCGTCGATGACGGTGGCCGCGTCGGTCTCGCCGTAGCCGACACTCAGGAGCGTGCTCGTCGCCACGCCCTCGTCGACCGGCAGCAGCTCCGGCCGGCCGACGAGGGCGTTGACGAGCGAACTCTTGCCTCGCTTGTATTCACCGACCACGACGACGGTGGCCGCTGCGCCGCCGATCCGGTCAGCCGCGGCCCCGAGCGCCCGTGCCGCGTCCTCGTACCCGAACCGGCCAGCGGCGCGCCCGGCGTCAGCCAGGAGGGTGGCGACGTCGTTGTCCACGTCCACCACCGCCGCCCGCAGGTCAGGGTTGCCGGCTGGCGCCTGACGCCAACGGTCGATCATTTGCCGGGCCATCGCGATCGCGCCGCGCCGGCCTGACCGACCGTAGGCATCGGCCAGGTGGTGGCGGATGGCCAGGGTGTCGGGGTGGTTGTCCCCGAACACCCGGTCGAAGCCGGGAAGCACCTGCTCGAACGCCGAGATCGCATCGCCGACCCGTCCAGCATCGAGATAGGCCTCTGCGAGGTTGCCGCCGATGATCAGCGCATTGGGGTGTTCGGGACCGAACACCTGACTGATCGCGGCGAGCACCCCCTGGAACCCCGCGATCGCCTGGTCCAGGTGACCTGCCTGGCGATGGGCGACGGCACGATTGCCCCGGAACACGAGGGTGCTGGGGTGGGTCGGGCCGAGGATCCGGTAAGCATCGGTGACCAGCCGGTCGTATGCCACCAGGGCCGTCGTGACCTGGCCTTGAGATTGCCGGTACCGTGCCGCGCCGCTGGCGATGTCCAAGGCGGCGGCGTAGGGATGCGCAGGACTCAAGTGGCCCAACACGGTGTCGATGTGCGGCAGCAGGGCCTCCCACCGCGACGAGTTGCCGACATCATCGGACAAGTCGGTCGGCAACGCCACCGCCAGCACCCGAACCGCCTCGGCCAGGCCGTTATCCGCTGTCGTGGCACGGACTCCGGATCGCGCCGACCCGTGCACCTGGACGGTTCCGGCGTCCCAGCTGATCATCGAGTACGACGCCAGCAACGCCAACGCATCGTCCAGACCCGCTGGATCGTCGGAGAGCGCCAGCAGCACGTCCTCGGGCAAAGGGTGCGGCGCCATCCAGGTCAGTACCCGCAGCACCCGGTAGGCGAGGGCCGACCGGTCCCGGATCGCGTTCATGGTCAGGTTCCGGCCGACGGACACCTCCGACGCCGGCGGCAGGTCCACTCGCCCGTCGAGCCCGGCGGTTCGGCGGCGACACAGGCAGATCCGCAGCTGGGGCAGGTGCTCCTGCAGCTGCGCGACCGTCTGCCACAGCCCGAAGACCTGCCGTGGCACGTCAATGACCAGCAGCATCTGCGCACCGTCGGTGATCGTGGCGAAGGCGTCGCTCCAGCCGGGAGCCGTCCCGCCGGAGGCCAGCCGGCGCTGCCATTCCTGCAGGATCGGGGCGCAGCGATCGGCCGCCTGCGGGAACTGGACAAGAAACTGCCGGGCCGTTTCCAGCAGTACTGGCAGCAGGGTGGCCGGACGGACGTCCGGGCGGTTCAGGTCGAGGTACGCGATGGGGCGGCCGGCCCGGGCCCGGTCGAGCAGGAACCGGGCGGCGGTGGCCGGACTGCCGGCACCGTCGAGGATCGCGAGGGTGGACGCGACCTGCGGCTGGACCAACTCGCGGAGCGCGCCGAGATGGTCGCCGTCGTCGGGTTCCCGTTTGGCGGCGAGCGTCTCCAGTGGCTGCAGCAGGAGGAGCCGGTCCAGCCGCGCCGCAAGCGCGGACGCGTCCGGCAGGCCGTCGAACCCCGCGGGTCTGAGCCATTCGCAGATCGTCCGGGCACAGACGAGGTCCGCGAGATCCATCCTGTCGATCGACGGCCCTTCGCCGGCGAGGTACCACTCCAGGTACTTCTGCATCGGTTCCGTCGGGTGGTCCTCGGTCGCGGCCAAGGCTTCGCCGATCCGCCCCTCCTGCCGGAGGCGGCGGAGCACCTGGATGCGCACATCCGTGCTCAGCGTCCACCGCCGCTCCAATGCCGCGTCGACGGTCACGTTCGAATCCAGCAGGAGCAGGTCGATGTCGCCGGCCGGGGCGATGTCCGACGGCCAGTACCAGACGAGGACCGCGGCCGCCTCGTGCAGAGGGCCGTACTGCGTCATGCGCTCACCGACTGTCCGGCGGCTTCGGCGAGAGCCCGGCCCGCCCGATCACCGAGCACCCGCAGGTAGTCGTGCTGCTCGGGGTGCAGGTCCGCCAGGACGCGGGCGGCGGCGTCGAGCAGGAGCTGCTCGGTCCACGGCACGCCGAGCTGCTGGTAGGCGTCGCGGAAGAACTGTGTCACTTCCTCGGCGCCGATCTGCTCCAGGGTCTCGATCGTCGTGTGCTGGCTCACTGCGGCGAGGGACTCCTCGAAGCCGAGCAGGACCAGCCGGAACCCGGTCAGGAACCGGTCGATGCGGCGGGCCAGTTCCTTCACCAGGTCGACGGTGGCCTGCATGGCGGCGACGTGGTTGAACCCGTCGATGACGATCCACGGGTTGCGGTCGTCGCGCATGGCGTGCGACTCGAACCCTTCGCAGAAGGTGAGCACCCATTCCGGCCACGACGTGCCGGCGGGGGCGGCCAGCTCAAGCGGGTAGTCGAGCATCCGCACGATGCGTCGGGCGACGTCGTGGGGTGTGACGACCGGGTCGGGGCCGAGCAGCCGGGCGATCGCCTCGAGGTCGACGTGGGCGACCCGGAACGTGCGGTGGACCGTGTGGAGGTACGCGATGAGCTGGGTCGTGTGCGACTTCCCGGTCCGTCGTGGGCCGCCGACCACAAGGACGCGCCGGCCGGTGGGCTCGCAGAGTTCCCGCAGCGCCGCCCGGAGCCGGGAGCGGTCGATCAGCACATGCCCGCCGCTGAGCCGGCACGCCGCGAAGTGGTCGGTGAGCACCAGCGGCGGGGCCGGCGTCACGCGGTCGAGCATCTCGCGCAGCGCGTCGTCGCGAGGGACGAGCGCCGAGGCGTTGCTCAACAGCTCGATCAGCCAGCCGTCGGCGAGCGCCGCCTTCACCACCGCCAGGACGTTGCCGCGGTAGTCGTTGCCGACGACCTCCAGCTCGTCGAGGGTGTGGTTGCACGACATGACCAGCTCTTCGAGCCGCTGCCGGTCGGGGAACGCCGCGAGCAGGATTCCGCGCGCCGCGAGGAGGTCGCGTGGTTGGAGGTTCGGCCGGGCGAACGTCATCGCTGCCTGCGCGGGCGGACCAGATCGCTGCCCAGGTCCTGGGCCGGGCCCGAGTAGACGGCGAACAGGCCGCCCGGCCGGTGGACGCTCATCGCCCGGTGCACCTGCGCCTGCAGCCGCCAGGGTGGGTCGTCGTCGGGGCCGAGGTCCGAGAGTAGCCGCCAGGCCATCTGGAGCACCTCGGCCAGGTACGGCAGCTTGAGCTCCAACAGCGGCAACCTGTCCGGGTCCACCTCGCGGCGGTAGTCCGGGTGCGCAGCCCACAACACGGCCGCGTCGGTGTTCCACATGAACCACGTTGTGAGGTTCGCCAGCCACGACACTGGCAGAAGGTCATACCTGCGAGCTCGGAACAGCAGCGTCGCAGCGACCGTCGCGGCCAGCGGCGACTTCACCTTGTCGAAGACCATCTGCAGAAGACCAGAAGTGTCCAGCTCGTGGGCGGCGTCCGCGGCGTTCGCGAGCTCGTACCTGCTCCACATGCGGGCCAGCTCGCCGAGGCGGCTCCGGTTGGACAACGCCAGTCGCGCCTCCACCGCGGAGATCCAGCGGATGCCGGAATCGTCGAACTCGAAGTCCATGGTGAGTTCGTAGAGGGGCGCAGTCATGCTGTCGTCGGGCAACGCGACGGCGAACCGGCGCCCGCCGCGGCCCGGGTCGTCGAGGCACAGCCAATGCCCGTCCGGCGCCGGTGGCAGTTCGAGGACGACCCGGTAGGCCTGGGTGTTGTCGCTGCGGTGCACCTCGCGCACGACCACCAGGGCTGAGGCGCCGGTGCGCAGGTCGGACGCATGCACGTGCCGCATCCAGATCTCCGACATGTGTTCGCTGCCGAAGATCCGGTGCGCCGAAACCTCGCCGTCCGCCGGTGTCCAGCTCAGCCCGACCTCGGTCACGTCGTAGCGGGCGGCGAGGACCTGCCCGACCGGCGCGGGACCGGTCAGGCTCTCGAACGGTGACCGGCTGTCCACGACCACGGTGACGCCCACGTCCGGTGGGCTGCCGCCCTGGCGGATCCGAGCCTTCTCCGGACTGCCGAAGTCCGCCAGCAGCTGGGTGACGCGGTTCTTCAGGTACGTCTGCAGCGGGTTGAACCGCACCTCGCACCGCCCGGCGTTGCAGCCCTGCAGCTCGACGCCGGCCAGGCCGCGCAGACCGTCGATCAGGGCCCGGCCGAACAGCGACAGGCCGTCGGACAGCTTGAACGGCTGCCAGGCGATGGTGCCGGACGCGGCGGCGTAGAGAATGCCGGTGAGGACGTCGGGGTTGGCTGCGCCGGCGGCCCGGACGTTGAGGATCGGGCGGCCCTGCACGACGTACTGGCGCAGGCTCGCGACGTCGTTGCGGCAGGCGTCGGCGAACAGGTAGTGCTGCGGCACCGGCGAGGACGCCAGGCCCTTGAGGAGATTGTCGGTGCTGATCGCGTTGTTGACGGCCCGGCCGGGGCCGCGCAGGTAGTCGCTGGGCAGCAGGATCTGGGCGTCGAGGGAGACCTCGAGGCCGTGGCCGCTGAAGAAGAAGTACCCGCGGCTGTCCGCCGTGGCGGCACCGTTGGACTCCATGGCCGCGTACCAGGCCTGCAGCGCCAGTTCGCAGTTCTCGAGGGTGGCCGGCGCCGAGCCGACGGCCGCGGCGGACGCGGCGCGTTCCTCGGCGGTCGGGGACAGCAGCAGCCAGCACCGTGCGGGCGGGGTGCCCTGGAAGTCGTACTTGTCGCTGAACCATTCGAAGAACGCGGTGGCGGTGGCCGCCGACACGTACAGCTGCCCCAGCCCGAACGTCTCGTCGCCCGGGTGCCAACCGCTGCCGTCGCGCAGGTACGGGTAGTCCGACACGCCGATCACGACCGCGAACGCGCCAGGGGTACCCGGCTGCCAGTCGGGGTTGACGAACAGGCCCGGGTTGCCGGGTTCGGCCCGGGCGACCAGCCGCGTCATCGGCCCCACCCCTGTTCGGCCGCGGCTGCGAGCTTCGAAGCCAGGCGCCGGTAGAAGCTCGGCCGGACCAGGTATCCGGAGTGCGCGGACACCAGGCTCATCCCCGAGTCGAACGGCTCGTCGTCGACGCCGTCGATGATGCCGCGCACGGTGTAGCTGAGGAAGTCGTTGTGGTCCCAGACGTTCCACCAGCCGCCGAGGTACTTCCGGTCGGGGAACGGCACGGGGACGCCCGAGCGGTGCGAAGGGTCGCTGGCGAGGAACTGCTTCATCTCCTCGAACAGGCCGACCTGCGACGCGGTCGCGCACCAGTAGTCGACGCGCAGGTCCTGGTTGCCTGGCAGCTGCGGCAGGAACGTGGTGACCGCGTCGTACACGATCTGGCCACCCATGCTGTGGCTGATCACGACGACGGGTTCGCCGGTGCCGCTGGCCTGCCGCAGCGCGGTGAGGAGGCGTCTCGGGATCTCGCCGACCTCGGCGACGGTGCCGCGGCGGTCGATGTACTCGAAGACGTCACCGACGAACGTGGTGGCGAGGTCGTTGAGCCGGGGGCGGGTCTCGGCCAGGACGGTGGTGATCGCGTAGCCGGTGGCGTCGTTGCCGCGGGCGAGGTATTCGCCGACCCGGTCGCGCAGGCGCGTCCAGCGGTCCCCGGCGCCCATGCCGGCCAGCGGGCCGGCGTCCAGTCGCCGGTCGATCGCCTGGCCGACCAGGTCCCATTCCTCGTCGAGGCCCCCGGCGGCGGTCAGCGCGGCCGTCAGCGCCTGGTCGTGCGCGGCGTCGTCGGCGGCGATGATGACGGCGGCGTCACGCACCCCGTCGGCGGTGAGCACGGAGGCGAGGAAGTCGCTCAACGCGTCCGCGGGCAGGGTCCGCAGGCTGAACGGCGGCGCCGGCGCGGGACCGGATGGCACCAGTCGCGACGGCACGGGCGGCGCCGCAGCCGGCGCGGGCAGGCCGGGCAGCGCCGGGCCGAGGTCGGCTGCCAGGACCGCGCGGGACGCCGGTGACGGCGCGTCGTCACCGCCCTGGCCGGCGAGCCGGGTCCGCGGGCGGGAGGCGCCGCCCCACGCGAACCGCGCGCCCACGTCGCCCCAGTACACGTAGTGGACGTCGACCTCGCGGCCGGGCGAGACGACGTCGGACAGGTACCGCCGCATCAGGTCGACCACGGTCTGATCCGGTGCGCTGTCCCGGGTCGCGACTCCGTGGATGAACACAATCGGCATGGTTCCCTCTTCTCGGCAACGTCGGTCGGATCGACGGACGACTACGGGTCGGTTGAACGGCTGATCCCCGGTCGTCGCGGTGCGCATTCGTGGTATCACTGTGCTGGATCAGGCGCATGCTACGGAACACCCAGACAGACAGGCCATTTCGCTGATGACCCCCAGCCGGTTGACCGGTCCGGAACAGATCGAGCTGCGGAACCTGCTCGCAGCGGCGTTCACGCGGCCGCGGTTCCGGGAGCTGCTGCTGGGCCGGCTGGACCAGCGGTTCGACGATTTCGTCGGCGCCGAGGTCGGGTACCGCGACGCGCTGCTGCAGATCGTCCAGGACGCGAACGCCGGACTGTGGTGGCGCGACCTGCTCACCGCGGCCCGGCAGGCGCTGCCGAGCGACCCGGGCCTGCTGGCGTTCGCCCAGCGGTTCGAGCTGGCGCCACAGGTCGGCCTCGGCGGCGGGGCGCTCGAACTCAAGATCCGGCAGTCCAACTCGATCTTCGACCTGGCCACGTGGCTGGCCCGGCTCGGCGAGATCGAGGGCCAGGTGTGCCGGGTGGAGGTGTCCCTCCCGGACGGGTTGGGCACCGGCACCGGTTTCCTCGTGGGACCCGACGTCGTCCTGACCAACTACCACGTGGTCAAGGCCGTGATCGACGGTGACGTGCCGCCGGCCTCGGTCGCGCTGCGGTTCGACTACCGCTACCTCGCCGACGGCGTCACGCCCGCACCCGGGACCGTGCACCGGCTCGCGGAGGAGTGGAAGGTCGACCACAGCCCGTTCAGCCGGCACGACGTCGAGGTCCCACCCAGCGGGGAACCGTCCGCCGACGAACTCGACTACGCGGTGCTGCGGCTGGCCGCGCGGGCGGGCGAGGAACCGGTCGGCGGGCCCACCGACGACGGCGAGTGGACGCCACGCGGCTGGCTGAAGATTCCGGCCACCGACCACGACTTCACGAAGGTCCGCGCCCTGTACATCGTGCAGCACGCCGACGGCAAGCCCCTGCAGGTGGCGATCGACTCGGAGGCGGTCCTCGGCCTCAACAACGCCGGCACGCGGGTCCGCTACACGACGAACACCGAACCAGGGTCGTCCGGCTCGCCGTGTTTCGGGCCGGACTGGCAGTGGGTCGCGGTCCATCACGCCGGCGATCCCCGATACCCCGCGTTCGGGGTCGCCGAGTACAACCAGGGCATTCCCGTGTCGGCACTCCGTACCGCAGCGGCGTTCGGCCCATGACGACGGCCTACGCGAAGGTGCCGGTCCAGCCGAAGGACCTGATCCCGATCTACGAGGCGCTGCTGGCGGCGTTCCCGCAGCGGCCAAGGATCGTCGAACTGCTGATGCGGTGCAACCGGATGTTCGACCAGTACGAGATCGCCGGCACGGACTTCAGCGGCAATGTGCTCGCCGTGACGATGAACGCCGAACGCGAAGGGTGGCTCGTCGGCCTGCTCGAACAGGCGGTGGCGAAGGTGCCGGACCCCACATTGCAGCGGCTTCTCGACGGGCTCCGGCACGCGCCGGCGCAGGCCGACGCCGACCCGTTCACCGCGTGCCGGCTCAGCGGCGGATACGTGATGATCGACCGCGGCACGGTCCGCGACGGGCTCCGCCAGCTGCGCGAGCCGAACGGGCGGCGCATCCTGGTGGTCAACGGCCCGCGGTACAGCGGCAGGTCGCACACCCTGCAGCTCATCTCGTATCACCACCTGGTCCGGCAGTCGCCCCGGGTGGTCCCCGTCGACCTGGCCGTCTTCGCCCGGATGCGCGGGCCGCAGGTCGTCGTCACCCCGCACGACCTGGCCGTCTCGATCACCGCGAAGCTCGGCTACCAGTGCCAGGTCGCCGACCCGCCGCACGACGGGCAATGGTCCACGTGGGTGATCAAATTCTGTGACGACTTCGAACCGTTCGCGGCCGACGACCCGCGCAACCCGTGGCTGCTCATCGACGCGCTCGACAGCGTGGTCACGCTGCAGTCGACGCTCGATCTGATCGGCGAGCTGGCCCGGCGGATCGCGCAGAACCTCACCGGCCTCAGGCTCGTCCTGCTCGGCTACGGCGGCTCCCTCGCCGCGATCAGCCGGCAGGTCAGGACCCACGACCTGGACCAGATCGGCGTTGCCGAGGTGCTCGAGTTCTTCCGCGACGCGCTGGACGAGCTCGGCGTCCCATGGACCGACGCCCAGCTCGTGGAGCTGGCGACCCGGGTGCTCAGCGGGCTCGACCCGGCCGGCGAGGACTACCTGCGCACCGTCGGCGAACGGGCCGGCGACGAACTGGACCTCCTCTACGCATCCCGGGGCAGCGCATGAGCAGCCGAGGCGCGATCCCCCAGCACCTCATCGACGAGGTCCTGGCGACTGTCGCCGCGACCCGGCCGACCTCGAGTCCGCCGGATCCGGTGCATGGAGGCCTGCACGACGCCGCGGCCGTCCTCGCCTGGTTCACCCCCGATTCGCTCTGCCCGGTCGACGGCGGCGCGTCCGACAGCGTCGATCTGCTGCTGCAGCACAGCGAGCCCACCGCCGACGCGGCCGGCATCCGGCGGTGGACGCTGCACCGTAACGTCCGCGTCGCTGTCCTGCGCCGCCTCCGCGAGCAGGGCTCCATCGACGTAGCGCTCGCGGCCAACCCGGACCGGCCGCCCGATCCGCTGCAGGTCGTGTTCGAGCAGTACCTGACGGGCTCGCCGCCGCCCCTGGCGGAGCAGTCGCTGGAGACCTTCGCCTGCACCGTGGTGGTCTGCGACTGGCTGCGTGCGGCAGGCTTCCCGGGGGTACCGGCGGCGACCGTGCTCAATGCCCGGCTGGAGTGGCTGAAGCTCCTGCAACCGTTCGAGCATCTGGTCGGCACCACCTTCAGCGGCCGCGAAGACGAGCTGCGGTCGCTGCACGACTTTCTGGAGCGCCCGGGCGGCGGATTCCGTCCCGTGCTGATCCACGGACCCGGTGGCGTCGGCAAGTCGACGCTGCTGGCGAAGTTCATCCTGCTCCGGGCCCAGGTGGACGAGCAGGACCGGCATCCGGTCGTGTACCTGGACTTCGATCGCCCGGACGTCGACGCGGCCGAACCGCTCACCCTGTTCATGGAGGCGATCCGCCAGCTCGGCGTCGAACACCCTGACGCGCGCGAGCGGTGCGAAGCGATCCGGCAGCAGTGGCAGCGCCAGCTCGCGCAGGGCCGCCGGGATCCGGAACGGATCCGCAACGGCGCGGTGCACGACTTCGGGACCGTGGTGCGCACCCACGCCGCCGGCCGACCGCTGCTGTTCGTCCTCGACACGTTCGAGGAGGTGCAGTGGCGCAGCCAGGAGCAGGTGGGCGAGATCTGGCGTTACCTGGAGGAGCTGCACGAACGGGTGCCGCGGCTGCGTGTGTGCATCAGCGGGCGGGCCGAGGTGTACGACCATCCAGTGCTCCCCATCGAGCTCACCGGCCTCGACCCCGGGGCGGCGCAGGCCTTCCTCGTGGCCCACGGCGTCGGCGATCCCGACGTCGCCGCGCGGCTGGTCGAGCAGGTCGGCGGGAGCCCGCTCAGCCTGAAGCTGGCCGCGCAGGTCTATGCGCAGGAGGGCCACGAGCTCGGCGGGCGGCCATGGCAGCTGCACCTCAACGTCAGCGACACGTTGCTGCAGCGCCAGCTGTACCAACGGATCCTCCGACACATCCATGACCCGCAGGTGCGCGGGCTCGCCCATCCCGGCCTGGTGCTGCGCCGCATCACGCCCGAACTCATCGAACGCGTCCTCGCCGAACCGTGCGATCTCGGGTCGGCGGACCCCGTGGTGTTGTTCGAGGAGCTGCGCCGCGAGGTGTCGCTGGTGCGCGTCGCGGCGGACGGTTCGCTGCATCATCGCCAGGACGTCCGGCGGCTGATGGTCGACCTGTTGCGGTCCGAGCAGCCGAAGAAGGTCCGCGCCATCGACCAGCGGGCGGTGGAGTACTACGCCGGCCGCCCGGACAACCCCGTCGACCGGGCCGAGGAGATCTACCACCGGCTCGCGCTCGACGAAGACCTCTACCTGATCGACGCACGGTGGCTGCCCGGCGTGGAGCCGTTGCTGGCCTCCACGATGAGCGAGTTCACCGGCGCACGACGGGCGTTCCTCGCGTCGCGGCTCGGCCTCGAGGTCGACCCCGAGACCCGGCGGCTCGCGTCCCTTGAGGACTGGGAGCGGCTGGTGGCCGGGAAGGCCGAGCGGCTCCTGCGCGACCCCGACGTGACCCGCCCGACCGCGGTGCTCGATCTGTTCGCCGACCGCGAAGACCGCAGCCCGGTGAGCCCGTTGACGGCGCTGGAGGTGACTGCGCACCGGTATCTGGAGCAGTGGGACCGGGGGCTGGCGCTGCTTGCCCGGGCGGTCGATCACGCCGCGTCGGTCGAAGCGTGGCCGCACGTCCTGCGTCTGACCCTGCTGCAGGCCGAAATCATGCTCGTGTCCCGGCATGACGATGACCTCCCGGACGTGCTGGAGCAGCTGGAGATGTTCGCCGTCGGCGCGGCCCGGTCGACCGGCGAACTGCACGCCGCGACCCGCCACGCGGCGTTGCGGCAGCTGATGCCCGTCGTCCCGGGCGGCGCCGGCGATGCCCGGATCGACCAGTTGATCCGCGACCTCAGCGACGCCCTGCCGGACCGCGAGTTCGAGCACGACCCGGACCTGGCCCGTTGGGTGTGCCTCGTGACGGACCCTTCGGTCACATCACGGTTGGCCCGCCTCATCCCCTTCGCCGGTCTCGCCGACAACGACCTGCGCGGCCTGCGGGCGATGGCGGCGGCGCTCGCCCGGCTCGACCTCGAGCTGTCGGCGGCGCGCAAGGAGTCGCCGGGCTGGCTGGCCCGCCAGTATGGCGTCACGGTGCACTCGTCGTCGCTGACCACGGCCTGGACCGGTCACGTCCTGAACGCGGGCCGGCGATGGCTCACCCAGCTCCTCACCGAGCTGTTCCGGGCCGATCTCGACCGCCCGTTGACCGGTGTCATATCCGCGCTGAACGGCATGCTGCGCACGGCGCTGCAGATCGAGCCGGCGCACCCGGCCGCCGCCGACCCTTCCACTGCGCCAAGGCCCGTTGTCCGCCTCAGCGGCGCGAATCGCATGCGACTGGCCCGTGCACTGGTCGAGGCCGTCCCGAACAGCACGGAATTCCGCGAGTTCCTGCTGTTTCGGCTCGATCGCAGCCTCGACTCATTCACTGCCGCTGACGCCCCGTTCACGATCGCCTTCGAGCTGGTCCTCGCCGCCAACGCCGAGGGCTGGCTGAGCGACTTGGTCATCGCTGCCGCTCGGGCGTTCCCGCACATCCCCGCCTTCACCGAACTGGCGGAGGCGGCGGGCCTCGTCACGCCGATGGAAACAGCAATTCGTGGCATGGCCTTCGACACCGCCTTGTGGCGAGCCAATCTCGCGGAGCGCTTGAGCCGCATCTGCACGGTCACCGTCGGCGGCTCGCTCGCCACGGCCGGCCTTCTCGTCGGGGTCGACCTGATCCTCACCACCGCCGACATGATCCGCCTGCAGTGGGTCGCCGAGACACGGGTCACGTTCGACGAGACCTTCGGGAGCTCCGGCGAGGTCCTCGGCCCAGGGACGCAGTTCGTGCTCGCCGCCGACTGGCTGGTGGCGTCCACCGAGCACGTCGCCCTGCTCCGGCTCCGCGGAGCGCCCGGTGCGCAGCCCATCGGTGGTGAACGCTCAGGCACGACGGGTGCGGCTCGCGGCTGGATCAACCTCACCCGTTCCGCCACGGCCGATGTCGGCGAACACGTGCTGGTCTTACAGCCCAACAGAATCTCGTTCGGCGAAATCACGCACATGCAGCCGGACGGTTCGGGCACGCACACCGCCTCCGCCACCCTGCCCGGAGCGCCGTGCTTCGACGCCGACCTCGACCTGATCGGCATGCTCATCGCCCCGAACCGCTACCTCTCGGCTGCGGTGATCACCCGCCAGCTGGCAGCCTTGGGGATCGCCGAGTTGATCACGACCGAACTCGCCTGATCTTGCGTCCAGCGTTGTCCAATGGGGACAGTTCAGGGGCGGGTTCTCCCGTACCGTACGGCGATGACGCAGTCAGAACCGCGCCGCTGGTCGGGGATCCCGGTGGTGTCCAACGTGCGCAGCGCGCAGTTCCAGGCCGACTTCAAGCAGCACATGAAGACCGAAGGGGTGCGGGGCGTCGTGCGCATCCATGGCCAGGAACAGATCAGCGGCCTGGCGTGGCGCTTCGACGCCACCCTCGAACTGCCCGGCCACGCGCCACACCGCGGCGCGTTCCGGTGTGTCGTGAACAGCGCCGACCGGCGCAACCTGGCGCCCGGCACGGAACGACCCGTGGTGGTCGCGCCGGGGTTCATCCTCGTGTACCCGAAGGGTTCCCCGGCGCAGGACAAGCTCCCCGGCTACCACGTCATGTGCCAGCCGTTGGACACGTGAACCGCCCGTCATCGTGACCCTGCGTCAGAGGTACTAGCTGCCCGACGGGTCGCCGCGCTCGGTGATCGCCTGGTCGAGCCTGAGCACCAGGGCAATCAGCGCCTGCGTACCGATCGCGTGTTCCGTCGATCCCCCGCCGGCCTCATGCAGGAGCGCGGCGAGCTCCTCGTCGGCCCCGCGTTCGGCAATCGTCAGCAAGCCGAACAGGCCTTTCGTCGCCGATCCGGCATAGCGGAAGTACGTCACCAGGCTCGGCTCGTCACGGAGCAGTTCCGGAAAGCCCGCAACGACGGTCACCAGGTCCGGCAGGTCGATGCCCCGGTCGGCGATCAGGTACCGCACGATGGCGAGCACCGAGTCGTAGTCCAGGCCCCGGCCGTGCATCGCCAGTGTCCTGGCGAGCCACTGCCGCACTTTCGGTCCCATTTCCCCCGGCAGCGCGTCGTACTCCCCGGAGCTGATCCCGTTCATGGTCTCGTCGAGAAACATCTCGTCGAGTGGTTCGTTCAGCGTGGCGGTGGCCGCCCAAGAGGCGAGGCCAGGTGGGGAGAAGTCGCCTTCGCGGACGAAACTGAAGCCACGCAACGCCTCGCCGATCCGGATGTCGAACTCCTGCGCGGGCTGCACCATCAGCTGCGCGGAGCTGACGGCGGGCCGCTCAGCCGGGACCCATCGGGAGCTTCGCCGCGCGACGAAGGCCTCGGCAGCGGTGACCGGCCACTCGTAGCCGAACTGATGGTCGGGTGGATGGACGGTCCGATCCGTCACGTCGAGGCCGAACAGGACCGTTGCGTAGCCGGCCTCGTCGAGGCCGGCCCGCCAGATCGTCACGGTCGACCGCCACCAGGCGAGCGGGTCGGCCCGCTCCGGTGCGAACGCGGTGATCGGCACCTCGGCGTCCTCGCTGTCGAGGTACACCCGCAGGGTGACCAGGTTGGCGGAGTAGGCGGCGATCTCCCGTACCCGATCCGTCCGCTGTGGACGGTAGTCGCGTAGCCGTTCGGTGCCGTACCGGTCCCGCACCGTCGACGCGAGCCGCTGCAGCAACGCGGCGATCAGCGGCCAGCGACCGTCGGCCAGGTCTTCCACGACGCCGGCCGCGAAGTCCAGCACCTGCCTGCGACCGAGCAGGGGCTGGTGGCATAGCAGCGCGAAGAGCTCGTCGTCGTCGACGCGCCGGCCGTCGCGGGTGTCGGCCAGCTCGTCCAGCAGCCGCACGACGTGCCGCGCGACGAGGTACTCGCCGAACGTGGCGTGCAGGAACTCGAAGCAGCGGCTCGCCTCGCCGCGCAGGTGCGTGTCGGCCTCAGAGGCGTGGACGAAGAAGAACTCGCCGACCGTGCGCTGCCCGCGCGTCCGGTCGCCGTCCGGCACGCCGTCAAAGGCGGCCAGATCGGCGCCGAGCTCGGTGTCCATGATGTACAGCCCGCCGCGGTTGAACATCCCGAACGCCGCCACCGTCAGCCGCCACAGTCGTCGCTCGGCCTCGCGGTCCGCCTGGTCACCGAGGTTGAGTTTGGCGACCTCGCGGCGCAGAAACGTTCTGAAGAGCCGTTCGTACAGGGCGGGGCTGGTCAGGCCCTGCTCCAGCGTCGTGGCAGGATCCGCGTTGTACAACGCCAACATCAGCAACAGCAGCGGCTGGGCGACGAGATCGCGGTAGGCGAGGGCATCCTCCTGGAGGAGCGGCCGGACCCGCCCGGCGTCGACCGGAGCCGCGTTGGAGGTGTTCCAGACCTCGACCCAACGCCCGATCTCGTGCTCGTCGAACTCCTCCAACCGGATCATCGGCGTGCCCGGTGCGATGGTGGCCCGGTCCGCCACAATGGTGCGCGAGGTGACGATGACGGCTACCGGGCGGCCGAGTGCCGCCTCCAGCCGCTGGAAGTCCGCGATCTCCTGCAGGTAACCGCGCCGACCCGATGGCAACGCCTGCAGCAATTCGTCGAAGCCGTCGAGCAGGACCACCCGGATCGTGCCCGCAGACGCCTGGTCCAGCTCCGCCCACGTGACCCGGCCGTGTGTGGCAACGTCGATTGCCTGCGCGATCTGCTCATGGATGGGGGCGGTCGAGTCGACCCGCCGCAGCGGCACGCGAACCACGGTGAACGAACTCGGCGGCAGCCTCGCCGCCAGCACCCTGGTGAGCAGGGACTTACCCGCACCCGGCTGCCCGAGGAGTAGCAACGGCCGGCGGGTGCTGTCCTCGCCGGCGAAGTGACCGGCGAGAAACAGTTCCAGATCGTCCCGCACCGGAGTCGGGTCGTCGTCGGTCCACCAGCGGTCGGCCGCCGGCTGGGCTCCGGGCGAGTACACCGTCGCCCGGAAGCGGGGCGTCTGGTGCAGGCGGCCGACGGTTGGCAGCACCAGGTCGGGAATCTCTGCTGCCGCTTCGAGCGGCAGGATGGTGTCGTCCAAGGCGGCGCCGTTCGTCGCGTACACCACTGCGGCCGCGAACGGCAGTTCCGTCTCCGGTTCGCCGACGAGGCATTCCATCAGCCGTGCGAGGCGCCGCATCGCCGCTGTCTGCTCGACCAACGCCTGTCCGAGCCCGGCGTGCAGATCGTCGATGGACTGGCGGGCCCTAGCGGGTTCGCCGAGCACCGCCCAAATGCCGAACTCCGGCAGGTCCACTGACAGGTCTTGATATCTCGCTGCGTACCGGTGCAGAAACATCGGGACGAACAGGGTCTGGCCGACCACGCGTAGCTTGGCAAGCGCCTGGTCACCAAGTTCCGCCAACTTCGGTGACGCTCCATCGAATCCCTGCACGGCAGACGGTACCGGTATCTGCGCACCGTACAGCCACTCAAGGACGCGTGGGCCAGGGTCCCGGAGTCGCTCCTCCAGAATCCTGAGGGTGTTGAGCAAGGCCGACATCACGATCGCCGTGTGGACGGCAGCGATCAACTGTTGCCGTTCGGATCCATTGGTGCGCAGTAACCGGTCTTTGCCCCTGTCCAGCAGCACGCGAAGCGCTCTGGTCGCCTCGTCCTTCTCGTCGATCCAGCCGAACAGGGCAACGGCTTCATACGTCGGCGTCGCCGAAAGCGCGCCGCCGAGAAGCGTGTTCAGCGCGTCGAAGACCGGCCGGTCGTACTTGCCCAGCAGCTGCAGAGCGCCGCGGAACGTGGTCAGTGGATCCACCTGCACGAACGAAATCTACGTTCCCAGCGTTCGTTGCCGAACCCTCCGAAGCGGCGAATGCGTTACGCCAGAGGTGCTGAGACCGCCGGCCTCGAGACGCCCGCCACCGCACGCAGGGCCGAGGCCACGCGGGTCAGGGCGGCCCGTCTGGCAAGGCTGTCGCGCAGCAGGCCGACCATGGGTAGGTGCTCCTGGAGCCGGAGCCCTTCCGTCCAGTTGGCCAGCAGCTGCGCCGCGGCGTCCGGATAGTCGCGCTGGGCGCAGTGAGCGACGAACAGCACGTCAGATTCGCAGAACCCGCGCAGGACCGGCACCGGCATGGTGATCAGTACGTGGACGGCCCGGCCGGCGGCCCGCTGGCGGGACGTCGAGCGGATCGCATCGATGAGGTCGGCCGCCAGGCGCCAGTCGCGGTCGACCAGACGCACGGCATGGCTGGGATCGTACAGAATCGATACCAGACAGAGGCTCGACGGGAGATCACGGTCGGCAATGCCGAGGCGGGCCAGTCCGATCGCGATCGGCAGTTGGTGCTCGGACGGGCGGTGCTCACCCAGTGGCCTGGCGATCTCGCACAGCACCGCGCGGAACGCGTCCGGGTCGGCGGGGGCCGGCCGCGACGGACGGAGGGCCTCGAACAACAACTCGGCACGGATCGCCAGGTTGGCCGTGCCGAAGTCGGCGAGCTGGCTGGAAAACGCGGCGAGCATTGGAGCTTCGATGGCGCCCGGATCGAGCGCCAGCAACCGGATGCGATGACGGAGGAGGGCTTCGGACGTCGGCGCCTCCCCCTGGGCGTGCCGGGCCGGGAACGCCAGTTGCATCAGGTCCACAGCTTCGTCCACCGGGGGCGCGGCGCGGAGCAATGGTTCCAGTGCGGCGAACGCCCATCGGCGACAACAGGTAGCGGACCAGAAACCCCTGGACCTCGTCCTCGGCCGGAATCCGCTCCCACCAACCTTCCTCGTGAGGGTGGTCCTTGCCCAGCTCGAACAGTCTTGCCCGGTAGGCCGGGTTGATGTACAGGTCCCGCAACGCGGGCAGTCGCGGCGCGCTCGGGTCGTGATCGACCGTGTCACGGGCGATCTCGTCCAGATAGAGCTTGGCCAACTCGGCCCACTGGTCCAGGATCTGGAAACGGCTCTCGACGCGGTCCATCGCACCGCGGAACCCGGACAGACCCGTCGGCTGCTGATCCAGCCGCAACCGGACCTCGTGGAGCATCGCCTCGATGTCCGATCCGGAAACGACCGATCGTGAGGGCCGTGGCTTCGGAACGCCCGGAACATCGTCGTCAAATATCGTCCAGACCGTGAACGCCGGCACCTGGGCGGCCACGGCGAGTGCATATTTGCGGTAGCGTCGCAGCGCACCGGACGGCAACTCATACAGGAACTGATGTTCCAGCATCCGGACGGCTGACGACGGCTGGTCCGGGAGATCTATGACCAGACGCTCGCGGACCAGCGATGCCGTTTCTGCGTACAGCCGCCAGATCGCATTGTCGATGAAGTTCGACGTCCTTATCGGGGAGGGCGCCAGCACCCGCATGCCGAGCAACAGCGAGATCGCGGTCCGATCGAGCGTGGCCAGCGCGAGGCGTGCGACTGTTCGAAGATCGCCATGGCGTCCGGCTCCTGATCGGCGAGCTCGGTGAAGAACGCCGAGACCACGAGCACGGTGTGCGTCGCGCTCATCAGCGGCCCACGGTTGATCGGATCGGCGCTGGCAAGGCGGGTGGCCGCGGCACCACAGAGGTCGTGCAGTGTCTTGATCACCTCGTTCTCCGGATCGAACAGCCGGATGTCCAGGCTCCATGCGTCGGGGTCGCCCGGGTTCGCGGCGTCGATCCATGTGAACAGGCTGCTCTCGCGGCCGCCCTCGATGACCCGGACTGCGTCGGCGATGCGGTGCTCGTCGGTCATGCCCTACCGACCTTCCGGACGTGCGCGGCGGCGGCCAGTGCTGTGCGCACGATGGTGAGGACCGCGCCGTCATCGAGCGTGCGCCGGTCGGTGTCGGTCGCATCAGGTCCGGTGTACGTCCAGCGCCGCCGTCCGTCAGATCCGGGGAGGTACGCCAGGTGGGCGAACACCTCGCCCAGTTGGGCCGGCCCGTGCGGCGGCACCAGCCGGACCACACCGGTCAGCACGGAGCCGCCGGGATCGGCGACGGCCGACAGGCGCAGCGGCTCCGACGTCTCGAAGGCGATGCGGAGCCCGGCGATCAGGATCTCATGGGCGGCCCGGTCGATGCGGGCGTCGGGCAGGGCTTCGTGGACGTCGTCGTGGGCGTTGGCGAGGACGTCACCCAGTTCACTGATCGCCTCCAGCCGCAGCGCCTCGGCCTGCGCGGCGCGGTCGGTGGCGGCGGCCTCGCCGGCCCGGCCGTTGGCCCGGGCACGTTCCAGGTCGAGCGCGGCGTCGACGAGGGCTTCCTGGTCGCGGCGCAGGCCGCGGGCGTACGCGTCGATCGCCTCGACGACCGCCCGGGCATCCTGAGGACGCTCGGCTGGGTTCTTGGCCAGCAGCCGGAGGGTCAGCCGGGCCAGCCGTGGCGGCAGTTCGCGCAGGTCGGGCGGCGGGTCCTGTAGATGCTGGCGGCGGTACTCGCCGCTCGGGCCGGGGAACGGTCGTGCCCCGGTGAAGACCTCGCACGCGAGCACTCCGAGTGCGTACAGGTCGGACCGCGGTAGCGCGGGCTCGTTCCTCCACAGCTCAGGCGCGGTGTAGGCCTCGGTGCCCCAGGCAGCGAGCGACACCGTCACGGGACCTTCGGACAGGTTCTTGGACAGGCCGAAGTCGGTGATCTTCCAGGTGGACCCAAACCGCAGGACGTTGTCCGGTTTGAGGTCGCGGTGCACGATCGACCCGGCCGCGAGCTGTTCGAGTCCCAGCGCGATCTGCCGCACGACCTGCACGCCGGACGGCAGGTCGAACGGTCGTGTCCGCAGCGCGTGCCCGAGGGACTCATCGCCCTTCGGCATCACGATGTAAAGATCTTCGTCCACGAACTGGAAGCTCAGCGGCACGACGAGGTGCGAGGTCTCGTTACCGGACTGCTTCGTGTGCAGCAGCAGCTCGCTGATCTGCACCTCGCGGTCGCGCCGGCGTTCGGCGCTCACGCCGGGGTACGGCAGCCGGACCCGCTTGACCGCCACCGGCGTGCCGTCGCGGCCCGCGCCCTCGAACACGCTGCCCATACCACCGGGATCGCCGATCGTCTTGTGATCGTCGTACGTCCATTCGACCCCGTCAGCGTCGGCGACGCGATGCACAGTCACGGCCGCCATTGTTCCAACTACCCGCAGTCAGCCGCGCTCCGACACTCAGCTACTTATGACCCGCAGAGTGCTGAGGGACGGGTCGGCGGCGTAGGCGATTCTCACGCCGGCGAGCCGGGCGTGGTTGAGGGCCGCGAGGGCGGCGGCGGTGATCTGCTCGCCGGGGGCGAGGACGGGGATGCCGGGCGGGTACGGCGCGATGAGTTCGGCGCAGACCCGGCCGACGGCCCGGTCGATCGGGACCGTCTCGGCGGCGGCGAAGAACGCCTGCCGCGGCGGCATCGAGACGACCGGCTCGACCCGGTACGCGGCGGGTCCGACGACCGGTCGCGGTGCGCCGCGGTGCCGGTCGATCGAGTCGGTCAGGGCGGTGGTCAGGCGGGTGAGGGAGTCCGGCGTGTCGGCAAGGGAGACGACGGCGACGAGGACGTCGCGGTCGGCGGACTCGACCGGCAGGCCGGCGGCCAGGAGGTCCTGCTCGACGCGGTTGCCGTCGGCGCCGGTGCCGAACAGGAGCAGGGTCAGCTTGAGCGGGTCGACCGCGGGGCCGTCGAGGACCGTGAGGCCGTCGACGCCGCGGAGCCGGTCGCGGGCCGCGCGGGTGGCGCTGATGGCGTCGCCGAGCAGGGCGTGGCCGTCGCGTTCGAGCAGCGCGCGGGCGGCGTCGATGCTGGCGAGGACCGCGCCCGCGGGGCTGGTGGTCGCGGTCGCCTCGACCCCGGCGTCGAGGCGGGCGGTGTCGAGGCGGGCAGTGTCGACGCGGTCGGTGCGGGCCAGCACGAGCGCCGCCTGGCTCCAGGCGGGCAGCGTCTTGTGGGCGCTGGTCACCATGACGTCGGCGCCGAGCTGGAGCGGGTGCCGGGGCAGCGCGGGATGGAGGCCGAAGTGGGCGGCCCAGGCCGCGTCGACGACCAGGGGCACGCCGAAGTCGTGTGCCGCGTCGGCCAGGCCGGCGATGTCACCGACGGCGCCGACGTAGGACGGGTCACCGACGAACACGGCCCGCACGTCGGGGTTGGCGGCCAGGGCCTGCCGGACGGTCGCGGGCGCGACGCCCAGCGGGAGGCCGGTGGCGGGGTCGACCTCGGGGCGCACCCAGACGGGGGTCAGGCCGGCGAGCACGAGCCCGAGCAGGAGCGAACGGTGCAGGGTGCGGCTGACCACGACCCGGTCGCCGTCGCCGGCGACGGCCAGGGCGACGGCCTGGTTGGCGTGGGTCGCGCCACCGGTGGAGAAGCGGCAGAAGTCCGCGCCCCACAGCCGCGCCGCGCGGGCCTCGGCCTCGGTGAGGACGCCGGTGCTGAGTTTCATGGTGTCGAGGCCGGCGTACAGCGGCACGTCACCGGCGACCACGTCGCCGACGAGGTCGCCGCGCTGTTTGTGGCCCGGGATGGTGAACGGTGTCGGAGGGTTCTCGCTGAAGCGCAGCCAGGCGTCCAGCAGTGGCGCGTCGCCGCGGAGGCCGCGCGGGTCAGTCGGCATCGGGCCGCCAGCCGGCGAGGACCGTCGTCAGCGCGGCCGCGAGGGCGCCGACCTGCCGCACGTCGACCCACTCGTCGACGGCGTGCAGCCCACCGCCGGACGGTCCGCACACCAGGGTGGGGCAGCGCCGCTGCCACAGCGGTGCCTCCATCCAGTACGGCGCGTCGAACGTCGGGCCGGTGCCGAGTTCGTCGCCGAGCCGGCGGGAGAGGTCGGCGGCCGGCCCTGCGTCGTCGAGCCGCCAGCCGTCGCGGTGGGCGACCAGGTCGGCGGTGGCGTCCCAGTCCGGCCGGAGCAGGGAGCGCACCTCGTCCAGTGCCTCGGCGCTCGACCGGCCCGCCGGTGTGCGCAGCTCGACCAGGCACTCGGCGTGGTCGGGCACCACGAACGGTGACCCACCGCCGCGTGCGACGGTCACCATCAGGTCGCCGCCGCCGGCGCGTACCGCCGCGGCGCGTTCGTCGACCGCGTGCAGCAGCCGACCGAGGTGGGTGACGGCGTTGACGCCGAGGTCCGCCTGCGAGCTGTGCGCGGCGCGGCCGGTGAAGGTCACCCGCACGACGGCGAACCCGCGCAGCGACCTGGTCAGGGCGAGGTCGGTCGGCTCCGCGATCAGGCAGGCGTCGGGCCGGATCCCGAGCCCGGGGAGCGCGTCGATCACGGCCTCGCTGCCCAGGCTCGCGTCCTCCTCGTCGGCCACCAGCGCGAGCACCGGGCGCACCGGCGCGTTCACTGCGACCAGGTGCTCCGCGGCGGCGACGATGGCCGCGACGCCGCCCTTCATGTCCGCGGCGCCGCGCCCGTAGAGCCGGTCGCCGTCGCACCGGGGCGTGAACGGCGCCGGCATCCCGGCCACACCCACGGTGTCGAGGTGGCCGTTCAGCACCAGCGTCGGCCGCTGCCCCGGTCCGGGCGGTACCGCTATCAGGCTGGGGCGGTCGGCGTGGCCAGGTGCCGTCACGACGGTGGTGGCGAAGCCCGAACCGTGCAGCCGCGCGCGGAGGTGCTCGACGATCTCCGCCTCGCCCGCGGCGGCCGGGACCAGGCCCGGGTTGACGCTGTCGATGCCGACGAGGTCCGACAGCAGGTGCAGCGCGTCGGCTGCCACGTCTCCCATGATCCGAGCGTAGACAATTGATCGCGGTCATCAAGGTGCCGTCGGACAATCCGGATGCGCGGGCACGCCCGGTTCGGTACCAATATGGGCATGGCGGAGCTGAGCGGTCCGACGGTGCGCGTCCATCGATCGTTCGTCAGCGCCATGGCCGAGTTCCGCGACGAGGGCCGCGGCAGTCCCGCCGACGGCTCGGCGCTCGGCGCGGACCTGCGCGAGTTCGAGCCCGGCTGGGCGCGGCCGGAGATTTTCGCCGCCTACGTCGACCGGCTCCGCGCACTGGCCCTGCCGGACACTCCCCGCCCCGCCGATCACGTGCCGTCCACGACGCTCTGGTGGCTGCACGCCGACGAGTACCTCGGCCGCGTGGCGATCCGGCACCAACTGACCCCGCACCTGCGCGAGGCCGGCGGCCACATCGGCTACGACATCCGCCCCTCGGCCCGCCGTCGCGGCCACGCCACCGCGATGCTCCGCGCCGCCCTGCCGGTGGCCCGCGCCCTGGGCATCGAATCCGCCCTGCTGACCTGCGACGTCACCAACACCGCCTCCCGCCGGGTGATCGAAGCCAACGGCGGCGTCCTCGAGGACCGCCGCGGCGACAAGTTCCGATTCTGGGTACCCACCTCCTGACGCGCCCTCACCTCGCCTGATAGGGAGCGCGACAGGCGCAGCGGGCTGTTAGAGTCCCGATCTTGTGTCCATGCCTTGCATGATCTGCGGTGCTCCCGGCTTCACCACCGGCGACGGGCACCTGTGCCCCGAGCACGGCGGCCGTCCGCCGATGACGGTGGCCCGGCCGCGCCCACCGCTCGGCTGGCAGGTGCTGACCTGGCTGTTCGTGGCCGTCACCCTCGGTTACCTCAGCCTGCTGGTGTTGAACATCGTGGCGCTGGCCGCGGTCATCTCCACCTCGGCGTCGGGCACGGTGTTCGACCTGACCGCGCTGCTCAGCTCGGTCACGCTGGTGTGGATCTGGGTGTACGTCGGTGCCTTCCTCTGCTGGTCCGTCAGCAGCCGGCGCACCGTCCAACGGCTCGGCTACGAACGCGACGAGATCCTGCGGCACTGGACGTACACGGTCTGGCGGCTCAGCCTGGTGCTGGTCATCGTGTTCTCGCTGTTCGTCGGCAGTCGCCCCCAGCCGGACGCCGACGCGTTCGTGCGCCACGGCTACGCACTGATGGGGTACACGGCCCTACGGATCGCCATGGTGACGCTACTCTCGGCGTACGTCATCCTCGTCTGGCGCCGCCTCACGCGGACGCCGGGCCCGACCGCTCCCCGCGAGTCCCTCCTGGTCGGCGGGGTCCTCGGAGCGGGACTGGCCGGCCTGCTGGTGCTCGCGGTCGTCACCCTCGCCGTCACCGTCCCGGCGACGGTGCCGCACGCGTCGGGCGCCTCGCTGCCACCCAGCGTCGCGGCGAGCCCGAGTGCCGGACCGAGCCAGGTCCGGCCGCGGGCCACCCTGCGGGCGCCGGCCGCCATCGCCGAGTACGCGCGGCAGTCGAACCAGTCCCCCGCGACCGCGATGCGCACCGCGCACCCGCTCCCTGGCGTCGAGGTGCCGTTCACCGCCTACTACCGCGACCCGGCCGGGCACACGATCGCGATCTGGGGCGGCACCGGCCAGGCCTACGACAAGGCCTTCAACGCCGACGCCCTCGACACGGTCCTCGCCGCGCTCGGCCCACTCGGCGGCGCCCCGCTCGACCACTTCCGCCTCGCCCAGGACGGACTCTCCCGCGGCGCCCGGTGCACCCAGTTCACCACCACGGACCAGCACGGCACAGCGTGTGTCTGGGCCGGCAACGGCGCGGTCCTCGCGCTCGTCTTCACCGCCCTCGACGCCCCCGCCACCGCCGACCTCATGTGGCGCGCCCTGGGTGGCATCGTCGTCGTCTGATGAGGACCTCGACCAGGGCCAGGTTGATGATCCAGCCGAGGGTCTGGCCGATCGGGATCATCGACGGGGCGTCCTCGCCGATCGAGCCGACGCCCGCCCCGCCGAACGGGATCCGGGACAGCAGCAGCACCGGCACGAGGATGCGGGACGTCACCGCGAGGAACGTCAGGGCGTAGTTGCGCAGCATCCACCGCCGGTGGGCGGCGAAGTCCCGGCGGCGGGCGGCGCGGTACGCGAGCCCGCCCGTCACCAGCCAGAGCACGGCCGCGGTGGTGAGGCTGAGCTGGGTCAGCAGGTGGCCCGACCACAGGGCCACCGGGATCGCGGTCAGCCCGGCCGGCAGCACCCCGGCGAGGAGGTAGGTCCGGCCGAGCGCCCGGTGCACCCCGCGGCGCGCCCGGATCCGGGGGATGAACTGCGCCGGCCCGACGACCAGCGCCACCGTCGCCGTGAGCACGTGCGCGACCAGCACCCAGTACTGCACTCCGTCAGGCACATCGAGACGGCTGCCACCACGAAGGTACGGAAAGCTCAGCACCAGACCGAAAATGATCGCCACGACCAGGAGAAGCCACCTGCGCATGCCTCAGCGTCGCGGGCCCGGGAAGCGAGGGCATCCGCCTGGGGGCGAAGCCACCGTACGAAGATCTTCGTACGGGACATCAACGCGCACGTGGACGCGGCGCAGAAGAGCAGCGGTAAGGCTGCACTTCATGAATGTGACTTCGCGGGCGGTGACGGTCGGTGGCCTCATCATCGGGGCGGCCGGGATTGCGGTGTTATGGGCGGCCGGGGTGGAGTTTCCGGTGGCCGTGCCGCCGGGGATCGTGATCCTCCTGGCCGGTGCGGTGTTCGTGAGCGTGGCGCGGTGGCGGTGGGCGCCGGCCGTCGGGGTGTTCCTCGGGTTGTTCGTCGCCGTCGGGTGGGCGATCAGCCCGACCGGCTGGCCGAACCTCACCGGGCAGCACGGGGCGAGCGTCGCCGCCGGTCAGGCGATCCAGCTGGCCGGGGTGCTGATCGCGATCGGCGCCGGGTCGGTGGCACTCAGGCGCGCGGGATCGTCAGGCCGGCCCGCACCGCGAACACCACCAGCTGGGCACGGTCCCGGGCGTTGAGCTTCAGCATCGCCCGGCCGACGTGGGTGCGGACCGTCGCCGGGCTGATGAACAGCTCGGCGGCGATCTCGTCGTTGGAGCGGCCGGTCGCGACCCAGGCGACGATCTCCCGTTCCCGCTCGGTCAGCGTGTCCATTGCGGGGACGTCGGCACCGGTACCAGGGATGCGACGGCCGACGAGTTCGACCAGGCGGCGGGTCACCGACGGGGACAGCAGCGCGTCGCCGTTGGCGGCGGCCCGGATCGCGCGGACCAGGTCGGCGGGTTCGGCGTCCTTGAGCACGAAGCCGCTGGCGCCGTCGCGGACCGCGTCGAGGACATACTCGTCGGTCTCGAACGTCGTCACGATGACCACGCGGGTGCCGGCCAGCGACGGGTCGCCGGTGATGTCGCGCAGCACCCGCAGCCCGTCCGGGCCGGGCATGCGGATGTCGAGCAGCACCACGTCGGGGTTCGTCCGCCGGACGAGCGCCAGGGCCTCGTGCCCGTCGGCCGCCTCGCCGACGACCGTCAGGTCCGGTTCGCGGGAGATCAGCACTCGCAGACCCATGCGGACGAGTGCCTGGTCGTCCGCGAGCGCGACGCGGATCATGCGGGGTCTCCGTCCAGCGGCAGTTTCGCGTGTACCTCGAAGCCTCCCGCCTCGAGTCCGGCCGCCGTGAACGATCCTGCGGCGGCCTCGACCCGTGAACGCAGTCCCGCCAGTCCGCGCCCCGCCACGACGTCCGCCGAGCCGGTGCCGCGGTCGGTGACCGTGACGAGCACCGCGCCCGGTTCGCGGGCGACGACAACGGCGGCGCTGGTCGGGCCCGCGTGCCGGATGACGTTCGTCAGCGACTCGCGGACCACCTGGTAGACGATGTCCTGCACGGCGGCGGGCAGGTCACCGGCGGTGCTGGTCAGCTCGACCGGGAGTCCGGCGGCCCTGGCCCGGGCCACCAACGCCGCCAGGTCCAGGACCACCGCGGGGCGGCGGTCGTCGAGGACCTGGCGCAGGTCGCCGAGGGCGGCTGTCGCCGTGGCCCGGATGCCTTCGAGGGATGCGCGGGCCTGCTCCGGCTGCTCGTCGAGCACGACGAGGGCGACGCCGGCCTGCATGGCGATCACCGCGAACCCGTGGCCGGCGACGTCGTGGACCTCGCGGGAGATCCGGACCCGTTCCTCGAGGGCCACCCGTGCCAGCAGCTCCGCCCGGGCGGCGGACCGCACGTGCAGCAGCGCGCCGAGCGACCACGGCAACGCCAGCCAGCACGCGCCCCACAGCACCAGGCCCAACGCGAGGATGTCCAGCTCGCCGATGAGCCGGGGCAGCACGGCGGCCACCGACGTCACGGCGGCGACCGCGGCGAGGAGCGCGGACCTGCGGATCGGGCGCCGCCACGCGACCTCGAACATCGCCCAGCCGACGCAGAGCAGGCTCGGGCCGTAGGGGTACCCAGCGAGCAGGTACGCGGCGTTCGCCGCCACGCTGACGGCCAAAGCGGCGACGGGTGCCGCGCGCCGCCAGGCCAGTACCCCCGCCGCCACGACGACGAGCGCGTAACCCCAGACGTCCAGGGTCCGGGCGTCGCCCTGCGAGGTGCCCGCCTGCACGGAGAGCAGGACCGCGACCGCCACCGCGCCGAGTGCCGTCACGGCGTCGCGACCGGCGGGCAGCCTCACGGATGCCGCCGGTCGTCGTCGGTGAGGGCCGCCGCGTACCGCTGCAACGCCCACTGGTAACGGCGCAGGCCCGGGTCCAGGGCGCAGGCGTGGGCGTAGAGGGCGGCGACGTCGCCCGGGTGCTCGTCGAGCAGCGCCCGGAACCGGGTGAGGGTCGGCTGCGGTGCGTCGCGGTCCGCTCCGGCCCAGGTCGCCTCGATGCGCTCCGCCAGCCCCACGCCTCACCTTAACCGGCGCAGGTGTCGCAGTGGACGTCGGCGGGCTTCTTCCCATCGACCAGCGCGGTGATCCAGTCGACCAGCCGGACGCCCTTCACCTTGAGGGTGTAGAACCGGTCCGGCTCGAAGATCTGGTGGTCGGCGCCGGGCGCGGTGTAGCTGTGCAGCCGCACCCCGGTGGCCTCGATGGCTGCCTCGTTGCGGTCGATCGTGGCGAGGAGGTCCCCGTCGGACCACCTCGTCAGTTCCGACGTGGCGTGCGGGTCGTAGGCGAAGTCGAACCGGGCGAGCACCAGGTCCGGGTGGTGCGCGGCGGCCTGGGTCCAGAACCTGGGCACGCCCCAGTCCCGGACGGTGAGGCCGTGCACCGGCCAGCCGGACATGGCGGCGTAGGCGCCCCACCGGGCGCCGAGGATGTCGGCGTTGAAGTCGGGATGGTCCGGCCACGCGCCGGATTGGGCGCCGAGGACAGTGACCTTGGCGTTGGGGAGCCGGTCGGCGACGAGGCCGCCGTAGAGGGGCGCGGCGACCGACCCGGCGGTCTTGCCGACGACGACGACCTGCGTGGCGCCGGGGTACTGCGCAGCCAGGTAGGCGAGCGCCGCCGTACCGTTGACGAAGCCGCGGTGTTCGACGGTGAGCGCCGGCGAGTACACCTGGGTGGTGTTGCCCAGGTGGGCGTCGCCGGTGCAGGAACTCACGTAGATGAACGAGAAGCCGGCGAACGGGTTGTCGGACCTGGTGACGTCGAACATGCCGCTGCGGTTCTCCGGTTCGGTGCCCTGCAGGCTCCAGTCGTAGAAGTCGTTCTCGCCGTGGTCGCCGGTCAACGCGCAGGTGGTCGCGTCCCAGCAGACACCGCCGCCGTTGAGGAAGAGCACGACCTTCTTCGGATCGGCGCGCCGTTCCCAGACGGCGAACTCGCTGCCGTCGGCGCAGCGGCACTCCCCCGCGAGCGCGACCCTGGTCCATTCCAGGCCGTGCGCCCGGCCGTTGAGCACGACGACGATACCTGCGCAGGCCAAGGCCAGGACGGCCAATGCTTTCCTCATGCGTCCCAGGCTCGGTGGGGGCGGGCCGAGCGCGCACCTGTCCGCGGTCATGTCCCGGACCATGACTTCCGACGGGTTCCGGGCGGTCGCGCCGAGGCCCTATGGTTCTGCCTGGTATGAAGACTGCCTTCCGGAGACCAGACATCCAGGACGCCTTCCTCGCCGTCCTGCTGGTGATCGTCGCTTTGATGGGGTACGACCCGGCGAACTGGCTCCTGGCCGGGGTCTGCGCGGCGGCCGTGGCGGTGCGTCGCAGGTGGCCGATCCCGGCGTTCGCGGTGGCCCTGCTCGCCACCGTGGTGTCACCGTCGGCAACTGCCGACCTGGCCGTCCCGTTGATCCTGTACACGATCGCCGCGCACCGGCGGCGCGGCGTGTCCCTGCCGCTGCTCGGCGCCGGTCTGGTCGTGGCGACGGCACGGTCCGTGTACGGAACTGGCGACGGGTGGCAGTACACCGGGCCGTTCGGCTCCGGCGGGCAGACCCTCCAACCGGAGGAGGGCACGGCCGGGATCCCGGTGCTCGGCGCGCTGCTGGTCGTAGCGTGGGCGATCGGATGGGGCGTGCAGAGTCGGCGAGCGTACCTCGATGAGCTGGCCCGATCCGCCGCACTCGCGGTGGCGGCCGAGCGGGCCCGGATCGCCCGGGAGGTGCACGACGTGGTCGCGCACGGGCTCGCGGTCATCGTCATGCAGGCGCAGGGCGGCGCGGCGGCGTTCGCGAAGCGGCCCGCCGACACCCTGGCCGCGCTGGACACCATCGTGGCGACCGGCCGCGCGTCCCTGGCCGACATGCGGCACGTGCTGTCGTCGCTCGATCAGGTCACGGACGCTGCGCCGGTGCCCGGCCTCGCGGACCTGCCGCGCCTCGTCGACCAGGTGCGGCAGGCCGGGACTCCGGTGGAGCTGCGCGTCGACGGTGCTGCGCGGGCGGTGCCGACGGGGGTGGGCGTGTCGGCGTACCGGATCATCCAGGAGGCGCTGACGAACACCATGAAGCACGCCGGCCCCGGCGCCCGTGCCCGGGTTTCGGTGACCTACGGCGTTACCGAGGTGGTCCTCGAGGCCGTCGACGACGGCAGGCCCGTTGCTGCGGGGACCGGCAATGGGCTGCGGGGCATGCGGGAACGCGTGGCGCTGCTCGGCGGGTCGGTGACCGCGGGGCCGGGGCCTGACGGCGGGTATGTCGTGCGCGCCCGTATCCCCCTCGATCCGGCCGGGCCCGCATGATCCGGGTGCTGCTGGTCGACGATCAGGCGCTGCTGCGGGCCGGTCTGCGGATGATCCTCGAGAACGCCGACGACATGGACGTCGTCGGCGAGGCGAACGACGGCGCCGCGGCCGTCACCCTGGCGGCCGACGCGGCACCCGACGTGATCCTGATGGACATCCGGATGCCCGAGGTCGACGGCCTCGAGGCGACCCGCCGCATCCGGGCCTCACTGCCGGACGGGCCGCGCATCCTGATCCTCACCACGTTCGACCTGGACGAGTACGTGTATTCGGCGCTGCGCTGCGGCGCGAGCGGGTTCCTGCTCAAGGACACCCTCGCCGCCGACCTGCTGTCCGCGATCCGCGTGGTGGCCAGGGGCGACGCGATCGTCGCGCCACCGATCACCCGCCGGCTCATCGAACGGCACATCGGCACGTCCGGCGATCCTCTCCCCCGCACCGAAGCTGAACTGCGGGTCTTGACGGATCGGGAACGCGAGGTGCTCGAGCTGATCGCGCGGGGGCTGTCGAACGCGGAGATCGCCGGCCGGCTGTTCCTCACCGAGGGCACCGTGAAGGGCCATGTCAGCCGCATCCTGACGAAACTCGGCCTCCGCGACCGGGTGCAGGCCGTCATCCTCTCCTACGAGTGCGGCCTGGTCCGCCCCGGCGCGTAACGGGCCCGTCATCCGGCTGTCCTGCGCAGGTAGGTCTCCGCCAGCTGGCGGAGGCGGGTCCGGTCGAAGCTGCGCCCGTGGCCGGGGTGCACGACGGACACGTCGAGGTCGGCGAGGAACTGCATGCTTCGCCGGTACGCCGGCACGTCGGAGTTCGGCAGGTCGTCGATCAGGCCACCGTCGTAGATGATGTCGCCGGAGTACAGCGTCCCGGTGCGCTCCTCCAGCAGGGCGATGCTGCCCGGGGTGTGGCCGGGCAGGTGCAGCACCGTCAGTTCCCGCCCGCCCAGGTCGACCTTTGCGCCGTCGTCGAGCGTGCGGTGCACGGTCATCGGTGCGATGCGGTACGTGGCCGGGTCGTAGCCGGGATCGGGCAGGACGTCGAGCATGAGCTCCGGGACGGGTTCGCCCGCTGCGTCGATCCCGAGTTTGTCGTAGAGCTCGGCGCCGTACAGGCTCGCCGGCACACCCGTCTCCAGGAGCCCCGCCTCGGCAGGGTGGGCGGCCCGGTCGCCGAACTCGGGCGCCCCACCGACGTGATCCAGGTGCGCGTGGGTGAGCACGACCATCGGGTCGCGCGCGAACAGGCCCGGGATCGCGTCCCGCAGCGCTACGACGCCGAGCCCGGCGTCGATCACGATGTCGCGGTCGGTGCCGCGCAACCACCAGAAGTTCGCCGACAGCAGTTCGTTGACGTGCGGTTCCGAGATCCGGATGACGTCGGTGCCCACCTCGGCCCGCGTGTACCAGTCGACCATGCCCGCCAGTGTGCCAGCGCGGGCATCGCCGCAGCGCTACAGGCCGGAGGCCGCCGAGACACTTCGCATGGTCCAACGGCGCTGAGCCGGTGTGCACGATCAATGTCTGGGTGTCGGCTCGGGTCGTGTCCGACGGGGTGACGCCCGGTCAGCGCTCTGCCCCGACGCCCCCGACCGCCCGAGGCCGGGGAAGTCGCAGAATCGCCTGGTCCAGCGCGGTCAGGAGCTCACCGAGCGACGGTGTCCTCGCGCCGACGAGCGTGGCGCCGGGCAGGTCCCAGCGCAGCGTCCGCGGGTCCAGGATCACCGGTTCGGCACCGTCGCGTTGCCGTTCCAGCGCGCGGGCGTCGTCGTCGGAGAGCCGGTCACGGCCGGTTGCGAGGCGGTGCCGCGCGACGTTGCCGGCAAGCGCGGCGGCCAGCATGCGGGCCGCCTCGACGGTGGTGCCGCCCCACCGCGTCGAGAATGTCATCGACAGCCGCAGCGGACCGTCGCCGTGTCCCAGGGTCGTGACCAGGATGACCGCTGCCGCGATCCCGAGCAGCTGGGTGTGCCCGAAGGCGACGTTGGCGACCCAGTCGAACTGGATGTGGCCCGCATAGGCGTCGGGCCGCAGTGCCGCACTGCGGAACTGGGTGATGGCGCCGGCGCCGAACGCGGCGGCCAGGCCCGGCCTCGTGCCGAGGTGATTCGCGCGGTAGATCAATCGGGTGTCGGTAACCAGGATCTCGGCCGGTTCGACCAGATTCCAGGCGAACTCGTAGCGGTTGCCTTCCGGCGCCGACCGGTTGTATCGGGACAACGATGTGTCCGCGAGTCCGCGCCAACGGATGGTTTCGTCACCCGAAAGGCGGACCATGAGATTCGGCCATACCGCAACCGCCGTGCCGTCGTCGATGTCCGGCGGATGTGTGACCTGCCGGCAAATAAGTTCGTGCACGTTCAGCTCATTTCCGCGGCGTCCGGTGCCCGCTGTAATGTAATCGGCGCGACGCGCCCGCAGCAATTGCCGGACGGAGATGATCGTGAATTTGCTGAGCATCAGTGTGCCGACTTCGGTCGGGGACGACCTGGTGGCGAAGGGCCTCGCGCAGAAGCCGCTCGAGGCACGCGGCGCAGATGACGTCGTGCAGTTCGCGGTGACCGCCACGGGCATCGCGGCCAATGCGGTGACGCTCCTCGTCGCGGCCGGTTCGCTCAAGCTGCTGTGGCAGGCGATCATCAGATCGTTCCGGCGGCAGCCGCGCGCGGAGAAACTCCGCATCCAGATCGGTGACCAGGTCGACATCAACATCGACCTCGAATGGCTGACGGCGCAGCACGGCGAGGCGCAGCAGGCAGTGCTGCGCAGTATCGGCGAGTCCTTGACGACCATTGCCGACCGGTCCAACTGACACGAGTCGCCCGATGTCTGGCGAGATTGCGTTATCTGCCGCTGAGCGGGAACGCGCCGAGCGGCAACTGGACGACGCGGCGGACCTCATGGATGAGGGCCGGTTCGAGAAGGCGTTCGCGCTCGCCAACGCCACCATGCGGTGGCTGGAGGAGCGGGGCGCGACCGGTCAGCGGGCCGACCAGTACCTCGGGGTCGCCCATCAGATCCAGGCCGTCTGCCAGGCCGGAATGGGCTCATTGGATCAGGCGATCCACGAATACGGCCTCGCTGAGGATGCCCTGTCCCGGCATCCCGACAACCGCGAGGATCTGGTGCGGATGCTGCACGACCTCGCCGTGATGCTGATCGATCACGATATGCACGCGTTCGGGGTGGAGACGCTCAAGCAGGCAAAGAAACTGGCGAAGTCCGTCGAAGGACCGTATTTCGACGAGATCGCCGAGTACATCATCCGGCTCGAGGACATCGACACCGCCGATGAGACCGGCGAGCCCGGCGACGTCGCCGCCGAGATCGTCGAGCTGCGCGGCATGATCGAGGCGACCAGGAACGCCGATGACCGGGCGGTCGCCGAGGCCAACCTGGCCAGCCTCATTCTCGCCTTCGGGTCGCCGGACCTGCATGCCGAAGGGCAGGCGAGGCTGCTGCGGGCGCTGACACGAATGCGCGAGCAGCGGCAATGGGACAAGTACGTCGCGATGTTCGAGCTCCTGCGGGTCACCCGGCAACGGCCGATCATCCTCGGCAACGGCCTGATCGCTGAACTGCCACGCGCCCTTGACGCCACGTCCGGCCTGGACAACCTGGTTTGGCAGGCGGCGATCTGCGAGACGGTCGCGACGGTGCTGCACACCCAACCGAGCCTGGCCCCGCTGCGGCACCGCAAACTGCACCTCGCGCTGCGGGCCGTCGCGCTGCGCGACACCTCGGCCGCGCGGACCGCGGCGACGGTCGTGCGCGCCATGCAGAGCGCCCGCAGCGGCGACGTGGCGCGCTACGTCGCCCTCACAGAGGCGGCCGACATCGGCGACCGTGGCCTGTTCATCGAGTTGCTCGAGTCGAGTCGCCTGCAGGTCCGTCCGATCGGGCGCATCGCCGACTCCACGGGCACCGGCGACACCAACATGGCCCGCATGGTCGCGCGCACCGGCGCGGTGCGGCTGTCTGCGATCCATCCGCTCGCCGTCGACGGCCCGTCACGGCTCCGCCCGCACTTCCCGCCCGACGCGGTCGAGCCGGCGGACACCGCGCTGTTCGAGATCATCGCCGCCGTCGGCGGTGCCGACGCGTGGTGGTGGGGTGCGGCGATCATCGATCAGCGATACTTCTGGGCGGTCGTGTCGCCGGGTCTCGAGCTCTTCACCGGCTACCGTGACCTCACCGAACCCGAGATTGATCAGCTCACCGCCGCGGCCGGTTCGTTCGACGCGGACGGAGCTTCGATCGCGGAGCTGTTCTGGCGGCCGTTCTGTCGAAGCCCCGCGTCGGAAGAGGCCGCCGCGCTCGCCGTGGGTGAGATCCTCGTGCCCGGGCCGCTGCGTGCCGCGTTGTGGGACGCGACCTCAGTGCCGCAGTGGGCGCCGTCGCTGGTCATCGCGGGCGGCTTTCTCGCCACCCTGCCCGTCTGCCTGCTCGGTTTGCGCGGAGCGGCCGGACGGGTCGAACGGCTCATCGAGAAGGCCGTCCTGCGTTGGGCGCCCCCGGTGCCGGTGGTGCAGGCCGCGGCGGCACAGCCGGTCTACGTTGTGGACACCTACCCCATAGCTCTGGCGTGCATCGACGCGGACGGCACCCTGAGCGTCGCCGCGCAGGCCGAAGGCGCCTACGAGGTCACGCTTCGCAACAGCAAGCGGGTCGACCGCACGTCGCAGCCGGCGTCGCGGGAGAACTTCCTGCGCGCGCTGGCCGCCACGGCACCCGCCGCGCCGAAGATCGCGTTCTTCACCGGCCACTCCGACGCCGGCGTTGCCGGCGTGGACGCCGCACTGCGCCTGGAGGACGGCCTGCTCACCGCCGAGGACCTCACGTTCGGCGCCGGGCTCGCCTTTCCGGCCAGGGTGGTGTTCTCCTCCTGCAGCTCCGGCGGTGCCGTCGGCGCCGGCCGCGGCGAGTGGCTCGGCCTCAGCGCTGCCTGCCTGCTGCGCGGTGCGCGGCAGGTCATCGGCACCGCGTGGCCGATTCTCGATCACCCGGCGACGCTGGCGTTCGAGGAGGACCTCCTCGACGCTCTCGTTGCCGGCGTCGACCCTGCGTCCGCGCTGCGTGCCTGCCAGCTCCGCCGCCTCGCGGAATGGCGGGTCAGCGACTTCGACCTCACCGAGGGCGCGAGGCTCATGCTCCCGTCCGACCTCGCCACCCCGCTGGTGTGGGCGTCGTTCCAGTGCATGGGTGTGTACTGACAGCAGCGACCTTCGCCGGATCAGGTGAGGGCGCCGGTCATGGCCACGACGATGGGGCCGAGCAGGGGTAGCACGACGTTGGACATGGCGTAGACGACGGTGTAGCTCATCAGTGGGGTGGTGTTACCGGCCGCCTGCTGGACTGCGGTGGCGGCCGGGGGTGGAGCACTGCTGCCCGGCCACGGCGCCCAGGGCGAGCGGTGCCGGGAGTTTCAGAAGTTTCCAGGCCACCAGCAGGGAGATCGACGCCGGGATGAGGGTGACCAGGACCCCGACGATCGGCAGGGCGATGCCGTAGCGGGCGATGAGGTCGACGGCCTGCGGGCCGGAGGAGAGTCCGACGGCGCAGATGAACGTGGCCAGGCCCAGTTCCTTCACGACCTGGGCCGCGGCGGGATGGTACTGGCCGTGGCGGGGGTTGCGGCCCCGGAGCCAGCCGAACGCGAGTCCGGCGAGCAGGCAGCCGCCGCCGGTGCCGAGGGACAGCGGGATCGAGCCGAGCGGGATCTCGATGGTACCGATCAGCATGCCGATGATGATGCCGGTGGCGATGGCGATGACGTCCATCTTGATCGCCGGGTCGATGCGGAAGCCGATGCCGGGCAGGAACCGGTTGAGGTCGGCTGCACGGCCGGTGAACTGCAGGGTGTCGCCGGCGTTGATGGGTGTGCCGTCGCGGACCGGCAGTGCGTGGTCCAGGCGGGTGACGCCGGTGAGGAAGGCGCCGTGGCGGCGCTGCGGCGCGATCGTGCGCCGCAGCTCGCCGAGGGTGGCGCCGTCGTACTGCTTGGTGGTGAGCACGACCTGCTGCACGTCGAGGTTGAGGTCCATGCCGGGGATGCCGGAGCGTTCGGGTCCGATGGTCTCGGCGGCGTCGAGGAGCAGTTCCCGGCGGCCGTTGAGCAGCACGACGTCGCCGGCCTCCAGGCGGGTTGCCGGCGTGACGTCGAGGCTGGTGCCGCCGCGGTGGAGCTGCTCGATCGCGACGGCGTCGCCGAGGGACCGTTCCGCCTGTTCGACGGTGCGGCCCGCAGCGGTGGTGACCTCGTGGACCCGGCCGACGATGCCGGGCAGGGCCTGGGTGGTGGTGCCTTCCTCGGTGGCGCCGCCGCCGAGTTTCGCCCACAGTTTCGTCGCCTCGTCGCGCAGGTTGACCCGCATCAGGGCCGGGGCGAACTGGCTGGTGAGCAGCACCACCGCGGACTCGGTCGCTCCGCCGGCCAGCAGCCCGGCGGCGGTGCCTTCGTCGAGGTCGAGCACGAGGGTGGCGCCGGCGACGACGGCCAGGATGGTGATGACCTCGACGACGGTGAAGATGCCGTAGCGCAGGCTGGTCCGGTTGAGGCTGGCGAAGAACGACGGGCCGCTCATGTAGCCGAGGGTGAAGATGAACATGGCGAAGGCAATGTTCTGCACCTGGCTGTTGAGGGTGACGCCGAGCATGCCGACGAAGATGGCGACGATGAGGGTGCCGGCGACGCCACCGAGGGAGATCTTCCAGAATTTGACCTTGCCCAGGGCGAAGCCGAGGGCCAGGCAGACGAAGAGGACGAGACCTTCGACGGAGGTGAGCAGGTCCGTCAGGGCCTGTTTCACCGGGCCGCCTTGGCCGGCTCGATCATGGTGGCCATGCCGCTGGCGAGCATCGCCTCGTCGGTGAAATGCCCGCCGTCGGTGCGAGCCGGGAGCTGGCCGCCGGTGCGTTCGAACTCGGCCTGGTAGTCGCGCATCACGTCGCGCAGCCAGCCGCCGATCTGTTCGTACGCGTCGAAGCGCAGGTTGGCCAGGCTGATCCGCACGCTCCACTCGGGCCCGTCGAAACCGCCGCCGTTGAGCAGCACCACGGAGCCCTTCTCGGCGAGGCGGAAGACCGGGTCGACGGGTTCGAACGTCGCCTGCAGCCAGTCGGCGAACTGGGGGCTGATCCAGCGGCGGGCGTAGTTGAGCACGTCCAGCTCCACGTAGTACCGCGCGGCGAGCGGGTCGTGCGGCAGCGTGACGCCCATGCCTTTGGTGAGGGCGTGCATCCGCCGGTCGATGATGCTGCGGCAGGTCCGCTTGTAGTCGCCGTGCGTGTCGAGGAGGGCGAACAGCGCGAACAGGCCCATCTGCGCCTGCTGGGGCAGCGACAGCCCGGCGGTGTGGTTGAGCGCGACCTGGCGGGAGTCGGCGACGATCCGGTCGATGAACGTCAGCCGGTCCGGTTCCAGGGTGAGCGGGCTGTACCGCCGGCGCAGCGCCGCCGCGCGGTCCTCCGGCAGCCGCGCGAGCTTCTCGTCGAAGATGTTGTCGCGGTTGATGGCGATGACCCCGAGACGCCATCCGGTGGCGCCGAAGTACTTGCTGAACGAGTAGACGCCGATGGTGTTGCGCGGCACGGTCGACAGCAACGACTCGAAGCCGTCGACGAACGTGCCGTAGACGTCGTCGGTGATGATCGTCAGGTCGGGGTTGGTGGTGGCGACGATCGTCTTGATCTGCTCGCGGGCCCGCGCGGCGAGGGCGACCGACGGCGGGTTGGACGGGTTGACCAGGAACAGCGCCTTGACCTTCGGGTCGGCGAGTTTCGCGATCTCGTCCTCGTCGTACTGCCAGGTGTGGAAGCCCTCGTCGTCGTAGCGTGAGGCCCGCAGTTCCACGACGTCGAACCGGTACCGGTCCAGCCGCGGGATCTCCAGGTACGGGGTGAAGATCGGCGTCATGATGGCGATCGTGTTGCCGGGGTCGAGGATGCCGTTGATGACGGTCGAGTCGAACAGGTAGCACATCGCGGCGGTGCCGCCCTCGACGGCGAACAGGTCGAACGGCTGGGCCGGTGCCCGGCCGCCGCAGAGTTCCTGCACGAGGTAGGCGTGGACCACCTGCTCCAGGTGCGGCAGCATCCGGTCCGGTTGCGGGTAGTGGTCGCCGATCACGGCGTCGGTGAGCTCCCAGACCCAGGCGTCGTGGTCGAAGCCGAGCCGCTGGACGCCGTGCTCGACGCTGCCGCGCAACAGATCCGCGCCGGGTTCGGCGGCGTGCGTGGCGAGGAACCGGTCCAGGCGTGCACCGATGCCGTCGCGGGCCGGCATGCCGCCGACGCCCTCCCATTCGTCCCAGTCCCGCCTCGACTCCTCCAGGCCGAACCGGCCGAGCAGGAAGAACGCCTCGCGGGGCGCGGTGGCGACCCAGTTCGGGTTGCCCCGTCCGGCGTTGAGCATGGAGACCGCGTTGGGTCGGGTGATGCCGTCGGCGAGTGCGATGAGCGCGTTCTTGAGTTCGAACGGGCTGAGTGTCTCCAGGCGCTGCTGGTCGGCTCTGCTGGTCATGGCCGCTTCCCCCAGTTCGACGGTGTTAGGACAACAGGGCGACGATGAGCGCGCCCCAGATCGTGAGCAGGGTGTTGCCGATGGCGTACGGGACCGTGTAGCCGAGCACCGGCACCCGGCTCTTCGCCGCATCGCAGATCGCGCCGATCGACGACTGGGTGAGTCCGCCGGCGAGCAGGCCGGAGCCCCACCCCGGTCCGTAGCCCATGGCCCGGGCCATGCCGTAGGCGATGAGCAGCCCGGCGACGCAGCCGACGACCGCGACGACCAGTTGTGGCAGTCCGTCCTTGCGTAACGCGGCGAAGAACTGCGGCCCCACCCGGTAGCCCAGGGCGAACAGGAACCCGATGAACGCCACCGTCTTGACGAGGTCCGGGATGGTGATGTCGAGCTGCCCGACGAGGACGCCGGCGAGGAGGGTGCCGGTGACCGGGCCGAGCACGACGCTGCGGAACCGCAGCCGTCCGACGAGGAAACCCAGCGCCAGGGTCAGGAAGATCGCGAGTTCGGCGTGGTCCTGCAGCGCACTACGGAACCAATGCCACATATCGGGCAGGCTAAGTGGAAAGTGACGATCCGTCCCTGCCACGGGTGGCCGTTCACCTCACCGCTCACCCCGGCGCGCCGGCCGTGCCGCCGGGCCCGGGTCATCGCGGCTGCCGCAGCCACCGCCACGCCTGGTGCAGCCGCTCACGGATCGTCTCGCCCGCCGGGCCCTCCGCGGCCTCGGCCGCGACCGGGTCCTCACCCGGATCGTGCAGCTCGGCACCGGGGACGGTGAGGGTGACGCCGTGCTCGTGCAACCCGTCGACCTGGTCACGGTCGGCGAACACCGCGCCCTTCAGCAGATACTGGGGCCGCACGATCAGGCCGTGGAAGACGTCGCTGTCCACGTCGGCCAGCACGTGCTCCACGACGCCGACCCGGGTCCCGTCGCGATCGAACACCGGCACCCCGATCGGCAGGGCCGAGTACGGCACCGGCGTACCGAGATCCTCCATGCAGACGACATACCCACCATTGCGTGCAACGACCGCAGCGGAGCACGACCGAACTGGTCCACGCCAGCACGCTGTCAACGATCAGGTGTGCTGACGGCGGGGAAGAGCCGCTCGACGGCGGCGACGATGGCCGCACGGCGTGCCGCCAGGAAGGCGTCCCGGTCGCCGGTCGTGTCCAGAGCCTCATCGGCCAAGGCCCACGACGCCGAGCCGCTGCTGCCGGTGGTCGAAGAGCTCGGCATCGGCTTCGTCGCCTACTCCCCGCTGGCCCGCGGCTTCCTCAGCGGCGCGGTCAAGTCCCGCGAGCACTACGGCGCCGCCGATTTCCGTCAGCTCATCCCCTGGTGGGCGCCGGAGAACTTCGACCAGAACGTCGCCATCGTCAGCGAGCTCACCAAGTTCGCCGAGACCAGGGACGCAACCCTCGCACAGCTCGCCCTGGCCTGGTTGCTCGCCAAGAAGGACTCCATCGTCCCGATCCCCGGCTCACGCAACCCCGGCCGCGTCGCACAGAACATCGCCGCCGTGGACCTCGCACTGACCGCCGACGACCTCGCCCACATCGACGCCATCGCCCCCACCGGAGGCATCGGCAACCGCCGGTAGCCCTACAGCCCGAAGGCGCCGCCCTCGACGAGGATGAGCAGGCCGATGCCGATCAGGACGGCCGGCATCAGGATGTGCCCCCACCGGCTGAGCGCCCTGGCGATCACGGGGCGGGTGGCGAAGTACCGGCCGGCGGCGACCCAGACACCGACCAGAACGAGGAAGACGGCGACGTAGACGCTCATGCCGCCGGTTCCCGCGGTGGCGAACACCGGCACGTAGACACCGATGTTGTCGCCGCCGTTGGCGAACGTCACCGTGGCAACCTCGAGGACCTTCGGCCCGTCCGACCCGGCCCGGGCTTCCTCGTCGGCGTCGCCGCGGTGCCGCCACGCCTGCACCGCGGCCTTGACGCCCAGCCCGAGCGGGAGCAGCCCGAGATAGGGGATGACGCTGTCGGGCAGGAACGTCGCGCCGAACGCGGCGGCCACGGCGGCGACCAGAATCGCGGCGAAGCCGAGGTACTGCCCGATGGCGATGTTCCTCGTCGAGCCCCGGTGACCGGCGCCCTGAGCGAAGAACAGGGCGAGGACGAGCAGGTCGTCGATGTTGGTGACCGCGAACAGGCCGGCCGCCTGGCCGATGATGCCGAGGTTCATGACCGCGCCGGGCTCAGCGGCCGGCGTGCGGTGCGGGCGCGTTCGAGCACGATGACCTCCTGGCAGGCACGGTCGAGCACGTCCCGCCGGCGGCTACGACGGTAGCGATCAGCGTTGCTCCTGTTCCGCAGGGGTCACAGAGCGGCAGCCTGGGGTTTCCAAACTCCGCCTAGCTGCGCATGAGGTCGAGGAATCCGGCGGCGTCCGGGAATGGGGCATTCTCCGGGAAGCCGCCCAGGTAGACGACGGCCTCCTCGTCCTGACAGTACGAAAAGCCATCCAGGGCCGGGCCGACCACTATGACGTTGCCGCCGCGTCGCCAGGCGGCGTACCGCCATGAGTACCGGCCGATGGCGATCCGCGTGCCCTCAGTCCTGACGTCACACTCCGGTGTACCGAGCCGTTCGGCGAACCGATCGATGGCGACGTCCACGTGTGCCGCGAACTCCTCGCGGCCTGCCCCCCGCTGGCTGGTCCAGCCGGGCAAGGAGCCCCAGAAGTCATCTGGCCACAGCTCTCCGCCCACACCGTAGGAGTGGGCGAACGGCATGTAGAGGCAACGGTCGCCATGGACCACGTGACCGGCGGCAGTGACGAAGCGGGCCTCGTCGATCGGTATGTCCTCGTCGGACCATCCGAGGCGGCGCAGCGCCCGGTCGGTGACATCCGGATCGTCCCACGGCAGGTCCGCCAATTCGATGAGCTGCCCAGCCAGCTCGGGACCGATCGGACACCCGGCGACATAGCTCTCGACGACCATCTCGTCCTCGCCGCTGTCCGGCAGATGATGTGCTGACACGACCCCGATTCTCCGAACGCTTGCCCTGCCGGGCAAACCAAGCACCGATTCCGTCCGGGACTCAGGCTCCACCCCGGCGGCGTCCTGCGCACGGCGGTACCGCTCAGCCGAGATGCCATGACGGTGAGGCCGAGGACGGCGAGCAGCCCGAGGGCAGCCGGTTCATGACCGCGCCGGGCTCAGCGGCCGGCGTGCGGGGTGGGCGTCTGCTCGACGAGGGTGGCGATGGCCCGGTCGAGCAGGTCGCAGAGCTGCCGGTGCTCGTCGGTGGCGAACCGGTCGGTGAGCGCGCGCTCGAGCACGATGACCTCCCGGTAGGCGCGGTCGAGCACGTCCCGGCCGGCGTCCGTGAGCGTGGCGATCATGACCTTCGCGTGCACCGGGGAGGGGCGGCGGCCGATCAGCCCCTTGTTCTCCAGGCCGGTCAGGACGGTGGCCATGCTCTGCTGGGTGACCCCGCAGGCGCGGGCCAGCTGGGCGCCGGACATGCCGTCCTCGCGGGAGAGCGTCAGCAGCACCGTGTACTGCGTCATGGTCAGCCCGTACCCGCGCAGCACGGCCTCGTGGTGGGCCATCAGCGCCTGTTCGGCGCGCCGGATCCGGGTGCACAGGTACTCCTCCACCGGCACGTCGACCATGTCACAATCTCCTCAGTTGACTCAGCTAGTTGATACAGCCTAGATTCCGAGTATCAGGATACTGAGTCACCACAGAAGGTTGAAACCATGAGGGCTGTTGTGCTGGACGCCGACGACCGGTTCCGCGTCGAGGAGGTCCCCGAACCCGTGCCAGGTCCCGGGCAGGTCGCGATCCGGGTCGACTACGCCGGCGTGCAATACGGCGACGTGCTCGTCCGCGCGGGGCACTTCCCGATTCCCCGCCCGTTCGTGCCGGGCTTCGAGGCCGCCGGCGAGATCGTCGCCGTTGGCGAGGACGTGCCCGGATCGCGCGTCGGCGAGCGGGTCACCGCGCTGATCGGTGGCGGCGGGTTCGGCGAGGTCGTCATTGCGCCGTCGGTGCTGGCAATCGCCGCACCGCACGTCGACCCGCGCACCGCGGCCGGCTTCGGGTGGGTGACCCCGACCGCCTACGACCTGATCAACACGGTCGCCCGGGTCCGCACCGGGGACAGCGTGCTGATCCACGCCGCGGCCGGCGGCGTCGGCTCACTGGCCGGGCAGTTCGCCCCCGCCGCCGGCGCGCGCCGGCTGGTCGGCGTGGTCGGCAACCCCGACCAGGTCGAGCACGCCCGCCGGTCCGGCTACCAGGAGGTGCTGGTGCGTGCGGAGTTCCCCGACGCGCTCGGCGATGAGCGGTTCGACGTGATCCTCGATCCGATCGGCGGCCAGACCCGCCTGGCGAACCTGGCCCGGCTGGCCCCGCACGGCCGGATCGTCGTCTACGGCAACATCGCCACCTTCGAACCGGTCACCGTGTCGGCCAACGACCTGCTGATGCAGGGCCAGTCGCTGCTGACGTACAACAGCAACCTGGCGAGTCAGACCGACCCGCAACGGCTGGCCGACAGCGCCACCCGAGCGATGGCACTGGTCGCCGACGGTTCGGTGCGTATCGACATCACCGCCGAGTACGACCTCGCCGACGTCGAGACCGCGATCGCCGACCTGGCAGGCGGGGCGACCCACGGCAAGAGCATCGTCCGCGTCGGGTGACCTCCTGCCGCTGACCCGGTGACCCGTCCGGCCAGCCGGTGCCGCCGCCACGTAGGGTGCGATCCCCTGGAAGGAGTGGCGCATGGCATTGCCCGAACTGGAGACCCCCGTGGCGCGCACCTCGGCGCTGCGGCTGACGCTCACGTCGCCGTTGTACCGCGGTGCGACGATCGCGGTGTTCCTGTCGGCGCTCGGGTTCTCCGCGGCCGCTCCGCAGATCGCGTTGTTCCTGGTCAACGACCTGCACGCGTCGCTCACCGCGGCCGGGCTGTTCTACCTGACGAACCTGACGGCGCCGGTGGCCGGATACCTGGTCGGGCGGCGCTCCGACCGTACCGGCCGGCGGCTGGGCCTGTTCCGCCTCTGCGCGGTGGCGGGTTTCGTGGGCTGGCTGGCCATCGCGTACTCCACCCAGCTGTGGATGCCCTACGTGATCAGCGCCGTCATCGGTGCGTTCGGCGGTGCCGCCACGTCGCAGCTCTTCGCCGCCGTCCACGACGAGCAGCAGGCCAACCCGAACCCGGGCAACGACGGGGTGGTCGCCGTCGTGCGGATGGCCCTGACCGGCGGCTGGGTGGTCGGCCCGGTCGCCGGATCGTTCCTGGCCGCGCAGACATCACTGCGCACCATGCTGGTCGCGACGGCGTTCTGCACGCTGCTGCAGGTGGTGCCGCTCGGCACGCAGCGAACCCCGGCCGCCGCACCGTCATCCGACGGGCAACCGCACACCAGCCCAGGGGTACGGGCGATGCTGCCGCTGCTGGCGTTCACGACGCTCTACGTCCTGGTGTACGCCGGTGAGCCGATCAAATACGCGTACCTGCCGATCTACATGAACGACCAGCTCCACCTCGCCGCCGGGCTCAGCGGCGCGGTCATCGGCATCCAGCCATTGGTCGAGATCGTGCTCATGCCGCTCGCCGTGCTCGTGGCCCGGCGGACCGGGATGATGTGGCTGATGGTCCTCGGCGCCGGGTTCGGCGTCGCCGCGAACGTCTGCTTCGCCGTCACCGGCACCGCGGCGGGGCTCTTCGCCGGGCAGATCCTCATGGGCGGCGTGTGGGGCGTCTTCGCCGCGCTCGGCATCATCGTCGCCCAGCGGCTCCTGCCGACGGCGGTCGCCACTGCGTCCGCGATCTTCCTCAGCTGCACCGCGCTCGCCTCGGCCTTCGGTGGAGCCGCCGGCGGCATCGGCGCCGCCGTCGTGGGGCTACCCCACGTCTTTCTCATCCCGGCCGCGTTCGGCCTGCTGGCTGTCGCCGGGCTGACGGTGATGGCCCGCTCGGCTGGGGACCGCGCCGTCGACAGCTGACGGCGCGGCGTTGCGGTCCTCGAGGTGTGCGACGGGTGTCAGCGGTAGACGTACCAGCGGATGTGGTCGTGCGTGGCCAGGGTGGCGGGCCGCACACGTGCCCGCCCGTTGACAGTTAGAACTCTAACGGTTAGCTTTCTAAGCATGGACGACGCACCGAAGCTCACCAGCCCGCTGGACCTGGTCCGCTGGATCGGGTGGGCGCAGCAGAAGGCCGGCGAGGACTGGATCCGGGCCCGCGAGCTCAGCCACCCGCAGGCCTTCGTGCTCGGCTACCTGGCGAAGCGCCCCGGTGCGATCCAGCGGGACATCGCGGAGGTCACCCGCACCAGCGCAGCGAGCGTCACCAGCCTGCTACAGGGCCTCGAACGCCGCGAGCTCGTCGAACGCCGCACCGAGGGCGGCGACGAGCGCAGCAAGCGCGTCTACGCGACCCCGGCGGGCGTCGAGCTGATCGCCGGGTTCGACACCGCGATGGCCGCCACCGAGGAGACCATCCTCGCCCCGCTGAGCCAGGCCGAGCGGGACACGCTGCACGCCCTGCTCTCCAAGATCACCGCGGAGCTGCCGCAACCGACGCGGTCGTAACCGCAGCCTGACCCCTCCCGCGCCGGCGAACCGCCGGCGCGCGCTGAACCCTGCCCTCCCGCCGTGCCGGCGTCCCGCCGGCGCGCGATGCCACCTGCCCCGGAAAGGCACAGCCATGACCACAAGCCTCGAATCGCCGGTGACGACGGACGCCGTCGGCACCAACCGCTGGTACCTCTCGGCCGCGCCCATCGTGCGCGCCCTCGTGCACCTGTGCGTGCCGATGGCCGCCGCGATGATCGTCGGCGCCGTGTACAACGTCATCAACGCGGGCTTCATCGGCTCGCTCCACGACCCCGCGCTCCTCGCCGCGATCACCCTCGGGGCGCCGATCCTCGGCCTGGTCATGGCCGTCGGCGGCGTGTTCGGCGTCGGCGGCGGCGCGCTCATCTCACGGCTGCTCGGCGCGGCGGAGCACGACCCGGCGAAGGCCGGCGAGATCAGGCACGTCTCGTCGTTCGCCGTCTGGGGTGCGGTCATCGCCGGCACCGTGTTCGGCGGCACCGGACTGCTCCTGCTGCACCCCCTGGTCGCGGCGCTCGGAGCGGACGCCGCCGCGGTGCCCCCGACAACCGCCTACGTCGCGGTCATGCTCGCCTTCGTCCCGGTCCTCGCCGCCGCCTTCTGCCTCGAGCAGATCGTGCGGGCGGAAGGCGCCGCCCGCCAGGTGATGGTCGGGCTCATCGCGTCCACGGTCGGCAACGTCGTCTTCGACGTCCTGTTCATCCTCGTGCTGCACTGGGGCGTCGCCGGCGCTGCGCTGGCCATGGGACTTTCGAACCTCGGCGTCGTCGCGTACTTCGTCACCTGGCTGCAGCGCAACAGCGAGCACGTCAGCCTCGCCCCGCGCTGGTTCACGCTCTCCCCCGCCGTGCTGAAGCCCGTCTTCGGCGTGGGCGTCGGCGAGCTGCTCCAGTCCGCCTTCCTGATCGTCACGTCCCTGGTCCTCAACAACCTCGCGGTCGCCTACGGCGACAGCCCCCTCGCCGCCATGGGCGTCGCGGTCCGCATCGCCCAGGTGCCGGAGTTCCTGGTCATGGGCGTCACCATCGGGGTACTGCCGCTGCTGGCGTACTCGTACGGCAAAGGCGACCGCAACCGCCTCATGGCCGCGCTGCGCGGCTCGGCGATCGCCGTCGGCGGCATCGTGCTGATCTTCTCCACGACCGTGTTCGCGTTCCGCGAGCAGGTGTTCTCCGCCTTCGTGGCGGACCGCGCGGTCCTGTCCATCGGCGTCACGATCCTCACCGCGCAGCTCGTCGCGATGATCGTGAACGGGTTCCGGGGGCTGATCACGTCGCTGTTCCAGGCGACGGGACGCTCGGTGCCGGCGATGGTGATGTCGGTGGCGCAGGGCGTGCTGTTCATCCCGATCGTGTTCCTCGGCAACCTGTGGTTCGGGCTGCCGGGCATCATCTGGGCGCTGACCGTCACCGAGGGCATCGTGTTCCTCGTCGGCGCCGTGATGTGGCTGGCGTCCCGGCACGCGATCGACCGGGGCCTCGCCGAAGGCAGCCCGGAGCGCGCCGAGGAGATCCTCGCCTGAGGCCGCCGCATCGTGTCGAGAACGCGGAGCCGGCTCCGTCCCAGGGGTACCACGACAAAGGAGCACCCAGATGACGCAGTTGCAGGGCATCGCCCGGTTCACGTTCCACCCGGGCCGGGTCGAGGAGTTCAAGCGCCTGTCCGCGCAGTGCATGCAGATCGTGCGGGCCGAGGACACCGGTACGCTGCAGTACGAGATCTACCTCAACGACGACGAGTCCGAGGCGATCGTGCTGGAGCGCTACCGGGACTCGGCGGCGCTGAAGGAGCACCTGCAGCACGTCGCGCACCTGATGGAGCCGATCCTCGCCACGGCAACCGTCACCGGTGAGATCCTCGGCTCGCCGGACGCCGAGCTCCGGGCGAACCTGGCCGGCAGCGTGGTCCAGCTCTACACTCCCGCCGTTTTCTAGGCAGAGTTGCCGATGCCGGATCGGCATCGGCGGGCCACAACCTTGGTAGATCCACCGATGCCCATCCGGGCCGGTTCACCGACGCTCGAACGCATGAAAAACCTCTGGAAGACCCTGGCGCCGTCGCGCTCGGCCTTCGCCAACACGCCGGCCACGATCATGGGTACCGGCGTCACGTCCACCGACGGGGCACCGAACGCGCAACTGCTCCTCGCCCAGACGACGCTGCGCAGCGACAGCGACATGAGTGACCTGTTCGACCCGTGGTGGGGTTTTGACCACTGGAACGAGCCGCTGATGATCGGTGCCGGCACCAGCGAGCACGCGGTCTGCCACGGAGACAGCGGCGGCCCGCTCGTCGTCGACCGGGGCCATCCGGTCCAGGTCGGCGTCGCAAGCTTCGCGCACGAGTCGTTCTTCGGCACCGAGTGCGACGACGCGGCCGGGTTCGCCGAGCTGGCCAACGCGCAGCTGGCCTGGCTGGCCCAGACGGTCCCGTCGATCGTGCCCGGCTGGGGGTCCTGCCTGTCGCCGACCGGTTCGCCCGGCACGCCGCACGCGCTCTACGGCACGAGCTCGTTCCCGGGCGCCAAGCAGGACGGCAACCGCTGGTGGAGCATCTGGTGCGAGGGTGCCCCGGCCACGGTGAAGGTGCCGGACCTGCGCGGCGAGACGGTGTCGGCGGCGCAGGATGACCTCGCGGCGCTCGGCCTGCACGTCGGCGGCGTCGGGTCGGCCATCGACAACAGCTGTGAGCTGATCAACCTGGTCATGGCACAGTCCCCGGCGCCGGGCACCACGGTGTCGCCCGGTTCCGGGGTGAACCTGACCGTCGGCAAGCGGCCGAAGAACCCCTGCCCGTAAGTGCGCGGCGCCTGCGGAGCCCTCGCCGGAGGGCTCCGCAGGCGCGTTCAGGCGTTGTGGCCCCCGCCTTGATGGCGGTCGTCCGGCGGCTCACCGGATCTCCACCCTCGGCCCGCCCGCCCCGTCCGGCGTCAGCGCCCAGGCCACCACCGGCACCGGCGTCATCGCCCTGCAGTGGACCGCACCCGGCGGCGGCGCCGACTCCTACGTCGTCTACCAGGCCACCAACTCCGGCGGACCGTTCACCGCCGTCGCATCCGGCGGCTGCGCCGCGCCGACGAGCACCTCCTGCACCTTCACCGGCACACCCGGCCAGACGTACTACTTCACCGTCGCGTCCGTCCTCAGCGCCGCAGAGGGCGCGGCGTCCGACCCGGCGGTCTCCGCCACCGCGATCCAGCCACCGGCACCGCCGGGCACCGTCACCGGCGCCGCCACCGGCGACGCGACGATCACCGTCACCTGGAGCAACCCGTCCACCGCGGGCGCCCCGGCAACCACCTACCAGGTCCTCGTCTCCGCCGGCACCGGCCCGTTCGCCGCGGCCACCGCCGGCACCTGCGTGACCGGCCCGGTCACCAGCCCCTGCACCGTGACGGGACTGACCGGCGGGACCTCGTACCGCTTCCAGATCGTCGCCGGCAACGCCGCCGGCACCGGGGTCGCGTCGAACCCGTCGGCCGCCGAGGTCGCCGTCGCCGCGCCGGGCGCCCCGACCCCCACGAACGTGACCGTCACCGGACCCGGCACCGTGACCGTCGCCTGGTCCGGCCCGTCCGAAGCCACCACCGGGTTCAAGGTGTACGGCTCCACCGGCGGCCCGTACACCGCCGTCGCCGCCGGCACCTGCGCCGCCGCACCCACCGCCGGCCCGTGCACCGTCACCGGGCTGACCCCGGGCCAGGCGTACCGCTTCAAGATCTCCGCCGTCGCGGGCGCCCTGGAAGGCAGCCAGTCCGTGCCGTCCAGCGAGGTCACCGCGATCACCGGCCCGGGCACCCCGGGCCACGCCGGCCCTCACCGTCGCCGGCGCCCGCTCGATCCGCGTCACCTGGACCTACCCGAGCAGCAGCAGCGCACCGGCGACCGGCTTCCGCGTCGCGGTGTCCAAGAACGGCGGCCCGTACACGACCGTCACCACCGGCCCCTGCGCGGCGCCCGCAGCCAGTCCCTGCGTCCTCGGCGGCCTCGACGCGGGCGCCGCCTACCGGGTCCGCGTCACCGCCACCAACGCCGCCGGCGAGGGCAGCGAATCCACCGACGCGACGCCGCTGACCGCCGTCGACGCACCGGCGACACCCACCATCGCCTCGGTCGTCCCCGGCGACGGGCAGGCGGTCGTCACCTGGACCTCCACCACGCAGCCCGGCACCGTCACCTTCCACGCCGCCGCCGTGCCGACCACCGGGAGCGGCCCGACCCTGCGCTGCCAGGCCACCTCCCCCACGCTCACCTGCACCATCACGGGACTCACCAACGGCACCGGCTACACCGTCACCGTCCTCGCCCGCGGCGACCTCGACTCCTCGCCGAGCAGCCCCACCACCGTGACCCCGAGCGTGGCACCGGCCGCACCGGCCGTCAGCGTCCAGGGCGGCACCGCCTCCATCACGGTCAGCTGGACCGCGGGCTCCGCCGGCTCCGGCATCGGCGGCTACCTCGTCACCGCCACGCCCGGCCCGGCCACCTGCGAGGCCGGCCCCACCGGCACCGGCTGCGTCCTCGGCGCGATCGCCGGCACCACCTACACCGTGTCGGTCATCGCCAAAGGCACCTTCGGCCGCGACTCCGCACCGGGCATGTCCGCCGCGGTGACCCCGGCCACCCCGCCCCTGCCGGCCGCCCCGCCGGCCTCCGCCGCCGAGCTCACCACCGACCAGGGCGACATCAGCACCGCCGCCCCCGGCCAGCGCATCGTGGTCGTCGGCCACGGATTCGCCGCCCACTCGACGGTGACCATCGCGCTGTACTCGACGCCGAAGGTCCTCGCGACCGCCGTCGCCGATGCCGCCGGCGACGTGCAGCAGCCGGTGACCGTGCCCGCGGACCTCGCCGCCGGTGCACACGACCTGATCACGCTCGGCGTCGACAAGAACGGCCTCACGCACACCCTCGCGCTCGCGGTCACCGTCCAGTCGGCGGCGGCGAGCCTGCCCGTCACCGGGGTCGCTCTGAGCACCATGCTGACCGCCGCGCTGGCGTCCGTCGCCGCCGGAGCGCTGCTGCGGTCGCTGGGCACCGACGTCACGCGGGCCGGCCGGTGACGTTCCACAGTTTGGCGGTGACGTCGTCGCTCACGGTGGCCAAGGTGCGGCCGTCGGGGCTGAACGCCAGCCACGTCACCCTGTCGGTGTGGCCGGTGAAGGTGACGATCGGCACGGGGTGCGCCGGGTCGGCGATGTTCCACAACTTCGCCGTGTGGTCGTTGCCGGCGGTGGCGAGGATGCGGCCGTCGGGGCTGAACGCCACGCCGTTCACGAGGTGACGTTGCTCGGGCAGCGTGGCGATGGGCACCGGGTGGGCGGGATCGGTGACGTTCCACAGTTTCGGCCTGAAGTCCATGCTGGCGGCCAGGATGCGACCGTCGGGGCTGAACGCCACCGACCTCGACGTCCCGCGGCCGCTCGGTCCATTGAGGGCGGCGGCGATGGTCGGACGGGCCGGATCGGCGACGTTCCACAGGCTGGGGAGGTCGTCGCCGCTGCCGGTGGCGAGGCTGCGACCGTCGGGGCTGAACGCCACCGACGTCACGGGCCCCGTCGCCGCGATGACGGTGGTGATGCGTGTCGGGTGGGCCGGATCGGCAAGGTTCCAGAGTCCGACCGTGGCATCCCCGCCGCCGACGGCAAGGGTGCGCCCGTCGGCGGTGAAGGCCAGCGACCACTGGGTCGTGCCCCGGTCAGCGGTGAAGCTGGCCGGGGAGGTTGGGTGGGCCGGATCGGTGACGTTCCACAGGCGGACCGTGAGGTCCCCGCCGGCGGTGGCCAGGAGGCGCCCGTCGGGGCTGAACGCGAGGCCGCTCACGAGCCGGTCGCTGCCGGCGAACGTGGCGGTGAGGGTCGGATGGGCCGGATCGGTGACCGTCCACAGCCGGACCTCGTTGTCATCGCCGGCGGTGGCCAGGATGCGGCCGTCGGGGCTGAACGTCACCGACTGCACATTCAGCCTGTGATCTGTCAGGGTCGCGGCGCAGCGGCGCGTCGGTCTGCAGCCCGACGATGAGTTCGTGCTCGCGGTCGATGTACCCGGGCGCGTGCGCGGTGATCGACGCCGGAGTGTGCGCGTCGACGTCGTAGATCCCACGCTCCCGCTCCTGCGGGAACATCGCGGTCAGCAGCCCCCACACGTGCGTGGTCCGCGGCGTCGGACCGGCCAGGAATCCTTCGTCCCAGTGGTACGGGTGGACGTTGGCGCGGACGAACCCGGCCACGTCGACCTGGTCACGCCACGCGCCTCCGTGGAAGCCGCGCCAGGCGGCGAGCCCGGCCGGGGCGCTGAAGGTGGTCATCGCTTCCTCCTCGGTGCAGTCCCAGCCTGGTCCGCGGCGGCGGGAGGTGGCAGGGCCGGCCGGTCCGACCGCCCGGGACGTTCGACCCGTGCGCCGCCGGGCGCGGGCCGGGCATCGTGGCGGGCGACGGCGCTGGACGCACGCCGCCGAACGCCAGGTGCCGTTCGCCGGCGGGCCGGCCGGCTCACACACCCGGGACGCGGCGGGACCTTCGTCCCTGGTCGCGCGCCGCGCCGCAGTGGCACGGTCGAGACATGACGACCACGCTGCCGACGGTCATGTCCGGACTCACCGCCGCAGAGGTCGTGGCGCTGCGCGAGGAGCACGGCCGCAACGAGTTGCCGGCGGCCCGGCCTCCGTCGACGCTCGCGCGGATCGGGGTGCAGCTGCGCGACCCGCTGATCGTCGTCCTGCTCGCCGCGATGGTCGTCACCGCCGCGCTCAAGGACGTCAGCGACCTCGTCGTCATCCTGCTCGTCATCGTGCTCAACACCACCGTCGGTGTCGTCCAGGAGCTGCGCGCCGACCGGGCGGTGGCGGCGCTGCGGCGGATGGCCGCGCCCTGCGCGCGGGTCCGCCGCGACGGCGTGGACGTGTCGGTCCCGGCCGGCGACCTCGTCCCCGGTGACCTGGTGCGCGTCGAGGCCGGTGACGTCGTCCCGGCCGACGTCCGGGTCGTCGAGGCGGTCCGGCTGGCCCTGGACGAGTCGGCGCTCACCGGCGAGTCGATGACGGTCGCACGGGGCGTCGACGACGAACTGTCCGCCGGGACCGTCACCGCCACCGGCCGTGCCACCGGCGTCGTGCTGCGCACCGGGACGCACAGCGCGCTGGGTCGCATCGCCGCGCTCGTGTCCGGGCAGCCGCGGCGGCAGACACCCCTGCAGCGGCGGCTCGTCGGGCTGGGCAAGGTTCTGGCGGCGGCCGCGGTGGCGCTGTCGGCGGTGGTGTTCCTGGTCGGTGTGCTGCGCGGCCAGCCGGTCGCCGAGATGCTCCTCGCCGCGGTGAGCCTCACCGTCGCCGCCGTGCCGGAGTCGCTGCCGGCGGTCGTGACGCTCGCCCTGGCGCTCGGCGCCCACCGCATGGCCCGGCGGTCCGCGATCGTGCGGCGGCTGCCGGCCGTGGAGACGCTGGGGTCGGTGACGGTCCTGGCCACCGACAAGACCGGCACCCTCACCGAAGGCCTGATGAGCGTCGAGCGGCTGCTGCTGCCGGGCCACCCCGGGGTCGCCGTGCACGGGGCCGGCTACGACCCGGCCGGGACCACGACGCCCGCACCCGATGCCGCGGTGCGGGCCATGGCCCGCGCGCTCGTGCTGTGCACCGACGCGGACCTGGTCGCGCCCGACGGCGACCGGACGCAGTGGGCGCCGGTCGGCGACCCGATGGAGGCCGCGTTGCTGGCCGCCGCCGGCCGGTGCGGTGTCGACCCGGCGGAGCGGCAACGGTTCCCGCGGGTGGACGAGGTGCCGTTCGACGCGGACCGCCGGCGGATGACCACGGTGCTCGCCGATCCGGACGGCGGCTACCTGGTCGTCTGCAAGGGCGCACCCGACGGGCTGCTCGGCCCGGGCGGGCCGGTCGACGCCGACGACGGGACCCGGGCGTGGGCCACCGCCACCGCGGACGGTCTCGCCGCGGACGGCTACCGGGTGCTCGCCGTCGCCGCCGGGCATCGCGCCGCCAGACCACGACCGGAGGAGGCCGAACGGGACCTGCCGCTGCTCGGCCTGGTCGCCCTCATCGACCCGGTCCGGGACGCGGCACCGGATGCCGTCGCGGCGTTCCATGCCGCCGGTATCCAGCCGATCCTCATCACCGGCGACCATCCGGCGACGGCGGCTGCGGTCGCCGAGCGGGTCGGGCTCGCCGCACCGGGCGCCCGGGTCGCGCTCGGCGACGACCAGCTCACCCCCGGCGCGCCGGCGGTCGTGTACGCGCGGACCAGCCCGGAACGCAAGCTGGACATCATCGAGGCGTTGCAGCGGGACGGCGCCGTCGTGGCGATGACCGGCGACGGCGTGAACGACGCGCCGGCCCTGCGACGCGCCGACATCGGGGTCGCGATGGGCCGCGGCGGCACCGAGGCGGCCCGGCAGGCCGCGGACCTCGTCCTGGCCGACGACAACCTCGCCACGGTCGCCACCGCCGTGCGGGAGGGCCGGCGCATCTACGCCAACATCCGCCGGTTCCTGGTGTACGCCCTGTCCGGCGGCGCCGCCGAGGTGCTCATCATGCTCGCCGGCCCGTGGATCGGCCTGCCCGTCCCGCTGCTGCCGGCCCAGATCCTGTGGATCAACATGATCACGCACGGGCTGCCCGGTGTGGCGCTCGGCGGCGAGCCCGCGGGCCGGGACCTGATGCGCCGGCCACCGCGCCGGGCGGATCAGGCGATCCTCGACGGGCTCATCGGACCGATCGCGGTGACCGGCGCCCTGATCACCGCGACCGCCCTCGCCGCCGCGGTGTGGACCAGGCACGCGGGCGGCCCGTGGCAGAGCGTGCTGTTCGTGGTGCTGGGGCTGGCCCAGCTCGGTGTGGCCCTCGCGCTGCGGGTGCACGGCACCGGGCAGCGCAACTGGAGCCTCGACGCCGCCGTCGGGCTGTCCCTGGCCCTGCAGCTCGGCGCCGTGTGGCTGCCGCCGCTGCGGTCCCTGCTGGGCACCGAGCCGCTGACGTTGGCCCAGGTGCTCGGCTGCGCGGCGGTCGCCGCGGTGCCGGGACTGGTCACGTATCTGCGGGCCCGCCGGTCACGCCCGTCCCCGACCAGGTCGCCCGCCGCGCCGCCGGAAGCAGCCACGGCGGACGACCACTGAACTTCGACCCGGCCCGTCACGGTGTGGCGAGCGCCTCCGTGGGTGCCAGCCGGGCCGCCCGGATCGCCGGGTACAGCCCGGCCAGGCCGCCGATGAGCACGGTAGCGACCAGGCCGCCCGCGGTCGCCCAGGCCGGCACCACCGTCGGCCAGTCCTGATACGCGGCGTATCCGACGGTCACCGCGATGCCCAGCAGCACCCCGCCCGCCCCGCCGAGCGCGGACAGCAGCAGCGACTCGGCCAGGAACTGGAGCCGGATCTGCCCCCGGGTCGCGCCGAGCGCGCGGCGTAGCCCGATCTCGGCGCGGCGCTCCAGTACCGAAATGATCATCGTGTTGGCCACCCCGACGCCGCCGACCAGCAGTGCCACCGCGCCCAGCCCGAGCAGCAGCCCGTTGAGGGCGGCGTCGGCGGCCTGCTTGGCGCTGAGCGTGTCGGACGGTCTGGAGACCGTGACCTCGCCGGGCGCCCCCGGATTGGCGGTGGCGGCCAGGACCCCGCTCACCGCGACCACCTGGCTCTCCACCGACCGGGTGTAGACGGTGGTCGGGTGTCCGTCGAAGCGGAACCGCTCGGCCGCGATCTCCCAGCCCATCAGCACGGCGGAGTCGAGCTCTGGGGCGAGGTCCACCGGGTTCAGAATGCCGACCACGGTGAATCGGCCGCCGCCGACCAGGATCTCGGTCGCCGTGTTGGCTCGACCGATGCCGAGCCGTTGGGCCGCGGACGCGCCGAGCACCACCGCCGGGTACCGGCCGGTGAGGCCGTTCAGCCAGACGCCGCTGCGGACGGTCGCGCCGACGGTCGACGGCAGCGTGACCCGGGCGGCGAAGGCGGACAGTCCGTTGGTCACCTCCACCGGGATCCGGTCGGTCCGGTACACCTTCACGTTGGGGACCATGCCGACCGCGGAGGTGGCGGTGACCGGACCGATTCGCCCTATCATCGCCTCCGACTCCGGGGGCAGCTCCGCGGTCCGGCCGTTGAGGGTGTGCCCGGGCGAGACGGTCAGCAGGTTCGTGCCGAGTGCGGCGAGCCGGCGGTCGAGTTCCTCGTGCGAGGACGACGAGATACCCACGACGGCGATCATCGCGGCGATGCCGATCGCGATGCCGAGCGCGGACAGCAGCGCGCGGGTCGGCCGTGTCCGCAGGCCGGCCGCGCCGATCCGGAACACGTCGCGCGCCGCCAGCCGGGCCGGAAGCAGCCCGGAGCCGGTCATTGTCGCGGCGCTCACCGGTTCACCTCCGGGTGGTCGGCGACCACGCGGCCATCGCGCATCCGCACCTGCCGGTCCAGGCTCGCGGCGAGGTCGCGGTCGTGGGTGATGACAACGACCGTGGTGCCGGCGGAGCGCAGCGCACGCAGCACGTCGATGACGCCCTCGCCGGCGGCTGAGTCGAGGTTGCCGGTCGGCTCGTCGGCGAGGAGCAGCGCCGGATCGCCGACCACCGCACGTGCGATGGCCACCCGCTGCCGCTCCCCGCCGGACAGCTCGTGCGGCTCGTGGTCGAGCCGGTGGCCGAGCCCGACCCGCTCCAGCACCGCCCGCGCCCGGCGGCGGCGCTCGGCCCGCCGCACGCCGGCGTAGAGCAGACCGTCGGCCACGTTGTCGAGCGCCGGTGCGCCGCCGGCCAGGTGGAACTGCTGGAACACGAAGCCGATCCGCCGCGCCCGCAGCGCCGAGAGCTGCCGGTCGGACAGCAGCGAGACGTCGTGCCCGTCGATGACCACGCGGCCGGCGGTGGGCCGGTCCAGGGTGCCGAGGATGTGCAGCATGGTGGACTTGCCGGAGCCGGAGGGGCCGACCACCGCGGTCAGCTCGCCGGCCCCGATGCTCAGGGTCACGCCGGCAAGGGCGTGGACGCCACCGGGGTACACCTTCGTGACGTCGGTCAGCTTGATCATGCCGGCATCCCCACCGTCATGCCGGCGGTCAGCCCGTCGCCGCTGATCTCGACCCGGCCGCCGGCGAAAAGCCCCGTCTCCACCCGCACGTAACGGGTGGTGCCGCCCTCGATCACCTCGACGCCGTAGCCGCCCTCGGCCAGTGCCACCAGCGCCGCGATCGGCACCGTCAAGACGTCCTTGCGCTCGGCGGCGGTGAACACCACGTTGACCACCGCGGCCTCGACGCCCGCGGCGGCGTTCGGGTCGTTCAGCACGACAAGGGTCTCGACCTTCGTCTCGGGCGGGCCGTCGGAGGTGTTCGCCGGCTGGATCACCGTGTATACGCGGTCGATCCGGCCCGGCACCTGCTTCCCGTCCGGCAGCCGGATCTGCACGTCGGCGCCCTTGCGGGCCAGCCGCTGGTCGGCAACGTCCAGCCGGACGGTCACCAGCCGGGTGGTCCCGGTGTACTTCAGCACCTCGTGCTCGCCGCCGCCGGTGGATCCGTCCACGCTCGCCGTGACGCTGTCCACCCGCACCGGGCCGGCGGCGAACAGCACCCGTCCCTGTTCCACCGCGCCGGTCTGGGTCAGGCCCAGGTCCTTCTGCCAGCGCCGCACCGCCGTCCCGGTCGACGCCGTGAACAGGTCATCGACGGTGAACCCGGCGTAGCCGAGCGCCTGCAGGTTGGCCTCCAACTGGCGCACGTCCGGGCCACGGGTGCCGGTGCCGAGCGGCCGGTACGCCACCACGTCGCCGTACATCACGACAATCGGGCCGTTGTCCACCCGGTACAACGGCTGTCCCCGGGTGATGACGTCGCCGGCCAGCGGTACCCCCGTGATGGTCCCCGGGATCCGCCCGGCCAGCACGATCGGCGCGCCGTACCCCAGATCGCCGGCCACCTCGTTGGTGTCCTGCATCGTCTCCCGCGTCACCTGTGCCGTGCCCGCCGGCAGGTTCGCCACCGACGGGGTCCCTGGCCTGCGGCCGCCGAGGCCCACGGCGGCCACGGCCGCCACGCCCACCAGCACGACCGCGCCGACGACCGCGGTGGCCCGGCCCCGCGCCCGTCGCCGCACCGCCCGCCGGCCGGGCGTCGAATCGGTCGTCTCGCTCACTTGGTCGGCCCCCCGTTGGGGTGGTTGCTCGCCATCATGGCGTCACAGGCCACCTTTGCCGCCGGGTACTGCGGGTCGTCGGAGACCGGCTTGTCGATCTGGATGTCTCCGTTGGCGCCCGGATCGGGGAAGTGCTCCACCCCGTGCTCACGCATGCATCGGGAGTACTGGCGCATCGCCTCGGTCTTCTCCGCCGGCGGCGCACCGCCGTTGCCGCCGCCCTGGTACCGGCCGCACGCCGCCTGCGCCCTGTCCTGGACGGCCTGGTCGATCCCCTTCGGGAGGGTGAAGTTGACGTCGTCGCCGCTGAAGACCGGGTCAGACATGGGTACTCCGTGCTCGCGCATGCACTGCGCGTACTTGAACTGCCGGTCCCGCGCGCTCAGGCTGGGCGTCGGGCTCGCGCCGGCGTTCGGCCGGCCGGTGCCGTCCGCGGTTGCCACGGTCTTGTCGTTGGTCGTGCCGCAGCCGACCGCGAGCATCAGCACCAGCGGCACGGCGGCCACCCTCGGCAACCACTTCTTCATCGGTGATCTCCTCCTTCGCGGATATCGGTTCGCACGGATACAGCGCACCAGGGACGCCGTGACGCTGCGGTGACGCCTGTTGTCACGCTGGTGTCACACCGTGCGGGGGAGACTGGGACGATGCGGGTACTGGTGATCGAGGACGAAGCGCTGCTGGCCCAACGGGTCGCCGAGGGCCTGCGCGACCGGGGCATCGCGGTCGACGTCGCGCCGGATGGCATCGACGGCCTGCACAAGGCCGGAACCAACCGGTACGACGTCGTGGTGCTCGACCGCGACCTGCCCGTTGTGCACGGCGACCAGGTGTGCACCGCGCTGACGGCGGGCGACGGCGGCGCGCGGATCCTCATGCTCACCGCCGCAGGCGAGGCGGCCGACCGGATCGCCGGCCTGACCCTCGGCGCCGACGACTACCTGCCCAAGCCGTTCGCCTTCGACGAACTGGTGCTGCGGATCCGGGCGCTCGCCCGCCGCGCCAACAACGCACCGCGGATCCTCCAGCACGCCGGTCTGACCTTCGACACCGCCCGCCGCGTGGTCACCCGCGACGGCCGGTTCATCCCGCTGACCACCAAGGAGCTGGCGGTGCTGGAGATCCTGATGGCGGCCGACGGCGCCCTGGTCAGCTCCGAGGACCTCCTGGAGCGAGCCTGGGACGAACACGCGGACCCGTTCACCACGGCCGTCCGGGTCACCATCGGCCGACTGCGCCGCAAGCTCGGAGCGCCGACGTTGATCGAGACGGTCGTCGGCGCGGGATACCGGCTGTGACCGCCCGGACCCGCCGGTGGCACCCCTCGATCCGGCTGCGGCTCACGCTCACGTACGCGGTGATGCTGGTCGTCGCCTGCGCGGCGCTGCTCGCACTCAACTACGCCATGCTGTACCACAGCCTGTACACCGAGATCGGACCGCCCACGAACACGCAGGTGGAGTCCCAGATCGCGGCGGGCCTGCCCGCCGACAAGAACACGCAGGAGAGCGTCGAGAAGGTCAAGCGGCAGGCCATGGCCGAGCTGCGCGCCGGCACGCTGCTGGACACCGCCGGCACATCGGCCATGGCGCTGGCGGTCATCGCCGTGCTCGGCCTCGGCGCGTCCTGGCTGCTGGCCGGCCGCGCGCTGCGGCCGCTGCAAACGCTCACCGCCACCACGCGCCGGATCTCTCAGCACCACCTGCACGAGCGCATCGCGCTCACCGGACCGCACGACGAGCTCAAGGAGCTGGCCGACACGTTCGACGACATGGTGGCGCGGTTGGAGAACTCCTTCGCCAGCGAACGCCGGTTCACCGCCGACGCCGCACACGAGCTGCGCACCCCGCTGGCCATCGTCCGCACCGGCACCGAGGTGCTGCGCAGCAAGCGGCACAGCACGGTCGAGCAGTGGGAGGCCCTGGCGGACGACACGCTGATCGCGACTGGCCGAGCCGAACGGCTGCTGGACGGCCTGCTGGCATTGGCCCGCAGCGATCGCGGCGCGCTCGTCCACGAGACACATGACCTGGCGGCCACGGCGGCCATCGCGCTGGGCGAGGCGGACCACGTGGCCGAGGCCGCAGCCGTCACCATCACCAGCGACCTGCGTTCGGCGCCGGTCGACGGCGATCCGGTCCTGCTGGACCGGCTGGTGCAGAACCTCGTGGACAACGCGATCCGGCACAACCACCGGGGTGGCTGGATCGAGATGACCACCCGCCATGGGCCCGGCGGTGCGCTCGTCGTGGTCCGCAACAGCGGCGAACCGATCCCGCCGGCCGAGATCGACCGGCTGTTCGAGCCGTTCCAGCGACTCGACCCGAACCGCGTCACGGGAGCCGGATCCAGCGGCCTGGGCCTGGCCATCGTGCGGTCGATCGTGCACGCACACCGCGGCACCGTCGTGGCCACGCCGGAGCCCTCCGGCGGCCTGACGATCACCGTGACCCTACCCGTGACCCGGCCCTGATTCGACGGTGTCGAGGATCTGCGCGGTGACCGGGTTGACGCTGCCGCGCAGGACGCCGGTCAGGCCACGACGCCGACGAGTTCGTAGCCGGTGACCAGGTCGCAGTCGATGCCGATGACGCAGTTCATGGGCTCGTCGGTCCAGGGCTGCAGCAGCCGCTCGTAGCGTGCCTGGCGCTCCCCGTCGAGGATCAGCCGCGCGGCGCCGGTGACGACCACCGTCCAGCCGGTGTGGCCGGCCAGGTCGAACGTGTCCGCCTCGTACGCCACGACGAGCGGGCCGATCTGCGTCGCCGTGGACGCCAGCGCACCACCGAGGTTGCTGCGGATGACGATGGTGTTGCCGTCGACGAGGTGGTTCACCGGCCGGATCGCCGGCAGTGCGCGCAGGCTGAACACCACCCGGCCGACCGGCACCGACGCCAGCAGTGCCAGGCAGCGGTCTCGACTCAGTGCTCGCATGGCCGTCATCGGGGTATCTCCTGCATATGCTGGACTGTGCGCCGCCGGCTGCGGCCGCGCCACGGCTCAACGACCCGGATGCGGTGGGACCTCTGTCCCGTCACCGGCCCGCCGCCGGTCGTTGCTACGCGTGCCGGGCAGGTGCCCGGTGGCGCTCGCCAACGCGGTGACCGCGGCACAGGCCCGACCGGCGCCCAGGTTTATGACCTTCGGCCCTCGTCCGTGGCGTCCCGGACGCCTACCGTGGCAGACAGACCGCTCCGACGCACGACGGAAGGTGAGTCAGGTGGTTGCAGTCATGCTGGTGGCCACGATCATCGCGGTCGTCTACCTCGCGCTGATCGCTATGCACGTCCTGGCCATCCGCGGCGGCGCGGCGGCGAACGGGCGCTACCGCCCGCGGATCGCCAGGTGGCTCGCCGGCCGCGACGAGCGGCGGCGGGGCCGGGCCGAGCGCGACGCCGTCCACCGGCTGGCCGCCGGGACCCTCGACCGGGCGTCGTACCGCTCGGCGATGGCCGCCCTCGCCGCCCAGGACGCGGTCGAGCACCCGATCGAACTGCCCAAGACCAAGATGTGACCCTTGCGGAAGGGGTACCACGATGATCGCCCCTGACGAGCCGGTGGCGGGTGGTCCCCCGCCGTCGGAAGCTGTCCTGCTTCGCGTGCGCGGGTTGGAGTCGCGGGTCCAGCTCCTGGAACAGACGGTCCGGGACCTGGCGGCGGCACTGGACCGGCTGGACCGCGACGACGCGGCAACCATGGTGCGCAAAACCCTCGACCAGCTCTGACGGCGCCGGCGCCCGCAGCCGTGCGAGCGCGCTGGACGCTGGCCGCACCCACACGTCGCACGCGGCACCGCTCCGGCGGTCCGGCTCGACACGTGCCACGCCGAACGGGCGACGGACCCCTCAACCTGCGTGCACGGAGGCAACCACGCAGGCGTTCGCCACGCCGCGGCCGTGCGAGCGTTGGACGCTGGCCGCACCCGCACGCAGCACCGCTCCGGCGGACCGGCTCGACACGTGCCACGCCGACCGCCATCCCGCCGCCTGGACGACGGCCCGTCAACCTGCGTGCACGGAGGCAACCGCGCAGGCGGTCGCCGCGCCGAGGTCGCCCGGCGTCAGGGTGATGATCTCGTCGACGTCGGCGAGGACGTCGGCCCGGTGGGTGATGAGCAGGACCGCACGGTCCCCGGCGGCGGTGAGCAGGTCACGGATCAGCTCGGCGGCGGTGTCGTCGTCGAGGTGTTCGGTGGGCTCGTCCAGGACGAGGACCGGGAAGTCGGCCAGCAGCGCGCGGGCCAGGGCGAGCCGCCGCCGCTGGCCGCCGGACAGGGCGAGGCCGTGCTCGCCGACGGGTGTGCCGAGCCCGGCGGGCAGGGTCCGCACCCAGTCCAGCCGGGCGGCGGCCAGCGCGGTCTCCAGCTGGGCGGTGGTCGCGTCGGGCCGGCCGATGCGGAGGTTCGCCTCGAGGGTGCTGTCGAACAGGTACGCGTCCTCGGCCAGGTAGCCGACGATGGTCCGCAGGTCGTCGCCGCGCAGGTCGCGCACGTCGACGTCGTTGAGGGTCACCCGGCCGGAGGTCGGGTCTAGCCAGCGCACGAGCAGCGCGGCGACGGTGCTCTTCCCCGCGCCGCTCGGTCCGACGAGCGCGACCCGGTGCCCGGGGCGCAGGGTGAGCGTGACGTCGCGCAGCACGGGCCGGCCCGGCACCCAGCCGGCCGACACCCGCTCGAGGCGGACGATCGGCGGCCCGGCGGGCAGCGCGACGGGGACGGCGGGGTCGGGTGCCGGTTCGGTGGCGTCGGCGATCTCGGCGAGCCGGCGTAGCGCCGCCCGGGCCGCGGCGAGGCGCTGCGCGGCGGCGGGGATCGCGCCGACGGTCTCGAACACGGCGAGCGGTGTCAGGACGACCACGGCGAGCAGTTCGCCGGACAGCGTGCCGGCCCGCACCGCGACGGCGCCGGCGGCGAGACCGGCGAGGACGCTGAGTCCGGTGCACAGCGCGGTGACCGCGGCCGAGACACCGGCGGCGGCGCTGGAGCGGCGGGCCGCCGTGAGCAGCTGCCGGTCGGTGCGGTCCAGGGCGGTCAGCGTGTCGTCGACAGCGCCGTACGCGATCAGGTCGGGCAGCCCCTGGGTCAGGTCGACGACACCGGCGGCGAGGGCTCCGCGCAGGGGCGCGAGCCGGGCGTCGGCGCGCCGGACCGCGGCGGCCTGCAACGCCGGGACCCCGACCGCGACGACGAGGATCGCGGCGGCGAGGGCGGCTCCGGCAACGGGCAGCAGCCCGCCGACGAGCGCGACGGTGGCGGCGCCGGTGACGGCGGCGACCGTGATGGGCAGCAGCGCGCGGACGATGACGTCGAGCACGGACTCGACGTCGTCGACGAGCCGGGCGACGAGGTCGCCGCGGCGGAACGCGGTGAGGCCGGCCGGTGCGAGCCGCTCGAGCCGCCGGTAGGTGCGGACCCGCAGCGCGCCCAGCACCCGCAGGGCCGCGTCGTGGCCGGTGAGCCGCTCCACGTAGCGCAGCACGCCCCGGCCGATGCCGCACGCCCGCACCGCGACGATCGCCACCATGAGGTGCAGCACCGGCGGGTGCTGGGCGGCCCGCGAGATGAGCCATGCCGAGGTCGCCATCAGCGCGATCCCGGCCCCGGCCGCGCCGACCCCGGCGAGCACCGCGAGGGTCAGCTGGCCCGCGGCGGGCCGGCACAGCCGCAGCACGGTCCGGACCGCGCTCATGCCGGCACCACTCCGGCGCCGGCCCGGTTCACGGTGGCGCCGGTGGGAGCCGCAGCGCCGGCGGAAGTCACGCCGCCGGTGAACGTCACGGCACCGACGGGAGTCACGGCGGCGTCGATCGACATCACGCCGCCCGTGGGCGGCACGGCGCCGACAGGGGTCACGGCATCGTCGGTGGGCGTCACGGCGCCGCCGATGGGGATCGCGCGGTCGGCGAGGGCGACGAGGGACGGGCGGTGCGCGGCCATGATGACGGTGCGGCCGGTCGCGTGCGCCCGGATGGCGGTGAGGATGCCGGCCTCCGTCTCCGCGTCGAGGTTGGCGGTCGGCTCGTCGAGCAGGACCAGCGGCGCGTCGCGGAGGAACACCCGGGCGAGCGCGATCCGCTGCCGCTGTCCAGCGGACAGTCCGGCGCCGTCGTCGCCGAGCCTGGTCGACAGGCCGTCCGGGAGGGTGTCGATGAAGGCGAGGGCGCCGGCCTGTCCGGCGGCGGCGCGCACCGCGGCGTCGGTGGTGCCGGGCGCGCCGAGGCGGATGTTGTCGGCGATGGTGCCGGCGCTCAGCCACGGCCGTTGCGGCAGCCACGCGACGCGCTGCCGCCACGCGTCGGGATCCACGGTCGCGAGGTCCTGGCCGCCGACGGTGACGCGGCCACCGGTCGGTGCGGCGAAGCCGAGCAGCACCGCCAGGGCGGTGGACTTGCCGCAGCCGCTGGGACCGGTCAGTGCGACCAGCTCCCCCGCCTCGACGGTGGCGGTAAAGGGTGGCAGCGACGCGGTGGACCGGCCGGCGTGCCGCACGGTGACGGCGTCGAACCGCACCGTCCCGGCCGGTGCCGGCGCGATGCCCCGAGGCCGGGCCGGTGTTTCGAGGAGCTCGAAGACCTCGGTGGCCGCGGCGAGTCCTTCGGCGCTGGCGTGGTAGTTGGCGCCGACCTGCCGCAAGGGCAGGTACGCCTCCGGGGCGAGGATCAGCACGAGCAGCGCGGTGGCGAGGCCGAGGCTGCCGTCGAGCAGGCGCAGGCCGATGCCGACCGCGACGAGCGCCACGGACAGCGTGGCGAGCAGCTCCAGCACGAGCGAGGACAGGAACGCGACCCGCAGCGTGCGCATGGTGGTGGTGCGTTGTTCGGCGCTGATCCGGGCGATGATCCCGGCCTGTCGTTTCGCGCGGCCGAAGACCCGCAGCGTCGGCAGGCCGGCGACGACGTCGAGGAAGTGGTGCGACAGCCGGGTGAGGAGCCGGAACTGCCGCCGGTTCGCCGCTTCGGTGTGCAGGCCGACGAGCGCCATGAACACCGGGATGAGCGGCAGGGTGAGCGCGATCGTGCCGGCGGCGACGAGGTCGGCCGGTGCGATGCGGGCGAGCACGATCACCGGCACCAGCGTCGCGAGGACCAGCTGCGGCAGGTACCGCGCGAAGTAGGCGTCCAGCGCGTCGAGCCCGCGGGTGGCCAGGGTGGCGATCGATCCGCTGCCGCCGGCCGCGCCCGGCCCGAGCGCCGCGACGTGGGCGAGGAGCCGGGACCGCAGCTGCCGTTTCACCGCGGCCGAGGCGCGGGCCGCGGTCACCTCCTGCGCCCAGGCGACCACCGCCCGCAGCATGACGACGGCCGCCAGCCAGGCCAGCGTCGGTGCGATCCGGTGCAGGTCGGCGCCCTGCTGGTAGACGGCGGTGATCCCGGCGGCGAGCAGGGTCGCCTGTGCCACGACGAGGGCGGCGAGGGCGACGCCGAGGACGACGGACAGCATCAGGTAGGTGCGGGTTGCCCGGGCATACCGCAGCAGGCGCGGATCGAGGGGCTTCACGGGTGGCTCGCCGGGATGTGCTCGACCCGCAGCCGGCGGCGGAACACCCAGTAGGTCCACGACTGGTAGCCCAGCACGATCGGGGTGCAGCACACCGCGACCCAGGTCATGACCTTCAGCGTGTACGGCGTGGACGCCGCGTTGGTCACGGTGAGGCTGTCGCCGCCGGCGAGGGTGGTCGGCATGACGTCGGGGAAGAGCGTGACGAACAGTGCCGCGACGGCCAGGACGAGCGTCGCGCCGGTGGCCAGGAACGCCCATCCCTCGCGGCGGACCTTCGCGGCGAGCACGGCGCCGATCAGCGCGGCGGCGGCCGCCGCGGACAGCGCCCAGCCCCACGCGTCGTGGTGGGTCAGCTGCGTCCACGTCAGGAACGCAGCGGCGAGCAGCACCGCGGGCAGGCTGAGCCGGAATGCGAGCCGTCCGGCGCGGTCCCGGACGTCACCGTCGGTCTTCAGCGCCAGGAACACGGCGCCGTGCAGCGCGAACAGCGACAGCGTGGTGAGCCCGCCGAGCAGCGCGTACGGGTTGAGCAGGGTGAAGAAGGTGCCCACGTATTCGTGGTCGGCATTGAGCGGTACACCGCGCACGATGTTGCCGAACGCGACGCCCCACAGCAGTGCCGGGACGAGGCTGCCGGCGATGATGCACAGGTCCCAGCGGCTTCTCCACTGTGGACTGTCGACCTTGCCGCGGTATTCGAAGGCGAGGCCGCGCAGGATCAGCGCGACGAGGATGAGCAGCAGCGGCAGGTAGAAGCCGGAGAACAGGGTGGCATACCACTCGGGGAACGCGGCGAAGGTCGCGCCGCCGGCGACGAGCAGCCACACCTCGTTGCCGTCCCAGACCGGGCCGATGGTGTTGATGAGCAGGCGCCGCTCCCGCTCGTCGCGGGCCAGCACCGGCAGCAGCATGCCGACGCCGAAGTCGAAGCCCTCCAGGAGGAAGTAGCCGGCCCACAGCACGGCGATGAGCGCGAACCAGACGGTGGTGAGTTCCATGGTCGATTCCTTCAGTACGCGAATGCCAGTGGGCGGTCTTCGTCATCTTCGTCGTGGGGTACGACGATTTCCGGGGCTCCGGCCCGGGCGTAGCGCAGGATCAGCGTCAGCTCGATGACGGCGAGCACGCCGTACAGCAGCGTCAGGACGATCAGTGAGGTCGCGACGGTGCCCGCACCGACGGTCGGTGAGACGCTCTGCGAGGTCTTGAACACGCCGAAGACGGTCCACGGCTGGCGGCCGACCTCGGTGAAGATCCAGCCGAACGAGTTGGCCAGCAGCGGCATCGCGACGGTGGCCACGGCGGAGATCCACAGCCAGCGCCCGCCGGGCAGCCGGCCCTTGCGGGTGCGCCACAACGCGATCGCGGCGATCGCCATGGCGAGGGCGCCGAAGCCGATCATCAGGCGGAACGACCAGTAGGTGACCGGCACGTACGGCACGTAGTCGCCGGCGCCGTACCGCTCGGTGTACTGCCGTTGCAGGTCGTTGATGCCTTCCACCTCGCCGCTGGGGCTGCCGGTCGCCATGAAGGACAGCAGCGACGGGATGCGGACGCTGGCGACCTCCTCGCGGCCGTCGAGCGAGCCGATGGTGAAGATCGAGAACGAGGCGGGCTGGTCGGTCTCGTACAGCGCCTCCGCCGCGGCCATTTTCATCGGCTGCTGCTCGGTCATGACCCGGGCCTGCAGGTCGCCGGTGATGAGCACGCCGACGCCCGCGATCAGCACCACCCAGGCGCCGAGCCGCAGCGCGGGCCGGAAGACCTCGACCTGGTTGCGGCGGCGCAGGTGCCAGGCACTGACCGCGAGCATGAGCGCGCCGGCGGTGAGGAAGCACGCGGTGATGGTGTGCGGGAACGTCACCAGTGTCGTCGAGTTCGTCAGCACGGCACCGATGTCGTTGAGTTCGGCCCTGCCGCGTTCGGTGTTGACGGTGTACCCCACCGGGTGCTGCATCCAGGAGTTCGCGGCGAGGATGAAGTACGCCGACAGCATCGTGCCGATCGAGGCGAGCCAGATCGTGGCCAGGTGGACGCGTTTCGGCAGCCGGTCCCAGCCGAAGATCCACAGTCCGAGGAACGTCGACTCGAGGAAGAACGCGAGCAGTCCCTCGATGGCCAGTGGCGCGCCGAAGATGTCGCCGACGAACCGGGAGTAGGCGCTCCAGTTCATGCCGAACTGGAACTCCTGCACGATGCCGGTGACGACCCCCATCGCGAAGTTGATCAGGAAGAGCTTGCCCCAGAACTTCGTCGCCCGCAGGTAGTCCGGCCGCCCGGTCCGCACCCAGGCGGTCTGCAGCCCGGCCACGAGCGCCGACAGGCCGATGGTGATCGGCACGAAGATGAAGTGGTACACGGTGACTATCGCGAACTGCCACCGGGCGAGATCGAGCGCGTCCATCAAAGCCCTCCAAGGGGGACCGCCATCTTCAGGCGGCGGGGGAATCGGAGGCGCCATCGACAAGGATGGCACCGTCTGTGTCGCCTGCGGCTTTGCCGGGCACGCGGACATCGTCGGCGCCACGAACGTACTCAGGGCCGGGCTGGCCCTTCTGCGCGCCTGAGCGCACAGAGAAGCTGACGTCTTCAGGCGTCGGAGGAGTCACGCGCTGAATCCTCAGGAATCGCCGGGAGGCCCGGCAGGGCCGAACGGCACGTCCGTTCGGGACCGTCGGACCGTGTTCATCCGGCCGGGCCGAGCAGTCCGACGCCTCCGTCGTAGCGGCGGTAGACGAGGCGGCCGCGGCCGTCGCCGTCGTCGGTGAAGAACAGGAACGGCAACCAGCCGTCTGCGAGGCGGCCCGCCGCCGCCTGCGCGGACAGCACCGGGGTGCGGCGCGAGTTGACCGTCGGCGTCGGCGTTCCGGAGCCTGCCGCTGGTCGCATGCCGTGCTGGCGGGCGACACGCAGGCCGGTCGGCCCGGCGCGGTAGATGACCGCGTCCTCGCCGGTGTCCGCGTCGATGAAGAGGAACACGTCGTAGTCCATCGCGGCGAGCACCGAGCTGGCCTGGCAGGTGCTGCGCGGGCGGATCGCTGCGGTCTTGCGGCGGGTGATCCGGTCCCGGCCGGCGACGGCCAGGGTCCGCCGCTCCGGGTCGGGCCAGGGCCACGGCTCCCACGCCGTCCGCAGGCGTCTGATCTGGCGGTCGAGGCGCACCGCACCGGCCGAGATGGCCGCGGCGGCGGTCGGGCCGTCGACCTGGATGCGGGCCGGCGCCCCGCACACCCGCAGGTTCACCTGCACCACGACCGGACCATCGGGGCGGTGTTCACCGGTCAGGCGCACCCGGGCGGCGCCTGACCCCGGGTGGCGTGCGATCACGGCCCCGACCATCGCCCGGGCGCATTCACGTTCGTGCCGGCCGACCGGTCCACGGCTGCGCACATCCACGTCTACGAGCTCCGGCATCGGGTGCACCTCCAGGGGCTGGGACTCGGAAAGCCTCGCCGGGCCGTCCTCGGACCGGACAGTGCCGAAGGTCCCGATCTCGCGGGACCCGCGAGGGGCCGTTCGTCACGCGCGCAGGGGCCGGCGTCCTCTTCCGGAGTCGGGCGGCACCGGAAGAGGGTTGGAGGTGCGCCGCCTGGCGTGACCGGCGTTGAAGGAGCAGCGATGCAGTACACCGACATCGTCGTGGGCACCGACGGCTCGGCGGCCGGCGTTTCCGCTGTCCGCTGGGCCGCGACCCACGCGGAGCGGGTCCGGGCCCGGCTGCGGATCGTCTGCGTCTACCACTGGCCGCTGCCTGGTCCGGGCCGGTCGACGGCCCAGTTGGACGCGCCGGCCCGGGCGCGGGCGCTGGCCGTCGTGGCGGCGGCGGTCGCCGATGCCCGCGGCGCCCAGCCCACGGTCGAGGTGCACGGGACCGCGGTCCTCGGCCTGCCGAGCGACGCGCTGCTGACCGAGTCCCGGACGGCGGCGCTGCTGGTCGTCGGCTCGCACGGCCGCAGCGCGCTCGCCTCGGCGTTGCTGGGTTCGGTCGGGCTGCAGATCGCCACGTTCGCCGCCTGCCCGGTCGTCGTCGTGCGGGGCCGGGCGCACACCGCGATCGGGCCGGTGGTCGCCGGCGTCGACGACACCCCGTCGAGCGAGCGGGTGCTCGAGACCGGCTTCGTGGAGGCGCACCGCCGTGGCTGCGCGCTGGTCGCGGTGCGGGCCGTCGAGAAGGACGCGCCGCAGGTGCGCGCCGTGGCGTTGGGGGGTGCGGGTGGGCTGCGGGCCGTCGCCGCGATCGAGGTGACCGAGGCGGTCGCCCGACTGCAGGACCGGTACCCGGCGGTGCCGGTGGAGGTCGAGCTCGCCGCAGGCAACGCCGCGGACGTCCTCGTGGCCGCGTCGCGCAGCGCGCAGCTGATCGTGGTGGGCCACCACGGGGGCGGCGGGCTGCTCGGGCCGTCGCTCGACCCGGTCACCCATCATCTGTTGCAGCGCTCCGACTGCCCGGTGCTGGTCGTGCACGGGATGGCGCCGGCCTGACCTCGGCGCCGCCGTGCCTTCAGAAGCCGTGCCTTCAGAAGCCGTGCCTTCAGAGGCCGTGCCTTCAGAACAGGCCGAGTTCCCGGGCGCGGCGCACCGCGTCGCGACGCCGGTGGACGCCGAGTTTGCGGTAGATACCCGACATGTGGGTCTTGACGGTGTTCGGGGACACCTTGAGGGCATCCGCGATTTCGGTGACCGTCAGGAACCCTTGCAGCAGTTCGCAGACGGCGGTCTCGGCGGCGGTGAGCGGGACGGTGTGGGCTTCGGGGTGTTGCGGCGCGGCAGGACGCGGGCCGTGCGGCCGCCGGGGGTCGAGGAAGCGCGGATGGTGGATGTCTTCGGCGGCGGCCAGGGCGGCGGCCTGTCGTTCGAGGTGAACGGCGTGCGCGGCGTCGCCGTGCCGGTAGGCGTCGGCGGCCAGGATGAGCCGTACTTCGATGTCATGCAGCAGTGACGCCGGAGGGTTCTGCAGGTGCGGTTGGAGCCGTCGATCGATGCGTCGCCGCACCTCGGGCGTGGTTTCCTCCAGCAGGAGCAGCTTCGCGGCGATGAGGTCGGCGACGACCGGGGGAAGGACGCGGGCGTCGTGGTTCCAGTGCCGGCGCGCGTCGGAGGACAGGTCGATGGCGAGGAGGGCATCGATGCGCAGGGCGCGTGGCGCCCAGCACGGGATGACGAGGGTGTCGACGCCGTCGGTGATGAGCCGTTCGACGTGCCGCAGGGCGGTGGCGTGCCGGCCCTGCTGGTGCTCCAGCAGGGCCGTGTGGAACCGTTCGCCCGCGACGATCTGCGGGTCCGGCTGGCGGAGTTCGGCGGCGAGCCGGTACAGGTGCCGATGTGCTTGTTTGGCGCGCCCCCGGGCGATGGCGACGCCGGCGAGGACGAGCAGGGCCCACCCTTCGTCCTCGGCGCCGGTGATGCCGTGCTCGTGCAGGACGGCCCGTATCCGGTCGGCGTGGCGGGCGGCCTTGCGGAGGTGTCCGCGCTGGAAGGCGATGACGGCCCGGACGCGCAGCTGCGCCGTGTCGGGTGCGTCGCCGGTCGGGAGTGCCGGCCCGGCGCCGGTCGCGTCGATTGCCGCCTGGGCCAGGTCGGGCCGGCCGTGGCTGAGTGCCAGCCAGGCCTCGGCGATTCCGGCGGGGACGCCGGTGCCGATCACTGCCCGGCCGGTGGCTGTCGGGGGGCTCGCGGCGGCGGTCAGGGTCGGGCCTTGTCCGGCGATGGCGTGCCGCAGCGCCTCGGCGGGCTGGTGATGGAGTCCGTACCAGCTGGCGGCGCGGCGGTGGAGCTCGCGGGCGGTCGCCGGGTCCTGCTCGTGCAGGGCGGTGACGATGGCGGCCCGCCACAGCCGCCGGTACCGGTACCAGGGCGAGGCCGGATTCAGCCGGTAGGCGAACATGTCGTTGCGGGCCAGGTCGGCGAGGATGTCGGCGCTGTCGGTGCGCCCGGTCAGCGCCGTGAACAGTTCCGGGTTGACCGTTTCCACGATGCTGCTGGCCTGCACGGCGTCGGCCACGTCGGCGGGCAGTTCGGCGAGCACCTCGTTCTGGACGTACTCGTGCAGACCCGCACCGGTGCGTTCCAGCCGGTCGAGCACCGTGTCGGGGTTGTGGGGTTCGCCGGCGAGGGCGGCGATCGCCACGACGACACCGGCGGCCCAGCCCTCGGTCACCGCGCACAGGCGACGGATGGTGGCGGGTCGCAGCATCAGGTGGTGCCGGTCACACAGATCGGCGGTCTCGGCCGGGGTGAAGGCGAGGTCGGCGCCGTTCAGCGCCGGGAACAGGCTTTCCCCGCCGGGTGCGGAATCGGCTGGGGCCGGCGCGTGCCGGCCGCACAGCACGACGTGGACCGGCAGCGCGGTCACGAGCCGGTCGAGTTGCGCCAGGACGCCGGGCGCAGCCGTCTCGGCGCCGTCGAGCACGACGGTGCACGGTGTGGCCCCGCCGCCCTGCTGCCGGAGCTGGTCGAGCCAGTCTTCGAAGGTCGTCGCGCCGGCCGGCCACCAGCGCGCCGGCAGGGCCGCGGGGCACCACCATCGCCCGTCCGGACACTGTGCTACCTGCACGTATGCCGTGCGGTGCGGGGCCGGCACGGTCCGCAGCCAGACCGTTGCCAGCTCGGTCTTGCCGGCGCCCGCCGGTGCCAGCACGGTGGTGACGCCGTGCTGGTCCGCGCGGTCCAGGGCGCGGTGCAGCCGTGGCCGGTACAGGCGCTTCGCCGCCGGCATCGTCACCGCGCCCACGGCCGGGTCATCCAACATCGCGGCAGCCGGAGATCGGTGCCGGGCGGACCCGGCGGCACGTCATCCCCGGCGGTGCGGGACGCTGCCACGCACATCCGATCCGATGTTCGCTGCCGACCCCCATCGCCAGTCCCCTTCCGCAGTGCGCACCGCCCTCGCCCCAAGTGACGTTGCGGTTACGCCCGGAAACAATGACGATGCCGAACCCGGCATGCGCTTGTCCACATGTTGCACCGATATCGAACGTGTCGTCGCCCGAACGACATCGTCCCCAAGCCGATCATCCATTGAGTGAGGTCGATCAGTTGACCTCGAACGGGTGAACTGCACACTGAAATGTGGGGTACCCAGGACAACCTGGGTACACAGCATCGCCAAACCAGGCAGGGCGGCGGATCGAGTGGACTACGAGCGATGGTGATCGATGTGGCGCGGACCGCGGCGGCGGTGCGGGACCACGCCCGGCTGGCAGCGGTCGCCGCGCTCCGGGTCACGGCGACCGCGGAACCGCACCTGGACGAGCTGGCCGAGCGGGTCCGCCGCGCCCTGCGCGTGCCGACCGCCCTGCTGGTCGTGGTGGAAGCGACCCGGCAGGTGTTTCCCGGCGCGTCCGGACTGCCCGAGCGGTGGCAGCACAGCCGGGCCACGCCGCTGACGCACTCCTTCTGCCAGTACGTCGTGGGGGCCGACGCGCCGCTGGTCGTCACGGACGCCCGCCGTGACCCGGTGCTGCAGACCAGCGACGCGATCCGGGACCTCGGTGTGATCGCCTACGCCGGCACTCCCCTGCATGGCGCCGACGGGCACGCGGTGGGCGCGCTGAGCGTGGTCGACTCCCGGACCCGCCGGTGGACCGCCAGCGAACTGCGGGACCTCGACCGGCTGGCCGCCGTCTGCAGCCGCGCCCTGCAGGCCCGGCGGGCGCAGCACCCGCCGGTCCGGCACGTCGCCGCGCGGCCCGACCCGCCGTCCCGGCCGGATCCGGCCTGCACCGGCAGCAGGCCCGCGGACGGGCGGCCGTGGACGCCGCAGCACCTGCCGCCCGGACTCGTCCTGGACGTCCGGCCACCGCTGCGCGCCGGCCGGTCCGAGATCGTGCACGCCGGCCACCTGCACGGCGAACCCGTCGCCGTCGTCATCCGGGCCGGCGACGACGACCGGGCCCGGCAACGGTTCCAGCGACGCACCGAGGTCGCTGCCGCGTTCGGCGCCACCCCGCCGCCGATCCGCGTCGGCCTGTACCGCTGGACCGACGGTGACCGCATCCTCGTCCTCAGCCGCCTCATCGGTGAGACCCTCGACCGGCGGCACGGCGACCCGCCGACCCACCGGTTCGCCGGCCATGACACGCGCGAGATGTCCCACGCCGCGGCCCTGCTGTCCGCCTGGCAACCGGCCGGCCAGGACGCCACCCGCTGGCTCGTCGACTACCCGGGCGAACTCGACGAGCATCACCGGGCGGGCCGGCTCACCGACGACGACCTGCGCCGCGCCCTGGCCGTGCTGGTCCGGTGCGGCCAGGACCGCACCTTCGCCCACGGCAGCCTGCACGCCGGCAACGTCCTGCGCCTGCCCTCCGGCCGGCTCGGCCTGGCCGACTTCAGCTCCGCCGGCATCTTTCTCGCCGGCTACGACCTGGCCACCCTGCACCTGAACGCCCCCACCGACCAGATCCGCCACGTGCTGCAGCGCCGCGCGGAGCGCAGCGACATCGTGGAGACGTTTGCCGTGAACCTCGTGCTCGCCACCGCGCGGCACCACGGCGACCACAGCCACCGCAGGGACCGGGCCGCGCTCCTGCGCACCCGGCAGCATGCCCGGCGGCTGCTCATCGACCTGACCGGACACGGCTGAACCGCGACCGGGCCGCTGCAAATTTCACGACGGCGACAGCCGCCCGGGGGATCCGACCGGGCCGCCGCGGATGACGGACGGCGCAGCTCCGGCACGCCCGCGACACCGCGCGCCGGCGACTGCAAACAACCTGCACATCGTCTCCCTTGCTTTAGGAAACCGCTTTCCTTAGTGTCCGTTTTATCGGCACGAAGGCCCGCTCCGCTCCCCGCCGCCGAGGGCCTCACCGTGCGCACCCGTGCGATTCCCCCTGCGATTCGCCCTGCGTGCGCACCGTCATCCCGGAGGATTCATGCGTCTACCCATCGGTTCCCGGCTGCGCTCCCGCCGGTGGCCCGCCGCGACGGCCGCCGCCGTGGCCGCGGCGGGCATGGTGCTGGCCACACAGATCGCGTTCGCCGACACCGCGTTCAGCGCGACGTTCGAGGACGGCACCACCAGCGGCTGGTCGAAGTCCGGCGGCACCTGGAGCGTCGTCACCGACGGCAGCAAGGTCCTGCAGCAGTCCAACGCCGGCAGCGAGAACGCCCGCGAGTTCGCCGGCGACAGCGGCTGGACGAACTACACCGTCCAGGCCTCCGTCAAGCCGCTGACGCTGGGATCGGGCGGCTTCGCCGGCCTGCTCGCCCGCTCGACCAGCGCGACGACCTACTACCGGCTCGCACTGCTGCCCGGCAACTCGGTGCAGCTGCAGGCCGTCAACAGCGGCTCGGTCACCGTCCTGGGCAGCGCGTCGCGGACCGTGGCGACCGGCACCTGGTACACGCTGTCGATCACCGTCAACGGCAGCTCCGTCAGCGGCGCCGTGGACGGCACCATGGTCGGCACCGCGACCAACACGTCGATCGCCAAGGGACGCATCGGCCTGCAGACCGCGTACTCGACCGCGAACTTCGACAACGTCACGGTCACCACCGGCGGCACGAGCCCGACACCGTCGTCCTCGTCATCGTCCTCACCATCGCCGTCATCGTCGCCGTCGTCCTCGCCTTCGCCTTCGCCGTCGACCAGTCAGCCGCCGTCGTCCGCGTTGTACGTGGCGCCCAACGGCACCGCCGGCGCGGCCGGCACCCAGGCCAGCCCGACCACCCTCGCCTCGGCGATCACCCGCGTCACCACCGGCGGGACAATCTTCATGCGCGGCGGCACGTACAGCCAGTCCTCGACGATCACCATCGCCACCGGCAACAACGGCACGTCGGGCGCGACGAAGAACATCACCGCCTACCCGGGTGAGACGCCGGTGCTCAACTTCTCCGCGCAGAGCGAGGATCCGGCCAACCGCGGCCTGGCCGTGAACGGCAACTACTGGCGCGTCACCGGCATCGTCGTGGAGCGCGCCGGCGACAACGGCATCTTCGTCGGTGGCAGCAACAACGTCTTCGAGCGGGTCGTGACGCGGTTCAACCGCGACAGCGGGCTGCAGATCTCCCGGACCGCCTCCGACACGCCGAAGGCGCAGTGGCCGGCCAACAACCTCGTCATCAGCTCCGAGTCCCACGACAACGCCGACTCCGACGGTGAGGACGCCGACGGTTTCGCCGCCAAGCTCACCGTCGGCACCGGCAACGTCTTCCGCTACACGGTGTCGCACAACAACATCGACGACGGCTGGGACCTGTACACCAAGACCGACACCGGCGCGATCGGCCCGGTCACCATCCAGGACTCGCTGTCCTACAACAACGGCACGCTCAGCAACGGCACCGTGAACACCAACGGCGACCGCAACGGCTACAAACTCGGCGGCGAGGACATCGGCGTCAACCACGTCGTGCAGCGCAGCATCGCCTACCACAACGGCCATCACGGGTTCACGTACAACAGCAACCCGGGCTCGATGACCATCTCCAACAACCTGTCGATCGACAACGCCGAACGCAACTTCTCCTTCGACGCGGGCACCTCGACGTACCGCAACAACACCTCCTGCCGGTACAGCAGCGGCGGCTCCAACGACAAGACCATCGGCAACAGCGACAGCTCCAACCAGTTCTGGGCCGGCACCAACGGTTCCCGCTGCAGCACGTACAGCGGCGCCCTGGCCTGGTCCTTCGCCGCCGACGGCCACCTCGTCGTGACCCTCGGCGGCCGCACCGTCAGCCTGTAACCCGCACGCGCCGGGCCGGTCACGCAGTTGTGTGCGTGACCGGTCCGGCGACCGTCCGCGTCAGCAGGTCAGATTGCCGCCCGCGGGCACGCCCAGGATCCCGACGAACTGGTTGTAGAGGTTCACCCGGCTCTGCATCTGCGCGGGGTTCCCGCCGTTGCACTCGATGCTGTTGATCGCCCGGATCGTGGTGCCGAAGCCCTGCCCGTTCACCATCGCGTTGTGCGACGTGGTGCCCGCGCCGCCGGTGCCGGTCATCCAGTACCACAGGCCGGTCTGCCACGAGATCGACGCGTTCGTGGCGACCAGGTTCGGGTTGTTGAGCAGGTCGATGCCGAGCGCGTCACCGGCCGCCTTGTAGTTGAAGTTCCAGCTCAGCTGGATCGGGCCGCGGCCGTGGTACGCCGACTGACCGGCCGGGCAGCCGTAGGGCTGGCTCCAGTCGCAGTAGTGCGGCCAGTTCGCGGTGTTGATCTCGTCGATGTACACCAGGCCGCCGGTCTCGTGGCTCACGTTGGCCAGGAACGCCGCGGCCTCCTGCCGCTTGACCGTGTCGCTGCCGGTCGTGGCGAACGCCGGGTACTTCTTCATCGCGTCGGTCAGCCCGGCGTAGGTGTAGAAGCCGTTGCGGCCCGGGAACATCTGGTTGAACTGCGCCTCGCTGACCACGAAGCCGCTCGAACCGCCACCGCCGCCGCCACCACCGCAGGCGTACGGCGACCAGAACCAGGTGCTGATCGTCGGGTCATAGCCCGGGTTGTCGTGCGTCGCCTGGTAGTACAGGCCGTTGGTGTAGCGGACGATCGCGCCGGTCACGTAGTTCTGCCCGGCCACCCAGTTCGGGTAGTTGCACGAGCTGCCGCCTCCGCCGCCGGGCACCGTCCATTTCTGGTTGGCGCCACCGGTGCAGGGCCAGATCAGCAACGCGGTGCCGTCGGCCGTGCCCCAGTTGGCCGCGTCGAGGCACTTGTTGGCCTGCGGGTTGACGATGTCGTTGGCGGCGGTGGCGACCCACTGCTGGGCGCCGGTGCCGTTGCAGTCCCACAGCTGGACCCTGGTCCCGTCGGCGGTGGAGCCGCCGGCGACGTCGAGACACTTGCCGAGGGCGCGGATCGTGCCGTCGGTGCCCACGGTCCACACCTGGGCGTTGGTGCCGTTGCAGGTCCACAGCTGGACCGCGGTGCCGTTCGCGGTGTTGGCGGCGTTGACGTCGACGCACTTGCCGCCGTAGCCGGTGATCGCTCCGGTGCCCGCGGCGGCCGCGGTGCCGGGGCTGAACGGGATGAGGACGATGGCGCCGAGGACGGTGGCGGCCGCCGCGACGAGCACCCGGCGCAGCCGCGCCGGTCGTGATCTGTCCATTCGCAGTTGCTCCCGGGTGAGGCAGAACATGGACCCAGCTCTATGGGGGGACATTGTTCATATCGCAAACCCAGCTAACTGTAAAGAGTCCTAAATTTTTCACCGTGCCTGGGCGAGAGGTTGGAGGCATGGAGCGGGGCGTCAATTCGAACTTCTCCGGGGGATTTTTGTATGGAAACGCCTGCCTGGGCATCGGCCCGACTCGCGTCGCTGATGACCGTTGCCGGCGTCGGGCGGCTGGCCTGAGGAATCGCTACTGGCGGTGACTGGCCGGCGCGGCCCAGCTGGCCAGGAGCCGGAGCGCGTCGGCGGCGGACGTGCCTGCGGCGGCGCTGTACGCGGTCAGGGTGAGCCCCGGGTCGGCCGGCATGGGCATCGCCTCGAAGCCGAGCTCGACGCGCCCGACGACAGGGTGGTCGAAGCGCTTCACGCCGGTGTGGTGCAGGCGGACGTTGTGCGCCGCCCAGCGGGTGCGGAAGTCGTCGCTGCGAGTGGCGAGCTCGCCCACGAGATCGGTGAGACCCTTGTCGTACGGGTCACGGCCGGCCTCGGTCCGCAGCAGCGCGACGGTGGTGTTCGCCGCCTCGTTCCAGTCCGGGTAGAAATCCTCGGCGCGCGGGTCGAGGAAGCAGAAGCGGGCGAGGTTCACCGGACGGGCCGGGGTGTCGAACGCCGGGGCGTACAGCGCTTCGGCGAGCCCGTTGGCGGCAAGGATGTCGAGACGACCGTTGCGGACGAACGCCGGGGCGTCGGTCATCGCGTGCAGCAGGTGCAGGGTGCCGGGACGCACCTGCTGCTTCGGTGACCGGCGGCTGCGCGGGCCGGTGTTCGCGGCCCGGGCCAGGTCGTGCAGGTGGGCGCGTTCGGCCTCATCGAGCCGCAGCGCGCGGGCGACGGCTTCCAGGACGCTGTCGGAGACACCGGAGAGGTTGCCGCGTTCGAGGCGGACGTAGTAGTCGGGGCTGACCCCGGCCAGCAGCGCGACCTCGGCCCGGCGCAACCCGGGAACGCGGCGGCTGCCGCCGTACTGCGGCAGCCCGGCCTGCTCGGGGGTGATCCTGGCACGGCGGGTGGCCAGGAAGTCGCGCACCTCGTCGCGGTTGTCCATGCTTCCACGCTACGGGTGCCGCCACGCGCGAGAGGGGCCCTGGCATTACCACCTTCGGTAAACCCTCCCGCCCGTCGTGAGCCGCCGGTTGGATGGGTGTCATGAGCGAGCAATCCGAGCCGTCCGGGCCGCACCGCATGTTCGGCGACTTCGCCCCGGCATTCGTCGACCTCACCGACAACGTGGTGTTCGGGCAGGTCTGGCAACGCCCCGAGCTGTCTCCGCGCGACCGCAGCCTCATCACCGTCGCGAGCCTGCTCACCAGCGGCGCCACCGAGCAGCTGCCGTTTCACCTCGCCCGGGCCCGCGACAACGGCGTCACCGAGACCGAACTCATCGAGGTCATCACCCATCTGGCGTTCTACGCCGGCTGGCCCAAGGCCGTGTCGGCGATGACCGTCGCCAAACAGCTGTTCCGAGGAGACCACTGATGCGCGGCACCATCCTGCATTCCCCCGGCGACGTCCGGCTCGAGGACCGTCCCGACCCGACGATCACCGCTCCCACCGACGCGATCATCCGGATCGTCGCGACCTGCGTCTGCGGTTCGGATCTGTGGCCGTACCGCGGCATCGAACCGGTCAACCGGCCGACCCCGATGGGCCACGAGTACGTCGGTGTCGTCGAGGCGATCGGCGGCGACGTGCGGCAGATCAGGCCCGGCCAGTTCGTCGTCGGCTCGTTCTTCGCCTCCGACAACACGTGCGAGATCTGCCGCGCCGGGTACCAGAGCAGCTGTGTCCATCGCGAGCCGGTCGGCGCCGGGGGCGCTCAGGCGGAGCTGCTGCGTGTCCCGCTCGCCGACGGCACCCTGGTCGCCACGCCGGAGCTGCCCTCCGACGATCTCGTGCCGGGCCTGCTCGCCGCGTCGGACGTGCTCGGCACCGGCTGGTTCGGCGCCGTCGCGGCCGAGGTGCTGCCGGGCAAGACCGTCGCCGTCGTCGGTGACGGCGCGGTCGGGCTGCTCGCCGTCCTCGCCGCCAGGCACTTCGGCGCCGAACGGATCATCGCCATGAGCCGCCACGCCGACCGGCAGAAGCTCGCCCTGGAGTACGGCGCCACCGACATCGTCACCGAACGCGGCGACGACGGGGTGGCCCGCATCAAGGACCTGACCGGCGGTCTGGGTGCCCACAGCGTCATCGAAGCCGTCGGCACCCAGGAATCCATGCTGCAGGCGATCCGCTCCACCCGCCCCGGCGGGCACGTCGGCTACGTCGGCGTGGCCCACGGCGTCGAACTGCCCGGCGACGAGCTGTTCTTCTCCCACGTGCACCTGCACGGCGGCCCGGCACCGGTCCGCCGGTTCCTGCCCGAGCTCATCGAGCTCATCACCAGCCGGACCATCGACCCCGGCAAGGTCTTCGACCTCGCACTCCCCCTCGACCAGGTCGCCGAAGGGTACAAGGCGATGGACGAGCGCCGCGCCATCAAGACCCTGCTGCGGCCGTGAAGGAGCCCACCATGCAACTGCAACCTGTTGCCGCCACCGTCAAGACACCCGCCGCGCGCTTCACCGGGGACGTGTACATGACGCCGATCGTCACCGGGACGGGGCCCTCCCGGATGACCGTCGCGCTGGTCCGCTTCACGCCGGGCGCCCGCACCAACTGGCACTCCCACGCCGTCGGCCAGACCTTGCACGTCACCGAGGGCGTCGGGCTGGTCGGCACCCGCGACGGGACCGTGCTGCGCATCCGCGCCGGCGACACCGTCGTCTGCCCGCCGGATGAGGACCACTGGCACGGCGCGGCCGCCGACACGTTCATGAGCCACCTCGCCATGCTCGAGGCGAAGCCCGATGGCAGCGACCCGACGACCTGGCTCGAGCCGCTGCCCGAGGAGCAGTACACCGCCGCCAACCGGTCGTGACCGGGTAACCGACGGTCAGGCGTCCCCTCCAGCGATGCGGGCCAGCGCCTGCAGCCCTTCCACCACCTCGTCGGCCGACGGCGCGTGCTCGGGGTCGCTCATCCACTGAAACATCACGCCGGAGATCAGGGCCGTCTGCATCGCGCCGACCGTGCGCACGTCGCGGTCGGTGACCTGGTCCTCCGGAACGCCCTGCAGGCCCGCGGCGAGGCTGCGCAGCCCGGCCCGCTGACCCATGGCGAGCTGCGCGCGGAGCTCCGGGTCGTGCTCGGATTGCTGGAACGCCTCGATGGTCGCGATCCACAGCGGGCGGTGCGTCGTGAACGTCTCGATGACGCCCTGCCACTGCCGGGCATAGCGCTCGGCCGGTGTGGCCGCCGGCGCCGACCGCTTGGCCACGGCCCGGGCCACCTCGGTGCCCCACTCCTCAAGGGCCTGGAACATGGCGGCGTTGAGCAACGCCTCCCGTGAGCCGTAGTGGTAGCCGATCGCCGCCGTGCTCACCCCGGCCGCGGACGCGATGTCGCGGACGGTCGTGCGCGCGTAGCCCTTCTCCAGCAGGCAGCGCCTGGCGCCGTCGAGGAGGTCCTCCCGATTGCCGCCGCCTACGCCGCCACGATGCTGCGCTGGTACCACACCACCGGCGGCGCACGGATCGCCGCCACGCTCGCCCCGGCGGGCCGGATGGCACTGACCAACTACCTCAGCCAGTCGCTGCTGTGCGTGCTGCTGTTCACCGGCGCGGGCCTCGGCCTCATCGGCACGGTGCCGCCGCTCGGCGTGCTCGCCATCGCGTTCGCGATCTTCGCCGCGCAGCTGCCGGTGAGTGCCTGGTGGATGCGCCGCCACCGGTACGGGCCGGTCGAGTGGCTCCTGCGGGCGGTGACCAACGCCGAGTGGCCGGCCTGGCGCCGCTGAGCACGACCACCCGTCGCCGCCGCACCGACCCAGGTGCGGCGGCGACGCGCGCTGTTCCGCGGTCGAGTCCCAGGTGCCGATCCGCTGCCAATCGTTGGGAGGGCTCACCTCCGGCGGCTGGGACACAACGACGCCGCTGATCGCCTGGACACGAATACGCGGTCAAACGGTAATGCCGGTAAAGGCTGAGGCGCAACAGCCGCTTCCCGCCTCAATTTTCCGCAAGTTCCGACCGTTTCTCTTTCCGCGAAAACACGATAGTCGATGAGTAGTAACCGAGTATCCGCAGAGTAGAAGGCTGCTGTAGAAGGCTCGAAGCGCCGTGCCGGAATCGACCCCAATTCCGTCGCGATACCTGCATATCCACCGTTGTGATTGATTGCCGAAATCGGGTATTGCCGCTCAGCGATTGCTGCCCTACGCTCTGCGGCATTTGCATTCTGCGAACGGGGGAACACTGTGGTCACGTCCCATTCCGGGCGTCCTGCCCGCGTGCACTTAATCGTTGTATTGATGCTCCTGGCGGCCCTGCTGGTGGCGACCGGCGCATCGCCGGGCCCGGCGGCGGCGGCACCGCCGCCATGCGTCGCCGAGCAGCCCGACGAGCGGGCCGCCGCGGCGGCGGCCAAGGCCTGCGGCGGCCGGGTCGAGGTCTTGTCGGGCCGCAGCGAATACACCCAGGTCTTCGCCAACGCCGACGGCACGTCGACGTTCACCTCGTCGGCGGTGCCGGCCCGCGTGCACCGCAAGGACGGCTCGTGGGTGCCGGTCGACGCCGGCCTGCGCGCCCGCGCCGACGGCTCGTTGGCGCCCGTCGCGACCGTGGGTGACGTGGTGTTCTCGGCCGGCGGCAAGGGCCCGTTCGTGACCTACCGGCAGGACGGGTCGGTGCTGCAGCTGTCGCTGCCGGTGGTGCTGCCGAAGCCGGTGGTGGACGGGGCGTCGGCGGTCTACCGCGACGTGCTGCCCGACATCGACCTGCGCGCGACCGCCACGGCGACCGGGTTCACGCACGTGCTGGTGGTGAAGACCGCGGCGGCCGCGGCGAACCCGGCCCTCGCAACCATCCGCTACGACGTCGGCGGCGACATGGTCGCCCGGCCGGCCACCGGCGGGCGGGTGGCGTTCAACGACAAGGCCGGCCGGACGATCGCGGTCACGTCGGAGGCGACCATGTGGGACTCCACGGTGAACCCGGGCGCGGGCGGTGAGATCCGAGCCGGCGCGGCGCAGCTTTCGGCGCTGCGGCAGGCACCGACGGCCGAGCTGGTGTCGACGGAGCACGGCCCCGGCGTGACGGCCCGCACCGCACCCATCGCGGTCTCCGCCGACGCGGACGGTCACGGCATGCTGCTGCGCCCCGACACGGCATTGCTGCACAGCCCCACCGCCGCGTTCCCGCTGTTCATCGACCCGCAGATCGGGCCGGTCGACACGCGCTGGGCGTACGCGCGATCCGTGGACGCCGACTACGGCCCGAACGACCGGGCCCGGGTCGGGTACAACCCACCGAGCTACGGCGGCGACGGCAAGCTGTACCGCAGCTTCTTCGACTTCCCGACCACCTACGGCGGGCAGACCTACAGGGGCAAGCACGTCACGGCGGCGTCGTTCTCCATCGAACTCAACCATTCGTACTCGTGCACCGACACCCCCGCCAACCTGTTCCGCACCGGTGGCATCACCGTCGGCAACGGCGCCCGGATGAACTGGGGAACCCGGCCGCTCGGCTCGAGCGCGGTGCACCTCGGCACGGCGTACGGTCACGCGAACAAGGCCGGCGGCTGCGGCGCCGGCCAGCCCGACATGCTCATGACGTTCGGCGGCAACGTCGCGATGCGCGATGACGTGCAAGGCGCCGCGAACGGCAACTGGGAGGTCTACACCGTCGGGCTGTGCGCCTGCGACAGCAACGGCGCCAACGAGTCCGCCGAGAGCCGGTGGAAGAAGTTCTACGTCGACTACCGCACCACCATGAGCGTCACCTACAACACGGTGCCGGGTACGCCCGCGAACCTGTCACCGCACCAGGGCCAGGTCGCCTGCGGCGGTATCGTCGGCACCACCACACCGGTCCTGCAGGCCCAGTACGTGGACGCGGACGGCGCCGACGACCTCATCTCGAACTTCCAATGGCAGCAGCTGCCGTCCGGCGCCGTGACGAGCGTGCCCGGCCCGACCAAACCGGCCAACAACAACGGCGCCGTGACGGTCGCCCTCGGCAGTGCCGCCGAAGGCAAGCAGTACCAGTTCCGGGTGCAGACCGCCGACGGCACCGACACATCACCCTGGTCGCCGTGGTGCACGTTCAAGGTCGACACGACGGCGCCGCCCGCGCCGGTGGTGACCCCGACGGCCTCGGGAACGGCACCCGTGTACACGCCCTGCGACCCGGGCAACATCGGCGCCTGCACGCCGAGGGGCGGGCCCGGTATCGGCGGCGGCTTCACGTTCAGCGAGCCCGCCGGACCCGACGGGCAGGACGTCGTCAAATACGTCTACGGCTGGGACGCGCCGGAAATCAGCGTGACCGTGCCGGCGGGTGCGGCCACGCCGACCATCATGCTGACCCCGCCGCACTACGGCATCAACAAGCTGACCGTCTACAGCGTCGACGACGCCGGGCGGTCCAGCCCGACCACCGTCTACAACATCCTGGTCGCCGCCCCGTCGGCGGCGGTGGCGCACTGGCCCCTGGACAGCATCAACGGCCACGGCTTCACCGACAGCGTCTCCGGATCGTCGCTGACCACGACCGGCGTGAACTGGACGCCCGACGCGCGGTACGTCGGCGCCAACGCGGCGACGTTCACCGGCACAGGTCGGGCATACCAGTCGGCCCCGGTGGACACTGCCGGATCGTTCAGCATCGCCGTGTCGGTCCGACCGGCGGCGACGTTGTGCGCGAACCCGGCGACCTACACCGTCATGTCCATGGACTCGACCGCCGTCCCGAACAGCACCAGCGGCAGCGCTTTCAAGCTCAGTTTCGACTGCGTCAACAGGAAGTGGGAGTTCAAGCTGGCGGACTCGTCACTGCTGAATGCCTACACCAGCGTGACGACGAGCAGCGGCACCGCCCTGTTGGCGCAATGGACGATGCTGGTCGCGTCATACGACGAGGCACAGAACACGATGCGCATCTGGCAGGACGGCGTGATGGCCGGCACCGCCACCCCGCTGGCGACGTGGGTGTCGGCGCACGGCGCAGGCTGGGCCGCCGGGGGTCCCGTCATGCTGGGCAGCGCTCGCTCACTGGGGGCCGAAACCGCCCGGTTCAGCGGCGAGATCGCGGACGCCCGTGCCTGGAACCGGGCGCTGGTCGCCGACGACCTCACCGGCACCAACGCCAACCCGGCAGCCGGTGTCCCGGCCCAGCCGGGCCTCACCCAGCCCCTCGAAGTCGGCTCGTGGCAGTTCCCCGACGGGGAGTGCTACTGCGGCGACACCCCGGACGGCTCCGTCTTCGCCCGCAAGGCGACCCTCAGCCCCAACTGGACCCTCGACCCCGCCTGGAACGGCGACCCACTGACCACACCGGCGTGGCTGACCAACGACTCCCACGACGGCAACGGCGGCGTCCAGCTCAACGGCACCACCGGACACGTCTCCACCCGGGACGACAAGGGCACCCTGAGCACGGCCGACGACGTCGAGCGGCCCGTCCTGCGCACCGACCAGTCGTACACGGTCTCCGGCTGGGTTCGGATCAGCGACAAGACCGTGTCCCGCACTGTCTTCTCCCAGCAGGGTTCCCGGGGTGCCGCGTTCGCCGTCCGGTACGACCATGCCGTCGACCGGTGGTCGTTCGCGGTGACCGGCAGCGACGTGGACGCACCCGTCGTCGCGAAGGTGAACTCGATCGCCGCGGCGCAGCTCAACGGCTGGGTCTTCCTGGAGGCGATCTACGACGGACCGCTCGGCAAGATCCGGCTGTTCGTCGACTCACAGTTGCAGGGAGAGGCAACCGTCACCGCGAGCTGGAACGCCACCGGGTCGTTCAACATCGGCCGGACCCTCCAGGCCGGTGCCGGTGACGAGTTCTTCGCCGGCACGATCGACGATGTCCGGGTGTACGCCGGCACCCGGCGATCCACCAACAGCGCCGTGCCGACCAACACGCTGATGTTGCTGCGCTCCGGCCTCGCCGGCAAGTGCCTGAACAACACGGCCGGCGCGTCCGTCGACGGCAATCTCGTCACCTCGTCCGCCTGCAACGGCGACTACAACGCCCAGCTGTGGACGACGCACTCCGACAACACGATCCGCATCGCGGGGAAATGCCTCAACGCGAAGAACGCCGGCACGACGCCGGGCACACCGGTGGAACTGGGGACCTGCACCGGCGCGGTGACGCAGCAGTGGCAGCCCGGTCCGTACAACTCGCTGCGCAACTCCGCGTCCGACCTGTGCCTGGACGTCTGGAACGGCGACACCACCGACGGGACCCGGCTGCAGCTTTGGGACTGCTACGGCAACGCCGCTCAAGCGTGGACGCCGCGGTGGACCGGCATCGGCATGATCCGCTCCGGGATCGCCGGCAAGTGCATCAACAACAACCTGGGGGTCAGGACCAACGGCAACCCGATCCAGTCCTACGACTGCAACGGCGGTGCGGACACCCAGATCTTCACCCTCCTCGGTGACGGCACCGTCCGAATCGCGGGGATGTGCCTGGACGTCGTCAACCACGCCACCGTCTACGGCTCCAAGGTCCAGCTGTACACGTGCAGCCTGACTCCGAACCAGATCTGGGAGCCGGGACCGAACCACTCCCTGCGCAACCCTGTGTCAGGTCTGTGCCTGGATGTGCAGAGTGCCAGCACCGTGAACGGAACGCAGCTGCAGATCTACGACTGCTACGGCAACCAGGCCCAGGAGTGGTTCCTGCCCTGACCCGACCACCGCGACGGGGATCCGCGGACGCGGGTCCCCGTCGCAGTCCCGGCTGATGAACCGGCTGGCGGTGAGCTCATACTCGCGGGCGCCGAGATGGGTCGCTGGTAAACCGGACCAGCTCGTCGCCGCGTTCGTCCTCGCCCTGTCCGACGCGGTGCCCACGACGCGGACGTCACGCCTCCTACGCCCGTCTGGCCCCGCTTGCTCAGGACAGCACTGGGAACAGGTCGATCGTGCTCCGGCCGGTCGCCGATTCGATGAAGTCGACCGGCGGCGCCATCTGGACGATGACCGCCGCGGTGTGCGTCAGACCCTCGACGGGCACGTCCGGAGGCTGGCCCAGCGCGCGCTGCAGGTCGAGCAGGTGCACGGTCGCCTCCACGATGCCGATGCTGACGGCCTCGTCGAGGCGCAGCAACGCCCGCTCGAAGTAGTCGACGACGACGGGTCCAAGCTGCCGCGCGGTGGCGATCGCCCGCGGTCCCGTGCCGGCGAACTGCTCGACCATCTGCGCCGTGCTGTACCTGGCCGCGTCCTCGCGGGCGCCGGCCGCGACGATGTCCCGCCTGCTGTGGGCGACCCCGGTCGGGGCGTTGAAGTCCTGCAGGAGCGCGGCGGCCGTGACGTGCGTCGGTTCGGTGTCCCGGACGCGGTCGATCAGGATCGAAAGCATCCAGGGCCACGACCCGGCATGCGCGTACAGGCTCCGCACGTCCCAGTCGCCGAGCCGGGTCGGCCGCTGCCACTGCTCGTCGGTCATCACCCGGCCGTGCTCGGCCCAGACCGACCAGAGCGCGTCGAGCGTGGTGAGGCGATCATCGATCGTCATTGCTCGACTGTACTGGGCTCCCCCTGGCAGCCCGCGTCAGCTGTCGAGGGCGGCAAGTTCGAGCCCGCGCAGCCGCGCCACGTCGAAGTCGACGCCGCCCAGCGCTGTCACGGTGCCGTAGGACTTCCGCAGGCCGCGCAGGTGGATCACGGACTGCGCTTCGGTGGTCACTTCGGCGTCGCCTTCCGAGGGGCGGCTACGCGGCGGATGATGACGTTGCCGTAGTTCGCGTGCAGGTGCAGCGCGACCGTGCGGTCGCTCTGCGCGGCGGCCGGGTCGGGGGTGAGCTCGCTGAGGAGCCGGCCGTTGTCCGAGCTGGCGTCGATCCAGGCGCCGACGCCCGTCGGGACACCCACGTCGACGTCGGCGTGGCCGTTGTCGAGGCGGATCGTGCCGCCGTTGACCTCCCGGATGCGGATCGGCCCGTGGGCGCTGCGGGCGGTCACGTCGCCCAGGGCCCGGTCGATGGTCAGCGCCCCGGACGTGGTGGCCTCCACGTCGCCGGCGACGGTGCCGAGTTCCATGGATGCGTACGAGGCGCGCAGCCGGGCGTTGCCGTGGACGTGCTGGACGCGCAGCGCGCCGTGGCCGGCGGTGACGTCGAGCCGGCCGGTCACCTCGTCGATGTCGCTGTTGCCGTACGACGCCTCGAGGACGAGGTTGGCGAACGTGTCCGCGGTGACGCCGCCGTACTTGGCGACGATGCGCGAATCGCCGAGCACGCCACGGGCCCGCACCGACCCGTAGGTGTTCTCGATCGTGAGCCGCGACCCGGTCGGCACCTCACAACGGACCTCGACGGTGTCGCTCCTGCCGAACAGGCTGAGCCGGCGCGGGACCTTGACCCGCACCCGCCCGCCGTCGAACGACACCATCGTCTCCCGGACGAGTGACTCATCACCTTTGCGACCGGGCTTGCCCGGCACGATTTCGACGACGGTGTCATTGCGGTCCGAAGCGACGATGTCGACGAACGCGACACCGACCGCGACGTCCAGGTCGATGGGACCGGAAACGTCGTACCTGGGCATGACTGACCTCCATTTTGGGCGTGCCGGATCAGTCCCGCGTCGCTGCGCTTGCGCTTGCGGCGGGACTTGGACTGTGTCGCTGGCTAGCGGGCCCAGCCGGTGAAGGCGTCGCCGCGCCCGGACTCGCGCAGCGGGGGCCTGCTCACGTCCTTTTCCAGGGCAGCGGCGATCGCCCGGACGAACCAGGCATTCACCGACACCCCTTCCTCCGCGGCTGCCTGCTCGACCCTGGCCTTGAGCCGATCCGGCAGTCGCAGCGTGGTGCGGGAGGTGACCGTGTCGTCCGGCGCATCCACCTCCCCCGGCGGTTCCGCCTTCGCGGCCGGCTCCGCCTTCGCCGCCGCGGGGCGTGACACCATCAGCTGCGGATCCCGCCCCCGTAGGACAACGTCGACCGAACCGGGCGCAATCTCCCGCGTGACCTCGCTCGCGACGTCGCTGATCACCTCCAGCACCATCAGCCGCGCAGCCGCGTCGAGCGCCGTGCTGAGCCGCTCGGCAACGGCGCGTGCGGCCGGATCACCGGTCTCCGCCGCCGCGGCAAGGTGCGCCTGGAGGTCAGACACGTACCGGTCGATGTCCATGACACCAAGCTAGCACCACTGTGGTGTCACCGCAATGCAAAGTGACACCACATGACACCACGCCACGAGATCCGGTGGGTGCTGCTCGAGCCCGGCCGAGTACGCCGTGCCGAGTCCGGAACGCGACGACTACCTGCGGACGCAGATCGCGCACCGATTAGGTTTCCGCGCCGCGACCGTCTGTACGTGTAAGACCGACTGACGAGAGGCTGGCACGATGCGGAAACTGACCTTCGGCATGAGCGTGACCCTGGACGGCTACATCGCCGCGCCCGGCGACGACCTCAGCTGGAGTGGGGGTGAGGGGCCGGACTCGTCGCCGAGCGACGAGCTGTTCCAGTGGTGGTCCGACCGGGTGGGGGCGACGGGCCTGGCGCTGTACGGGCGCAAGCTGTGGGAGGGGATGAGTTCCCACTGGCCGACCGCCGACCAGCAGCCCGGCGCCACCCCGGCGGCGATCGAGTACGCCCGCCGCTGGCGGGACATGCCGAAGGTGGTGTTCTCCTCGACGATCGACAAGGTCGACTGGAACGCCCGCCTGGTCACCGGCGACGCGGTCACCGAGATCACCCGGCTCAAGACAGAGGACGGCGGCCCGATGGACATCTGCGGCGCGACGCTCGCCGGGGCGGCCATGCGGGCCGGGCTGATCGACGAGTACGTGCTGGTCACCGTGCCGGTCCTGGTGGGCGGCGGCACCCCGTTCTTCACGGCGCAGGACAGCTGGGTGAGGCTGAACCTCGTGGAGACGCGGACGTTTCCCGGCGGCGTCCTGCTGACCCGATACGAGACGAGGCGATGAGCACGGGCCAGACGATCAGCTCGTGAGGCCAGTCCGAGTGAGCTGTTGACCGACTCGTTGGAGATGAAGACGACGGCCCGGTTGACCGTGACGATGTTCTTCGGGCATGAAGAAGCCCCGCCGGCTATGCCGGCGGGGCGGTGACGGCGGCTCGCGCGCTGGACTCGTCGACGATGGGAACATGTGTGATCACAGTGTCGGGGGCAGGTCCAACCATGGCTTGTCGGTGGCGTCGAATCCGGTGAGCTCGGCGATCTTCCCGTCGACGATGTGCAGGACCGCAATGTTGAACAACCGGTACTCCGGGTCGTCGGGGGCGCGGATGTACAGCGCGGCGGCGGGCATGCGGTTGACCGTCGTGGTGATGCAGCGCCAGTCGTCGTAGCCGGGCTGGAAGAGCCCACCGGAGACCCAGCCGTCCACCGCGTCCTTGGCCGTGATGACCGAGGTGCCCGCCTCGGGCAGCATCACGAAGCGCAGGTCGTCGCGCAGCAGGGACATCAGCCCGTCGAGGTCGTTGCGCTCATGGGCGCCGATGTACAACTTCACCACGCCGCGCTCGCCCTCCGACAGCTCGTGGGTGGCGGGTCTCCGCCAGTCGAGGCGGCGGTCGGGCAGCTGCTCGCGCATCGTCACACGGGCCCGCTGCAGTGCGCTGGTCACCGATGCGACGGTCAGCTCGAGGGCGTCGGCGGCCTTCGCCGCCGGCCAGCCGAGGACGTCGCGCAGGATGAACACCGCCCGCTGCCGCGGCGGCAGGTGCTGGACGGCGACGATGAACGCCAGCTCGATCGTTTCCCGCGCCACCACCGATTCCTGCGGGTCCTCGGGAAGCATCCGGTCGGGGTACGGCTGCAGGTACAGCACCTCGGAGCCGACGTCCGCCAGCTCGGACGGTACGGGTGTGCGGTCGTTGCGCTTCTCCAGGAAGTCGAGGCAGGCGTTCGTCGCGATCCGGTACAGCCAGGTCCGCAGGGCCGCGTGGCCCTTGAACGACGCCCGCTTGTTCCACGCTCGCAGGAACGTCTCCTGCGTCATGTCCTGGGCGTCCTCGTAGTTCGCGAGCATCCGGTAGCAGTGCACCTGAAGCTCACGCCGGTGGCGCTCCGTAATGAGCGCGAACCGCGCCGTGTCGTCTGAGCGGACCGCCGCGATGAACGCGGCCTCGTCGGCGCCCAGCAGTCTGGCGTCGGTCATGGTCTCAATCCTTCCACCGGTGCGAGAGGCTGACAGAACTGACGATGTGACGGAGGATTTCTCATCGGCGAAGCCGCTGGCACCGGGCCGTTCGCCTCCCCAAGAACATGTCCGCGGAGCAGGTGGTAACGAAACAACGGCCGGCCCCAGCGATGGGGTCGGCCGTTGTTGTCGTGCCGGCTACCGCTGGTACTTCTCCCACCAGATGAACGCCACCCGATAGGCCGACGGCGTGTCGTCCGCAGCGTGGTTGGCCAGCCCGTTCTTGCCGAAGTAGTAGTCGTGCACCTGGTTGGCCGCCCCCGTTGCCAGATCGGTGTCGGAGATTGCGACGGCGTGGATGTGGTAGGGCCAATCCCCCTGCGACGGATTGCGCAGCCAGGCGGCGAACCCGACGGTCCGTAGCGCCTGGACGGTCTGCCACCGTTGCGTGGTGCTCAGACTGGCGACCGAGACGTCCACCGCTCCGCCTGCGTCATGTGTACCGGCCGAGCTCGGGTTCGCCGACGTGTAGGACCCCTGGCTGAGCGTGATGCTCCACGACAGCTTGGCATCGGCCGCGGCGAGCATGTCGCGGGTCCTGGCGTTGACCCGTTCGCCACCGTACGAGCTGGTTCGCGACCCGGTGCTGATCGGCCTGGTGACCGTGTACCTGCCGCTGCCGAGCGTGGTCAGCGACGACGGACCCGGATACCCGTTGGCGTCCAGGCCCGAATATCCGAGCGAGCGCTGCCAGGCCGCATACGCCGTGACGGTCGACGTGCCGTAGTGCCCATCGACCGAGCCCGAGGCCAGGAAACCCTTCGCCGACAGCGCCCGCTCAACCTCCAGCACGCTCGCCGCCGCACCAGGAGTCTGCCCGGTGCCGCTCTTCGGCGGGTCGACCTGCGCAGCGAGCATGACCTGCTCCATGTCGACGACCGGCAGCGCTGCGGCGGCCGGTCCGCCGAAGGGAACAACGACCCCGACCAGCGCGAACACCACCGCCCCACGGGACAGCACGGCGGAAAGGTTCATGGCGAGCTCCGATCCAGGCATCGACTGAAGATGATGTCAAGAAGCTACAGGATCGTCGATGCGGATGGAAGAAACCTGCAGAGCGGCTCACCTCCACAACCGGACGTCGCCCTCCGGCGCGCACAGGATCGAGGTCGAGTTCCACGAGCCGCCCGGCCCGACCGTCTTGGTCAGCGGCCCGAAGGGCAGGGTCGCGGGCGGTCCAATGCCGGCAGGCTTGGCATGTCGGGCGAGCCAGCTACGGGTCGGCGGGCCGTGTCCGCCGTCGATACTGTGTGCGACGGGTTCTCGACCGCGACCGAGAGAGGTGCTCTGTACAGCTTGTCCGACAACGATGCGCGCATGGCTGCGACCGTGTACCACGCGCACAGAGTCAGGAGTCTGCCATGTCGCTGAACCTGCGAGCCTCCGCCCGCGCGATCATCCTCGACGAAGACGACCGCGTCCTGCTCTGCCGATTCGTCTTCCCCCACCCCGCGGTCCCGAACGGAGCGCAGGCCGTCTGGGCTGCTCCAGGTGGCGGCATAGAACCAGGTGAGGACGGGCTGTCCGCGCTGCGCCGCGAGCTGCGAGAGGAAACCGGACTGGTCACCGCCATCGATCCGCCGCACGTCTGGCATCAGGTAATCGTCAGCGCAGATCATGCGCCCCGCTTCGACGGCATCGTCAACGACTATTTCCTCGTCCGCGCCACCCACTTCGAGCCCCAAGGCCAGTTCACCGACGACCAACTCGCCGCTGATGAGCACCTCGCCGGCTTTCGATGGTGGCGGCTCGCTGAGATCGCCGATTACACCGGACCTGACTTGTTCTCGCCCCGTGACCTTGTCACACCGCTGACCGACCTGCTTACCTTCGGGACACCCTCCGCCCCGGTCGCACTCGGCTTGTGAAGGTCAGTTGCCGCAGGGGGTGTCGGTGACGCGGCACCGTGTTGCGCCCGGCATTTAGATTCGACGCATGTCACTGCGTGACTGGTGGTCCGATCTCATGGCAGGCGACCTGGTCGCGGTGGCGCTGCTCGTCATCGGCGGAATGCTGGCGGCGCTCGCCTACGCCGTGGTCAAGGCTGTCGCCGGCGGTCTCTGGAGCTTCGGCCGCAGCCAGGTCGAGCAGCAGTTCTGGCGCGACGGCGGGAAACTGACGACCCTGCTGAGCCTGACCGTCCTGGTCCTCGCCTACGCGTTCTACGGCCACGAGCAGCCGCGCCCCCTCGCCGGAGCCCTGGCCGACCTGGCCCGCGACAAGCTGCTCGCCGTCCTGCCGCTGGCGACGGCGCGTCCGGAATCGGGCCGGGTGCCGGGTCCGACGAGCCGACGACAAGCCACACCCTCTGCGAACCAGCGTTGGCTGTCCGGCCTTGGCAGCGTTACAGCCTCGCCAGGTAGGCACGGATCCGTTCGGTGTCGGGGTGCTGCGGGCCAACCGTAGCGGCGCTGACGGACAGCAGTGCCGCAAGCTGCCGTCTTGCGTCCGAAGGTGCGCCGGCTTCGGCTGTCCATCGTGCGAGTTCAGCCCGGTGGGTCAGCACCCGCGGGTGTTGGGCCCCGAGCGTGTGTTCGCGGGCTGGCAGCAGCTCAGCCAATCGATCACGAGCGCTCACCGGATCGCCGGCTACCCCAGTGATGACGGCAAGTTCATACTGGATTCGTAGGCACTCCGGATCGTGCGGTCCGAGGACGCGTACAACGACCGGTATCAGGTTCGCCAGGTGATCGCGAGCGGTGGCCGGATCCCCAGCGACCTCGGTCCACGTGGCGCATTCCGCAATGTGCGTCAACACCTCAGGACTTTCGGGGCCGAGGACGCGGACCCGTGCGGGCAACAGGTCGAGAAGTTGGTCGCGGGCGCCGGCAGGATCGCCGGCCTCGCCGGTCCACGACGCGAGTTCGAACAGGATCCGCAGCGTTCGCGGATCGTTCGGGCCGAGCGCAGCGGCCACTGGCTCGGCCAGTGCAGCGAACGCGGCACGAGCCGCGGCTGCGTCTCCGGCCAGCCCCGCCCACCGCGCAGCGCCGACACGCACGCTGATCGTTGTCGGGTGACGCTCGCCGAGTCGCGATGACACCCGCGCCGCCATCGCGGCGGAGGCGGACGCCGCCGAGGCATACATGCCGACCGCCGCCAGGTGCTCCAAGCCGCGATGGGTTGCGCTGACGACGGCCTCGATGACCTCGTTCGACAATGGGTCCGCGGCTGCGGTGATGGCCAGGAGATGCGGGGTGATCGCCTGCCAGCGCGGCCAATTCGTCGGATCTTGCGGATCGCCGGGGTCCGCGGCGGCGACAAGCCGAGCGGCACGCTCCAGCGCAGCCACCTGACCGCCCTGGCTGTTCCGGCCGGCGGCACGGATCAGCGGGTGGACATCTACCGCTGCCAGTTCAGAGCCGATGGGTCCGACGAGCCGCAGCAGCCCGAGGTCGATGAGTCCTTGCAGCGTGTCTCGCAAGGCATCGGGATCACCACCAGACAGGAGTGCAGGATCCAGTACCCAGAATGGCACCGATGCGTTTTCGAAGTGTGCAAGGGTCCACAGCACCGATCGTGAGAGCGTGAGGCCACGTGCTTCAAGGAGTTCGAGCGAACGCTCCCACGTTTGCGCAAGTATCGACGCGTCATCCCCTATCAAGATCGCGGTAGCCTCACGTAGTTGTCGTAGATAACCGGCGAAATCAGTGACCGCGCCAGGAACAGGCAGCCGGCGGGCCTGGCCCAGGTACCTCCCAGCGAGGTCCATCGCCAGCGGCAGACCGCCGAGGTGTCGGGCCAACGCCGCAGCCGCCTCGTGATCGCCAGCCCACGGGCCGGACCGGTCCAGCAGCATCTGCGCGCCTTCGTCTGGCGCGAGTGATCCGACCTGCCACGGCTCACACCACGGCTGTGGCCAGGTGGTCTCGCCGCCGTCCCGGGTGGTCACCACGACCCGACCGCGGGATGACCTGACGTGCCGAACCCAGCCGCGACCGTCGACCACCCTCTCGTCCACTGCAGTAAGCAGGCCGGCGTCATCCGCACCGTCGAACACCAGCAGCCACCGTCGTGGATAGCGTTCCAACAGACCCCAGACCAAGTCCGGGGCGCTGCGCAGGCCAGCCCAGGCATCACGAACCTCGTGGTCGGCAGCGCCGATTTCGAGCGCGAGCTGACGCAATGCGACAGACAACCGGACGGCGTCAGTTGCGTTTACCCACCAAACCTGCCCGCCACCGCGGACTGTCTGTTCCCCTATCGCGACGGCCAAGGCTGTCTTGCCGCTACCGCCAGGGCCGTGCAGCACCCACACCGAGGACCGGCGACCGCGCGGCCACACTCGCCGGTGTGCGCGGGACTGCGCGAGCAGCAAGTCACGTCCACGCAAGGGAAATGTCGTGAATCGGGCCGGCAGCAGGAGCGATGTCATGCCTGGCGCCCTGGTAATCGGTGCGCCGACCGGCGCGGACGGCACCTGCCCCCGACGGAACAACTCCACAGCGGAGAGGCCCAACGACACGATGCTGACTACGGCACCGACAACACTGCTGATCTTGTCGCCGCGGTCCAGGTCCAATGTCGCAAGCCGCCAGGCGACGATTCCGAGCACGCTGAGACCCGCAATCGCAACTGCAAGCGGCCACCATCGTCCCAAGGTCCGCATGCCGCTGGCCACGCAGCAATCATCGTCGAAGCCCGCAACTTTTATCTACAAGGGCTCGGGCCAGAGGGAGAACGGTTCCGCGCTTCCTCGGTGCTCATGCCGGCCTGGTACGCCTCGAGCGCGGCGATCATTTCCTGAGTCTCGGTCGGCGGTGTCGCCTCTCCTGCCGCGGCACGCTCGGCTCGGGTGGCCGGGCCGCCGGTACGGTCGGCGGTCAGCCGTCGCGGTGGCGCAGCCAGTCCACGTAGCGGCGGACCTCGCGCTGCTGGGCAGGTGTCAGCGGCGGGCCGTCATAGTCGAGGGTCGGACGTTGCGACGGCGGTGGCAGTTGGTACGGCCGTGCGCTCACGCCGCGTACCGTGCGCAACGCGTCGTCGAGGACCTGCAGGGCCGGCCGGATCCCGTCGGTGCCGCCGGCCGTGGCGTCGTCCAGGCGGGACAGCAGGTCGAGCAGGCCGGGCAGCGCGGCGCGGTACACCGTCTGGCCCTGTTCGGTGAGCTGGAGCAGGGCGCTGCGGCGGTCGGCGGTGTTGGCGACGCGCTCGAGTTCGCCGCGGCGTTCGCAGCGGGCGAGGATGCCGGACAGGGTCGTCGGTGGCAGGCCGGTCGCCCGCACCAGGTCGGCGGCGGTGACCGGGGCGAGGTCCACGACCAGCCCGTAGATCGCGAACTCGTCGGCGGACATCGGCGAGCCGGCGAGGGCCTCCTCGACCGCGGGTGTGGCCAGCGTCGCGAGCAGCCACACGTCGACCAGCACGTTCTTGACGGGTTGCGCCGATGCCATATTGCGACCTCGCAGTTTCATCGGTACGAGTTAGCATCATCGCATGGGCGTGCGGTTCCGGAACAGGCAGGGTGGCCGGCGCGTCGACCTCGCGCTCGGGCTCCTGCTGCTGGCCGGGGTCCTCACCGGGCTCGGCGCCAACACCATCGGCGTCGACTGGCCACTCGACCTCATCCAGCTGCACGCCGCGGGCGCCCTCGCGATCCTGCTGCTCTCCCCGTGGAAGTACGTCGTGATCCGCCGTGGGCTGCGGCGGCCCGGGCGGCGCACCGTGGTGAAGTGGCTGTCGATCGCCCTGGCCGTCCTCGTCCTCATCACCGTCGCCAGCGGCCTGATCCACTCGACCGGCCACCTCGAGCACGTCGGCCCGCTGGCGCTCATGCAGATCCACGTCGGCGCGGCGGTGACCGCCCTGGCCGTCCTCGTCGCCCACTTCGGCACGCACGTGGTGCGGCCACGCCGCGCCGACGTCGACCGCCGGGCGGTGCTGCGGCTCGCCGCTCTGGGCGCTGGTGCCGCGGCCGCCACCGCCGTCTGGGACGAAGGACCCGGCGACGGCCGCCGGTTCAGCGGGTCCGTGCGCAAGCCCGACCTGCTCATCACGGCCTGGCTCGACGACCGCATCCAGCGCATCGACCCGGCACGGTGGACACTGCGGGTCGGCCCGGCCACGTTCGACCTCGCGGCCGTCCAGGACCTGCCGCACGAGCGGTTCACGGCCGTGCTCGACTGCACCAGCGGCTGGTACAGCGAACAGGAGTGGGACGGCGTGCGGCTCAGCGCCCTGCTCGCCGCGGCCGGCGTGCCCGGCGACGGCTGGCGCAGCGTCGAGACCCGCTCAGCGACCGGGTACAGCCGCTGGTTCGGCGCCTCGACGCTCAACGACGTGTGGCTGGTGACCGGCGTGGCCGGCCGGCCGCTGTCCTACGGGCACGGCTTCCCGGCGAGGATCGTCGCGCCTGGCCGCCGCGGCTTCTGGTGGGTCAAGTGGGTCACGTCCATCCAGCCGTCCCGGCGCCCGCCGTGGGCCCAGTCGGTGTTCCCACTCACCTGACGCCCATTGCTCCTACCGGGCATTGTTGCCCTATTTGAGCAACGTGAACTGTCTACGCTCCGTGACGATCGCAGCCTGTGAGGTGCAAATCCGGCCGATTGTGATGTGGTCGAGCCGGACAGCGGTGGCGGCAGGCGCGCATAAGGGGCATCGTCGTGGTTATGCGATCTTCTCACCGCGTGCGGGTGGCGGCACTGCTGGTCGGCCTTGGCCTCGGCTTGACGGCGTGCGGCGGAAACTCCGCGCCGAAGGCCTCGTGGTCGGGGGCGCCGCCGTCGGGCCAGCAGTCGGCCGGGGACGCGTCGCCGTCGGTGTCGCCGCCGCCGAGCGGCAAGCCGGTGCACGTGCGGCTGTACGAGAAGGACGGAGCGACGTACGGCGTGGGCATGCCGATCATCGCGTACCTGTCGGCGTCGATCACCAGCGCCAAGGACTTCGACGCGGCGACCCAGGTCACCGTCAACGGGGCGCCGACCCAGGGCGCGTGGTACTTCCAGAAGTCCACGATCTACGCCGGCTACCCGATCGAGGCACATTACCGCCCGGCCGAGTTCTGGCCGGCGCACGCCGACATCGCCATGAACCTCGACACGAAGGGCAAGTCGGGCGGGACGGGGCTGGTGTACGACAACAGCCTGACCCTCGACATGAAGACCGGGCCGGCGAACGTCGGCAAGGTCGACGGCAAGACCCTGCGGATGGTCGTGACCTCCGACGGCAAGCAGGTCTTCGACTTCCCGGTGTCGCTGGGCAAGGCGAGCACCCCCACGTTCAACGGCACCAAGGTCGTCATGGAGAAGAAGGCCGTCGAACACATGGTCGGCGACGGCTATGACGAGCAGGTGCCGTGGTCTGTGCGGGTCACCAACTCCGGCGAGTACGTCCACTCGGCCAGCTGGAACGGCGGCAACATCGGCCAGCGCAGCACCTCCCACGGCTGCACCAACCTGACCGAGGCCAACGCCAAGGCGTACTTCAACTTCGCCCAGATCGGCGACCCGATCACCTACACCAGCACCGGAGGCCCGACGATGCCGACCTGGGACGGGTACGGCGACTGGAACGTGCCCTGGAACACCTGGCAGGCGGGCGGCGCGGTGCCGGCCAACTGACCCACCTCCGGGCGAACGTCGACATCGCAGCCCGCAGACGGCCGCAGCCGTCTGCGGGCTGCCGGACAGGCCTCACTGGGCTCCGGACGATACTGTGGCTCGATGGTTGACCGTGCCGCCGCCGACGCCACACCGCAGGAGCGCTTCGAGGCGCTCGTGGACGGGCTCAGCGGCGAGCCGAACGTCACCGCGCCGGGCGCTGGTGCCGGCTTCGGCGCTGGCGCTTTGCGCGTCGACAACAAGATCTTCGCCATGCTTGTGCGGGATCACCTCGTCGTGAAGCTGCCCAAGGCGCGGGTGGATGCGCTCGCGGCAGCCGGTCAGGGCGTACGGTTCGACGCGAACAAGGGAACCCCCATGCGCGAGTGGCTCACGCTGGACCCGGCGTGCGTCGAGTTATGGGAGTCGCTAGCCCATGAGGCGCTCGCGTTCGTCGGCCGCCGCCGCTGAAGCCGCCGTGACTGGGTGCCGACGAGTACCTACCGCACGGTCGTGTCGACCAGCGTTGTCAGGGCGTGGAGCTCGGCGTGGGCTGCGTCGATCACTGTCGCGGCGGGCCGGCGCATCTCGCCGGTGTAGCGCTGCGCGATCGCGGTCAGTACGGGGATGGGCGTAGTCGTGCGGTCGATGCCGTCGACGGACGATGCAGCGGCTTGGCTGGTGAGGCATGCTGGCGCGGTGGTCGACGACGCGACAGCACGGGTGTCCCCTGGACGAGTGGTGGATCGTCGGGATCGGGTGGCCGGTGGTTTGTTGGGCGTCCACGCCGGGGACGCCCTCGGTGCGGCTGTGGAGTTCTCCTCCTGGGCGAGTATCCGCGACCGGTATCCCGACGGGTTGCGCGACATCGTGGGAGGCGGTCCGTTCCGCTGGTCACCGGGCGATGCGACCGATGACACCGATCTCACGCGGGCCGTGCTGCTGGCCCACCTGTCCCCGGGCGAGGACGTGGTGCGTGCCGCTGCGGACAACATGGTTGCCTGGCTGCGGGGTGAGTGGCCCGGCCGTCAGGCCGGCGCGGAGCCACGTGACATCGGCGGCGCCACCCGTGCCGGCCTTGTGCGGTACCTGCAGACCGGTGATCCCCGTGCCAGTGGTGCCGGCGTGGGCCAGGCCGGCAATGGGTCGCTGATGCGCTGCATCCCGACCGCGCTCGCGGTCACCGACCAGAGCCGCAGGGTCCAGGAGTCGATGGAGATCTCAGCCATCACCCACGACGACCCGCGTTGCACCGTGGCCTGTGCGGCATACAACGAGATCGCTGCTGCGCTGCTGGCCGGGGTCGCGCCGGACGCCGCCGTCATGGTCGGGCAGGCGGCCGCGACACGGTTGAGCCAGCCCGCGGTCGTCGAGGCCATCGGATACGGTCGGCAGTTACGACCGGCGATGCTGGCCGTCACCGGCCAGACGTTTCTCGCCGACGATGCGGCCGGCTACGTCCTGGACTCGCTGAGCCTGGCCGTCGCCGCGGTTCTGGACGCACGCCCACTGGTCGACGTCCTGGTCGACATCGTCCGGATCGGCAACGACACCGACACCAACGCCGCCATCGCGGGCGGGCTGCTCGGTGTCCGAGACGGCGCATCCGCCATCCCCACCGAATGGCTGTCGTTGCTGCAGTTTGCCGACGAGTTCATCACCGCCGCCGATGCACTCCGCTGCCAATGACGGGTACTGCGGCATGAGGTGATGACGACCGCCGCGCAGGTCGCGGCATGTCCACGCAGCTGATCAAGCGGCTTATCATGCGCAGCTTGGGCCGGGCGCGGCTCGAGGGCCATCCGCCGGGGTTCAGGCTCAGCCGATGCCGTATTGCACCGGATAGTGGATGACGACCGCACCACCGGTGGCGTAGTTGGCGACATCGGCGGCCACCTGCCGGCCCTGCGGAGACGCCCTCGCCGCGGTCATTGCCGCAGCGTCAGCGAACTCGGCTTCGAAGACCGCGAAGTACGGCGTCTGACCCGGCGTCGCTGCCACGTCGAAGCTGTAGCGCCACGCGAGCAGGCCGGGCAGGCGCGTGACCAGCGGGAGGTGGGTGGTCACGTAGTAGTCGCGGAAGTGGTCGGGATCGGCGGGTTTGGGATACAGGACAACCAGCTTGTGCATGACAACCTCCGTTTACACGATCCAATGCCCGGAGTCGACGGCGACGACATCACCTTCGCCGGACCGGTGTAATGCCGCTGCCGCGCCGGCGGCTTCCCAACCTCGGAGGGTCGCGTTGCGCAACGCGCGGCGTGCCTGCTCGGGAGTCCGCCAGGTCAACAAAGCCACCCCTGCCGCTTCGGAAATCGAATCAACTCACCGGACGCTACTGTATCGAAGATCGAAGCATCAAGAGGGGTGACACAGGCGATGACGGTACCCAGGCCAGGCCAGCCCGTACGCGGATCGAGTACCGGACGACCCCTCATGGCTGCCCTCGACCTCTTCGGCCGCCGCTGGAACCTGCGCGTCGTCTGGGAGCTGCGGCACGGGCCGGTCGGGTTCCGCGCGCTGCGGCAGCGCTGCGACAACATGTCCTCCAGCGTCCTGCGGCAACGGCTGACCGAACTCCTTGACGCCCAGCTCGTCGCTCAGCAGCCGGACACGACCTACACGCTCACCGACCTGGGCCGCGGCGCTTACCAGGCATTGCGCCCGCTCGTCCGCTGGTCCGACGCGTGGGCCTCGGCCCTGAGCGAGGACGACAAGGACTGAACCCGTGAAGCACTGCCCCTGGCGCTTCGGAAACCGAATCGCTACCGTGATTCTGAATCCGAATCGCCTGGAGGGG